>NZ_BJDT01000003.1 GCF_005405285.1 Weissella sagaensis | reverse complement strand
GATTAGCCACTCATACTCAAAACAAGGTTATCCTTATGATAATGGGCCAATTGAAGCTTTTCACTCATTGTTGAAGAGAGAGTTTGCCTTTCAAACAACTTTTTCCAATTTTGAGGACTTGGTAATCCGAACCTCAAATTACATCAGTTGGTTTAATTCCGACAGAATTAGAACGAGTGTTTAGAAAAATATGTGCCATTTATTGACATAGGAGCAATATTGGTCAGACATTGTGATAATGATTTAATGCAACAATTACAGACTGCGGATTTTTCAATAAAAAATAATATATTACAGGTTATTTTTGATAATGATTTACCTTTTAGAATTACTGAAAATTTTGATGTACTTAAGTTACTAAAATATTTAGATTTATCAATTGAAAATTTAAAATGTGAATCAGTTTATGATATAATTGAGTATATTATAGATATTGCTAATCGGTTATCCGATAGCAGTTTATATGTGTTTATCAATGCTAGATATTATTTGTCTGATGAGCAAATTATATTATTAGCAAATGAAGCTAAAATAAAAAATGTTTCGATATTACTAGTTAGTTTGACGCTTTCAAGTGCAATTCATGAAATTACTACAGATGATGTAGTGACGTACTTTATAGATGGTGATTTTGTTGATTTTAGGAGTGATGACCTAAAGTAATAAGATTTACGTTTTTATAATACGAACATGCGTTCTGCTTTAGATGTATGTCAGATTAATTGGTTCGAATACATTGCTATTCCAATTGAAGCTAAGCAGGTTGCTTTAGATGTATGTCAGATTAATTGGTTCGAATACTCATTAAAATCGTAATCATCAAAATCATCAGCTTTAGATGTATGTCAGATTAATTGGTTCGAATACATTTTTAACTTATTGAATGATGATGAAGATGCTTTAGATGTATGTCAGATTAATTGGTTCGAATACACTATGAGCTTCTACCTTGCAACTGCTTTGGCTTTAGATGTATGTCAGATTAATTGGTTCGAATACTTAAGTCGTCCAAAGTGTAACTAGGCGTCTGCTTTAGATGTATGTCAGATTAATTGGTTCGAATATTGTTTTCATTAATTAGTGAAAGCAAAAGTTGAAATAATAGTAGGGCACGTATAACTATCAAAAGCTATTGTCATGTAACGATTGACAATAGCTTTTTTTAATATGATAGAATGATGCCAAAGGGGAATAATATGGCAATTAATCGACTTGAGTTTTATTCAGAAAAATTACAGATGAATACACGAGTTAATGTGATTTTACCTAATCAACCAAAAGGCACGGGTAAAATATTGTTATTACTACATGGTCTACATGATGATGAAAACTCATGGATAGATCAAACACGCTTGGTTTCATATGTTAGCAAAACGCAAATTACAATTATCATGCCACGAGCTGACCGAAGTTATTATACAAACATAGTAGGTGGTAGTCAGTATTTTGATTACATTGCTGATGAAGTATTACAATGTTGTCGACAATGGTTTAATTTGCCAACTGATCCAGATAAATGTTATGTTGCTGGTGTATCAATGGGTGGTTTTGGTGCATTAAAAGTCGGTTTAACGCATCCGAACCAGTTTAAACAAATTTTTGCGCTATCAGCGATGCCTGATATCGTGAGAAGTTGGCAAAATAAGCCGGAACGTGATGGTTGGTATCGTCGTTTATTTGGGTCACCTGAACAGGTAATTGAATCAGATAATGATATTGCCTATTTAATCTCTCAACAAACCACGAATGCACCTGCAATTTGGCAACTTTGTGGGGTAGAAGATCCATTTTATGCCATGAATCAGACACTGGACCAACAAATTAAGAAACAAGGACTCACCCATGAATTTTTGGAAGTACCTGGTGCACATGAGTGGGGAGTCTGGGATCCAGCAATACAACAAATTTTAGAAATTATTGATCAAGCGTAGCGAAGGGGGAACTGTTTTATATGTCTAAGAAAAATGTGATTATTACTGGTGCATCAGATGGTATTGGTGCAGCCGCGGCCAGGCAGTTAGCCAATAATGAAAATTATAATCTATATTTAGTTGGACGTAATCGTGATAAGACGGCAGCAGTTGCAAAGGAAGTACAAGCACCATATTTTATCGCCGATTTTGCAAAGTTAGCGCAAGTGCGTCATTTAGCTGATATGTTAAAGCATACTTTAGGTGATGAACCAATCGACATTTTGGTTAATAATGCTGGTGGGCTGTTTGATGACTTTGCACTGACTGAAGATGCCTTTGAACGTACAATTCAAATAAATTATTTAGCCCAGTTTTTACTAACTAATTTATTGTTGCCACAACTTAATCAGCAACAAGCAGTGGTTATCAATACATCAAGTATTGCGCATAAGTTGTATGGGCACATTGATTTAGATAATTTGAACAATAACGATGGTAAATACAATGCTAGTAAAGCATATGGGGATTCGAAGTTAGCTGACTTATTGTTTACTAAGGAATTACAGCGTCGTTATCATGATCAAGGATTAAAGACAGTGGCATTTCATCCAGGTGTTATTAGAACTAATTTTTCTAATGGTCAAAAAAATTGGCGTCAAATTTATCAATCAGCTTTGGGTAAACTAGTCTTACCAAGTGCTGAGACTGGTGGTAAGACATTGTGCTATTTTATTGAAGGCACACCAGACGTTACGTGGCAATCAGGTCAATATTATAGTAAGCAAAAATTGTCTAATAAGGTAAATCCACAAGTCAATGATGTTGTGTTGCAAGAGAAATTGTGGGATAAAACGATGACTTTGCTAAATTTGTAAAGGTAACGATAGATATTAAAAATAATTAATAACAAAAATGAGGCGCTATCACATTTCAGTGAAGCGCCTCATTTTATATTATTGACGAATGAAGTCGCTATCGGTATCATTTGATGCATCATCTTCACGATAACGCTCAACATGCATATGTAGATCATATTTATCACGAAGTTTAGCAATATCTTTCATCATAGACGATTGATGATGTTTATCTAAAGCCGTCTGATTTTCCCAGCTATCAATCAGTAAAATTGTTTCAGGGTCTGATAATGATTGGAAATAATGATACTTTAAATTCCCAGGCTCTTGACGTATTTTCGCAACAACACCGCTATTAATCATCTCATCAACAAATCTCTTGGCGCTGCCATCTTTGCCAGTATAGTATAGATTTACAGTTAAACTCATTGGAAGAATGCCTCTCATTTTTTTAACTATATTATATAGCTTTTATGGATGAAGATGTAAAAGAAGCGTAGTACTACGAATTCGAAATGCTTGTTTTTTAAAATGAAAACGTTTACCCTTATTTTGGGAGCGTTGTGAAGCAAGACAATTTAGTAAAGGGGAGCATTTTTAATGGCACATAATTTCATTCAAGGTGAGACATATCGGTTTACCTTGTTAACAGATCGACTAATTCGGTTGGAGTATGCACAAGATGGCCGTTTTGAAGATCGGCAAACACAGTTAGTCCAAAATCGTATATTTGGGGATGTTAATTATACGTTAAAAGAGCATAATGATGGCCATTTATTAGAAATAGAAACAAAATATTTTCACTTGTATTATGATGGTGGTGAGTTTGCGTCAAGTAACTTATGGATTGATGCTAAATATCAATATACACTGCATGATAGTCGTTGGTATTTTGGTGAAGATGAAGATGGCAATTTAGGTGGTACTTTTGCAACGTTAGACCATGCAGATGGAGAAATAGCAGTAGATACTGGTATTATGAGTCGAAACGGGTATGCTTATTTAGACGACACCGAATCATTTGCAATTGCAGATAATGAATTTACACAGCGCGTGACAGAACAAGTTGATGGGTATTTTTTTGCATACGGGCGTGAGTATCGAGAAGCTTTAGCCGATTTTTATAAATTGAGTGGTAAAACACCAATTTTACCGCGTTTTGCATTAGGTAATTGGTGGAGTCGTTACTATAAGTATACACAAGATGAGTATTTAAAATTGATGGACGACTTTGATAAAGAACGAGTACCAATTAACGTGTCAGTTATTGATATGGATTGGCATCGTACGACAGACGTTCCGTCACGTTTTGGTAGTACTTGGACTGGATATTCTTGGGATAGAAATCTATTCCCAGATCCGGATGGCTTTTTGGCTGAACTAAAAAAGCAACATCGCCATGTGACAATTAATACACACCCAGCTGGTGGTATTAGGGCTTTTGAAGATAGTTATCCTGCTGTTGCGAAGTATTTAGGTTTAGATATCGAACATGAAGAATCAGCTCCCTTTGATTTAGACAATATAAAGTTTAGAAAGGCTTATTTTGAAAAGGTACATCACCCATTAGAGAAACAGGGGATTGATTTTTGGTGGATGGATTGGCAACAAGGGACAAGTCGTAATAAAGAAAAAGTAGAGCCACTTTGGAATTTGAATCATTATCATTATCTTGATAATGCGCAATCACATGATGGCGAGGGGCTTATCTTATCACGTTATGCAGGACCAGGGTCACATCGTTATCCAATTGGTTTTTCAGGGGATACCTTTATTACATGGGCTTCATTGAATTTCCAACCATATTTCACTAGCATGGCAACGAATATTGGTTATACATGGTGGAGCCATGATATTGGGGGCCATATGAAAGGAAGTTTTGATGTTGAATTAGCACTTCGTTGGATTCAATATGGTGTTTTTAGTCCAATTAATCGATTGCATAGTTCAGATAATCCATTTTCTGGTAAAGAGCCTTGGAAGTTCCGCGAAGATGTTCGTCAATACATGGATAACTATCTACGTTTGCGTGGTAAATTAATACCCTATTTAGATAGTGCTAATATTATAACAAATTTGCATAATAGGGCACTAGTAGAACCGATGTACTATCAATATCCAGATAATACAGAAAGTTATTTGTATAAAAATCAATACATGTTTGGTAGCCAATTAATGGTTGCACCAATTACGACACCACAAAATAAGATAAGTAATACTGGAACCGTAGATGTTTGGTTACCTGAGGGACAATGGATGGATATCTTCAGTGATATCCTTTATCAAGGCGATGAAATTGATAATCAGCCACTTGCTTCAAGTACTATTTTAGTTGGTCAGTATAAGAGTGGCGCAACAACTATTAAAATGTCACGTACTTTGGCGAATATTCCAGTACTTGCTAAAGTTGGTGCAATTGTACCAATGGTAGCTGATCCAATGCAACAAATCGACGAATTACCTGTAGAAATCGAAATTCATGTTTATGGTAATGCTAATAATACATATACGATGTATGAACATGTTGGTCATGCAATTGCCAAAACAGATATAGCTATAATTGATGGGCACTTTAAGACGATTGTTGATGATCCGAACAAGATTGTACCTAATGATCGTCAATATAGATTTAAGGGCCATGCGTTTACAGTAGATGATAGTTATGAATTGCTATTAATGGGTAGTGATGAAAAAATAGTTAGCGTGCAAGCTGATAATCGACAAGTAGCGCGGGCACGTCAACAATTAATCACACAATTACAAGGTGCTGAGATAGCGTATGAAGAGAAACGTGAGATTTTAAAGAAGATTGATAATCCACAAGTAACGCCGATGAAATTAGCAACATACGCACAAACTTTACAGGATGAAAGTCTACAAGCAATGGTTATCGAATACGCAATGATATTGCAAACACATCATTAATCCAATGAAAGATGGAATAGGAAACTGTTTCATCTTTTTTATTAAGCAGGTGTCTTGGAGATGTATGGTATATTTATAATGTATGATTTAAATTTTAGTGGTTAGTAGATAGATAAGAAGGACAATCTTTAATGCAGAAAAGCAATCGACGCATCGTTATCAAACAATCAAATCAATTACAATCATCGGCCAAATTTGCCATGATATTTTGGATAATTCGTTTTTTAAGTAGACATTTTATTAATCATCAGCAATCAAAAAAGCTCATGGTGCATGATGTGTTTACTGTTAGTCAAACAATTGAATTGACCAATAATCAAATATTACGTTCAGATATGAATTATTTAGTATGTGATGTTAGTCCAGCAATTGTGATGGTTATGCCCTTAGATAGCATTGACAATCAACCGTTTAAAGTAAGTAAAAAAGCGATTAAACGTGCATTAATTCGTAAAGATATGTAATATTAAGCAAAATGACAATAAATTATGGACGACATGTAAAAATGAAGTTCATAATTTTTGTTTTATACGATAAATGGAAGGAAAGCGACCATGATGTTATTTAAAAAATTGGTGCTGATGCTGATTGTTGTCATAATGAGTAGTCAGGTAGCAGTTCATACAATTTATGGGCAAACAAATGATAGCCTAACAACTGTTAACTTAAAACAGAACGTGCAGATGCAAACTGGTAACAAGGAGATTAAAGGGACTATTACGGATTCACAATCATCAGAATCCAGGGTCTATCGTCTTGTTGTAAAAAATAAACAAGAAACGTTATTAAATACTGATATTATGTTGAACCAACCATTTGAAGCGCAATTGAGTAGGAAATTGAAAGCACAAGATCAAATCACAATGGAATTACAAGACCAAAGTGGTGCATCAGTCGTAAGACCTTCACGTGTTACACCCACGAAATGGCGAGTTTTAAGTAAACCTAACACTAAGATTAAAACCAGTGACTGGGGAAATGTTTTTCAAAATAGTCGTATCGAGCCCAAAAAATATCAGGTTGTTCAAGCACCTAAGACGGGGTTGTCATATTTAAAGAAACCACGCTACATTGCCAGTCATCGTAATGTGACAACTTTTAAAGAAAATGATCGTTCAGTAAATAATGAGATTAAAGGCTTCCAAACAGCATTATTGTTACCAACAGAATCAACGAAGTTAGTTAATTGGCAACTACCACAGGGCAGTGTAATGAATGGACAATATTTATATGTTATGTATGAATCGCAAGCACATAAAAGTTATGGTCGAATTGTTCGCTATGATGTTAAAAGACTTAAAGAACTAGGTATTTGGCAAAATGGTAGTGATAATTTACGTCAGTTGGAACAAAAAATCAATGATCATAAATTTGCAACGACGGCAGACGAGCAACTATTACAAACAATTGTTATCGGTCCTGAGTTTTACATGGGACATGGTCAAGCTGTGTCATTCAATCAACAGCAAAAACAGCTATGGCTAGTATCACTAACTAAAAAATCAAGACAGCAACAGTTAATACAAGTTGATTTAAAAACATTGTATCCGAGTGAACGACACAAATTTATTTTTAAGGATAAGAAAAATAAACAATCATTTCATGGTGAACATAATTTAAGCATTGATGATCAAGGAAATGTTGCAATGGTAGGTATGGTTTCAGATAAGACAAAACGGCAATTAGCAGCTAAAAATGTGAAAGCAGGCGATTTGATGTTATACCATGGCCGTATTAAGAATGGTCGATTTTATATGGCCATATCAAATACTGTTGTACGTCAAAAACCAGGTTATTTTGGTCAATTTTTAGCAACTAAGAATCAAACAAGACAACTTTTTTATCTAACTGATGGTATTTATTATGCGCTACCAGCTGATAAATGGCCCAATGGTACTTTAAAACAGGCTGACATCAGTAGTGGTGTTTATACGAAAGTTTACAGCACGCGTGAATTTGAATCACAAGGTTGGGATAATCAAGGAAATGCTTATTTGATTGTTAATCGTGGTTCAGAAGTGATGCAAGAAACAAAATAAGTTAGAAAATGTGAAATTTGTGACATGATGGCAACATATTTTTGTTACACTTAAAGTAACTAAATTAAGGGTACATGGTAATAGAATGGGTCGAGCACAAAAAATAAAGAATCGTATTAAAAATTCGTCCTTTTTTGGAATGAGCTATCTGACGGGCACTTTGATATTGGTTAAATTCTTACAATTATTTATCAAACCAAATGAAAAACAGATATTATTCATCTCATATAGTGGACGACAATATTCAGACACGCCCAAAGAGGCGTATAACATGTTACGTACTGATCCGGATTTTGCGGACTATGAGTTGGTCTGGGCACTTAATAAACCAAAGTTGTATAAACAACCAGAATTAGGTCGGAAAATATCATCTAATTCACCAACTTTTTTCTATCATTTGTTAAAATCCAAATATTGGATTGCTAATTCGAGTATTGATCGTTTAATACCGTTTGAACATAAGGAACATATTTATATTCAGTTTTGGCATGGTGTCCCACTTAAAGCGTTAGGCCATTCAGAAGTCGGGTTATCTAAGTTAGTACAGTATTGGTATGATCATGTGCAATTTGACTTCATGTTTACGTATAGTGATTATGATTTAGCGAAGTTCAGAGAAGTATTTCCTAGAACCAAGCAATTTGTAACCCAAGGGCAGCTGCGTAAAAATATTGTTAAACGGTATGAACAAAATATTACACCAGCAAGAATTAAGTATCAGCTAGGCATTAAGTCTGATAAACCAGTGTTATTGTATTTACCGACTTTTAGAGGGTATGATGCAAAAGAACAAACTAATTTAACACAAGCAACGTTGGCTAAATTATCCGAAAACTATACAGTCATTTATCGTGGGCATTACTTTACCGATGGTATGAAACAAGGACAGATTATTACTGCAGAAAATTATTCCTTGTACAAGCTATTTATGATTGCTGATACGTTGATTACCGATTTTTCAAGTGTCTTTTTTGATTTTTCAGTGTATGGGAAAAAAATTTATTTATTCCAGCCAGATGTTAGTGAGTACTGTGCGCGTCGGGGCATTTATCTAGATGCAAAAAAAGATTTGAATTTACCGGTTGCTTACTCAGAAGTTGAATTGATGCAATTGCTCCAAGAGGATGATTATGATTATCATCTTTTACAAGAGCTTACTAAAAAATATAATCCTCATGATGGGGATGAAGCAGCAGCAGCATTGAAGAATATTTTGATGACGTTTCTGTAATAGGATAGAGTCTGAATTTTTCGTAAATTCAGACTCTTTTTTTATGACGGTTATCTAAATTTATTTATGTAAAAAAGCAAATTTTTTTTGGAAAATATGTTAAATCTCAAATACAACTGGAATATTGACTAAAAATTTAATGAAACAGAAAAAGTTATTCATATACGACTCACCCGATGTAGTATTCTAAAAAAGCGCTTGTGCACAGTGCTGATTTTATTATCCTAACGAAAGCAGCAAATTAATTATGTTAAATGATTAAGGTGAAAATATGAATAACTTAAAAAAAATCGTGATGATTGCCGCAACTAGTATAGTTGGCATGTATGCATTATCTACAAATGATGTGACGGCAAATAGTGTCCCCAACATCACAGCAGGCGAAGCAAACAAACCACGAATGGATTTGGTTGATGTGTCGTCGTGGAATAAAACACTATCAGTAACTGATTTTCAAAAAATGAAGGCGCATGGTGTGCGGGGAGTGATTATTAAGCTAACTGAAGGAAATTATTATGTTAGTCCAGTGGCAGCAACTCAGATTTCAAATGCGCGCGCTGCAGGATTAATTGTTTTAGCTTATCACTATGCCAAATATCGCTCACCACAGGAAGCATATCAAGAAGCCGATTATTTTGCGAATCAAGTTCAAAAGCTGGGTCTGCCAACCACAACTGTTTTAGCAAATGATTTAGAAGATTCACAGACACAGGCAGGAAATGTTACAAATAATGCTTTGGCGTTTCGTAATCGTTTAACAGCACTTGGCTATCAGCGTCAAATGTTGTATACAGCGCCATACTACATTTCGCAAATCCAATTAGACGTGAATTTATTTGGTAATCGCAATATATGGATGGCTTCGTATCCTTATAATCCGACTAGTGATAATTTATGGCATCAACAATATGGTGCGTGGCAATGGAATTCTAATACGAATTTTCCAGGCGTAACAGGCGTATTTGATGTATCTGTTGACTATGGTTCACAATTCTTAGAAGAACAGGCAACGACAACTAACGTGAATGATGCAATACAAAATAATGAGCATGAGACGCAGCCAAAACCAGTTTTGCCAACTAAACCAGTTGAAAAAAAGAATCGACTCATTATCAAGGATACATTGATGATGGTACGGCATGGCGTTGGTATGAAAAAGGACGCCTTTTCACAGGATTTAGGTTTTATAGGGGTGCTTATTATTGGTTTAAAAATGGTGTTCGTCAAGTCAATCAATGGGAAAGTGCCTGGGGTAATCGCTATTATGTTGGCTTTGATGGACGAGCTGTGCAGGGATTACAAACTATTAATCAAAAGCAATATTACTTTGGTGATAATGGGACGTTTTATCTACAAACAAATCAAAAAGTAACCATCAATAAGCAACATTTTCTAGCGAATGAACAAGGTGTTTTAACTAAAGTTAATACCAAGCGCCAAGGATATTTGGATACCCCGCAGGGATGGCGCTGGTTTGAAAATAATCAATTATTTACAGGATTTAGATTTTACATGGGTGCTTACTACTGGTTTGAAAAAGGTGTTCGTCAAGAAAATAAATGGAAGAGTGCTTGGGGTTACCGCTATTATGTGGGATCAGATGGCCGTGCTGTACAAGGTCATCGAAAAATAAATGGCCACTGGTATTATTTCGGTAATGATAATACATTTTATTTGCGTTAAGAATATCAATTTAATGATATATTTAAGTTGAATTTTAATTTAGTATAATACAAAAGGTTGGGGCATCTTTTTGTCTCAATCTTTTTTTATAAGATAATGTAAAAATTAGCAACAATTGTACAAGTAAGCGTATAATACAAGTAATTAAACTGAATTAAGAAAAGCAGGTTATAGATAAATGATTACAATAAAATCACAACGAGAAATCGAAGGGATGAAGAAATCTGGTGCTATTATTGCAGGTATGCATAAAGGACTTCGGAATTTAATCAAACCAGGTATTTCAACATGGGAGATTGAAAAGTTTAGTCGTCACTATATTGAAAGTCATGGTGGTCGTGCTGCCCAAATCGGGTTCGAAGGATTTGAATATGCAACAACTGTATCGGTCAATGAGGAAGTGGCACATGCCTTTCCACGTAAACATTTGTATCTAAAAGAAGGTGACATTGTCAAAGTTGATACGGTTGTCGACCTTGATGGCTACTATTCTGATTCAGCCTGGACATATGCAGTTGGTCAAGTATCTGATCAAGTGGAAAAATTAATGGCTGTTACAAAAAAAGCACTTTATATTGGTATTGATCAGGCGCAAGTAGGTAATCGTGTCGGTGATATTGGTGCCGCAATTGATCAATATGTGACGCAAGAAAATGGCTACGGTAATGTCCGTGAATATGTTGGTCACGGTATTCAGCCAACTATGCATGAAGAACCAGCAATCCCACACTATGGGAAAGCTGGTCATGGGTTGCGTTTGAAGCCAGGTATGACGATTACGATTGAACCAATGGTTAATTTGGGTGGCTGGAAAGTCAATACATCGACAGAAGATGGTTGGACAGTTACAACAGAGGATGGTTCTTGGTCAGCGCAATATGAACATGTGATTGCCATTACAAATGAGGGGCCTAAGATTTTGACATCACAAGATTCAGAATTTGATGCAAAGTATTTGTAATGTTTTTTGATTGCAAAGGAGATTTTGATTTGTCAGAAAAAAGTTATATTTTTTCAAAGCGGTTTTTAGATATTTCAGTAGCATTATTTGCGTTGATCATTTTATCCCCAGTTTTCTTAGTGATATCATTATTTTATTTATTTGGTGATAATAAAGGTCCTGTTTTTTATCAACAAAAACGCGTTGGTATGGGGCATCAAGAATTCGGTATTTATAAGTTTCGTTCGATGGTCGTAGGTGCTGAAGAAAAATTATATGCAAATAAAGACTTATACGCAAAATTCGTTGCGAATGGCTATAAATTACCAACTGAAGAGGACCCACGCATCACGAAATTTGGTGCTTTTTTACGTAAAACATCTATTGACGAATTACCGCAGTTTATTAACATTTTAAATGGCGAGATGAGTATTGTTGGTCCACGTCCAGTAGTAGAAAAAGAATTGGTTGAATATGGGGATGATGTTGATAAATTCCTATCAGTTAAACCAGGCGCAATGGGCCTTTGGCAAGCTAGTGGGCGGAGTGAAATACAATATCCAGAACGTGCTGAGCTAGAAATTGGCTATGTTGATCAAGCTGACTTATGGTTTGATTTCAAAATTTTGTTTATGACAGTTATCGCTGTTTTTAAGGGTGAAGGCGCAATGTAGCGTATTCAACTATAAAACTTATTATTTCTCCTGTATAATTAGAAATAATAAGTTTTAATTTTTAACTGATTAAAATTTAATCAGAAATTTTAAGTTTAAAAGGGAATAATAGAAATGAATAATCAATTTACTGTTACCGATTTATTTAAGCATTTGCTTCGTAATGCTTGGTGGATTATTATCTTAGGCATTATTAGTGCAATGGGGATGTTCTTTATTAACAAGCAACCATCATCAATTAATGTTAGTGCTACACGCACAATGTATGTTGGTAAGATTGATAGCAATGCTAAGGATCCTAATTCACAAGTTAATGGAAACGCTTGGATGTTAAAAACTTATCGAGAAATCGGAAAAGATCGTACAATTATTGACCCTGCTGTTGCACAATTAAAAAAGCAACACGTTAAGGTGACTGGCGCACAATTGCGCCAAGCATTAACCTTATCATCACCAGAAACTACTTTGTTAATTAAAGCAAAAATATCTGGTATTGATAAGGGCACTAAAGCAGTGAAGATGGTGAATGCTTATACGGATTCATACGCTAAGAATGCACCAAAATTAATTGCTGATATGCCACAACCAGAATTAATGTCATCAGCTAAAAATGCACAAACGGCGACAATTGTTTCTGGCGGTTCACCAAAGAAAGCAGCATTGTTTGGTTTAGTTGTTGGTTTGGCTGTGGGAATTGTTTTGGCATTCTTTACCGGCATCTACAAAAATATGAAAGCAGTAAAGAATTAAAAAGGAGTTTTATATGATGTCTTGGTTAATGCCATTTGCAATGCTTCCAAAGACGTATACATTTTTCTTCTTTGATTCGTTTGCTCAAATTGCGATTGCGGTTTTTGGATTATATATATTAGGTAAATTGTATGTACAACCACAGTTATTAAGCACGGTATTACCCAAAACAACCACTTTACGTCTTTGGGGTGTGTTTGTGGTTGTACAGTTATGTTTGATGGCCTACCAATCAGTGAAAATAGGGAATAGTCAGCAAACATATGGTTTATTACACAGTTTAGTATCCTTTATTCAAATGATTTTGGTTATTTGGGTAGCCTACACTGTTCAAAAAATGGCGATTCAATCATTTGATGATGCAAAAAAATTTGTTAAAAGTGTTATTTGGACGATTATTGGTTATTCAGTTATTGTTCTAGTGCCACAAATTCTGTTTTTACTCGGAGTTGGACGCTTTAGTCGAATAACAAATGCTATAGCGAGTCTGTTTGAGCGTCATTGGTTAGATCGTGACTTTTATAATAATGGTAGTTATGTGACCACATTATTCCGTTTAAATGGATTAGAGCCCGAAGCATCTTTTTTGGCATTGTTACTAGGGTTAGCATTTGCACCATTATTATTGATGATTATTCAAGAACCGATAAAGTCGTTTAAAAATCATCGTAAATTGTATATATTATCTTGGTTAATTGTTATTTTTATTGCTTTAGTCTTACTTTATGCTAAAACAACCACTGGCTTTTTAATTATTTTTATTTTAGCGTTGCTGTATTGGTTAATGGCACCTAGAAATCAAAAATTGTGGTTGTTTGTTTTGGGGATGATAGCCTTGGTAGGTAGTGCGCTTGCATATGTTGCAATGCCATCAGTTAATGAATTACTTAATCGGTGGCTGTTTGAAAAAGGTGGCACTGATAATCGTTTAGGTGGTACGATTGGTCTAATCGGTGCCTGGTTACATCATCCATTGTTGGGAGTAGGTTATGGATATGAAGGTCCGTACATTGTAGACAACTTACCACAATGGTCTAAGAATAATTATGAATACATGGCAGTGTATAAAAATCAATCATATCCAATTTTAAATGATGTGTTTGGTTGGTTAGCACGGTATGGATTATTATTTATGGCTACTGGTGCTTGGTTATTATTTGGCTTGATCAAGCGTGCAATGACCGTCTTAAAGTCATTGGGACAATTAAATAATCCTGAACATATTGTGTTTTATCGGATTGTTATTAAGGCATTTTTTGTCACAACAGCAGCTATTTTAATAGTGGCAGCAGTAACACCTGCCAACGTGACATCATGGCCAATTTTATTAATGCTATTTTTCTATTGGCGAGTTATTCATTTAGCAGAAGATGAAGTTAGTAGCAAGTAAGGAAATATAATTGTATGAAAGTTTTGATAGCAACACATAAACCATATCAAATCCCTGATGAGGCGGCTTATTACCCCATTATGGTGGGTGCGGATTTACGAGATCAAATTCCTGCAGGTTATTTAAAAGATAATACTGGGAAAAATATGTCAAAAATGAATCCGTTTTATAATGAATTAACAGCTTTGTATTGGGCAAAAAACAACTTACAAGACGAAGATATTATTGGTTTAGTACATTACCGGCGCTACCTTGGTAGTAAGGGTGGTCATGATTTGAATAATATTCTATCAGAAGCACAAATTCGCACAGCACTGAAAAAAGTGGACGTGTTATTACCGAAGCAACGTAATTATTATATTGAAAGCCAAAAAAATCATTATTTGAATGCGCATAAGAATGAACCATACTTTGTGATGGCAGATGTGATAAAAGAAAAATTTCCAACTTATTACGAGGCATTTATCACAATGGGACAATCAAAGCGGGCCCATTTGTTTAATATGAGTATTATGAACCAGGAAAACTTTCAGTCATATACATCATTTATGTTTGATGTATTAGATGAAGTTGAAAAGCGTATTCCGTACCGTGAGTACGAAGGTCAAGAGCAACGCGTTTTTGGTTTTCTATCTGAACGCTTAATGGATACTTGGTTGTACACGGAACAAAAAACATTTGCGGAATATCCGATTATCACAACTGAAAAAACAAATTGGATTGATAAAGGAACGCAATTTTTGAAACGAAAATTTTTCAAAAATGGTCGCAAAAAGGTTCATTTTTAAGGTTGTGGAATCATAAATTATGATAGAGTATATTTAATGTATTTTATATAAAGATGTAATAGGGGATAATAAAAATGACTTTAAACGATAAAAATTATGATTATCTAATTGTTGGTGCAGGCCCATTTGGTGCAATTTTTGCTTATGAAGCAGCAAAGCGTGGTAAGCGCTCATTAATTGTTGAAAAGCGTCCACATATTGCAGGTAATACGTATACACATACAGAACATGGTATTACGGTCCATGACTTTGGTGCCCATATCTTCCATACTGATAATAAAGAAGTTTGGGAGTATATTAATCAATTTGCTGAATTTAATGGTTATCAAAATCAAGTTGTTGCTAACTATAAGGGTGAACTATACAACCTACCATTTAATATGAATACATTCTATGAGATGTGGGGAACTAAGACACCTGCTGAAGCACAAGCTAAGATTGAAGAGCAAAAAAAGGCAGCACTAGCTGAATTAGGTGATCGTGAGCCACGTAATTTGGAAGAACAAGCTATCTCATTGATTGGTACTGATATTTACCAAAAGTTGGTTAAGGGTTATACAGAAAAGCAATGGGGACGTAAGGCAACTGAGCTACCAGCATTCATTATTAAGCGTCTACCAGTTCGTTTCATTTACGATAATAACTACTTTAATCACCGTTACCAAGGTATCCCAGTAGGTGGTTACACACAAATCTTTGAAAAGATGTTGGACAATGATTTAATCGATGTTCGTGTCAATGAAGATTTCTTTGATCACAAAGATGAATACATTGCTGAATTCCCACGTATTGTGTATACCGGAATGATTGATCAATTCTTCGATTACAAGTTTGGTGAATTAGAATATCGTTCAGTTCGTTTTGAATCAGAATTGAAGCATGTTGATAACTACCAAGGTAACTCAGTTATTAATTATACTGATGCAGAAACACCTTACACGCGTGTGATGGAATGGAAGCATTTTGATGGTTTGTCAGATGATGGTGTCACTATTGTGACGAAGGAATACCCACAAGAATGGGATCGTTCAAAGGAAGCTTATTATCCAGTTAATGATGAGAAAAACACAAATTTGTATAAGCAATATGCAAAAGAAGCACGTCAGCATTCAGCACAATTTATTTTTGGTGGTCGTCTAGGTCAATATCGTTATTATGATATGGACCAAGTATTCAATGCAGCATTTAATACTGTTAAGAAAGAATTTGATATACCAGCAGATTTTAATTTTGCACATGATGAAAAGCACTAAAGTAATTAGACTCAGTCATCTTCGGTTGATTGGGTCTTTATTTTTGGATATTATAAAGTAGCGCACTGTGACATATGAATTATGGTTAATTGTGTTAACGACAGCGCTATATGTGAAACCAAAAGATTAAGAAATATGACTTAACAATGAGAGTGGGAGAAAATATGGCAAAACCAATCCTAGTAGATAATCAAAAAAAGCATTACTACTATATGGATATATTAAACATTATGGCAACGATGGCGGTATTATGGTTACATACATCAGAATATGCTTTTGAGTATAAGCCACATGACCCTAGTTGGTATATTAGTTTAATTATTCAAGTTGTATTTATCTGGGCAGTACCAATTTTCTTCATGATATCGGGTGCTAATTTGTTAAATTATCGTGATCGTTATGATACGAAAACTTTTTTCAAAAAAAGAATGCTTCGTGTGTTGCTGCCATTTATTTTTTGGTCATTTATTTGGTATGCGTGGAATCATTTTGTCATGCATCAAGATAATTGGTCGATTAAAGGATTTATCAATGGGATAGAATATGATACGATACAACCTATTTTTTGGTTCTTCTATTTTGTGATTCCAATCTATATTGCAATGCCTTTCTTATCAGTATTGGCAACAAAAGCTAATAAAAAAGTTGTGACATATATCATCACTTTATATGTTATCGGCGTTGGTATTATTAATTATGGCTATATGTTGTTGCAACGTACACCAGATCAAATGGTCAATAATGTGCCATTGGTTTTGTCAACAGGTGTTGGTATTTTCTTTATTGGTTGGTATTTACATACGTTTGAGATAACTAAAAAAGTACGGTATTGGTTATATGCTGGTACTGGATTAAGTATCATTTTTATGATTTTAACCACAATTGTGCTGTCAGCTATACGTGGTGAAACAGTTCGTGATGTGTATAGTGTCTTTTCAATTGGTGGTTTCTTCATTCCTTTAGGTATTTGGGCGTGGACACAACACCGATTTGATATAACCTGGCAACCATCCGCAAAGGTTGCAACATGGCTACGCAAACTCTCGGGTGTTTCACTAGGTGTATATGTGATTCATGAATTTTTGATTATGATAATTGAACATGTATTTAGTTTGTCGGCATCATCATGGGTACATCTATTTATTTTACCGTTGATTGTGTGGCTGTTAAGTGTCATCATGATATTAATTTTACAAAGAATCCCAGTTGTTAAAAGGTTATTACCCTAATAATAGGAATACAGGTGAGTGAGCAACCTGTCTGTATGAATAGAGGAAAATATGCAAGTTGTTAAAAATTATTTATACAATGTATTTTATCAATTACTAACGGTGTTAGCGCCCTTAATTACAATGACCTATCTTTCGCATGTTTTAGGTGCGTCAGGAATGGGTGTTCAAGCTTGGACAAATTCAATTGTTAGTTATTTCTTATTGTTTGCAACGTTAGGAATTACACTTTATGGGCAACGTGAAATTGCGTATGTCCGTGATGATGTTGCATTACAAAATAAGCGCTTTTGGGAAATTCAACTATTGCACACAATTGTTAGTTTAATTTCAATAGCACTTTACATATTATTTATTTATAGCATGCGAAATGTATCAGGTGAATTTAGTCAAAATAATCACCAATTGTATTTACAAACTTGGGTGATTGTTTCAGGATTGCTTGATATTTCATGGTATTTTATGGGCTTGGAAGATTTTAAGAAAACAGTTATTCGTAATTCGCTAGTTAAAATTGCGATGGTTATCTTAATTTTCTTAGTTGTGAAGTCACCAGCTGATGTTAATCGTTATATTTTACTATTAGCTCTAACGCAAGTTGTTGGTAATATTACGATGTGGTTTTATATACCAGGTAAGGTTAAGTTCCCAAAAATCAGTACTTTGGATCTACGACGTCATTTATTACCAACGATTGGTTTATTTATACCAACAATTGCAACACAGGTTTATTTACAACTGAATAAAACAATGTTGCCATTATTCCAAAATAGCACGATTGACTCAGCCGCATTCTATGAAAATGCTGATAAAATAGTGAAAGTATCACTTGCGTTAGTGACAGCGATGGGAACGGTTATGTTACCACGTGTTGCCAGTTATTTTTCAAAAGGCAACATGAAGGCTGTTAACAAAGCAATTTATCTATCGATGGATTTTGTAACGGCCTTAGCTGTGCCATTGATGTTTGGTATGATGGCATTAGGACCCAAAACGGCTATTTGGTATATGGGTGCTAACTTTTTGCCTGCTGGTTGGACAATCTCGCTTTTATCGCCAATTGTGTTATTCATTGCTTGGAGTAATGTGATTGGCACACAATATTTAATGCCAATTAATCGGACAAAAGATTTTACGATATCTGTAACGGTGGGTGCTTTTGTTAATATCTTGTTGAATTTTATTACGATTCCATTATGGGGTCTATACGGTGCTGCAATTGCAACTGTTATTTCGGAAGTAGCAGTAACGATTTACCAGTTTTGGGTTGTGCGTTATGATTTGTCTTTTGCTAAATTATTCAATGGTGTTTGGAAATACTTTGTGGCTGGTATTGTGATGTTTATTGTGTTACTTATCATGACGATAAATATGGCGGCAACACCAGCTAGATCAGTTATTCAGATTGTTGTCGGGATTATCATTTACTTTAGTTTGACGATTTTATTACGTGCTAACTTTATTGGTAATATCAAAAAATTTATCGCAGAACACTTTAATAAATAAATGATTAAAAAAAGTGCCCGTGAAGGGGTGCTTTTTTTGTTATACTTATAACTAGTACAGTTAGTTAGGAAGAGAAAAATTTATGTCTAAGTTATCGTTAGTGGTCCCTGTTTTCAACGAACAAGATACGGTCGAATTATTTTATAAGGCTTTGGAAGCAGAGCATCAGAATTTTTCAGAGTATGATTTAGAATATTGGTATATTGATGATGGTTCTACAGACCATACTATGGTTGAAGTAGAAAAATTAGCAGCCAAAGATGAAAACGTTCATTACGTCTCTTTTTCACGTAATTTTGGTAAAGAATCAGCTTTATATGCA
Organism: Weissella sagaensis; assembly: GCF_005405285.1. Taxonomy (GTDB): domain Bacteria; phylum Bacillota; class Bacilli; order Lactobacillales; family Lactobacillaceae; genus Weissella; species Weissella sagaensis. The sequence goes on along the minus strand of NZ_BJDT01000003.1, from coordinate 207,966 downwards.
GGTTTAGAACATGCAACAGGTGATTTTATTGCCGTAATGGATGTTGATTTGCAAGATCCACCTGAAATGTTACCAGAGATGTTAGCTGGTGTGTCATCAGGTGAGTGGGATGCAGTTGGTGCACGTCGTACAAGTCGTAAAGGTGAGCCTATCCTTCGTTCATGGTTCTCTAAGTTGTTCTATAAATTAATTAATGCCATGTCAGATACGCATATTGTTGAAGGTGCGCGTGACTTTCGTGTTATGACACGACAAATGGTGGATGCAATTTTAAGCATGCAAGAATATAATCGTTTCTCAAAGGGGATTTTTTCTTGGGTTGGTTTTAAGCAAAAGTATTTAGAATATGAAAATAAGGATCGTGTTGCTGGTAATACGTCGTGGTCATTTTGGGGATTGTTAAGTTACTCAATTGAAGGATTTATTGATTTTTCGAGAGCACCATTAGTGCTGGTTTCATTTTTGGGGATGTTTTCTTTCTTATTAGCGTTAATTGGCGCAATCATCGTTTTCATTCGAGCCATTATATATCCTGAAACTTCAGTTTTTGGTTGGGCATCAATTGTGGTTATTGTGTTAGCGCTAGGTGGGATGCAACTATTGAGTATTGGTATTTTAGGTAGATATATTTCTAATATTTATTTAGAGTCAAAACATCGTCCAATTTATGTTTCACGTAAAGAAAAATAAGTAAAGTACATCTATTAAGGTAATGAATGACGAAGTATTTGTTCATTTGTTAATATTAAATTATTATATTTAGTTTGGAGAAAATAACATGACAGTGAGTGCTGTGGTAGTAACGTATAATCGTCTACCGATGTTAAAAGAAGTTATTGCGGCGTTACAGAATTCTGATACAAAGGTAGATAACATTATTATTGTTGATAATAATAGTGAAGCAGATACACAAGAATATTTAACTAGTCTTGGTAATCAAATTCGTTATGTGCGTTTACCTGAGAATATTGGTGGTGCTGGTGGGTTTAATAAAGGTGTTCGTTACTTTATGGAAGAAACGGATGACGATTATGTATGGTTAATGGATGATGATACTGTGCCAACGCCTTCTGCGCTAACGGAGCTACTTGAAGGTGCTAAAAAAGTTAATAATCAATTTGGCTTTTTGGCTTCAGATGTGCGTTGGACTGACAATACTCGTGCTAAAATGAATTTACCATTTCCAATTAACCGCTTTAAAAAAATCCCATTAGATGCAACTGAAATGGAACAACTACGAAACGCAACTTTTGTTTCAGTAATGTTTACCCGTCAAATTGTTGCAAAAATTGGTCTGCCAGTTAAAGAATTCTTTATCTGGGGGGATGATATTGAATATACGGAACGTGCAGCACGGCAATTACCAGGATATATGGTGCCAACATCACGGATTATTCATAAGATGGCACAAAATGTTGAATCTAATGTTTCGTTAGATTCAATTAACCGTGTACCAAGATATTTCTATGCCTTTAGAAATCGGATGTACTTTAGTCGTAATCGTGGGTTTATTCGTTTTTTGCGTGCTCATATTCGGATAGCCTATGAAATGTTAATGATTTTCTTTAATGGACAGCCTAAAAAATGGCTACGTGTCAGAATGGTAATTAAAGGTGTTGTTCATGGTTGGTTTTTCCATCCGTCAGTGGAATATTCGAAGAACAAGGTAAAGGAGTAATCAAATGGGAAAAGTAAGTGCAGTCATTGTTACCTATAATCGATTACCAATGCTTAAAGAAGCTATTGCAGCATTAGAATCTGTTGAACCAAAATTATCGCACTTAATTGTTGTTGATAATAACTCTGATAATGACACGAAGGAATTTTTAGAATCACTGGGTGACCGTATTGAGTATGTCCGCCTGGCTGAAAATGTCGGTGGTGCAGGCGGATTTAATGCTGGTATTCGTTATTTTTATGAACAAACTGATGATGATTATGTTTGGGTAATGGATGATGATACGATTGTACATCAAGATTCACTGCAACCTTTATTAGCATTTGCTAATGAAAATCAAAACTTTAGTTTCTTATCATCAAATGTTTTGTTCACTGATGGGACCCCATCAGTTAGAAATGTATTACGTCAATACGGTACGTTTAATACAACATTGAATAAAAAATTTACTAAGCCTGTGTTAGTAGAAAATGGGACGTTTGTTTCAGTTTTATTCCCACGTCATATTGTTGGTGAAATTGGTTTACCAATTACAGATTTTTTTATTTGGATTGATGATTTGGAATATACAGAGCGGGCTTTAAAACTTGCTCCGGGTTACTTAGTTCCTGCTTCTAATGTAACGCATAAAATGCGTTCTAATACAGAAGATGATATTACCAATGATATTCCGGAACGTGTGCCACGTTACTTTAATATGTATCGTAATCGTGTTTATACGATGCAAAAGCGTAATTTTTATCGACGAGTTCGTGGTGAGACGAAAATTAAGTGGGATTATATGCGTTTAAAGAAAAGTAATTTACCCGATAAAGATGCACGTTTAAAAATTATGCGTGATGGTATTGCTGCAGGTAAGGAGTTCAATCCGACTATTGAATTTCCTAACGAGAAGCATGATGTTAATTAGTATCACGAAAATATCATGATGAATAATAAAAAATTAAACCGATTAGATAGATCAGCAGTCGCTGGTCTATCTTTTTTTGATTAGTGTAATTGCCAAAAAAACTAATTTTTTATTGGTTGTTTAATTTTATTTTTTCTACGTAATTTGTTTCGTAGTATGATGAGACAATAAATTAAATGAGGTGGTAAGCATGTTAATAATAAGGCTTCTGTTGACTCTCTTAGCTGGTTTTTTTGTTTTTAATTTAGAAAGTGAAGTAGTCAGAGCTTACGAAGGACGACTTGTTAATGCTAATTATAAAAAAGGTTTGGAAATAAACGAAGGTAATAAAAATTGTTCCAATTTAGTGGAACTAGCCTATTTTAAAGATAAAAATATTTGGATAATTGGTGATTCTTTAATGATCGGTTGGAATGGTAATCGGGTTGTTAGTAACTCATGTCCCAATATTGTAAGGCGACTGTTGCAACCTAATTCACTAAATGATTGTTATTCTTTTTCTGGTGCACAGATAAGTGGTAATCGCGCAACTAAACCAGTCGATTTAACAAATAATGTCACTAACATTATTAATGATGTAGAATTTAAAAGTGCAGATTATTTGCTAATTGCACTCGGTGTGAATGATTTGAATTATAGTGATAATAATATTAGTTATGTTCAACAAAGGTTACAATCAAATATTTATCGATTAAAACAGGCAAATCCTAATTTAAAAATTATGGGGAGTGTCCCGTTTGATTCTTATCTGCAAAAAAAAGCCAGTGATTATACGCTTAAAGATTTGCAGGACGCATTGAAAGTAACGTTTAATAGTTTTGGCATTCCGATTATTAATTGGCAACAGTCACCTTTTGCTTATAGTCAATATTCTTTAAACGATGGTGTTCATCCAAAAACAGATGTTTATCAACAAATGGGATATGCAATATCAAATTTCATTGTTCATAATCGTAATATGACACAAAATATTGATGATAAGAATAGTACACTCTTTCTATCTAACGGGTGGCAAACGAATGAACTAGGTGATAGACAATATGCTCATAACAATATACTACTTGTAGATTGGCAGCTAATGGATGGTGTATGCTATTATTTTGACCCGAAAACAAAATCTATAAAGAAATAGAGATAATAATTTAATAGACAAAAAATTATTTTGAACGTCCTTATATACGTTGTTAAGAAAGACAAAGTTATAAGGAGAATTTTGATGAAAAAAGGCTATTATATTGCAAGTGTGATGTTTATCGCAATTTCTATGGGAGTTACGGTAACTAATGATAAGTGTGTGAATGCCCAAAATAAGAATGAATACATTAATCATCGCTTTTATCAAAATGGGATGTTAGGTAATGGCTATCTAAATGATGGTCATAATTGGTATCTATTTAAAAATGGACAAAAACAAACTGGAATTCAACGATGGTATGGGCAATATTATTATTTTGATAGTAATACTGGCTTACGGCAAGATAATGTGTTTAAAAACCAATGGGGTAACACATACTATTTTAATAACGATGGCAAAGCTGTTTCATCGTTACAACATATTTCAGGAAACAAGTATTATTTTGGTGAAGATAATACACATTATCTTCGTAAAAATCAGTGGTTAAAAATTAATGGAGGAAAATATTATGCAAATCATGATGGTGTTTTATTAACAGGTATTCATAAAATAGAAGGTAAATATTACTATTTTGATTTAAATACAAGTCAATTATTAAATAAGCGGGATTATGTATTATCTCAATGGGGTAAGTGGTATCTTGTTGATAATAATGGTGTTGTACAGAGTGGGTTGCAACGTTGGCAAGAAAACTATTATTACTTTGATCCAATAACGTATTTAAAAATAACAAACCAAACAGTTATGATTAATGGCAATAAGTGGTCTTTTAATAATGAAGGTGTTGGCCATAAGCAAGAAGAAAATGACGTAACACTTCGAGAGTTGAATAAAATACGAACAGCTAATGGCTGCAAGCCACTTATCTGGGATAATGAATTAGCTAACCTAGCAACAACAAGGGCTAACTATACAAATTCACGTGGGATTCCATCGGATCACTGGCGGACAGCTGGTGAAGTAATCGGTATAGGGTGGTCAAAAGGTTATCCTGTTATTAATGCTTGGTTTAATGAAATAAATATGTTGCCCGTTGGTACGAGGGGACATTATAACTGGGTGTTAAATAAGAATGTAACAAAGGTCGGTTTTGGATATGCAGGAAATGTTATCGTAGGTGAGTCTCGTTAAAAGTATCTAAGTAAATATGGAAAAATCCGTGAATTCGATGATTTGTAATCAATTTACGGATTTTTAATTGGTTACATTGTTTAAAAAGCTAGCTATAACAGCATTTTTAGAAATAAATTAGCACTTTACAATAAAGAGTGCTAAAAGTGTTGACATTTAGATATAAGGCGTGTACTATAATAACTGTTAGCACGAAGTAGTTGAGAGTGCTAAGGAGGTGACGCGTATGTTAACGGAAAGACAGCGGCTAATATTAGCCACCATAATTCGTGATTACGCAAAAACCGGCAGAGCTGTTGGATCTAAAACTTTATTAAGTGAATTAGATTTAGCAGTAAGTTCAGCAACTGTGCGTAATGAAATGGCACTATTAGAGGAATTGGGCTTGCTACAAAAAGAGCACACTTCATCTGGTCGCGTCCCTTCACAGCGAGGCTATCGTTATTATGTTGACGAATTAATGCGTCAGCAACATTTATCAAAAGTTGTTCAGGAATCTTTAGAACATGTGTTTAATCGTAATTTTCAAGAAATTGATGATTTGATGCAAACAATGGTAAATGAATTAGCAAGCCTAACAGGTTATACGGTTGTTGCTCTAAAACCTGAATCAGCAGATATTCGCTTATCAGGTTTTCGTCTCGTACCAATTAACGGCCAACAAATTATGGCGATTATTGTTACGAATGATGGACAAGTTACGAGTCAAAGTTTTCGTTTACCAGAAGGTATGTCCGTAAAAAATCTTGATGATATGGTTGATTACATTAATAAGACATTAGTGAACCAACCCATTATTGAAGTTTTACGAACCCTAACTGGTGACTTGCCTTGGCAGATGGAACGTACAATCCGAACACCAGTTGCATTTTTGCAATTATTCGGTGATGTCTTGGCACGTTCTATTCATGATAAAGTGTTCATTGGCGGTTATTTAAATGTTCTTGACTTCACGACTGATTCTAGTTTGCAAGATATCAAACAATTATATCAATTGCTTGATTCAGCTAGAGATATGCGACGAGTTGTTGGAACGGCAAATGACGGAGTGATGGTACAAATTGGTGATGAAAATGGTAACAGTTTGTTATCACCATATAGTTTAGTATCAGCCACATATCGTGTTGCACAGTACGGCGTTGGGGCAATAGCTATATTAGGTCCAACATCTATGCGGTACGCTGACATGATAAGCTTGGTTGATGCGTTCCGGAGTGCTTTAACGCAACAGTTACTAGAATATTATCGTTAGAAAAGAGGTGTTGACATGTCAAAGGAAAAGCAGACTCCTGAAGAAGAAATCGAAGTTACCGGTGAACAAATCAATGTTGACACTGATAATGAAGAAACAACTTCTACAGTAGATCAAATTTCTGAGTTAGAAGCCAAAGTTTCTGAAGCAGAAGATAAGTACTTGCGTGCTCATGCAGAAATGCAAAACATGCAAGCACGATATGCAAAAGAGCAATCTCAAGCTGTTAAATTTGCTAATCAAAAATTAGCGCAATCAATTTTACCGGCTGTAGATAATCTAGAGCGTGCTTTGCAAGTTGAAGCTGATGATGATTCAGCGCAACAAATTAAGACGGGTGTTGAAATGGTGTATAAAACGCTAATTTCAGCACTTGAAGAACATGATGTGAAAGCAGTCGGTGAGGCTGGTGAAGCATTTGATCCTAACTTCCACCAAGCAATTCAATCAGTACCTGCAGATGATGATCATCCAGCGGATACCATTGCAACGGTTCTTCAAAAGGGTTACGTTTTAGCTGATCGTGTTGTTCGACCAGCGATGGTATCTGTTTATAATTAAGCAGTTATTCATTAATATTAGTATTTAACAAATAAAAAAATCTGATCAATAAGAGGTAAATTATTATGTCAAAGATCATTGGAATTGACTTAGGAACTACAAATTCAGCTGTTGCCGTTATGGAAGGTGGCGCACCAAAGATTATTACTAATCCTAATGGTGGTCGTACGACACCATCAGCTGTTTCATTTAAGAACGGTGAGACGCAAGTTGGAGACACAGCAAAGCGTCAAGCAATTACTAACCCTGATACAATCTTGTCAATCAAGTCACACATGGGTGAGCCTGGTTACAAAGTAACTGTTGATGGTAAGGACTATACACCACAAGAAATTTCAGCTATGATTTTACAATACATCAAAAAGTATGCTGAAGATTACTTAGGTGAAACAGTTGATAAAGCTGTTATTACTGTACCAGCTTACTTTAATGACGCACAACGTCAAGCAACTAAGGATGCTGGTAAGATTGCTGGATTAGAAGTTGAGCGTATTGTTAACGAGCCAACTGCTTCTTCATTAGCATATGGTTTAGATAAATTAGACCAAGACCAAAAGATTTTGGTTTACGATTTGGGTGGTGGAACATTTGATGTTTCTGTCCTTGAATTGGGTGATGGTGTGTTCGAAGTATTGTCAACAAATGGTGACACTCACCTTGGTGGTGACGACTTTGACCAAAAGGTTATCGACTTTTTAGCTGATGGCTTTAAGAAAGAACACGGTGTTGACTTAAAGAATGATAAGCTTGCTTTGCAACGTTTGAAGGATGCAGCCGAAACAGCTAAGAAGACATTGTCATCAGCTACTGAAGCTCAAATCGACCTACCATTTATTACAGCAACTAATGAAGGTCCATTGCACTTGCAAACAACTTTGTCTCGTGCACAATTTAATCAATTAACGGCTGATTTGGTAAAGCGTGCTGAAGCACCTGTTCGTAGCGCTTTGAAGGATGCCGGTCTATCAATTGATGAAATTGACAAGGTTATCTTAAACGGTGGTTCAACTCGTATTCCTGCTGTTCAAGAATCTGTTAAGAACTTGACAGGTAAGGAACCTGATCACTCAATTAACCCTGACGAAGCCGTAGCTCTTGGTGCTGCTGTTCAAGGTGGTGTTATCACTGGTGATGTTAAGGATGTGGTTTTGCTTGATGTTACACCATTGTCATTGGGAATTGAAACAATGGGTGGTGTCTTTACAAAGTTGATTGATCGTAACACGACTATTCCAACATCAAAGTCACAAACTTTCTCAACCGCTGCTGATAACCAACCAGCTGTTGATATCCATGTTTTGCAAGGTGAGCGTTCAATGGCTGCCGATAACAAGACATTGGGTCGTTTCCAATTAGCAGATATTCCAGCTGCACCACGTGGTGTACCTCAAATTGAAGTTAAGTTTGACATCGATCGTAATGGTATTGTTTCTGTATCTGCTAAGGATTTGGGAACAAATAAAGAGCAAAAGATTACCATCCAAAGCTCAGGATCATTGTCAGATGAAGAAATTGAACGTATGATGAATGATGCAAAGGCTAACGAAGAAGCTGATAAGTCACGTAAGGAAGAAGCTGACTTACGTAACGAAGTTGACCAATTGATTTTCCAATCAGAAAAGACTTTGGAAGAAGTTGGCGACAAGTTGCCTGAAGATGATAAGAAACCAGTAGAAGATGGCGTTGCAGACTTGAAAGCAGCGAAGGAAGCTGATAACTTAGAAGATATGAAGGCCAAGAAGGAAGCTTTGGAAAAGGTTTCTCAAGAATTAGCTGTTAAGTTGTATCAACAAGCACAACCAGCTGAAGGTCAAGAAGGTGCCGCACAAGAAGGTCAATCAGATGACAATACTGTTGACGGTGACTTTGAAGACGTATCAGATGACGATAAGAAATAATCAAATGATTTAACGATCTGAACACCCCTACGTTACAGACCGTACGTGATTGTGAGAATAGCAGCTCGCAATCACGATACATATTAAAATTTTTAGGAGGATTTGCCTCATGAATAATACTGAATTATATGAGCGTTTAGGTATTGATAAAAATGCCTCACAAGATGAAATTAAGAAGGCTTACCGTAAATTATCAAAAAAGTATCACCCAGATCTTAATCATGAGGCAGGTGCTGAAGAAAAATATAAAGAAATACAAGAAGCCTATGAAACATTAGGTGATGAACAAAAGCGTGCAATGTATGACCAATATGGTGCAACAGATGGCCAACCTGGTGGTCAAGGTGGTTTCGGTGGCTTTGGTGGTTTTGGTGGCGGTAACGCCCAATATGGCGACTTTTCTGACCTTGGTGATATCTTTAGTCAAATGTTTGGTGGTGGATTCCAAGATCCTAACCGTCCACGCAAGGGACAAGATTTGCAATACAGAATGAATCTAACCTTTGAAGAGGCTGTTTTTGGTAAAGATGCAACAATTTCGTATACACGTGCAACAAATGACGGTAAACAAGAAAGCAAAGAACTAAAGGTTACTGTTCCAGCTGGTGTTGAAAATGGTCAACAAATGCGTTTGACTGGTCAAGGTGAAGCCGGCTTTAATGGTGGTCCATATGGTGATCTGTTTGTTGTATTCCGTGTTTCACCGTCAAAGGATGATTTTGAACGTGAAGGGACAACGATTTATTCACGTATGCCAATTGACTTTACAACAGCTGCATTAGGTGGCGAAATTTCAGTTAAAACAGTGCATGGTGATGTTAAATTAAAGGTGCCTTCTGGTACAGCAACTGAGACTAATTTCCGTCTACGTGGTAAAGGTGCACCACATATGCGTAGTGGTAACAACGGTGATCACATTGTGACATTGTATGTAGATGTTCCAAAGAAATTGAATAAGGAACAGAAGAAAGCACTTGAAGCTTTTAAAGAAGCAATGACTGGTGAACATAAAAAAGGATTTTTCGGCTAAAAATACAAGCAAGTGACTTTGTTTAAGGTTACTTGCTTTTTTGTATGGCATAATTGATAAAGAAAACGGAGGTTACTAAATGCGCTTAGGAGATTTAAAAATTTCTTTACTTGGTATGCCATTAGAACGTCCGTTGGCAACACAATTATTTTCATCAGAGTATGTGTTTGTTGAAATTATGGGTAAAGAAGATAAAAAATTAATTTTAACGTTAGCGCCAAATCAAAGCACAACGATTCATGATTTACAAAAGTATGATGAAAATGATTTGGAGATAATGATTCGTGATAGCGAACAATTATTACATAAAATATACGGTTATCGTATTATAGACAACATTATTGTGTTAGCCTAATTAAGGAAGGGTAATATGCATAGACGAATGGGCTGGCTTTTAACGACCATAATTGCGATTGTTGCGCTCATTATGGTTTTAGTATTATATCGTAACAATGGGCAACCAACGCGTGTACGAACAATGGCAGAAGAAGCTATGAATCATAATAAACTTCCTTTTGCCAAAAAAGGACAAGACAGTTATGAAGAATATCAACCGACCAAAAAAGATTTAGCAAATAAAAACTATGTTGAACGTGGACAACTTAAAAAAATTGGTCAGTACCAACTAACAGAAACAGGACTTGAACAGAAGTGGGTAGATAATAAAAAAGTTGATAGTACCATTACGAATGGTAATATGATTTATCATATTAAAAATATCAATATTATTCAGAATACTGCACGCACACAAAATTCGCTATTATCAGCTAAACGTTCGTTAAACGATCGCAAATTAGGTGCCAAATTTATCACGTTGGTTATTAACTATGATGTGACAAACAATAATTTAGTAACAGCAATTACACCTGGTATTACAGCAATTAAATATTCTGATGACACAACGATGTCGATATTGAGTGGTATCTACAACGATGGTCGTTTAAATACTTCAGGTATTGTACCTTACGAAACGACGTCGACAACGACAACTGTATTGGTTCCTAAACATGTGGGAAAACATTTATCATCACTGGATATACAATTTGCGACAGTTAAAGATTCAGCAAATAATGAGATTGTAAAACCATCATCAGTTAGGACAATTACGTTTTAGCATCATTAAACTGCTGTATAAAGCAGTTAAAAAATGCTAAAATTATAACTAGTATAGACCGTCATTTAGGCGGTTTTCTTTTTGAGTAAAATTCAATTAGAAATAAGCACAAATAATTTAAAAGGATAAGGAGTTCCTAATTATGCAAATTGAGTTTCTAGGGACTGGCGCTGGTTCTCCAGCACGTTTTCGTAATGTAACGGGTGTTGCTTTACGTTTGCTTGAGGAAATTAATGAAGTTTGGTTGTTTGATGTTGGTGAAGGTACGCAACGTCAAATGTTACAATCAACTATTCGACCACGCAAAATCACGAAAATATTTATCACGCATTTACACGGTGATCATATTTATGGATTACCAGGACTATTGTCTTCACGCTCTTTTCAAGGAGGCGATGAGCCCTTAATGATATATGGGCCGAAAGGAATCCGTCAATTTGTGGAAGTTAGTTTACAAGTTTCACAAACCCATCTAACCTATCCAATTTCTTTTGTGGAATTACCTGACGCAGGTGGCGAGGTATTAGAAACGGCTAAATTCACAGTAACAGCTCTACCATTAGACCACCGTATTTTATCATTTGGCTACCGTGTTGAAGAACATGCACATCCAGGTGAATTACTAGTAGAACGCTTGCGCGAATTGAACGTACCAGAAGGTCCATTATATGGACAATTAAAACAAGGTAAGGATATTACGTTGTCAGACGGACGAACTATTTATAGTAAGGATGTCATTGGTGAAGCGAAGCCTGGTCGTTGTGTTGCAATTATCGGGGATACACGAAAAAATGACAATACGCTACTACTGGCGAAAAATGCTGATGTTATGGTTCATGAATCAACATATGGTAAAGGTGAAGGTAAGCAAGCACGTAATCACTACCATACAACTAGCATACAGGCAGCTAAAATTGCAGCGCAAGCTCAAGTTGGACGGTTATTATTGACACATATTTCGGCACGTTATGCAGGTAAGGCAGCAAATGAATTGGCTTATCAAGCACGTTCAACTTTTGAAAACATACGTGTTGTTAATGATTTTGATGTGTATGATGTGCCATTTGGTGAACAAACAAATTCAAAACCAATGACATTACCTGAAACAGACACTATTTCATAGAACGAGGAGGCATTTCATGATTAATTCACGTTATCAATGGGAACAACCGGATATTCAAAACCAAAAAGCGATTAATGAACTGAGCGAAACATTTGGTATCTCTAAATTAATTGCTAAAATTTTGGTCAATCGTGGCTATGATACCGTTGAAACAGCAAATGCCTTTTTACGTCCTGAAATCTCAGCGTTATATGATCCATTCTTATTGCATGATATGAATAAAGCGATTGAACGTTTATTCCAGGCTATTGACAACGGTGAAAACATTGTTGTTTATGGTGATTACGATGTTGATGGTATGACCAGTACGGCAATTATGACGTGGGCTTTGGAGTTGATGGGTGCTAATGTGACTTATTTTATCCCAAGTCGCTTTAGTGATGGATACGGACCTAATTTAGATAATTATCAAAAACTTGCTGCTGATGGGATGCAGTTGCTTGTGACAGTTGATAATGGTGTTTCAGGTAAAAACGAAGTAGCTTGGTTAATGTCACAGGGTATTGATGTTATTATTACAGACCATCATGAGTTACCAGCAGATTTACCGGTAGCGACAGCGATTGTACATCCCCGTCATCCAGATGGTGAGTATCCATTTGGTGGTTTATCAGGTGCTGGTGTTGCTTTTAAAGTTGCTTCAGCATTGCTTGAAGAACCAGCAGATGAAGTGTTGGATTTAGCTGCTCTAGGTACGGTGGCAGATGTTATGTCATTGACAGATGAAAATCGAATCATTGTAAAACAAGGGCTTGAAAATTTAAAGTTAGATCCACGTCCGGGGTTATCAGCATTGTTAGCAGCCGCTGGTACACAATTATCAGATATCGATTCATCAACAATTGGCTTCACGATTGCACCGCGTCTTAATTCTTTGGGACGTTTGGAAGATGCAACGACGGGTGTTCGATTGTTATTGATGGATGATGATGAAAGTGCTAAAACTTTAGCAGAACATGTTAACGAACTTAATCAAAAGCGACAGCAATTAGTGAATGATATAACGGTTGCTGCACAGGCTCAAGCACAAGAATTATCAGCTGATCCAGTTTTAGTGGTTGCTGGTGAAGGATGGCATGAAGGTGTATTAGGTATTGTTGCTAGCAAATTAGTTGAGCAAACTGATAAACCAACGATTGTGTTAACAATAAATGATAACGAGATGAAGGGATCTGGGCGATCAGTAGCAGCTTTTGACTTGTTTAAGGCTTTAGATGGTCATCGTGATTTAATGACAAACTTTGGTGGTCATGCGAGTGCTGCTGGGATGACGATACCAACAGATAATTTGGCAATGATTAGGTCAGTTTTAAAAGATGAAGCGACTAAACAAGCTCTAGATACAGCTCAAAAGCCAAAATTGCAAATTGCTGCTGAAGTTACTGCATCAGATTTTACGCAACAAAATTTTGATGATTTACAGGTGTTAGCACCATTTGGTGAGGGTAATCCGGAGCCATTATTTGTCGTTAATGTAGACAACGTTGATAAAGTTAAAACAATGTCTGAGGGTAAGCATTTAAGATTTACAGCGCAGACAGCAGCGGGTGTACTACCAATTATTGCTTTTGGTTGGGGTCAACAAGCAGATGCTTTGAATGGCCATTTTTCATCATTGCAAGTTACAGGAACGATGAGTCAAAATACGTTTCGAGGCAGTACAACCTATCAGTTAATGTTGAAAGATATGGCCGCTCAGGGGGCCGCAATTTTAGATAAGCGTACTAGTCGCTTAACTAAACAAACTTTTGCTGCTAATGCGACATATGTATTTTTCAATAAAAATCATTATCAACAGCTATCTGAGTATATTACACAACCCGCAAATGCAGTGATGTGGCATGATATTGATCGGCAAACAGGGATTCAAACGATGGTGTTAGTGGATTTACCGGAATCATTGCCACAATTACAAGAACTATTACAAAATGCTGTACCGGAGCTTTTGGTACCAATGTTTTATGTTAAAAATCCCGTTTATTTACAAAAAGTACCAGATAAGCCAACTTTTGCAAAGGTTTTTAAATTTGTTAATTCGTTTAGAAATATTGATTTAAATAGGCAGTTGGATGATGCTGTCAATCATTTGAGCATACACAAGTTAACATTACAGTTAATATTAAAGGTGTTTTTGGAAGCAAAATTTGTTATAATCGAGAATGGTGTTTTAAATGCTGTACCAAATCCGGCGCCATTGAATCTAACCGAAACAGAGACGTTTCAAAAATTTATGGTACAGCGAGATCTTGAACGACAACTAATTTACAGTACAACAACTGAATTAGAAACGTTATTAATGAATTTAAGTAAGCAGGAGAGCTAAACAGATGTTGGATTTGAATGACTATATTACCTCTATTCCGGATTTTCCTGAAAAAGGTGTTATCTTCCGTGACATCACGCCATTATGGGGTGATCCAAAAGCGTACGCCGAAGCAACCCGGCGCATCACACACTTTGCTAAAATGCGTGATGTGAACGTTGTAGTTGGTCCTGAATCTCGTGGGTTTTTAGTTGGGGCACCAGTTGCTAATGAACTAGGTACTGGTATTGTCTTAGCACGTAAACCTGGTAAGTTACCAAGAGAAACCGTTAGTGAAAAATATACTTTAGAGTATGGTGAAGCAGCATTAGAAATGCATAAAGATGCTATTAAGCCCGGTGAAAAAGTGTTGATTACTGATGATCTACTTGCTACGGGTGGCACAATTGCTGCTGCCATTAAGTTGGTAGAATCTTTAGGGGGTATAGTTGCTGGATTGGCCTTTATGATTGAGTTAAAAGATTTAAATGGTCGTGAAAAACTTGAAGGTTATGATATCTTATCATTGATGAGTTACTAAAGATATATTGAAAAGAGACTCAGACATTTGTTTGGGTCTCTTGTTTTTTATAATAGGGTATGGAGGAGATATGGATACACTAAAGGGGCGGATGAAATCATTAGTTGGTTTAGTATTTATTTTATTAATGATTGAGCAAGTTATTAATGCACAGCAACACATACATATTTATCAACTGTTGACGATAGTAACGGTGCCAACTATCTTTTTTGTAGTTGGTTATTTTATAGATAGTACCCGATCATTTTCTCATCTATTATTAAATGGTATAAAAAAAATGGTTATACCATATGTCATAACCAGTATTGTTATTATGGCTTTGAATATATTGGCTAGCCAACTATCATGGATTAAGCAACCTTTTTCAGATGTTAAGACCATTATTAAAACATTTGCCTATGGTATTGGTTGGCCAACAGATACTTTATTTGGTCAAAGCAGTTTTGGCGTTGGCTTGGTTTGGTTATTACTAGCTATCTTTTTTGCGACGTTAATTTTTAATTTGGTTACCAAATTAGAGAAGTCGTGGTTGATGGTAATAGCAATCATTATGCTGACAGCCGCTGGTTATTGGTTTAGAACTATTGTGCAATTACCATGGTCATTGGAAGCAGCATTGATTGCGCAACCCTTTATGTATTTTGGTTCTTTAATTAAAGACCAACAAAAAATGCCCATGACCCTAGCCACATTTTTTGTTGGTATTATCTTGTGGTCTATTAGTAGTATTAGTGGGGCCTTTGATTTTACTGTTGCGTATAATCCACATCCTATTCTTGGCACCATTGCAAGCTTATTTGCAGTAAGTGTTATTTATGTTTTTCATGATAGGGTAATTTATCAAATTAAGCCATTGCAAATAATTTTAAAATATTTAGGTGATCATTTTATACTAGGGCTATCAGTAGCCACGTTGGTATTGTTGTTTATCCAGATAAACAGTGTCATGGCAAACGTTTATACAATTTTGATAGTATTAATTAGTATTGCTGTGATAGTTATGTTACAAAAGTTAATACTATTAATCAAAAAATAGCGCATTAGAACAAAAGTATATAAGTAGGGGTTAAAAATGAATGGCATAAATAAAAAAAGAAAAACACCAATTAGACCGTTAAATTATATTGGAATGATGCGAGTAACATTAACCGGTTTATTATTAGCAATCGGTACGACAGTTATGTTGCAAGTGGCAATGTTTTTCCAAGATTGGGGTCGTTATAATCAGACAACAGATTTTACAAAAGCCCTAGGTGAATCAATTAAATTTATGTTAGCGCCACGTGCTTGGTTTTCAGTGTTTATTTGTTTTGTATTTTTTGTTTTAATTTATGCAATTTTAAATCGCTTTTTTATGACGATAGCGATTTATCTGATAACAGTAATTGTTGTTTTTGTTGCTGAGTACATGAAAGTTAAAGCACGTAATGAACCAATAATGTTTAGTGACATGTCGGAAGCGACTGCTGTTGGTGGCCTAACAGGAATGATTGATCGCCAATTATTAATTGGTGCCGTTAGTTTAGGATTAATTATCCTTATTATTGCGGTATTACTAGAATATCTCGTACATAAACAAAAACTTGGCCGTTTAAATAATTTTTTTAGCCAATTAAAGTTCAAAAATAAATGGTTTCGTTTGGTTATGTTGGTCGTTACAATGGGTTCATTATCAATTTCGTTTGTTGTTAATGCCGATCATAATCAGGCTTGGCTACAAAAGTTTGGTTATCAACGGGTTGTTTATAGTTCTGGGGATGATTCACTTTGGAACGGCCCAATTGCGACTTTTATGGCGAATATTTCAACCGTTATTATGCGTGAACCTCATGATTATTCGGCTAAAGAAATGCAACGTATTGAGAAGAAGTATGGTAATACAGCACAACAAATTAATGAAACACGACAATCAAAAGCAGCGGGACAAACAGTTGCTTATATTTTAAGTGAATCTCTCGCTAATCCAAATGATATTAAAGGATTCCAATATAAAGGGGATAACGTTTCTAAGAATTTGGAGGCTGTTAAACAACAAGCAACTGTGTCTGGAAAAATGTTATCTTCTGGTTACGGTGGAGGGACTGCTAATATTGAATATATGACATTAGCTGGTTTTCCATTAGCAACATATGCACCAGAGATGACTGTTCCATATGTGCAATTAGTACCTTTTGCGCATACAGTGCCTAATATTGCACAAGTATTTGATAAAAAAGAAGTATTACATCCGTTTGTGGGAAGTTTGTATAATCGTAAAGAAGCGTATAAGAAAATGGGGATTAACCATTTTTATACTACGGATAATAAGGATGATACTTATCCTAAAAAGTATCTGGGTGGTGCTTCTGAGAATGCCTATCCGACAGATGATAATGCCTTTAAGTACTTAGAAAATAAAATTTTGAAGTCAACTGATAAAAAATCGCAATTTATTCAGTTAATGACCATGCAGAATCATATGCCGTATTATCAAGGAGAATATCCTAATAATCAGTATCAAATGACAAAACCAGTTGTTTCAGGAAATACTAAGACCCAGATAGAAAGTTACCTAGCAGGTGTTCATCAATCTGACTTGGCCTTGGAAAAATTGATTAAGCATGTTGATAATTCAAAGCGACCAATTACATTGGTGTTTTATGGTGATCATTGGCCAGGAATTTTTACTTTTGTTGACCCGCAAATTCAAGCAAAAGAAGCTCATGAGACAGATTATTTTATTTATCAAAATGATGCTGCTAAAAAAAGGGAACAGTTACAAAGTAATCTTAAGCGGCCATATGCTTCTCCAAGTGATTTCCCAGCTTTGACATTAGACGCGATGAATGTCAAAGTTTCACCGTTTTATGCTTTACAGACACAGGTGAGTGAACAATTGCCTGCGTTTGCTAATTATACACGGGGAAAATTTGTAGATGAACAAGGCCATACTATCCAAACGAAACAATTAACCAGTAAACAGAAACGTTTATTAGCAGATTTTAAGTTAGTACAATATGATTTGAGTGATGGCCAACATTATTTGTCTAATAAATTTACAAAAACCATGAAATAAAAATGAGTATTTTACATTATTAGAAAACGATAGTATAGATATAAGGGCTTTTAAAGGAAAATATGTTATTCTTATTTATTAGCGTAGCTACTTAGGTTTAAAAAATGCAGAATGAAGGAGCTAGTGTGTTATTACCTAGCTCTTTTTAATTAGTTATCTAAAAAGGGGAAGTATTTTGCAATTACTTGAAAAAAATAGAATTGTTAATATCTTGGCCAGTATCGTTACACTGATGTTAGTATTGATGCAAATGATTACGATTCCAGATCATCCAGTGATATATAATTTTTTAACATGGTTAACATGGCCATCATTGTTTTTTATTGCAGGTTATTATATGACTAACAAAGAAGGTAAAGCTAGCATATTACATATTATAAGATGTTACTTATTACCATACATAATAACGGGAGTACTTATTGTCGTTGTTAATAAAATAATGCAGGTTCTTCATTTAGCTGGAGAATGGGTAAAAATACCGTTTCCATCAATGAAAATTGGCGCAGTAACGATGTTATATGGTAATGGTTGGCCAACAGATACATTGATTGGCCATCATGATTTTGGTATTGGTTTGCTTTGGATTTTGCTAGCATTGCTTTTTGGGGTATGTATCCAATTAATGATAGATAAGTTACGGATTCAAATAGTTAAAGTAATCATTAGCTTAGTTTTGATGGTATTAGGTTTTTATTTAGGTACTAAAGTGCAGTTACCTTGGTCGTTAGATGCAGCATTGATTATGCAACTATATATTCTATTAGGAAAATATTTTAAAACAGTCGTTATAACAAATATTAGTGCACCGGTTACCATTGGTGTAGGGATGCTAACTGTTTGGTTGATGTCGATTAGTAGTGGTCCTTTTGAATTAACTTTAGCAACAACACGTTATTGGTTTTGGGGTATAATAACGGCATTATTAGGGTTAATTATGTTGATTTTAATTGCCAATTATTTGACAAAGTTATTGTCTAATCCTTTATATGATTATTTTGTCAAATTGGGCGATAAACAGTCAATTAATATTGCAGTGTTGGCTTTCGTTAACTTGATGTTTCCGATTGCACACTATGTTAGTGTGATAATTAAGTTACCTCATGGTACTTTTGTGATTATTTGGTTAGTTATGGTTATTATTGTTTTCGTAGTAAAACTTATGATTCAATATATGGGCCAACGCTACTTTAATTGGTCTAGTAATGAAGGAATTAGTTAAATGAAAAAAAGATTTCAAAATTTTAAATTAACTGGGCCATCATTTAATGGGTGGATGAAACTGTTGTTGATTGGCTTAATATTTAGTATTTGTACCACAATACTATTACAGTTTGCAATGTATTTCCAAACATGGGGGCGGTTTGACCAAACCAATGATATTGGGCAAGCTTTCCAAGCAGCATTCCGGTTTATGGAGCGTCCTCAAGCATATTTTTCAGTATTAGTTGGTTTGATTTTATTTATTTTTATTATTGTACTAATTAATCATCTATTTATTGGTATCGCAACATATTGGGTGTTAGTGATTGTGGCATTCATTGCTGAATATATGAAGATGAAAGCACGTAATGAACCTATTTTATACAGTGATTTATCTGAGGTTACGGCTGTTGGTGGTTTAACACAGATGGTTGATAAAACTTTGCTGTTTGGGGCAATCGTGACGATTTTAGTATTAATTGTTATTGTTGTTGGTTTAGAGACATGGGTACGCAAAAAGCGCACAAGTAGGTTCGCAGAATCAGTGCACGGCATGATGTTCCAAAAGATGGGGGAACGTTTGTTAGTATTATGTGCGTCAGTTGTGTTACTAGGGTCACCATTTTTAGCAAGCGCAGACAGTAATCGCGCATTATTAGAGCATTTTGGGTATCAGTGGCAAAGTGTTAATACTGGCGATGATACCATGGTGAATGGACCAGTTATGACTTTTGTATCGAATATTGCAACCGTTATTATGCGTGAACCAGCAGGTTATTCAGCTAAAAGCATGGCTAAACTAGATCAAAAATATGAGAAATATGCAGCAGAGATTAATAAAACACGCACAAATAATTTAGCAGGTCAAACAGTTATTACGTTGCTAAGTGAGTCACTAACAGACCCCAATAAAGTAGACGCCTTAAAGTATACAGGGACAGATGTCTACAAAAATATTAATCAGATTAAAAAGAATGCTGTCATGTCTGGAACAATGTTGTCATCTGGCTATGGCGGTGGAACTGCTAACATTGAGTATATGACTTTAGCGGGATTCCCGTTAAATACGTATGCGCCAGAAATGGTAGTTCCCTATACCCAATTAGTACCGTTTGCTGATAAAGTACCAACGCTACCTGGATTATTTGACAAGCGTGAAGTAATTCATCCATACGTGGGAACATTTTATAACCGGCGTGATGCCTATAAGAAGATGGCAATTCAAAAGTTTTATACAACAGATGGCCAAAAATATAAATATCCCGCTTCATATGCAGGTACTTTAGGTGATTCAGGATATACAGCTGATAAAAATTCTTATCGATATTTGTTAAAGAAAATTGCAAAATCTTCAAATAAAGATTCGCAGTTTTTGCAATTAATGACAATGCAAAACCATATGCCATATAACCCTGGTGAATATGGTAAGAACAATTACAAAGTGACATCACCAACTTTATCAGATACAGCACGAGAACAAATTGAAACATACATCACAGGTGTTCACTATACTGATGTTGCAACAAAGAATTTGATTGCTAAATTAGATAGATTGCAGCGACCAGTTACGCTGATTTTTTATGGTGATCATTGGCCAGGTGTTTTTACTTTTGTTGATCCAAATAAGCAACAGGAACGTTCACATGAAACTGATTACTTTATATACCAAAACAAAGCTGCACAAGAACAAAGCAAGCAAAATTTGAATAAACATGAACGTGCTTATGCATCACCAAGTGATTTTCCGGCACTAGCTTTGCAGGCAACGAATAGTAAGGTATCACCACTTTTTGCTTTACAAACAAAAATTGTGAAAGAACTACCAGCATTTGCAAATTATCAACGCAATCGCTTTGTGGATAATAATGGCCATCAGTTATCAACGAAAGACTTAACTAAACAACAAAAAATGTTATTACATGACTTGAAATTGGTGCAATATGATTTGAGTTCGGGTAATCATTACTTAAAAAATGATTTTATCAAGTAATGACAATCACATGCTTAGTTAATGGTTTTTTTGATGAAGTGAAATGATATAATAATAATCGTGCTAGTTAAAAAAGCACTTTTATTTTGCATAAAATGTTATTTTTTAAGGAGTAAACATGGGGATTAATGCCATCAAAAAAGGGATTTATTATTTAATACCAGCGTTATTTTTCGTCATGCTGTTAGCGTATGTTGGCCGCTTTGGCTTTCTTTATTCAGGTGCAGATTTGCAATTTCATGCTAATCGAATATTTGAATACTACAATCATTTAAAAAGCGGGAATTTAATTCCTGTTATTTCAACATTTTCATCAAATCAAATTGGTAGTTTGGTACCAACCATGTATCCGTCACTACCAATATATATTGGTGCAATTTTACAATTTATTTTCCCACCAGTTACGTCATTGTATGTCTTAATGTGGGCACAGTTAATGGTCCAATTTAGTATTGCAAAATGGGTCGGAAAAGAGCTTTCGTTATCGGTGTTAGAAAGTACAATTGCTGCTTTTATTTATACAATAACAACGCCATTGATATCGCAATCGGTCCAACAATGGTTATTTGGAGAAGTATGGGCGATGTCGTTTATGCCATTGGTGGTACTGGGATTGATTCGCTTGGTAAAAAGTACGACCGATAATATTGTGAAGTTAGATAGAAAGACTATTTTATTGTTAGCAATTGGCTTTACTTTAATTATCTTGTCACACATGTTATCTTTTGTTATTATTACGGTTTACACAGCAATATTTACGGGCTTTTTATTGATTTTCAAAAAAAATAAATTGAATAGCTTAGCTAATTTGTCTGTGTCAGCTATTGTTACAATTTTGTTATCAATGGTATTCTTAATGCCGTTTATTATTGCAATGTTGCGTAATGATTTAGCCACACCTGGTGCTACGACATTAACGATTTGGTCTGCACCAGATATTCAAGAATTATTTAAGACAGCTTTTTCATTTAAATCAGATGTTATTTTTAAAACAAATAGTATTGGTATTGTCGCATTCATATCAATTTTTGGTGTGTTATTTACTTGGTGGAAACAAGATCGTTTTACTAAATATGCAACAATTGTATCAATGTTAATTATTTTTAGCGGTATGAGTTATATTTGGCAATATTTGTATACGACACCGTTGGGCGTTATTCAATTTCCACATCGTGTATTTATTATCGCTATCTTTTTATTGAGTTTAACGTCAATTTTTATGATTCGTAATATCTTCCAATCTATTAAAGTGCAACGTATTTTATATGTAGGATTAACAATAATATCAGTTGTTGTTACATTATTTAGCTTGAAATTTGGGTTTGTCGATCGAGTTAATGCATTGTCAGTACGCACAGATTATAAACCTACGTCAAAAAAGCCAGTTAGTTATACACCGATTGCTAATTTTAAAATTAAAAATGATGATTTTAAGAATATTATGGGGTATTGGATAACTTATGGTGCTTTTGATTATATGCCAGCTAATTTTCAGTTTAATAAAGCTTTGCAAGAAAAGAAAATTATACAGAATGGTCAACTTATTAGTACGTCAACAAAATCAATTAGTAATGGTTTAATCTATCAATCTAAGTTTAAAAAACAAGTACAGACAATTTTGCCGATGGTGGGGTATCAGGGATTGAATTATGAAATAGTCGATAATCATCATCAGCACTATGATTATAAAATAAATAAGGATAAGCAATTAGTTATCAAAACTAGAAATGTGGCTATTAATAAAGTAACTGTTCGTGCCATTACCCCAATAACAACGTATATTGCATGGATAATTAGCATGGTGACATTTTTATTATTATTAGTCAGCGTATTAAGAAATAAAAATAAATAATTTAGATAAAGCAAACACCAAATCAAAAGTTGTTATTTTTTTTGATTTGGTGTTTTTATTTACTTAAATAGAGATGTATGACAGAGTGAATTGGTAATAATTTGTGCTTTATTTACTAAAAATGGTAATATAATAAGAGCGTTTTTTTAAAATATAATGAATAAATTTTTAATTTGTAAGATTGGGTATGGACAAAGAAATAATGAATATTAGAAAAAGAACTGTTAGCGTTTTAACAGGCGTTGCAATCATTATGTTGATTGCGATGCAAATGGTTAGCCAACAGCAGAATATCGCGTGGTATCGGTTTTTAACATGGACCACTTGGCCAATGATATTTTTTGTTGCTGGATATGCAATTAAAATTAATCAAAGAATTGTACAAACACTTACACAATCAATATTAAAATATTTAGTACCATATTTTTTAATTAGTCTCTTGTTGATTGCTAGTAGTAAATTTGTCCAAATGTTTGGATTAACATCGTTACTTAACCAGCCATTTCAAGCGATTCGGGTTGGTGTAAAGGCGATGCTATATGGTAATGGTTGGCCAGGAGCCACAATGTTTTGGCAATTTGAGACCGGTATTGGCCTTGGTTGGGCGTTATTAGCCTTGTTTTGGGGAACTATTATAACAACTTTAATTATTAAAATTAAGCCACTGTCCCTACAAATTGTATTAGTTGTATTAATAACATATGGTGGATTTTATGTTTCACGAGGGGTCCAATTACCTTGGTCTTTTACATCAGGGGTAGTGGTGCAACCATTTATGTTATTAGGTCACTATTTTAATGATGAAACCAAGGCCTGGCAACCAGCACGAGCCACAATTTTGGCAGGTGGTATTATTAGTTGGATAATGTCACATAATGGTGCGTATGAATTAACTGTTGCGCAAATTAATCATTGGATTATTGGAACATTGGCAGCCATAATCATACTTGAAGCGATACTATCAATTATTTGGTATATTAGTGAGCATTTATCTCGCTGGACGATGTGGTTGATTGGTATAGGTAAACATTACAGTATAAGCATTGCTATTTTATCGTTTATGACGATGATTGTGCCGATAAAAAATCAGCTAAACAATATAATTACAACTGAATGGCTTGTTTTTATGCTGGCTTGGGTAATCGTTTTGCTTATTATTATTGTATCGAAATGGGCAGTAATTAAAATTACGGATTATTGGGATAAGGATAGGGTAAATTAGATGAAGAGAATTTTTAATAAATCTAAATTTATAGGACCTTCTTTCAATGGCTGGATGAAATTATTAATTATTGGGTTAGTTTTAAGTATTGTGACAGTTTTTTTGTTGCAATTTGCAATGCACTTTCAAGTATGGGGGCGCCTGAACTATCAATCTACTGATATACCAGTTGTATTAGATTTTGTCCGTCAATATATGATGCGACCACAAGCACTCTATTCAATACTAGCTTGTTTAACATTATTTATTTTTATAGTAGTGCTGGTTAATCATTTGTTTATGGGGGTTGCGATATATTCGTTAACGGCAATTGTAGCAATTGTGGCTGAATATATGAAAATGAAAACGCGTAACGAACCAATTATTTTTAGTGATATGTCAGAAGTTACTGCTGTCAGTGGATTGACAAAAATGGTTGATAAAGACTTATTAGTTGCGGCTGTAGCAGGGATTGTCATACTGCTTGTACTTGCAGTTGGATTAGAGCTCTATATACGCCGAAAAAAAGTTGGTAAGTTTTCTGAGTCAGTGCAAAGTATGATGTTTAAGCAGGCAGGGAGCCGATTGGTTGTTTTAATCGTTACCTTTTTAATGTTAGCAACACCGTTTGTCGTTAATGCTGATCAAAATCGTGCTATTTTAAATCATTTTGGGTATCAATGGCAAAATAAAATAGGCGTTGATGATGCCATGGTCAATGGCCCAATTATGACATTTGTATCAAATATTTCTAGTGTCATTATGCGAGAACCGGCTGGTTATTCTGCTAAAGAAATGGCACATTTACAAAAGAAATATACCCAATATGCAGATAAATTAAATGAAACAAGACAGGATAATTTAAAAGGACAAACAGTTATTTCTATTTTGAGTGAATCATTAACCAATCCAGATGATGTTCCTAATTTAGCATATAAAGGGCCAGATGCTTATAAAAATATTGATGCTATTAAAGATAAAGCAGTAATTTCTGGTAAAATGCTGTCGTCAGGTCATGGTGGTGGTACAGCCAACATTGAATATATGACAATTGCTGGGCTTCCTTTAGCAACTTTTGCACCAGAAATGGCAGTTCCTTATACACAAGTTGTACCATTTGCACATAAAACACCCATTCTACCAAGTCTATTTGATAAACGAGAAGTACTTCATCCATATGCAGGAATGTTTTATAACCGGCGTGATGCTTACAAAGATATGGGAATTCAAAAGTTCTACACAACTGATGGGTTAACCTATAAGTATCCGGACAAGTACACTGGTAAATTATCATCTCGTGCAGAGTATCCAACTGATGAAAATGCGTATAAATTCTTATTAGATAAAGTGGATACCACAAATAATAAAGATTCACAGTTTTTACAATTAATGACAATGCAGAATCACTTACCATATTCAGCTAAAGAATATCCGAATAGTCCTTATAAGATGAAAGAACCGGCTGTTTCAAATTCAACTAAGGATCAAATTGAAACATACATTACAGGTGTACACCAAACCGATTTGGCAACGAAAAAATTAATTGCTAAAGTTGAAAAGATTAAGCGCCCAATAACGATGGTTTTTTATGGTGATCATTGGCCGGTTGTATTTACTTTTGTCGATCAAAATAAGCAAATGCAAACAAGTCATGAAACTGATTACTTTATTTATCAGAATGCAGCTGCCCGTAAAATGAATAAGAGTAAGTTACAGCATGATGAGCGTCCGTACGCATCACCAAGTGATTTTCCAGCATTGGCATTAAAAGCTACTAACAGTAAATTGACACCGTTCTTTGCTTTGCAGACCAAATTTGTTGATGAATTACCAGCACTTGCTAATTACACACGAGACACATTTGTTGATGAGCAGGGGCATAAGTTAAATACAAAAGATTTGACGTCAAAGCAGAAAAAATTGTTACATGAATTCATGTTAGTACAATATGATATTACTGCTGGTAATCATTATTTAGATGATAGTTTTACAGATAATCAATAAGGTGTAATAAAAGATTAACGGGCCAGTTTAAATACATTGTTGGAGTCCCCAGTTGATAGATAAAGATGAATTTGCATTATATTCTTTATCTATCAATAGGGGATTTTTTATGCAAAAAATATGAGCACAAACAAAAACTTCATCCCGGAACTCTCACGGGATGAAGTTTTTGTTAAATATGAAGAGGTGCATTTTTATCTAAAAAAATGGTTCTAATAAATTTAAATTTTAGAACGATAAAAACAGCAATAATGGACCATAATACTCTGATAAGACTAATGATGATATAAGCAGCATTTTCACTCACAGCAGCGGATAGTGGTATCAATAGGTGTGTATTAACCATCGAATCTATGAAGATAATATCAAGCCAGTTAAAGATGAAAAACAAAATCGACACTTGCCCAATCCATTTAAAAAGAGCAGCAAAATTAGTTGTAAATTTAATAATACCTTTGGCCAGTAATAGTAAAATAAACGGTGTACCAAGTCCGCCAAGTGTTGCTAATAAAATATGATTTGCTGTACCAGCGGTTAAACCATACCAACCTGATAAAGCACCGACAATCCAAAAAGTTGCACAAATGCATATCAGTAAATAATATGTCCAATTATTTTCAATTTTTTGACGATAATTTTTCCATAAATGTCCAGCATAGTAATAAAGTTGTACTTGAAGAACTGCTGCCAAGGAAAGTGGGAATCGATATAAAGGACCTAGATAAAAACCAAGTAAAACGCAAATTAGGACAAAAATAATTTGTAGAGAATGACTTTTTAACTTCATAATAAAATGAAATAGTATGTTACCGATAAACATGGCTGGTAAAAACCAAAGGGCACCAATTGCAATGTTGCCATCTCCAAATAATGCTATTCCGGGTGCACCTGAGGCATAAAATGCAGCTATTGTAAAAACTTTAATAGTGTGTAGTGTCGGAATTTTTATGTAATTTAAAATAATCCAAATTATAGCCAAAATTATGTATGGAAACAGTAAGGTATTGAAGCCGCCTTTTATTAGTGACATTATCTTTTTATTTCGATAAAAATAGCCTGAAACGAAGAAAAAAATGGGTAAATTCATTTCGAAGATAATATTTTGTAAGAAATTTAAATGGCCACCCATTAAAGTGTGACCAATGATTACACCCAAAACGCCCATTGCCCTGGCGATGTCAAAAGTGGCATCACGTTGCATTTGTTTACTCATTAAAAGAACACCTCATTGTATAAATAATCTTTAAGTTATTATAACGCTAATATATATCCCATATTTTATCTTTAATAGAATTTTTAGCATTTAGATGTACCTCATAATTTATGTTAAAATAATAGCCATACTTATATATTTGGGGTGATTTAATGAAAACAGAACGTGAAATTATGTTGTCGGGTAAGCTTTATAAATCAGGTGATAAAGAACTGATTGCTGCTCGTAAAGCTGGTAAACGACGTGTGGCATTGTATAATCAAACGGCCCATGAAGATGAAGAACAGGTACAAGAATTATTAGAAGATTTAATGGGGAAAATTGGTAAAGATAGTTATATTGAGCCTGATCTGTATATTGATTACGGGAAAAATATCTATATTGGCGATACCTTTTACGGCAACACGGGATTAACGATTTTAGACACTTGTGAAGTACATATTGGTAATAATGTTATGATTGGACCACGTGTTAGTTTAATTACTGCTGGTCATCCGATTGATGCAGCTGTCCGTGTACGTGGGTTAGAATATGGTAAGCCAATAACAATTGGTGACAATGTTTGGATTGGTGCTAACGTTTTTGTTGGCCCGGGGGCCACGATTGGTGATAACGTTGTAATTGGTGGCGGTGCTGTGGTGGTTAAAGATATCCCAGCTGATACTGTTGCTGTTGGTAATCCAGCTAAAGTAATGCGCCCAATTACAGAAGCTGATAAAGCTAATTGGGAACAACAAGAAAAAGATTACTACGATAATCGTAATAAATAGTAAAAATGAGTGATGTTTTAATTGACATCACTCATTTTTTAATTAATTTCGTTACGATAAACACCAATAACTTGGCCAATAATTTCAACGTTATTAGTAATAACTGGTTTGAGATTACTATTTTCTGGTTGTAAACGGACTTGATTTCTTTCTTTAAAATAACGATAGACATTTGTTTGGCGTGCACCATCACTATTCTTATCTAAAATTACGGCAACAATTGCACCATCTGGAATAGCAGTCTCTTTTTTAATAATCAGATAATCATGATTTAAAATACCAATATTAATCATCGTGTTGCTATTATGTTTTAGTATAATAGTTTCTTCATCTAGTGAGGCTACTATATCTTGAGGTGTATTAATCATAGGAGCTGGTGTATCAGCTAAAGTGAGTATATCTGCCTTTTTGAGGGCTTGAATACCTGTAGGTGTCACCGTAATAGCGCGTGTTTTTTCTGCTTTTTTTTGAATAAAGCCTTTATCTTGTAATCTTGTTAAGTGACCATGAACAGTAGAAGAAGAAGCTAAGCCAACACCATCACCAATTTCACGGACGGTTGGTGGATAACCACGCTGTTGTTGTTTTTCATAAATAAATTTCAAAATATCTAATTGTTTGGTAGACTTGTTAGTCATCATCGAGTACTCCTTTTTATCAATTCTATTCTACGTTAAATATTGTTTTTGTTGATATTTGTATAATTAATTATGTAATGAATCGAGTGAATTATGTTAAAATGATACCATTAACTTCAATGAAAAGGTGGAATGGGCATGGCTGAAACTGAACATATGATGGCTGTTCGTACACGAATTAACGAATTAGCTGCTAAAGCAAAAACCTCAGAAGGGTTAACAGAGGAAGAAATTTCAGAACGTGCTGAATTGCGAGCTGAATTTTTGGATAATTTTAGAAAAGCATTTCGTTCACAAGTAGAAATGCTTCAGGTTTATGATGAAGATGGTAATGAAGTCACGCCTGAAAAAGTAAAGAAAATTCAACGTGACAAAGGTATTCGCGATAATTAAACGTTCTAATAACTAGTAAAAAGGCGTATAATTAGATATAATAGCATTTGAATATATTTTTGGAGTAATAAAATGAACACAACAATTTGGATTTTTATTGTCATTCTTGCTGCGATACTTGGTGCTGTCGCTGGTTTCTTTATTGCACGTCGCTCAATGGAGACGTATATTAAGAATAATCCACCAATTTCAGAAGAAATGATGAAATCAATGATGACTTCAATGGGACAAAAGCCGTCACAAAAGCGTTTGAACCAAATGATGTCACAAATGAAGAATCAAGCACAAACTTCTTCAAAGAAGAAATAGTGTGATTAAAAAAGTTGAGTTGACAACAACTCAACTTTTTTATTAGGCATATGTTTATGCACGAGGGCAATAAAAAAGGTAAAAACATTTGTTTAAAATGAGTTTACCTTTTTATGTGAGAAAATATCCCACTCATATTTAATGATTGTTTTTCTTTGTTGGCTTAGGATCCACATACACCCAATTAGGATCAATTTCTTGATCTAATTTATCAAATGAAGCTTGGAGAGTATTACCAAATTCATTGGTCGTTTCTTCGTTGATTTTCGTTCGTTTATCAATATAAATGGGATCACCAAAGGCCATAGTCACGTTTTTACGTTTAAACAATCCCGAAAATTTAACAGGTCCTTGATAAACAATTGGGACTAATGGTACACCAGAAAGTTTGGCGATTATTAATGCACCACCTTTCATTTCCTCAGAATGCCGACTGCCCGATGGAAACATAATCAAACTTAAGTCAGTCTTTTTAAGATTTTGAACAGGCGTCTTGATTGCTGAAGGACCAGGATGATCACGATCAACCGAAAAAGCATTGGCATGAATTAAAATCCACTTTAAAATGGGGTTTTTAAAAAGTTCTTTTTTAGCCATAAAACTAAAACGATGTGGCCAGCCTGCTAGTGCAAAGAAAATTGGTTCCCACCAAGTACGGTGTGGGCCGACTAAAATATAATTGCCTTTTGGTAATTTATCTGTGCCAAGTAATTTATAACGACCATTAATTAGCCAGACAACGCCAGCAGCAACATAACGTATGAATGAATAGAACATATTTTGTTCATCCTCCCTAATAATAACGCCTTATTATCCCACAAAAATGGCGTTATTGGCAAATAATTATGAAATAAGGAGTTTAATTTTTATGAAAGTTGAATTATTACCTGATGAACGTGTTGACATGTTATATAACGATGATGTTCATATTATTCAAAGTAAAAATGTTTTTTCATTTTCACTAGATGCAGTCTTACTTGCAAACTTTGCGCAACCACGTAAGGGCGGACGTGGGTTAACTGTTGATTTGGGGACAGGAAATGGGGCAGTGGCATTATTTATGGCACATAAAGTCACGGGTAATATTGTTGGTGTAGAAATTCAAGAAAGGCTTGCTGATATGGCTAAACGTTCAGTTATGATGAATGATTTGACGGATAAAATTAGAATCATAAACGCAGATATGCGTGATATTTTTGATGATATCCGGCCAGGATCAGCTGATATGGTTGTGTCAAACCCACCATATTTTTCAATAGATAATGATCAAACCATTATTCATGAAAATGAGCATTATGCGATTGC
Source organism: Weissella sagaensis (assembly GCF_005405285.1). Classification (GTDB taxonomy): domain Bacteria; phylum Bacillota; class Bacilli; order Lactobacillales; family Lactobacillaceae; genus Weissella; species Weissella sagaensis. The sequence goes on along the minus strand of NZ_BJDT01000003.1, from coordinate 177,361 downwards.
ACGTCATGAAATTATGGCTGATTTAGAATTGGTAATATATACAGCAAAAAAATTGTTAAAAAATAAAGCCCATTTTTATATGGTGCACCGACCAGATCGCTTATTTGAAATTTTAGCTACCTTACAAAAAAATCATTTGTCCCCTAAGCGAATTCAGTTTGTTTATCCTAAAGCAGGTGAACCTGCTAATGTGCTATTAATTGATGCTATTAAAGATGGTAAATTGTCAGGTGCACAAATACTACCACCAATTATTACACATAATCAAGACGATACGTATACTGATGCCGTATGGTCAATTTATGAAGGCCGGCAACAACATGAATAAACTTTATTATATGTATGTCTTATTAACAGCAGATAATATGTTGTATTGTGGTTTTACAAATGATGTTGGGCAACGCTTTGCAACGCATGAGGCCGGTAAGGGGGCAAAATTTACGCGACCAGCTAAGCGGCATCCATTACAATTAATTTATGCAGAAGCTTTTGAATCGAAACATGATGCACTTCATGCTGAGGCAATGTTTAAACAATTAAGTAGAAAGCAAAAAGAGGCCTTTTTGCGAAATCATCAAGTTAGTGTATTTATGGATTAATTTATTGACATTTATGAAAAAAATGAGTATAGTAAGTAATTGGTTTTATACCAAAAATACTCACTAGTTCTCAATAGTTTGACGGGTGCCCCTTTTACGGGTCGCCAGGCTACATGCGAGGCTAGGTGGACAAAACATTTGGAGGCAGATACTCATGGCAGTAATCTCAATGAAGCAATTACTTGAAGCTGGTGTACACTTTGGACACCAAACTCGTCGTTGGAACCCAAAGATGTCAGATTACATCTTTACGGAACGTAACGGCATTTACATTATCGATTTGCAAAAGACAGTTAAGTTGGTTGATCAAGCATATAACTATGTTCGTGATGCAGCAGCTGATGGTGCAACGGTATTGTTTGTTGGTACTAAGAAGCAAGCACAAGACTCAATTGCTGAAGAAGCAACTCGTGCAAACATGTTCTACGTTAACCACCGTTGGTTAGGTGGAACTTTGACAAACTGGAATACTATCCAAGCACGTATCGCCCGTCTTAAGGAATTACGTGCAATGGAAGAAGATGGTACTTTTGATCGTTTGCCAAAGAAGGAAGTTTCATTGCTAATCAAGCAACGTGAAAAGTTGAACAAATTCTTGGGTGGTATCGCAGATATGCCTAAGATTCCTGATTTGATGTTTATCGTTGATCCTCACAAGGAACAATTGGCAGTGCAAGAAGCACACAAGTTGAACATTCCTATCGTGGCTATGGTTGACACTAATGCTGACCCTGATCAAATTGACGTTAAGATTCCATCAAACGATGATGCAATCCGTGCCGTACGTTTGATTACTTCAAAGATGGCTGATGCTATTATTGAAGGTAACCAAGGTGAAGATTCTGTTGAAGAGGCTGATTTTGCTGCCGAAGGTGACAAGCCAGCTTCAATCGAAGAATTGACTGATCTTGTTGAAGGTAAGAAGAACTAATTCTGCTTTTCAAGATATAAAAAAGCTTACGCCTAATTGGGCGTAAGCTTTTTTTGCGCTATGAGCAAAACTCATGTAAAATGGTAGTAGATATCTAGCTAACTATATAGAAAATGACTTAATTTTCGTGTATACTAGTTTAGATAAGATTTAGCATATACAAGGAGACCATAAAAATGGCTATTACTGCTTCACAAGTTAAAGAGTTACGTGAGAAGACCGGTGTTGGTATGATGGATGCCAAGAAGGCATTGGTTCAAACTGAAGGTGACATGGACAAGGCAATTGATGCTTTGCGTGAAAAGGGAATGGCAAAAGCCGCTAAAAAGGCTGGCGCTGTTGCTGCAGAAGGAATGACTTATGTTGTTTCAAAGGATAATAAAGCTGCTATCATCGAATTGAATTCACAAACTGATTTCGTTGCTGGTAATGCAGAATTTAACGAATTGCTACATGCTGTTGCAAATGCAGTTGTTGAATATGCACCAGCTAATGTTGAAGAAGCTTTGGCATTAAAAGTGGCTGAAAATGAAACTTTGAATGACATGATTGTTCATACAACTCAAATTACTGGTGAGAAGATTACACTACGTCGTTTTGCTGTTATTGAAAAGACAGATGGACAAGTATTCGGAACTTACTCACACATGGGTGGTCGTATTTCATCACTTGTTTTGGTAGATGGTTCTGATGAAGCAGTTGCAAAGGACGTTGCAATGCACGTCGCAGCTATTGCACCTAAGTATGTTTCAGGTGAAGAAGTACCAGCTGAAGTTTTGGCTCATGAGAAAGACGTTCAAATGAAGTCAGAAGATTTGGCAGGAAAGCCTGACAACATCAAGGAAAAGATGGTTGAAGGACGTTTGCACAAGTTCTTGGCTGAAATTGCACTAGTTGACCAACCATTCGTTAAGGGTGATGGTAAAGAAACTGTTGCAAAGTATGTTGAAAGCAATAACAGCAAGATTGTTTCATTCGTTCGCTATGAAGTGGGTGAAGGAATCGAAAAGGCTGAAAATGACTTTGCTGCTGAAGTTGCAGCACAAATGGGTGAATAAGAAGTCCGAGGCAATTAAAGAATGGCAGATGTAAAGTACAAACGAGTATTGTTAAAATTATCAGGTGAAGCATTATCTGGTGAACGTGGTTATGGTATTGATCCAGAAACTGTTAACAATATCGCAGCGGAAATCAAGGAAGTTTATGAACTAGGTGTTGAAATTGCAATCGTTGTTGGCGGTGGTAATTTATGGCGTGGTGAAGCTGGTGCCAAACTAGGTATGGAACGTGCACAAGCTGATTATGTTGGTATGCTAGGTACTACTATGAATGCATTAGCATTGCAAGATGCACTTGAATCACACGATGTTCCAACACGCGTACAAACTGCTATTGAAATGCGTCAAGTTGCTGAACCATATGTTCGCCGTAAGGCAGTGCGCCACTTAGAAAAGGGACGCGTTGTTATTTTCGGTGCAGGTACAGGTTCACCATATTTTTCAACTGATACCACTGCTGCTTTGCGTGCAGCTGAAATTAATGCTGAAGCTATTCTAATGGCTAAAAACGGTGTTGATGGTGTTTACAGCGACGATCCTCGTAAGAACCCAGATGCAACAATGTTTGAAAAGTTAACACATAAAGACATTATTGATAAAGGTTTGAAGGTTATGGATTCAACCGCTTCAACACTATCTATGGATAATGATATCAATTTGGTAATCTTTAATATGAATACAACAGGGAACATTAAACGTGTTGCCTTGGGTGAAAATATTGGAACAACCGTGGAGGTAAATTAGTATTATGGCCAATGCAATTGTTGAATCAGCAAAAACGCGCATGAGTAAAGCAGGGGATGCTTTACAGCGTGAATTAGGAAATATTCGTGCCGGTGTTGCCAACCCATCAATTTTGCGTAATGTTACTGCAGAATACTATGGTGCACAAACACCTTTGAATCAATTGGCATCAGTTACTGTGCCAGAGGCACGAGTTTTGTTGATTACGCCTTTTGATAAGACAGCTCTTAAAGGCATTGAACAAGCTATTTTCGCATCTGATTTAGGCTTAACACCAGCTAATGATGGCTCAGTTATTCGTTTGGTTATCCCAGCGTTGACAGAAGAGACACGTAAAGATTTAGCTAAAGAAGTTAAGGGTGAAGCAGAAAGTGCTAAGATTGCTGTTCGTAACGTTCGTCGTGATGCGATGGATGAAGCTAAAAAGGCTTTAAAGAACAATGACTTATCTGAAGATGAAGCACACAGTATTGAGGATGATATTCAAAAGGCGACAGATGAAGCCATTAAGAATGTTGACGCAATTGCTGCTGAAAAAGAAAAAGAATTATTAACGATTTAAGCTAGTTAATTATTCAAAAAGAATTGGGGACTGCACAGGTTTTCAATTCTTTTTTTTATCTTAATAATTTTAGCAGCTATTTATGAACTTATTTGTGTATAATGTTTTATAGGTATTAATTATCATACATGTTAGAGTGCTTGTTTTTAATCGCATAGATAGGTATGATGATCACTATATTAGGAGGAAAAGCTCATGAATGACGAGCAACAAGTATCACGCAGTAATCGCAGTGGTAAGAAGAAAAGCCCTAAAAAATCACATAAAATACGCAATACTATTTTAAGTTTAATATTATTGGTGATTTTGATAGTCGCTGGTTTATTTGGTTATGCTTATATGCAAACCAAAGGGGCAATCGATAAATCATATGTAGAACCAACAATGAAAAAGGCGCGTGATGTTTCAAGTGTTATGAAATCGGGTAGGCCAATTTCAATTTTATTGTTAGGAACTGATACGGGTGAATTAAATCGGCACTATAAAGGACGTACTGATTCGATTATGTTGGTAACGATTAATCCAAAGAAGGATAAGACGACTATTATGTCAATTCCTCGTGATACACTGGTTTCAATTGTTGGTCATGAAGATACGTTCCCACAAAAAATTAATGCTGCTTATTCATATGGTTCAGCTGAATCAACGATTAAGACGGTTCAAAAATGGTTAAACGTGCCTATTGATTACTATGCCTTAGTTAATATGGGTGGTATGGAAAAAGTAGTTGATAAAGTTGGTGGTGTTAAGGTCAATTCACCATTAACATTTGATTTTAATCCTGATACAGCGCATGCAACTGGTGGTAACTTGTATAGCTTTACACAAGGTTCAAGTACTTATACACATAATGGGAAGACTTATACTAGTATGACGGGGGAAGCAGCCTTAGCATTCTCACGTATGCGTTATGATGATCCACAAGGTGATTATGGTCGTCAAAATCGTCAACGTTTGGTATTACAAGGTATTATTAAAGCTGCTGAAAACAACCCAACTAAATTGTTGGATTCAGGTTTCTTAAACTCAATTACATCATCGATGCAAACTGACTTATCATATGGTGATATGATTACGATGGTGCGCAAGTATGCAGGCGCTGCGGACAATGTTAAGAATGATCATATTCAAGGTGATGGCTATAGTTTGTCTTCAGGATCAACTGAAGTTGTTTCAAGTGATGAACAACAACGTGCAACCAATGTTTTGCGCAAGTCATTAGGACTAAAACAAGCACAAACGGGACCTTTGTATGGTGGGGACGTTTCAACTGCTACAATGAACACAATTGGTGTTCCAACAAATTAATAAATGATTATTATCATTTTGCTGAAGGTATCTAAAATGGATATCTTCGGCTTTTTTATAGACTTAAATAGTGAAAATATTAATAGTCTATACCATTAGATGTCACAATTGCTAACACATTTCGGTACGATTCTTATTTAGATGCTTATACTGATGTTAAGATATTTAAGAAAGCGCAGGTGTGGGCAATGAATGGTGCAGATATTGCATGGATATTAATTAGTGCAGGTTTAGTTTGGTTAATGGTGCCGGGGTTAGCTTTGTTTTACGGTGGTTTATCACAAACCAAGACAACTGTTAATACCCTAGCTATGGTTATGATTGCGGTTGCTGTTGGTGGTGTGGTATGGTTCACAGTTGGATATTCGTTGACATTTAGTGGGTCAGGACCAATTATTGGTAATTTAGATGCTGCTTTTTTGCATAATGTTTCAATGACTAAAAGTACAAGAGGATTAAGTATTCCGGATGGCTTATTCGCTTTATTCCAGGGGATGTTTCCAATGATTACAATGGCCATTATTGCAGGATCTGTGGTTGGTCGTATGAATTTTAAAGCTTTTATTCTATTTTTGTTGGCATGGATGCTGTTAGTATACGTCCCATTAGCACACATGGTTTGGGGTGATGGTATCATTGCTTCTCACGGTGCATTAGATTTTGCTGGTGGTGATGTCGTACATATTTCATCGGGAGTTTCTGGCTTAGTACTGGCATTGTTGATTGGTAAAAGACGTAAAGTACAATTTCTAAACGAGACTAACCTAATAGCAACTGTTGTCGGCGGTGGTTTATTATGGTTTGGTTGGTTCGGTTTTAATGCCGGATCAGCATTAGCGGCTAATGGTGTTGCAATAATTGCCTTTACAAATACAAGTATTGCAGCTGCATTTGCCATGTTGACTTGGGTTATCATGGATATGGTTATCTTCAAGCGGGTGCGGGTTTCAGGTGCAATGTCAGGTGGCGTTGCTGGGTTAGTGGCAATTACACCTGGGGCAGGATTTGTTCAACCAGCTGGTGCAATGGCCATGGGAATTATCGTTGCCATTGGCGCTTATTTTGTAACCAACGTCCTAAAGAATCGGTTGGGCTATGATGATACGCTTGACGCATTTGGTTTGCACGGTGTTGGCGGTGTTATCGGGGGTATTTTAACAGGCTTGTTTGCATCAAAATCATTAACAGGACAATCGGTTAGTTGGCAATTGCTAGGCACACAACTTGGTGCAATGGTGATCACTATCTTGTTGGCTGGCATAATGACGATTATCATTGCGAAATTAATTGAGTTGGTAACACCGTTGCGTGTAGATGAAGCAATTGAAGAAAAGGGTCTAGACTATGATTTACATGGTGAAATCAATATATAATTTATTGACAATTTAAGGTAAGTGCGTTAGTATATAACAACGGTAAATATTACAGTAGTGTAAAGGATTTCTTTACACTTTGAATAAAATTATAAAAGGGGGCAATCTTATGTTTGGAATGAATATGTTGAATAAGAAAGTTGATCGCGCTGTTCGTGCATATAAAAGCATGGATGTTAAGCGCCACCACAATGATTGTAAGCATTCAAACGCTCACAATTAAAGCGATGATTGAAAAATCTCTGGTCACTATTGATCACTGATCTTAATATTTTTAGAGTTAGCTTATTTTGGGCTAACTCTTTTTCTTTACAATTAAAGTAAGTTTAAACTTTTCAATATTTTAAAACTATACCAATTTATACCAAAGTAGTTATATAATTGTATGAAGTTGTTGACCAGCAAACATTAACGCGTAATAATAGTGTTTATGATATAAAAAAATAAAAAATAACCAAAAAAAATACTATACCATTTGATGATTTGTTTGGATTTTAGTTTTTAAGGAGAAAAATATGTTTTGTGGAATCGTTGGATTTACTGGTAGTAACAATTATCAATCAGCACCTGTCTTATTGAAGGGACTACAAAAATTAGAATATCGTGGCTACGATTCTGCAGGGTTGTATGTTTCTGACGAAACGACGGGGACTGATCAACTAGTTAAAGAAAATGGTCGGGTTTCAGAATTGGCAAAGCTTGTGGCCTCAAAGGATGTTAAAGGATCTGCAGGAATTGCGCACACACGTTGGGCAACTCATGGTGTGCCATCAGTTGACAATGCGCATCCACATAAGTCGGGTGATGGCCGTTTTTACCTGGTACATAATGGTGTGATTGAAAATTATGCTGAGTTAAAGCAAACTTATTTAGCAGGTGTGCACTTTGAATCAGATACTGATACTGAAGTAGCAGTCCAAATGATTGATAAATTTGTTAAAGAAGGGGCAACTACTATTGATGCATTAAAGAAATTAATTGGTTTGATGGATGAAAATTCAGCATATGGGTTCTTATTGATGGATCGTGAAGAGCCTGAACGCATGTATGTTGCTAAGCAAAAGTCACCCTTGTTAATCGGTATTGGCGCAGATTTTAATGTGGTAACATCTGATGCGGTCGCTATGTTAGATCAAACCCATGATTTTATCGAGCTACATGATGGTGAAATTGCCATTGTTGACCCAGATAATGTACAATTATTTGATCAAACTGGTGCATCAGTCACTCGTGATATCTTCCATTTGGATATTGATGCAACTGAAACAGATAAGGGGACTTATCCATTCTACATGTTAAAAGAAATTGATGAGCAACCAATTGTTTTGCGCCATCTGATTTCACGTTATTTGCCACAAGATAATGAGCCGCAAATTGGTGAAGGAATTATCAATGATATAAAAGCCGCTGATCGTTTGTACATCATTGCTGCTGGAACATCATATAATGCTGGTTTAGTTGGTGCGCGTATGTTTGAACGCTGGGCGGGGATTCCAACTGAAGTTCATGTTTCATCAGAATTTGCACATGATCAACCATTGTTGTCAGAAAACCCATTCTTTATTTTCTTATCACAATCAGGGGAAACCGCTGATTCCCGTGAAGTGCTACAAAATATTAATGCGTTAGGATTCAAGTCATTAACATTAACTAATGTTGAAAAGTCAACGTTATGGCGTGAAGCAACATATGCTTTGCCATTGATTGCAGGTCCTGAAATTGCGGTTGCTTCAACGAAAGCTTACGTTGCGCAAATTACGTTACAAGCTATTTTGGCATACGCCTTGGCAGACCGTAAGCAATTAAATCTTGATCTAGAACAGGAATTATCAAAGATTGCCGTGACTATCCAAGGTATCATTGACGACAAAGAAACGTTACAAAAAGTTGCTGATGATATGCTTGTGCCATCACAGAATGCCTTTTATATTGGGCGTGGTGTGGATGCTGCAGTAGTGCTTGAAGATGCTTTAAAATTGAAAGAAGTATCATATGTTCAAACAGAAGGCTTTGCAGCAGGTGAGCTAAAGCATGGGACTTTGGCATTGATTGAACAAGATACACCCGTTATTGCAATCATGACGCAACCAAGTCTGGCAGGATTAGTGCGTGGTAATTTAGCTGAAACGCAAGCCCGTGGTTCAAAGACGTTTACGATTGTGACTAAAGCGATTGCTAAGCCGGAAGATGATTTGGTATTGCCAGATATTAACGAACTATTAACACCATTAGTAAGTGTTGTCCCAGCACAATTGTTGGCTTATTATACATCACTTGGTCGTGGCTTAGATGTTGATCACCCACGTAATTTGGCCAAATCAGTTACGGTTCAGTAAAAAATAATGAGGTTAGAACACAATAAATGTTCTTATCTTGCAAAATAGCAAATTACTAATCAATTGGTAATTTGCTATTTTTTATATAATCAAAATTTTGATGATCAGAAACCTCAAATAGTAGCTGTTTCATTTCAAGGTAGTTTTTGTTGAAGCACCATTTTTTTATCAAGCAATCACGTGTAAAATAGAAAATAAAGATTACAAGTAATTTGGAGGCTAAGTAAAATGTATCAACAATTAGTTACACATAATGGTAAGTTTCATGCTGATGATGTCTTTGCAAGTGTTATTTTGACACAACTGCTTCCTGAATTACCACTTGTCCGTACACGAGATGAACAGATAACAAATGATAAAAATAATTTTGTATATGATGTTGGTGGTGGTGAATTTGATCATCACGGTATTGACGATCAAAGGCAACATGAAAATGGTGTGCCAATGGCAGCTTTTGGGTTGATTTGGCAAAAATTTAGTGAAACCTATTTAAAAAAAATGATGCCAGATATTGCCCCAGATTTGATTATGAAAACGAAATTAAATGTAGAAAAAAGTTTTATTATTGGCATTGATGCATTGGATAATGGGGTTTCAACTTATCAAAGTCCGGCATTTACGATTTCGGATGCTATCAATGATTTTTATGATGAAGATCATGAGTTAGAAAGCTTTAAACGCGCTATCACATTTGCAAAAGGTGTGTTAGATAATCGTATTTATAAAACTATTGCGAAATTAATTGCTGAAAAAGATGTTATTAATAATGCAACTTTTATATCTGATGAGATATTGTTATTACCAGTTTCTGGGCCATGGAAAGATTACGTAGAACAATTTGATAAATGTCGTTTTGTTGTGATGCCTAGAAAAGATGGGAATTGGATGATTCAAGGCGTGCCAGTCAGTCATGGTAGTTTTGAAGTTAAACAACCGTTACCGCAACTTGATAAGCCATGGATTATATTTATTCATCGTACGGGTTTTATGGGGGTTGTAGATACAAAAGAACATGCCTTATTATTAGCAAAATCGCTAGTTGACAACGTTTAAATATAAATGAACACTTATTAATCTATGAAAGACCGTACCGTTTTATAGGACTTGGTCTGTTATACTTAATATAGTAAAAAATTGAGGAGGCTAAATATGAAAATTAATACAATGCCAACAGAGTTTACAGATGCGTTACCCATTTTGGAAACAATTGAAGCTGCTGGGTATGAAGCATATTTTGTCGGTGGCTCAGTGCGAGATACACTATTAAATAAACCAATTCATGATGTTGATATTGCCACTTCGGCTTATCCTGAAGAAATTAAGCGCATTTTTCAACGAACAGTTAATACAGGCATTGATCATGGTACGGTGATGATTTTGGATCATGGTACAGGATATGAGACAACAACTTTTAGAACAGAATCAACCTATACAGATTTTAGGCGTCCAGATGAGGTAACCTTTGTTCGTTCATTGACAGATGACTTAAAGCGACGTGACTTTACTGTGAATGCTTTAGCTTTGACAAAAACAGGCGAAGTAATTGATTTATTTGGCGGTGTTGCAGATTTGAACGAAAAGGTCTTACGAGCAGTTGGAAAAGCTGAAGAACGTTTTCATGAGGATGCTTTACGAATGATGCGTGCAGTTCGTTTCGCAGCACAATTAGACTTTAAAATTGATGATGAAACGCTAGCTGCCATTTCGGCTAATGCAGCTTTGCTAGCTAATATTGCAATTGAACGAATTAATATTGAATTTACAAAACTGATGCAGGGGCCGGCAGCAAGTTATGGGTTAGTTGAACTTATAAAAAGTGGGTTGAACAAGTATATGCCGATGTTGGGTAATAGTGATCGTGATTTAGCAGCACTAGCGCTACTGTTACAACAAGGACAGCCTGTGACTGATAACCAAGCTTGGACATTGCTAGCGTTTGAATTAGGCCTAAATCCTGAGGCAACAGGTCGATTTTTAAAAGCTTGGAAGCAACCAAATGATATGATTCAAATTGCTAAAGCATCTGTGGCAGTTATGAATGATTTGCGAGCTAAAGATGTTGACGATTGGCAACTATATCAAACGAAATCAGCTATCTCAACAACTTTAGCAGTAATCAAACTCAGTGAGTTGCATGTTGATGTCAACAGGTTAGCGGAACGTTATCAAGCTTTACCTATCAAGGATAAAAAAGCATTAGCAATTAACGGTGGTGAATTAGTTAAAGAATTACAGTTAGCCCCTGGACCGTTATTTGGAAAAATTTTAGCTAATTTAGAGTATCAAGTCGTAATGGGACAAGTGTCTAATGACAAAGAAATGTTATTAAGGGCGGCTGTCGAATTTGTACAGAAAGAGAAGAAATAACTTACAATGAAACAATTACGGGCAGTAAACCTGCAAAGTGTTTATGGTGAGAAAACGTTACTTGATCAAGTATCGTTTTTAATTGAAACAGGTGACCGAGTTGGGATTGTTGGTGTCAATGGTACAGGTAAAACAACCTTACTTAATGCCGTTTCTGCTATTACACCAGCTGATGCAGGAACCATTGAAACACCTAATGATTATACGATTGGCTATTTACAACAAGAACCATCTTTAGATGAAGATAAAAAAGTATTAGATGCCGTTTTTAGTGGTGCACAACCAGTATTCCAATTAATTCGTGATTATCAAGCAGCTTTGGGCGCATATTCTCAAAACCCAACTGATGATAAGTTATTGTCACGTTATACAAAACTTGAACAACAAATGACACAACAAGATGCTTGGTTAGCTGAATCTGAAGTTAAAAATATCTTGTCACAATTACATCTACCTAATTTAGACTTACCAATTTCATCGTTGTCTGGTGGGCAACGGAAACGTGTTGGGTTAGCCCAAGTGCTTATTCAAGCACCAGATTTATTGTTATTAGATGAGCCAACTAATCATTTAGATTTTGATTCAATTGCATGGTTAGAAAAATATCTTGCTAATTACAAGGGTGCTGTTATGACCGTAACGCACGATCGTTATTTCCTGGATAATGTGACAAATCGCATTTTTGAATTATCATTTGGTAAATTATATGAATATCATGGTAACTATGAAAAGTATGTGACGGCTAAAGCTGAACGAGTGGCATCTGAAGCAGTCGCTGAACACAAGTCAGCACAACTATATAAAAAAGAGTTAGCGTGGATGCATGCTGGTGCCAAAGCTCGTTCAACTAAACAAAAAGCACGAGAAAATGCCTTTGCTGATTTGGCAGCACAACAAGGTACTCGTAAGGTTGAAGAGGATGTTGCGGTTAATTTAGGGCAAACACGTTTGGGTAAAAAAGTTATCAATATTCAAAATGCTAATTTAGCATTTGATCAGCTTAAAATTTTAGATGATTTTAGTGCCCTAGTGCAGGGAAATGAACGTATTGGTATTACTGGTCCAAATGGCTCAGGTAAATCGACTTTATTGAATGTGATTGCAAAACAGCAACCATTAGATACAGGAATTATCGAAATTGGTGAAACCGTTAAGATGGCATATTACACGCAGATTACCGAACCGATTCCAGATGATAAACGCGTGATTGCCTATTTGAGTGAGGTTGCTGAAGAAGTGATCGATCGGGATGGTAACCATGTATCAGCCGCTGAATTATTAGAACAATTTTTGTTTCCGCCATTTATGCATGGTACGTTAATTCGTCAGTTGTCAGGTGGTGAAAAACGTCGTTTATATCTACTAAAATTATTAATTCAACAACCAAATGTTTTGTTGCTAGATGAACCAACTAACGACTTGGATATTGGGACATTAACTGTTTTAGAAGATTATTTGCAAACATTTACAGGTACAGTGATTACTGTTTCCCACGATCGATATTTTTTGGATAAAGTTGCAGATAAGCTTTGGATATTCAAAGGTGAAGGAGTTGTCGCCAGTTATAATGGTCGATTTAGTGATTATTTAACTGATTATGGTGTACCAACACTTGCCAAAAAAGATGCTAAACCAGCGCCTGTTGTGCCAACGACAACAGCTAAAGCAACAGCACCTAAGAAGAAAAAACTAACATGGTCAGAACAAAAAGAGTGGGAAACCATTGAAGATGAAATGGCATCATTAGAAAATAAAATTAGTGAAATCGAAGTTGACATGACGACTCAAGGAGATGATTTTACGAAATTAGGGGACCTACAAAAAGCACTTGATGAAACGAATGAAACGTTAGAAAATAAAATGTTACGTTGGGAAGAATTATCTGAACGTATAGAAGGTGGGGCTTAATATGGCTGAAAAAAATTTGATTTGGGCGCAAACGCTTGATGGTACAATTGCATTAAATGGGCAAGTGCCATGGCATCAAAAGGCTGATTTACATTTTTTTAAACAAGCAACGATTCATGAAATGGCGTTGATGGGACGCAATACCATGAAAAGTTTGCATGGACGGCCCTTGCCCAATCGCCTAAATGTGGTTTTAACACATGATGAGAAATTAGTAGTGCCTGAGGGATTTCAGAAAGTTTATTCTGCCAAAGAAGCAGAGCAACTGGCAGATAGTCAAGGTCTAAAGCTACAAGTTATTGGTGGCAAGGCAATTTATGATAGCTTTTTAGCCATTGCCGATACGCTATATGTTACTTATTTACAAACAGATTTTTCGGGGGATGTTAAAATGCCATCAGTTGATCAAACTGTTTGGCAATCTGAAATAATTGATGAAGGCCCAGCTGATGATGATAATGATTACGCCTGGCGTTTGGTAAAGTATACACGTTTTTAAAACCAAAAAAATTCATTAATTATTCTGTGACAAACTTAGGGAATGGGCGTAAAATGACCTTGTAAAACATTTTGGCAATACACTAAGGGGTATTGATATGAAGTATATTGTAACGTTTTTTTGGACTTTTGTTTTAGGTGAGATTATTGGTTACATTGGTAGTGCTTTAGAAAGTACAACCTATGATGCAACAGTAACTTCTTTGTTTGCAGTTGTTGTTGGTGTGATTGCCACGATTACTTATGTCGCAATCTCTAAATCAGCTGCACCACATGCAGATAAATAAATTTCATCTTATCGTTTAAGACAAGGAGATCACTGTTGTCAGTGGTCTTTTTTATTTGTAATCGCTATAATGAAAATAAGTTACAATAAATGAATCAAGTGATATAAAAAGGAGGCTATTATGGTACCACTGCAAACCATGACAGCATTTAGTTTGTTGCGGAGCCCGATGACCCCTCAACAATTAGTAAATACGGCAAAAGAAAAAGGTTATCAGGCCGTTGCGATGACTGATGAAAACGTCCTTTATGGTATGTATGATTTTTATCAAGCAGCACAAAACGCAAATATTAAACCTATCTTAGGATTAACAATTAAGATTGTCGGTTTGCAAAATTCACAAGACTATCCACTTGTTTTAATTGTGGCGAATCAAACGGGTTATCATAATCTTTTAACGATTAGTAGCATTATTAATACACAATCAAAAAAAGTTACGCTAGTGGATTTAAAGGATTATTTGGCAGGATTATACGTTATTTTACCTAGTATGGGGGAATTATCGGTTGTATTAGGAACTGAACCTGATCGTGGCGTTTCATTAGTAAAAACTTTAACGAATATTGTTGATAAAAATAATGTGTTTTTAGGCGTTTCAACAACTATGAACACGCAAACACAACAAGCTATTAAAGATATTGCCACCCAAACTAAAACACGTATTGTTGCAAATGATAGTGTCAATTATGCAAATGCGTCGGATCAATTTGCTGCCCAAGCTATTCAAAAATTGGGACAGGGCGAAATTATCACTAACATTGGCTTAGCGCAAAAAGATCCTGCTACCGCTTATTTAAGAGAAGAAGATGACTGGATTAGCACTTATGAGCGTGTTGGTTTAATGCAGGCTGTCGAAAATACAGATTGGATTGCAGCACATAGTGAGTTTGAATTAGAACAGTCAGCTGTTACCGTTCCTCATTTTGAAACACCACAACACCAAACATCAGGTGACTATTTGGCAACTTTAGCTAAAGAAGGTCTAAAAAATCGTTTGCATGACTTGCACGTTGATGCGACAACCTATGAAAAACGATTAAATGAAGAGCTGAAAATTATTAATGAATTAGGGTTTGCTGACTATTTTTTGATTGTGTGGGATGTTTTAAATTATGCCCACAAACATACTATTCGGACTGGACCTGGTCGTGGTTCGGCGGCTGGTTCTTTAGTTGCTTATGCTTTGTGGATTACAGATGTTGATCCGATTGCTTATGATTTATTGTTTGAACGATTTTTGAATCCTGAGCGTCGGCAGATGCCAGATATCGATATTGATATTCCAGATAATCGACGTGAAGAAATATTGACTTATTTACACCAACGATATGGTCATGAACGTATTGCCCAAATTATTACGTTTTCGACAATGGCGCAACGAGCTGTTATTCGTGATGTTGCCCGAGTTTTCGGTTTAAATCCTAGTAAAATTGATAGTTTGGCAAAAACTTTACCACGTGATACCCCTAATTTAAAAGCAGCTTATGAAACATCATTACCGTTTCGTAACGCTTTAATGGATTTACCTGTAGATGGGGAGTTATTATATCAAACAGCATTAAAACTAGAAGGTTTACCACGTAATGCATCGCTACATGCGGCCGGGGTTGTTTTATCGGCCGAGCCATTAGTGAAACATATGCCTGTTCAGCTAGGTGAAGATGGACGTCTTGTAACGCAATTGCCTAAAGGTCCCGTCGAGGCGTTAGGACTTTTGAAAATGGATTTTTTGGCGCTATCTAATTTAAATATTTTAGATATTGCGATTCGAGAAATTCAAAAAATACCTGAATATGAAAATTTCAAAATTACAACAGTTTCGTTAGATGATGAACAAACTTTAAAACTATTTCAAAATGGTTTAACTAATGGTGTTTTCCAATTTGAATCAGGCGGTATGAAAAACATCTTACGTCAAATGCGACCTGATAGTTTTGAAGATATTGTTGCAGCAAATGCTTTGTTTAGACCGGGTCCAATGCAAAATATTTCTCATTTCGTGGCGCGTAAACATCACGAAGAGGCGCAGGATGTTCCTGATCAGAGTATGGCTGATATTTTAGCCCCCACATATGGCATTATTGTGTACCAAGAACAAGTTATGCGGGTTGCTGAAAAGTTTGCCGGTTTTTCATTAGGGGAAGCCGATTTATTACGACGCGCAATGTCTAAAAAAGATCATAAAAAGATTGCTGCTATGAAATCAAAATTCGTTGATGGGGCAATTGCTTTAGCACATGACGAAAAAGTGGCACAACAAGTATTTAGTTATATTGAAACTTTTGCTGAGTATGGTTTTAATCGTTCACATGCAGTGGCGTATTCAAAATTAGCCTTTCAGTTAGCCTATATTAAAGCACATTTTCCAGCAGCCTTTTATAAAGCAGTTTTAAATGATGCAATTGCAGATCGTAAAAAAATTGGTCGGTATATTTCAGAAGCAAAATTACGACAAGTTGTTATTTTACGCCCCAATATAAATGCATCATGGCAAGGTTACAGTACAAATAAACAGGGTCAATTGCAAATGGGGTTAGCTTCAATTAGTGGTTTGCGGCGTGACTTCAGAGAAGCGGTCTTACAAGAACGCCAAGAAAATGGGCGCTTTAAAGATCTGGCTAATTTAATTGGTCGTCTACCTAGTAAATATAGAAACGTTAGCCACCTAGAACCTTTAGTATACGCAGGGGCTTTGGATGATTTTGGCGTTAATCGCAAAACAATTTTAGCGTCACTACAAGGTTATATCGATGCGATTGGATTAGCTGGTGAGTCGATGTCTTTGTTTGAAACTTTAACACCTAAAATGCGGGAAGTTGCAGAGTTTCCATTAACTGAAAAACTAGCATATGAACATGATGTATTAGGTGTGTATCTGAGTGGTCATCCTATTGAACCTTATTTAGCAGCTTTACCTGCGCCGCAACGCACTGACATTGCTAATCTAACAGCGGGTATGAATCATGTGAAAGTTGTTGTTTATATACAAAATGTTAAAAAAATACGTACAAAAAAAGGTGATGCTATGGCATTCGTAGATGGTATTGATTTAACAGGTAATTTGTCAATCACAATTTTTCCGGCTTTGTTTAAAAAGATTAGCCATTTGCTAGTTAATGAACAAGTTCTAGTTGTGACGGGTAAAATTGAACAGCAACGTGGACGGGATGCCTTACAAATGATTGCAAATCAGGTAGCTAATGGGGATGATTTATTAAATACTAAAAAGCAATTACAGCCACAAAAAATGCAGGCTACTGGTCAATGGTATTTACGCATCATGATGGCAGCCCAAGATGCAGGTGTATTAGAAACCTTACCGGCAATTTTTCAACAGCATCTAGGTGCTAATCCAGTGCTAATGGTTTTTGAACGTGATGGTCGTAAAATCGCGTTAAATGAAACTTATTGGTTAGCAGATGATCAAGCAACTATCCAAGCAATTCAGCGTGTTTTAGGTGAGAATAATGTGATTTTTAAACGTAATTCTTAACAAATTATCAAAAAAGTAAACAAGATACAATACAAACACCAATTGAATGGGTTAGAATAGATTAACTATTCAGATTAGTAGGAAGATACAATGCTGCGGGTACTAAATCCCAATCGGCGTGAATCTAAAAATAGAGGATGATTTTATGGCAGAAGCAAAACGGTTAACGGCACAAGACGTGCATGAATTAGTGACAAACTATATGAACGATGAGCATGTCAAAAAAGTTGATAAAGCTTATCAACTTGCTGCACATTTACATGAAGAACAACGGCGTAAATCTGGTGAACCTTATATTATTCATCCTATTCAAGTAGCTGGTATTTTGGCTGAATTGCATATGGACCCGGATACAGTGGTGGCTGGATATTTACATGATGTTGTTGAAGATACGACAGCAACATTGGCAGACGTTGAAAGCGCATTTGGACATGATGTTGCGGTAATTGTTGATGGTGTTTCGAAATTATCAAAAATTAAATATAAATCATCACGTGAACAACTCGCTGAAAATCATCGTAAGTTATTGTTGGCTATGTCGCATGATATTCGCGTGATTATTGTTAAACTGGCTGATCGTTTGCATAACATGCGAACACTTTCTGCTTTACTTGAAGAAAAACAAAAACGCATTGCTTCTGAAACTTTGGAAATCTACGCACCATTAGCTGATCGTCTTGGAATTATGACGATTAAATGGGAATTAGAAGATATGGCATTACGTTATTTGAATTTTGAAGCCTACCATGAAATTGCTAAGTCAATGAATTTACGTCGACAAGAACGTTTGGCAATTGTTGATCAGGCTGTAGATGAAATCGAACATGCTATTACAGACTTGAAATTGAAACATACAGACGTATACGGTCGACCTAAGCACATTTATTCAATTTATCGTAAAATGGTAGATAAGAATAAGCGTTTTGAAGAAATTTATGATTTATTGGCGATTCGTGTATTAGTTGATACGATTCCAGAAACGTATGCCGTATTAGGTGCCATTCATGCTCGCTGGACACCAATGCCAGGCCGTTTTAAAGACTATATTGCCTTGCCAAAAGCAAATGGCTATCAATCTTTGCATACTTCAGTAATTGGGCCAGGAGGTCGTCCGTTAGAGGTACAAATTCGAACATACCAGATGCATGAAATCGCAGAGTTTGGTATTGCAGCGCATTGGGCTTATAAAGAAGGTAACTTTGCTGGTGCAGACGTCCAAAACGCAGATCAACAAAAGTTAAATATGATTCAAGGTATTTTAGAGTTGCAAGACGATGCACAAGATGCGGATGATTTTATGGAATCTGTTAAAGGAGACTTGTTTACAGATCGTATTTTTGTTTTCACACCTAAAGGCGATGTGATTGAAATGCCAAAGACAGCTGGCCCATTGGATATGGCTTATACAATTCATACCAATGTGGGCAATCACACGGTTGGTGCGAAGGTTAATGACCGCATGGTACCATTGGATTTCCCCATTAAAACAGGGGACATCGTTGAAATTTTAACTTCACCAAATGCGCAACCAAACCGTGATTGGCTATCAATGGTTTCAACACGACGTGCTCGTAATAAAATTAAGCAATATTTCCGTAAACAAGATCGAGAAGATAATGTTGAAGCAGGTAAAATGATGCTAGCAACTGCTTTAGAAGAAGAAGGTTATAATGTTGAAGAACTCATGCAACCCGAAAACGAAGAACGGGCTGCAGAAAAACTACATTATCTAGCTGTTGATGATATGTATGCGTCACTCGGATTTGGCGATATAAAGCCACAAGGTGTAGCAAATCGTTTTACCGAAGAAAAACGTGCTGAAATTGAAGCTGCTCGACAAGAGGCAGAGCAAAAGGCAATTTTAGAGCAACATCAAACAATTGAAAAAGCTGTCAAAAATAATAAAACACATACTCATCGTGAAGATCGTATTGTCATTCAAGGTGTAGATAATATGTTGGTTCGGTTGGGTCACTGTTGTACCCCAGTTCCTGGGGATGAAGTTGTGGGTTACGTTACAAAAGGACGCGGTGTCTCTGTCCACCGACTAGGGTGTCCTAACCTTAAGGCGGCGACAGTTCAAGGTAATCGTTTAGTTGATGTTACTTGGGATGATCCTCAAGGAAACAATAAGACTGAATATGATGCAGATTTACAAATTTCGGCAACTAATCGTAATAAGTTATTAAATGATGTTATTCGCATGATTAATAACACAACGCGTTCCCTTAATTTTGTTAATGGTCGGACTGATCATAATAATGATGTGCGTATTTCAGTTAGCGTCGGGGTGAAGAGTTTAACGCAATTAGAATCTATTATGGTTAACATTCGTAATATTAAAGATGTATATGAAGTAAAGCGAGCATTTAAGTAATGAGAGTAGTACTACAAAGAGTAAAATCAGCTGATGTATCTATTGAGAACAAAGTTGTTGGTCAAATTGATGCTGGCTATGTACTGTTGGTAGCAATTAGTGATAATGATACTGAAGATGAATTAGATTATTTAGTTAGAAAAATTACCAAGTTAAGAGTTTTTGAAGACACTATCGGCAAAATGAACTTGTCTATTGAGGATATTTCAGGACAAATTTTGTCAATTTCGCAATTTACGTTATATGCAGATACAAAAAAAGGTAATCGACCTAGTTTTACAAAAGCTGGGCAACCTGATTTTGCCAATAAAATGTATCAACTATTTAATGAAAAATTACGCGATACTGGTTTAACTGTTGCCACAGGCGAATTTGGGGCAGATATGCAAGTTCAATTAATAAATGATGGACCAGTTACGATTATCTTTGATACTGAAAATAAGTAATTCGTTTTAAATTTACTATCAAATGTTAGCCAATTTGCATAAAAAATAAAAGTATTTGATTTATATTTAAGGTACTTGTAAAGTGTGCTGTGATATAATAATCCATATACTAATTGAACAACAATTGTGAAGGGGGG
Organism: Weissella sagaensis; assembly: GCF_005405285.1. Lineage (GTDB taxonomy): Bacteria > Bacillota > Bacilli > Lactobacillales > Lactobacillaceae > Weissella > Weissella sagaensis. Next base: position 156,938 of record NZ_BJDT01000003.1, on the reverse strand, counting down.
AGCGATATGGCAGAAAAGTTAATTCAATTGCGTGTTGAGGATAATGTCAAAGACAAGGCAGATGAAATTTTTAAGTCACAAGGTTTAACTACGCAGACAGCAATCAAGATTTTCTTGACGCAAGTTGCAAATACTGGTGAATCACCTTTTAGCAATTTGTTCTCACGTAATTTATCAAAGTAAAATAAATAAGATTCGGTTGGGCGTATGCTTCAAGTTCCTGGGTGGGTAACCAGTTAGGGACTTGTTGTGTACGTTTTTTTTGGAGGTTTTTTTATGATATTGTTAGGGCAACTTATTATCTTAATTATAATTACGCTTATATTGGGGCAAATAAGTAAAAAATTAGGATTTGCACAGGTGGTCGGACAATTATTTGCAGGAGTTATTGTTGGACCTGCACTACTTAATTGGGTCACTACCGGGGCAACACTAGATTCGTTATCAGAAATTGGTGTGTTGTTATTAATGTTTACGGCTGGTTTATCAACTGATATGGGGCAGTTGAAACGGCATTTAAAAGGTGCATCATTAACTGCTATATGGGGTGTTATTGTGCCTTTGATTTTATTTGTAGTTATTGCAATTATATTAGGTTATGATTTTCATATTGCTGTTTTTTGGGGTATCGTCTTTGCAGCAACCTCAATATCAATTACAATCAGTGTGCTAGGTGAATCGGGACAATTAGGGTCACAAGTGGGGGTTGTTGTATTAGGTGCAGCAGTTTTGGATGATATCATCGCATTGTTGTTAGTGGGAGTCTACGTACTAGTTTTTGGGGGAGAAGGATTAGGTATTTCAACACTACTACCAATTATCGTATTTTTGTTTGGTGCTGTCCTAAATAGAATGGTAGATACAACAAAGATGGCTCACGTAGTTGATGTATTTGGTGAATGGACACTGTATCCAATTTTCTTTGGTTCGATTGGCTTACATATTTCTCTAGCAGGTTTACAGGATAGTTGGCCGTTGATTATTATTCTTACAGTATTGGCAGTTGGCACAAAATATTATGGGGCGCAATGGGGCGCGCGTATGGCCCAACTAGATAAACCAACAGCTCGTGCAATCGGTGCGGGGATGGTGTCACGCGGTGAAATGGCATTAGTTATTGCACAAATTGGGTTACAAGCAAACATTGTTGCTGAGAATATTTTTGGGGATATGGTTATTGTCATTATTATATCAACGATTATTGCACCGCTACTATTGCGACCACTATTAAAAAAGTTATAAAAAAAAGATCAAAACCACTAAAGTGGTTTTGATCTTTTTAAATATACTATCGTCCTTTATAGTGGATCAATGTCATAACGCTTAGCACGTAGTTCGTGTTTTTGCGCCTTTGTTGGCTTATATAAGAATTCAAAATATGCTGCACGCCAATCATCAAATGATGTTGCTAGATTAATGATTTCTTCGGGTAATTCTTGGCGAGGCACACGATTTGCATCAGGATGGGAAGCAAAGTATTCCTGCAACCAATTGTCAATTTTAGCATGCCCAGCATTCTCAGCTTCAACATTGAACCAATTTGTTGGTTCTGTATGAATTAATTGATCGTCAACATCAAATAGTTCCATCGTACCATGAACTTTAAAGGGACGAATTAAGGCTACATCTGGATTGAATTTCCAAACAAAATTACCGGGTGCTGTTTCTTCAACATCTTCCAATTGAACAATTGCCCCAGCCATATTAGATGGTAGACCAGCTTGCTTCAAGGCATATGATGTGACGACTAAATCACCACGGTGGTCAGTGCCAAAGGGATATACAACCCCAATTTTAGCACCAACAAGGATATCGATTAGGACTTGTGGCTCCATACCAATTGCTTTCATAATAATACTCACTTTCAACTTAATATAAACTATTCTAGCAGAAAAGAAGCTATTTTTAATACCTTATTACATAGATTGTAGTTTACATATACCATATCTCGGATATATCTGTTAAGATAATTAGATATAGTGAACAAGATTACTGGCGCTATTAGGCTGGTTAATAAGCACCTTTACCAGTGCCGTGGCATCGGACGACTTGTAGAACAATGAGATGCAACTGACGTAAAAGGATGGAGAAAAAATGACACATAAACTTGGTGATGTGATTACAGCAAAGGTAACTGACGAGAATGATCGTTATTACTATGCACAGATTGATGGTGACACCTATGAAATTGCTAAAGAAGAATTAGAAAAGCCCCTAAATATTGGTGGACTAATTACAGGATTTGCCTACGAAAATGATAAGCATCAATTACAAATAACAAAGCAATTACCAGCGGTTCGCTTAGGTCATTTTGCTTGGGGAACAGTCACGGATATTCGTCGTGATTTAGGTGTATTCGTGGATATTGGTTTGCCAAATAAAGATGTTGTCGTTTCATTAGACGAACTACCAACAATCAAAGAGTTATGGCCACAGCGTGGTGATAAATTAATGATTACGTTGCGTATCGATAAAAAAGATCGTTTATGGGGTGAGTTAGCAGCGCCTGAAATACTACAGGCTATTCGAATTCCGGCTAAGCCAGACATGCATAACAAGCAAGTTCAAGCAACAGCTTACCGTTTAAAAATGGTTGGAACGATGGTAATAACAGCAGATTATAATTTTGGCTTTATTCATCCAGACGAACGTCAACGTGAACCTCGGTTAGGTGAGGTCTTGTCAGCAAGAGTTATTGGTGTTCGTCCTGATGGTGTTTTGAACTTATCACTACGACCACGGGCTTATGAAGCTATTCCCGAAGATGCCCAAATGTTACTAACACTACTTGAACGATCAACAACACATAGTTTACCATTTACTGATAAGTCTGATCCAAAAGCAATTAAAAAATACTTTGGCATGTCTAAATCACAATTTAAGCGCGCTGTTGGTCGCTTATATAAAGAGCGTCGTATTACACAAAATGAAGCAGGTATTTATTTGGTAGAAAGTGAAGGCGAGTAATATGAAGCCTCAGGTAGGACCATTTGAAGATGAACTGGTTGACTACCTTCACTATTTAACTGTTGAGCGTGGTTTGTCAATTAATACCAAATACTCGTATCAACAAGATTTGGTACAGTTTTTTCAGTATTTAATGGCCGAAAACTATACAAGTTTAGCAAATGTCGATCGCTTTACGATTATGGCTTTTTTAGGTCAACTTGAACAAAAAGGTAAATCACGTAATACGGTTATTCGGATGGTATCGACCCTGCGTAAATTCTTTGAATTTTTACAATTGAATAAAATGATTCAAAATAATCCAATGGAACAAGTGGATTCACCTAAAAAAGCGCAACATATTCCAGCAGTTTTAACGCTGGAAGAAGTTGAGACGCTTTTACAGGTGCCAGACACTAATACGCCTTTAGGTCTCAGAAACCGCACCATTTTAGAAGTGATGTATGCGACTGGATTGCGTGTTAGCGAATTAGTTAATTTAAAACTTGATAATTTACATTTAGATTTAGGCTTGATTCAAACAATTGGAAAAGGAGATAAAGAACGAATTATCCCCATTGGTGATGTAGCCGCTAAGTGGCTAACACACTATCTTAATGATGCACGGCCGCTGTTAGGTAAGCAACAAGATGCACATGTGATTTTTTTAAATGATCATGGTCATCAATTAACACGTCAAGGCATTTGGAAGTTGATTAAACAATGGGTCAAGCAGGCAGGTATTACTAAAGAAGTATCACCGCATACGTTGCGTCATTCGTTTGCAACACATATTTTAGAAAATGGGGCTGATTTACGCATTGTCCAAGAATTATTGGGACATGCTGACATTTCAACCACGCAAATTTATACCCATATTTCTAACAAACGATTAACTGAAGTTTATCAAAGAGCACATCCTCGTGCATAAATTAAATTTAATTGGAGGGTAAATATGCTAGTCATCGTACGTAAAGATCAATCAAAAATCGTGATGGGATTATTATCTTATAGTCCAGATTTAGCCGATATAGCGGCTGTACAACGGGAATATGATTGGTACCAATCCGATGATAGCCGTGATATTTTATTGTGGCGTGATGAAGAAACACATCATTTTACAGTTTTATTAGGTGTGGCGCGGGTTTATAATTCGCTGGTTATTCGGCATATTGTCTTTAGCCCAGAAGTGTTAGATAGACAAAAGCGAACGTTGGGAAAACGTATTTATAAGGCACTGCAAGCGCAATACCCAGATAAAGTTTTGATGGGATCTATTACAACGCAAAAATACGTGATGGCGTGGCAAAACGAGTCATGAACGAAAAATTAACTTATCATATTGAAGATTTTGATGGTCCACTAGACTTGCTATTACATTTAATTCGAGTTAATGAAATGGATATTATGGACATTCCAATTGTTGCCATAACATCACAATATTTAGATTTTTTACATCAAGCACAAGAACGTAATTTAGATGTTGCAGGTGAATTTTTAGTGATGGCTGCTACGCTTATGTCAATTAAGGCAAGTTATTTATTACCTAAAAATGATGTTTTTGAATACGATGAAGAATTATCCGAATTTATAACGGATACTGTTGATCCAAGAGATGAGTTAATGACGCAGTTACAGGAATATCAACGGTTTGTCCAGGCTGCTGATGAATTGCGTAACCGTGAAGAAGAACGACAACTCCAATTTTCTAGGGCACCAATGACATTGCCAGCTGATATTAAAGGGGCGCCATTACCTGATGGGTTAACAATTAATGATTTACAATCAGCGTTTAACAAATTAGTAAAACGTCGTTTTCATAAACAAATACAACCACGGTCTGTACAAAACGATACTTGGTCGATTCAAAAGCAAATGACTAAATTAATGGCGAAGCTGACGACACAATCAGTGGTTAGTTTTGAAGCATTGTTCGTAGATGATGTTAGTAAAGACGAAGTGGTAACTACTTTTATGGCGATGCTAGAATTGGTAAGCCATCAACATATTCAAGTTAAACAAAATAAATTATTTGCCAATATTGATATTATGCGTGGCGATGTACCATATCATCAAATTAATAGGGAGGAGGATCAGGCGAATGCAAAATAGCTTACAGCAAATAGAAGGATTATTATTTGTTGCAGGAGATGAGGGCGTTACTTTGGCTGAATTATCAGCTGCAACTAATTTTTTAAAGCCAGCAGTCTCAGGTTTGTTAGATGAATTGGCAATTAAATATGCTGAAGATAAGAGCAGTGCTTTTGAAATTTTAGTTACGGATGATCATTATCAATTAGTCACGAAATCGTCTTTATCTAAAACGATTCATCAGTACTTAACAGCACCGTTAACAACAGCGCTATCACAGGCATCGTTGGAAGTTTTGGCTATTATTGCGTACAAACAACCAGTAACTAGAATTGAAGTTGATGAAATTCGTGGTGTGCAGTCGCAATCAACGATTCAAAAGTTATTGTTACGTGATTTGGTTACAAGTAAAGGTCGTGCCAATGAACCTGGTCGTCCTATTTTATATGGTACAACAGCTTACTTTTTAAATTATTTTGGACTAACGAACATTGACCAGTTACCACCATTAGTGACAGCGCAAGCACTCGAAAACTTAAAAAATCAGCAAGATGTTGTTGTGCCATTGATACCAACTGAAAATAAACAATCTTTATTTGATGTGACAATTGCAGACTTAACTAAAGAATCAGAAAATAACGAGGAAAAATAATGGCAGAACGATTACAAAAAGTAATGGCCCAAGCAGGGGTAGCATCACGTCGAGCATCAGAAAAGTTGATTACTGATGGTCAAGTGACTGTAAATGGCAAACTCGTAACCGAATTGGGAACAAAGGTTGAAGCTAGTGATCAAATTGAAGTTAATGGGACACCAATTGATTCTAAAGAGAAATTAGTATACTTTTTGCTAGATAAGCCACGTGGCGTTGTGACAACTAATTCTGATGATAAAGGTCGTCAAACTGTTATGGATATTCTGGATGAGCCAGAGCGGGTTTATCCTGTTGGACGTTTGGATTATGATACGACTGGTGCGTTATTACTAACAAATGATGGTGAACTAGCTAATAAGTTAATGCACCCTAAGTATCGAATTGACAAAGTTTATGTGGCGAAGGTTAAAGGTATTCCCACTAATGAACAATTAGAACAATTACGTCATGGTGTTACGGTAAAGACGGTTCAAAATGGTCGCCATCATATTTTTAAAGCAGCACCAGCTCGAGCAGAAATTTTATCAACAGATAAGAAAAAGCATACATCAATTGTGCGGCTAACGATTCATGAAGGTCGTTATCACCAAGTTAAGGAAATGATGCGTACAGTTGGCCATGAGGTAATCAAATTAACACGTGAACGTTATGGTATGTTAGATTTGTCTGGCTTGACACCGGGTGAATACCGACCATTAACACACGAAGAGGTACAACTTTTGCAATCAGGACGTCAGTTCCGTAAGTCAGCCGGTCGTTGGTAAAATAAAGGTTAAGCAGCTATTGACTTTATATTATTGAAATTCTATAATAATATCATTAACTTAATATCTTCAGGGCAGGGTGTAATTCCCGACCGGCGGTGATTTTGTTTTATAACAAAAAGTCCGCGACCCACGTTATGTGGTTGATATGGTGCAAATCCATAACCGACAGTAAAGTCTGGTATGCAGAAGAAACTAATGAATTGACTGATAAAGTCGGTTTTATTTGTGTCGCCCTGGCATGGATAGAACCGGCTTTTTATTATCAGTGTTGGAGGATTTTAGGAGTTATGAATAAGACACGTCGTTTAACAATTGTGGCATTACTGTCTGCTATTTCATTTGTATTAATGATTTTTCCACAATTTCCAATTTTACCTGGCGCAAGTTTTTTAAAAATTGATTTTTCAATTGTGCCAGTGTTACTAGGGGCATTGTTATTAGGCTTAAAGCAAGGATATTTAATTTTGATTTTACGATCAGTTTTAAAATTATTGCTTAATAATGAGGGACCAGGTGATTTAATTGGAATACCAATGAATATCGTTGGTATGGCGATGCTTATTACGATTATTGTTGTTGTAATGAATAAAAAGCAGGTAACGAAAGGCAGCTTTGCAATGGGTGGTCTATTAGGAACAATTGGTTTAACCATTAGTATGGTTATTCTAAACTATATTTATGCCGTACCGCTTTATGCCGTATTTGCAAATTTTGATATTAAGGCAACGATTGGTATGGGGCAATACCTACTTTGGATGGTTGTACCATTTAATTTGATTGAGGGACTTATCTTGAGTACTGTATCTGCATTAGTCTTTTTCTCAATTCGCCATGTTTTGGCACGTATGCATTCACAGTTAAATTAATTAATGTAAACAATATGGCATAAGGTAAAGCTACCTTGTACATATGCTTAGGGTTGTTAATCCTACCGTATTAAAACGGTTAGATTAATAATCCTTTTTATTTGTTTAAAAATGCTAATATAAATAATTATTTTCATGAAGACAATGTGATATGCTTGGTGCTATGTTATAGCATAATATGATAGTGAGAAAACATTTTTAGGGAATTGTTTTTTCGATTTTTTGATTTTAGATGTAGAATTTAAGATATAAATATTTTTAAAACATTAAAATAGATTGATGATCATCATGGAAGGTGGATCAACGGGTGGTAAATGAATTTTTAATAACACTTTTTTCATCTGTACAAGCGCGTCGAAAACGTGTTATTTTTGGCTTGTTAAAGCGTCGTTTAACGGTATCAACCGAGTATTGGGGATTGCGTTACAATTTATTAACGTACGTGGGGTTGTTTCCACATTTAGATCAGCATATTTTTGATCAACAAATTGCACAATTTGTAGAACAGGCACTTTTAATTGAAATAGGTACAGATACAAATCAATTTTTATTAACAGACAAAGGGCAGGCTGCTAAACAAGCGTACCAAGCAAAACATTATCAAATACAGTATATGATAATTGCAACACAACCATTATCAAATGTGCGTGATTTTCAACAAGCTTTTTGGCTAGCTAATCAAGTCATTTCAGAAAGTGCTTATCAAAATAAACGCTACTATCCATTGCAAGTTGATTTACAGACAAAAAATTTAGTCAAACGTTGGTATCGAAAAGTATATCAAAACGATATTATCAGCGAATGGGTGACTGGTATAACTGAATTTTTAAAACAGTTACCCCCGATAACAGCAAACCAATTAGCTGCAACATGGGTTGGTCATCAAACGCCAGGACTTAATTTAGAACAACTTGGTTTACCAACAGTGTGGACAGCCATAGATTTTTATTTATGGGAACTTGATTTATTTGCTTACTGGCAACAGTTTTTAAGTCAAAAACAAGATAATAAACAAGCATTAGTGACATTATGGCAGCTAACACAATGCCAAACGTTTTTGTCGCCTGGCATTCAAACGACTGTACAACAAGTGTGCCAAGGAGTTTCAATGACTACTATTAGTCAACAACGGCACTTAAAGATTGGCACTGTGCGGGAACATTTATTGACAGCAGCAATTCGTTTGCCCAAACAGAATTTCCCGTATGATTTATTCTTAACGAGGGATGTTGTTGCATATTTACAGAATCATTTGGATGGCAGTATTGATGAATGGCGATTTACTGATGTTCGTACTTCGGATGATCCGTTAGAATTCTTTTTGTTTCGCCTTTATGAAATTTATTTGACAAAAAAGAGGTGAGCGGGCATGACACAAATTAATTTAAAACAAGTTTTACAAAAACAGTTTGGCTTTGAAAATTTTAAAACTGGTCAAGAAGAAATTTTAACGGCTTTGATGGCACAACAATCAACGTTGGCAGTTTTACCAACAGGTGGTGGTAAAACGTTAATTTATCAAATGATGGGTGCACTACGTCCAGGATTAGTTGTGATTGTGACCCCTTTATTATCGCTAATGCAAGATCAAGTTGCTCGTTTAAATTATTTAGGGGAGAAGCAAGTTGTAGCGCTAAATTCTAATTTAACATTTCAAGAGAAACAGTCTATTTTAAACAATTTAGCACGCTACCATTTTATCTTTGTTTCACCAGAAACACTGAATCAAGAGGCTGTGAAAATAGCTTTACAACGGACCATGATTAATTTAATGGTAATTGATGAGGCGCATACAATGGTGACCTGGGGCCAAGATTTTCGGCCTGATTATCTAGCGTTACCACAAATTCATATACAATTAAATGAACCGCAATTATTGTTATTAACGGCAACTGCGACGCCCAATATGATGCAAGAAATCGTAGCCAGTTTTAATCCAACAGCCAAAAATTGGTTTATCTATCAACAACCAGTTGATCGACCTAATATTTTTTTACACAATGAACAATTAGCTAACGAAGCAATAAAAAAGCAACGGTTAAAAACTTTGGTTCAAACAACCCAAGGACCAGGAATTGTTTATTTTACATCTAGAAAATTAGCAACAAGTATGGCGGAATGGTTGTCAGATGAGACTGGCTTAAATGTGGTGGCTTACCATGCTGGAATGGACGCAATTTCCCGTTATCGTGTGCAACAACAATTCATGCAAGGGGATATTGATGTTATTACAGCTACGTCAGCATTTGGTATGGGAATTGATAAAGAAGATGTTCGTTTTGTTATTCATTATCATTTGAGCAATGATTTAGCGAATTATTTGCAAGAAATTGGCCGTGCTGGTCGTGATGGTAAACAATCTGTGGCCATTTTATTATATGTTGTAGGTGATGAATCGATCCAATTTAACTTGATTGACCAGTCAATCCCGAGTGAATCTACCGTCAAAGCTTACTTGGATCGGGATGAAAAAACGCAAATAACAGAAGAACAGATTAAATTACTGACAGAATATCGTCACCAAGGTTTGTCGACGACTAGTATTGTTGAATTATTCGCCAATCGCAAAAAACTGCGACAAAATAAATTGCAGCATATGATAGATTATGCGCAAGCAAAAACACAGTTACGTAATAGTATTAGTCAATATTTTGGCAATGATACGAAGCACTTGTCACAAGATACAGAAAGTGTGGGTGTGACAGCGTGGCAGCCAGAACAACTAAATTTAGCACGTCAAGAAATAAATGGCCATATAACAAAGGTGTCAGAGTGGTCGCAACAGTTGAAAAAACTATTTAATTTACAGTAAAGATTTGGTGTGACACTAACTGTTTTTTAGAATGTTAGTGTATGGTATAATATAGTGAAAAATAAAGGTAAAGTAAGGAGAGTCACTAATCATGACCGAAAAGAAGAATGAAGAACAGCCATGGGAGGCATCTTTCAAAGATGAAACGACTAAGCAGTATTCAAGAACACAAAATCGACGTAAGTCGCAACGTGTTAGCATGGTTGTCGGAATTTTGGTACTGATTGTGATTGTTTTGTCTTTTGTGCCTGTTTATAAATATTTACAGGAATTAAACAAGCCTGCCGATGCTACTACAAATACTGAATTACCGGTTGCATCATCTAAGAAAACAACAACATCAACCAAAAAAGTAACTGATACGGCAAAATCAGAATCAAAAGCTAAAGTGGCAGCATCTAAATCATCAGTGGCAGCATCTAAATCAGAAAAGGCTGCTGAAAAGAAAGCAGCGGCAGCAAAAGAATCATCAGAAAAAGCAGCAGCGCAAGCTTCATCTGAGGCAGCATCTTCTGAAGCAGCGGCTTCATCTGAGGCAGCTGCATCATCAGAGGCGGCGGCATCTTCTGAAGAAGAAGCCAAGACAGTACCGTTTGATTCGGGAACCTTGTACAGTTTTGCAGTGGCTAATGGGACAACGCCTGAAGAATTATATGCCATGAACCCTGGCTTGAATGCAAGTAACTATGCCACTTTTTATGGTAAGGGGCTAAAAGTAAAATAAGTTTGTGAACGTCTGACATTTGTTAGACGTTTTTTTATATACCCCCTAGTGTTTCTTAGTAATTAAGCGTAAAATAGTATGAATAATAGATTGAATGAGGATGTAAAGCATGAACCCAATTCAGATTGCAATTGATGGACCAGCATCTGCTGGCAAATCAACGATTGCTAAAATTTTAGCAACCGATTTAAATTTTGTATATGTAGATACAGGTGCAATGTATCGTGTTGTTACGCTTGCTGCGATGCGAAAAAACATCGTATTACAAGATGAAGCAGCAGTGGCAGCAGTGCTACCAAATATTAATATTTCGTTTAAACCTGGTAATCCAGTGCAACGAGTATTTTTAAATGATGAGGAAGTAACAGCAGAAATTCGTTCAGTAGACGTTACGGCGAATGTTTCAGTTGTATCTGCTTATGCTGCAGTTCGTCAGGCCATGACTGATTTACAGCGTGATATTGCAGCTGGTGGTGGCGTTGTTATGGACGGCCGTGATATTGGGACAACAGTCTTACCAAATGCAGCAGTTAAAATCTTTTTAATTGCTTCTGTTCATGAAAGAGCTGTCCGTCGTTTTAAAGAAAATCAAGCTAAGGGTATGGATACAACCTTAGAAGATTTGGAAGCGGCAATTGAAAAAAGGGATTATTTAGATTCACACCGTGAAATTTCACCTTTGAAAAAGGCAACTGATGCTATTGAATTGGACACAACGGGTCTGTCGATTGCAGAAGTTGTTGATAGTGTGAAACGCATTATTGCAACTAAATAATAAAATGAATCATAACATTGAAAAAAATGTAAAAAAGCACTAGCAAAATATAGCAATATTAGGTATAATGCTATTAGAGTCGTGTGACCAGGAGGATATATTGTAATGAACGAAGAGAACAACGAGCTATTGGCAGCTCTTGACAGCGTAGCTGAAGTTAAAGTTGGCGATGTAGTTAAGGGTGAAGTCTTGGCAATTGATGATAATCGTCAAGTTATCGTAGGTATTGAAGGTGCCGGTGTTGAAGGTGTAATTCCTTTGCGCGAATTGACAACTGACCGCGATGCGGACGTGAATGACCTTGTCAAGGTTGGAGACGTGTTGGATTTGGTAGTAGTTTCTACTATCGGTTCTGACAAGGAAGGTGGATCATACCTATTGTCAAAGCGTCGACTAGAAGCTCGTCGTGCTTGGGAAGAAATCGCAAGCAAGCACAGTGTTGATGACATTGTGGAAGCACCAGTAACGCAAGCCGTTAAAGGTGGTTTGGTTGTTGATGTTGAAGGTGTACGTGGATTCGTACCAGCTTCAATGATTGAGAACCGTTTCGTGCAAGATTTGAACCAATACAAGGGTCAAACTATCCGTGCAAAGATTATTGAAATCAATGCAGCAGATAGCCGTTTGATCTTGTCACGTCGTGATGTGTTGAACGAAGAGCGCTCAGCTGCTTTGGCACGCGTCTTTGACGAACTATCAGTTGGGGATGTTATTGAAGGTAAAGTTGCTCGTATGACTAACTTCGGTGCATTCGTTGACCTTGGTGGTGTTGATGGTTTGGTTCACGTTTCTGAAATCTCACACGAACGCGTTTCACAACCTTCAGACGTTTTGTCAGTTGGTGAAGAAGTTAAGGTTAAGGTTTTGGGATTGGATCCAGAACGTGAGCGTATTTCATTGTCAATTAAGGCAACGCAACCAGGTCCTTGGGATGCAGCAGCACAACAAGCTCCAGAAGGTACAGTTCTAGAAGGAACTGTTAAGCGTGTCGTTGACTTTGGTGCTTTCGTTGAAGTCTTTCCAGGTGTTGAAGGTTTGGTTCACGTTTCACAAATCTCACACAAGCACATCGCTAACCCTAGTGATGTTTTGACAGCTGGTGATAAGGTTCAAGTTAAGGTTTTGGATGTTAATCCAGAACGTCAACGTTTATCATTGTCAATTAAGGCATTGGAGGAAGCACCTGCACGTGAGGAAAATGATCGTCCTCGTCGCGCACGTCGCCCACGCCAATCAGCTCCAACTAACTACTCAACTTCAGAAGAAGAAGGTTCAGCAACGTTGGGTGATGCCTTTGGTGACATCTTTAAAGATTTTAACTAAGCATTAAAATAGTTTCAAACAGTTAGAGGCTGAGACATACATTGTCTCAGCCTCTAATTTTTGTTTCAAATTAATCCATGTTAAGATTAGATATACTAAATATGAAGTAAAACAAATTACAATAATATTTGTAATTTAGAAAAGAGGCTAATATGGGATTTCCTGTTGTGGCGGTTGTTGGTCGTCCAAATGTTGGTAAGTCAACAATATTTAACCGTATTGCGGGTGATCGAATTTCAATTGTGGAGGATACACCAGGTGTAACACGTGATCGTATCTATACACGTGCTGAATGGTTAACACATGAATTTCGATTAATTGATACAGGTGGAATTGACATGGGTGATGAACCTTTCATGTCACAAATAGTACAACAAGCTGAAATTGCAATTGATGAAGCTGATGTTATTATTTTTATGGTGTCAGCACGTGAAGGATTAACGGAAGCTGATGAACGTGTTGCAAAAATTTTGTATCGTTCAAAAAAGCCAGTTGTTCTAGCAGTTAACAAAGTTGATAATATTGAATTACGTTCTGAAATTTATGAGTTTTATGCATTAGGTTTTGGTGATCCGTACCCTATTTCAGGTGCGCATGGAACTGGTTTAGGTGACTTACTGGATAAAGTTGTTGATAATTTTCCTGACGTTGAAGCCCAAGAAGAAGACGATGCTGTTCGTTTTTCATTTATTGGACGTCCAAATGTTGGTAAGTCATCGTTGGTTAATGCCATGCTAGGAGAAGAGCGTGTAATTGTTTCTGATATATCAGGAACCACACGTGATGCAATCGATACGCGCTTTACTTCTGCTGAAGGTGATGAGTTTGTAATGGTTGATACAGCAGGTATTCGTAAGCGTGGTAAAGTATACGAATCTACTGAAAAGTACTCAGTTATGCGTGCTATGCGTGCCATTGATGATTCAAACATTGTATTAATGGTTTTGAATGCCGAAGAAGGAATTCGTGATCAAGATAAGCACGTTGCTGGTTATGCACACGAAGCCGGTCGTGCGGTTATTATTGTCGTTAATAAGTGGGATACGCTTGAAAAAGATAATCACACGATGGCAGACTTTGAAAATCAAATTAGACAAGAATTCCAATATTTGTCATATGCACCAATTATTTTTGTATCAGCATTGACTAAACAACGCCTTAATAAGCTACCAGAATTAATTAAGAAAGTGAATGAAAATCATCAAAAGCGTATTCAATCAGCAACATTGAATGATGTGATTATGGATGCTTTGGCATTGAACCCAACATCAACTGTTAATGGTAAGCGATTACGTGTATACTATGCCACACAAGTTGCTATTCAACCACCAACATTTGTTGTGTTTGTCAATGAACCTGAATTGATGCATTTCTCATATGAGCGTTTCTTAGAGAACCAAATTCGTAAGTCATTTGACTTTACGGGTACGCCAATTCACTTAATCAAAAGAGCACGAAAATAAAAATAACCTTAATATTCAACAGAATATGATTATTTTTAGCTAAATGTTTAAAAAAATATGAAAAAGCCTATTATATCAACGTTTTAAGACATTTTTTACTTGTAAGATAGTGCTAACTATGATATTCTAAATATCGAAATCTAATTACAGATTCAATCTGAAATTATTGACATTCAGTCAATATAACTATGCAGGAGGAAATTAAAATGGCTAACAAGCAAGAATTAGTAACTGATGTTGCAACAGCAACTGGTTTGACAAAGAAGGATGCAACTGCTGCAGTTGATGCAGTATTTGCTTCAATCCAAGATACTTTGGCAAAGGGTGAAAAAGTTCAATTAATTGGCTTTGGTAACTTTGAAGTACGTTCTCGTGCAGCTCGTAAGGGTCGCAACCCACAAACTGGTGAGGAAATTGAGATCGCTGCATCAAAGATTCCTGCATTCAAGCCTGGTAAGGCTTTGAAGGATGCTATCAAGTAAGCATCATGAAAAAGAAGTTGTGTTTACGCATAACTTCTTTTTTTTGTATACTTTTTTACAAGTGTAACCAGATGAATATGTTTACATTAGTTGAATTGTGCTAAAATTAAATTTAATTACGATACAAATTTAATTAATATAAAAGGGGTAGTGAGATGGCGATTGGGAAAATGATAACGATTGCTGGCTCTGATATTTTAGCTGGTGGTGGTATTCAGGCGGATTTAGCGACTTTTAATGAATATGGCTTGTTTGGATTAAGCGCAATAACGAGTATTGTCACAGTTACGAAAACTGATTTTGATATTCATGCTGTGCCGATAAAAGTTTTGGCAGAACAACTAGCATCATTGGGCCAACTAACGGATGTTAAGGGCATTAAAGTTGGGCTATTACCGACAGTCGCACATATTGAATTAGTAAGTGATTTTTTGCGAGCAAATGGTCAACATATTCCAGTAGTAATTGATCCTGTAATGGCGTTTAAAGAAACAGATACGATTAATGTTAGTGAGCTGACACGAGCAATTATAGAAAAACTCTTGCCATTAGCAACAGTGGTAACGCCTAATTTGATTGAGGCACAATTGTTGACACAACAAACGATTACGTCTGAAACTGAGTTGTTAGTGGCGGCAAAAACACTACACCAGCTTGGTGCACAAACAGTTGTTGTTAAGGGCGGTATGCGCTTGCCTGGGGATAATGCAACAGATGCAATTGTGACTGATAAGACACAAAAGTTAGTGAAATTACAAAAATTAATGCAACCATTTAATAATGGCGCTGGTTGTACATTTTCATCAGCTATTGCTAGTCAGCTAGCGCAAGGTGAAACACCTTTAAATGCGATTAGTGATGCGAAAAATTTTGTGCATGAAGGCATCTTGCAAGGTGTTAGGCTAAACGATGCATTTGAGGTTGGCAATGTTTGGCAGGCAGCACGTCGTTATAAAGGGATAGAGAAATGAAAACAAAACAGATAACAATTGGCGCGGTCTTAATTGCTGTAAATATTGTATTAAGCTATGTTGCAAAATTACCAACACCGACGGGATTTGTTTCTTTAGTTGAAGCGGGTATTTTTATTGGTGCTTGGCATTTTGGCCCTAAAATGGGCTTGGCTGTTGGTGGATTGACCGGATTTTTATTAGATTTATTTGCGGGTTACCCACAGTGGATGTTTTTTTCACTTATTATTCATGGATTAGAAGGTTGGATTATTGGACACTTTAATGTTAAAAAAGCAGTCAGTGTTCGGATTATTGGAAACTTGTGTGGTAGTTTTACGATGATATTTGGTTACTGGCTGGCGGGTAGCTTTTTGCTATGGATAACCGGTGGGACTAAAATGTCAATACAAACAGCTATGTTAGCTGGCTTAACAGATGTGCCAGCTAACATCATGCAAGTATTAGTAGGCTTTATTGTAGCCTTACTTGTCAGCGTGCCATTACGTAAGTGGATTCGTTAATTAGAAGATTAAAAGCTGCCACAATGGGGCAGTTTTTTATTTGGTTTTTAGAAGGAGAGCACAATGTTGGAGAAAAAATAACATCAAGTTGTTATATTATTAACGATTAGTCTAATGCTAATGAGTAGTATTATGCGTGCACCGATTACAACAATGCCGCTAATGCTACCACAAATTGCTGAGTCGTTGCATGTTGCTCAGAGTCAGCTAGGAATTATTACGACGATTCCCTTAATCATGTTTTTGCTTATTTCAAATTTTGCAACTAAAACAATGGTGAAATTTGGCCTTAATCGTGCACTTATGTTGTCGTTGTTAAGTATTATTGTTGGGTCAATATTGCGTATGTTGGTTAATATGCCATTAATTTTACTAGGTACTGCTTTAATTGGAATTGGTATTGCACATTTGAACGTATTAATGCCACCATTTGTAGCGACTTATTTTCCTAATAAAATTGGTTTGTATACGTCAGTTTACTCGCTTGCAATCATGGTTGGATCAGCAGTATTTAGTTTAATTACAGCACCTGTGGTAGCAGTATCTGGTTGGCAAGGTGTCATGGGGTTATTGGTATTAGTACCGGCAATTACTTTAGTGTTATGGTTTTGGACGACTAAAAAAATTGTGCCAACAGCCAATGAGACGATACCGGCTAATCAAACAGGGCAACCTAAAGAGCATTTACGTGTCTGGTCAAATTATAAAGCTTGGCCATTCTTATTTGTTTTTGGTGTGCAAGCGACAGTTAACTACACGACCGTTGCGTGGTTACCATCTATGATGTTGCAACATGGTGTTCCTAATGGGGTGATGACAATTTTTATGTCGTTATATTCATTTGTGGGTATGCCATTATCAATTATATTACCAACAGTATTTTTAACATTGAAGGCAAAAGGTACAACTTGGGTTTCATTAGGTGCAGGTATGGTAGCATTACTTAGTGTTGTGATGTTATTTCACACGCAAACCAAGTCGGTTGTCTTTTGGGGCATTGTAACAATATTAATTGGTGCATCGACTGCTTTTTTCTTTTTGTTTTCATTAACAATGTTTGCAAGTAAAACACAATCACCAGTACAAACAGCTCGTTTATCTGGTATGGCACAAGCTGGTGGTTATTTTATATCAGCATTTGGGCCTATTTTATATGGGCACGCTTTTGATGCTAATCCAGCAGGAAAGATTCAAAATATTGTTTACCTAATTTTGGTTTTGTTAATGATTGTGTCTGCAGTTATGATTGCACACACAAAAAATGTGTTTGACGAATAATTATGAATGGGGAGTAATTGACGATGAAATTTTTACATACAGCTGATTGGCATATTGGTAAGGAGTTGGGTGGCTTCTCTTTGTTACCAGAGCAGCAAACTGCTTATGAACAAATTCGTGATATTGCATTATCTGAAAAGGTTGATGGTGTAATTATTGCTGGCGACTTATATGACCGTGGTATTGCACCAACAGCCGCAGTTAATAGTTTGGAAGGTATGTTGAAAGATTTGAATATTAATCATCATCTACCAATCTATGCCGTTTCAGGAAATCATGATGGTGCGACTCGTTTAGGTGCTGGTCGTGAGTGGCGCCAACAAAATGAATTATATCTTAACACAACGTTAGCAGATGCCTTTACACCAATCGAAACGGCTGATACGCAAATATTTTTATTGCCTTTTATTGAACCAGCAATGGCCCGTGTTTATTATCAAATTCCAGAATCACAAGCTCGTCAATATCAAACGATTAATCAAGTGATGCCAAGGATTATTGCGGATATGGTAGCAAAATTTGATCTGCAGAAGAATCATTTATTAGTTACACATTATTATGTCACAGGCAGTAAAAACCAAGATTATGAATTAACAAGTGAAACAAATTCGCAGGTTGGGGGATTACGAAGCCTTGATGATATGATGTTCAAAGATTTTGACTATGTTGCGCTAGGACATTTACACTTGAAGCAAGCTAGTCCCAGTGAAACTGTTCGTTATTCAGGTTCACCAATAAAATTTAATACTAAAGAAGCGCAAACACAAAAAGGGGTTTATATTGTTGAAATTAACGGACATGTTGTGACCACAACTTGGCATCCGTTAATCCCGAAAAAAGATTTAATTTTATTGGCGGAACCGTTTGATACATTGATTGATCCTAATTTTTATGGTCAATATGAACGTGGTCATAAAAATTATTTCAGCATTAAAATTCAAGGCTTGGCGAATGCAACAAATGCTAGAGCAACGTTAGCTAAAATTTATGGTGATGTTGTTGAAGTGCAATATGATTTGCCGACTTTAGTGGCTGATAAACAGGGAATACCAGAAATTACAGAGGATGCAGATGGTGCTGATGATAAATTAATTGCTGCATTTTATAACTATGTGACAGGTACAGATCTGAATGATAATCAGCAACGATTGGTAGATGATACATTGAGTGATTTGTATCAACAAGAGGAGGAGTAAGATGCGTCCTTTAAAATTACAATTAAATAACTTTGGTCCGTATGATGAAACAACAATTGATTTTATGAAATTTACGGAATCAAAATTATTTCTAATTACTGGTGATACGGGTGCTGGTAAGACAACCATTTTTGATGGGATGACATATGCATTGTTTGGTAAAGGTACGGGTGAGCGTAGCCCAGAAGACATGCGTAGTGAGTTTGCCAATGGCCTGGCTAAAACGATGGTTACTTTTTGGTTTGAACATAATGGTCACTTTTATGAGATTCGGCGGACACCAACGCAACAATTGAAGAAAAAGCGTGGTGCAAAGTCCGATGATGATACGACAACTCATCAGGCAACTGCGTCGTTAATCGAAGTTGATGAAACGTTAGAGACACCATTAGAGGCATTGGGCGATAAAGCGAAGATAGTTAATGATCAAATTGAAGAATTATTACATTTAAATGCTGATCAGTTTCGTAAGATTATTTTGCTTCCGCAAGATAAATTTCGAGAATTTTTAAGTGCGCAAAGTGATGAAAAGATGGTTATTTTGCGTCAGCTTTTTGGCACTACTATTTTTGATGATTTTGTTAATAATTTAAAAGATCAGCAAAAGCAATCGGGTCAAGCGTTGGAAAAATTAGCGACACAACGTGATGAAAAGTTACAACAAGTTAAGTGGTCACAACCTGATATTGAAGATGTTGCGCCCACTGCTACTGAAAAAATTCAGGTTTTGGGTCAGCTAAATACAGATATGACCGCTGAAATTGAGCAACAAACTGAAATTTTAAGTCAAGCTCAGACTCAACTAGCAGCATTGCATGGTGAGCAACAAAAGGGCCGTCAGATTATTGACCAATTGGATCAACTTGAGCAGAAAAAAACTGTATTAAACGAACAATATGAACAAAAGGATCGTATTGCACAACAAAAAGAAACGTTAGCAACATTATCTTGGGGTGTGGCGCAACAACCATTAGTTACCCAACAAAGGTATCTGCATAATCAATATCAGCAACAGATTAGTGAAAAGCAGAAGTTATCAACGGCGCTTGATGAATTGGAGAAGCAACAGCAAACTTTAGCTGATGCGCAAACTGAACTTAAGCAGCAAGCGAGTGTTGTTGAGACTAATCAACAGTTGTCTAAGCAGATTCAAGAGAACTTGTTACCAAAGGCACGGCAATTAGTAACGTTACGCGACAAGGGTAAAAATATTGCTGATGAGATTAAAATGTTATACGCACAAGGAGAAGAACTTGAGCAAACATCTCAAAAGTTAGATGCTGTTATCACGACGCAATCTGATAATTTGGCACGCTATCAGAAAAATGCAGCTTATGAAAGTGAATTAGCTAATCGAAAATATCAATTTGATCAGTTAATTAATCATCAACATGCCTTTGAACAGAATAAAAAAGATGCGCAAACTAAAAAAGAACAGGTTACTGTGCTGAAAAAAAAGGTTGCAACAGCGGTGCAGAATCAAGCAGATAAAAAACAGGATCTACAAGACAAGGCGTCGTTACGGCGTGATATCTTAATTCAACAATTACAACAAGAACTCGTTGATGGTGAACCTTGTGTTATCTGTGGTCAAATTTATCATGCACAAGCTCATCATGACCATGCTGATGCACAGAGTACTTATGCAGATTTGGCTGATGCTATTCAAGCAGTTGCTGATAGTGAAAAAGCTGAACAAACGGCAACTGTACAATTAACAAAATTGCAAACGGATTTAGAAAATAATCAAACGCAATTGATGGAGCTGACAGATAAGGTCACAGCTGATAATGATACATTAGAGAAAGAATATGCAACATTTAAGCAGGATTGGCAACAATTGTTTATATCATCATCAGAAACTTTTGTAACGTTACCTGATGTATTTGATGAAACACGACTTACCGGTTGTTTTGAACAAGCAATAACTTTTGTAAAGCATGCTAAAAATGAGGCCGCTGATTTACAAGCGCGAGTAACCGATAGTCAAAATAAATTGCAGAATATTCAAACACAGGTCATTACAAATGAGCAAAAAGTTGTGGCAAAAACTGATAGTAAGCAAGCTTACGATGCAGAAATTAAGCAAATTGTTGCATCAGAAACAACGCTCAAATCCGTAGCTGAATATGAAACAATGCTGCAAAAATTACAAGCAGAACAGCAGCAATATGATGATCAAGTTAAAAAAGTGCATGATCAAGTTTTGACTAACCAACAAGCTCAAGTTGAAAAGCAGGCGCAAAAGACATCGTTAGAAGAAAAAATAACGACAACAGCAACTGACATTGAAACACTAGAACAACAAATTGTAACGGCAATCACTGATGGTCCTGTTGATAGTCAACAAGCATTTGATGAATTGCTTAATGTCTTACAGGAGCAACCTGATAAAATAAATCAACTAACGCAGAATATCACGAAGTATCAGACGACTGTGACGCAATTACAACAAGATATTATTAATTTGGAAAAGGTTTTAGGGGATGTCTCTAGGCCAAATATGGCGAAAATACAGGCAGCCATTGATCAACAGCAAACGTTAGTAAATCAGTTGATAGAAGATAATGCCACGAAGAAATCAGTATTGGCACAACAAAAACAAATTGAAACAACGGTAAAAGCATTACAAGATAAATGGGAGCAGCAACAGGTAGCAGGGAAAGATTTATTGACGTTAACGCAAGCGGTTGATGGTAATAATGCAAAACGCTTACGCCTTGAACCATTTATTTTGCGCCGTTTCTTGTTTGATGTTTTAGATTATGCTAATCATCATTATATTGGTACCTTATCCGGTGGACGTTATCAATTCATCTTGTCAGATCGACAAGGTGGGCGCTCTAATCAAAATGGTCTAGATATTGATATTTATGATCAAGACGGTGGTAAAATACGTGCTACCAGTACGTTGTCGGGTGGCGAATCATTTATTTCGGCCTTATCAATTGCTTTGTCTATGGCCGAAGTGGTGCAACGAAGAGCAGGTGGTGCTAAAATTGATGCTTTGTTTATTGATGAAGGATTTGGATCACTTGATGAACGAACGCTATCACAAGCGATGGAAGCCCTTAGCTTAGTGGAGCAAAGTGGTCGCTTAGTTGGTATTATTTCGCATGTTACTTCGATGAAACAACAAATCCCACAACAATTACAGGTTAAAAAATTAGGTGATGGACGAAGCCAATTAAGTCTTCGTACTTTATAAAAATGTTTAAATAAAAGCCGCTAATCTACCGAAATTGGATAGATTGGCGACTTTTTAAATTTATACGATTAAAAATACCAGCCATATGGGGCTTGCTTAATCATCTGATCAATAGCTAATTGGTGTTGCGTGTTGTACATCTGAGGGTGATCTGATAGTGGTACGTATGATAACGAGAGTGTTTCATCCCCATCCGCCTTTAATTGACCACCAATTTGCTCAACTTCAAAAAGGGTCATTGGAATTTGAGCTTTATCCCCAGTGGGGAAGATGTGATGAAAATTAGTATCAATCCCAATTAGCGCTTTAATTTGAACATCGATACCAGCTTCTTCTTTAAACTCGCGAATAAGTGAGGTCATTGCCGATTCGCCAATGTTTTGCATACCACCAACTAAACTCCAGCCAATTTCACCATCCCCACGTTGTTCAAGTAAAACTTTCTGGCGTGTTTCATCGAATAAAACGCCTGCGACACCAGGCATAATAATTTCGTCATGACCGATTTTTTGGCGAATATTTTTGAAATATTGTTCCATAACCATTTTGATAATTCCCCCTGTAATCATTTAACGACTGCTTCACTTAATCATAGCATATTGGCTAAAAACTTAAATGGCTCTTATGGTACAATTAACGTATCTATATTTTATTGAGGAGAACTACATGATTACATCATTTTTGGTCCTTGAAATCGCGATGTTCGCGACTTTTTTATGGGCAAAAAAATTAAAACTGGGTAAGTTAGATTGGTTAGCCGTTGCTGGCTTAACTATTTTAAACGCAATTTTTGTTTATTGGTGGATGCCGGTGCCAACACTATCACAATTGGTGATGCCGGTAGCATTAGAGACAACACTAATTAGTATTTGGACATTATTAATTGGTAGTGCCACTGTGGTAATTGAGAAAGTTACAACGAAAAAGCATGACCGCATGGCGCTAAATATCACTTTGTGGCCATTTGTTATTCCGTTGATTGCAATTGGTATTTCAGTAGTGGCAGGTGTGTCAAAATCTTTGACAGTTCGACCAATGTATCATTCGGTGCAGGCTACTAAGCAAAAAGAAGCGCCATTGACTAAAGATGATCAACCAATTGCTTTGTCTGCACAAGCAGCACAGAATATGATGAAAAAAGCCTTTTCGCAGGTTCCAGATTCGTCAATGTATGAGCTAGGTGATCTATCAGCACAATACATCAAAGGTAAGCCTTATTACGTTGCACCAGTTGAGTTTAATGGCTTTGTTTCATGGTTTATGAATCGTGAACTACCGGGATATTTTGTTGTTTCAGCAACAGATATTAACGATACGGCCCATTTTGTGAAGGAAAAAATGGCTTATTCTGAAACAAGTTGGTTCTCACATAGTATCGCACGTAAGATTTATATGGCAAATCCACGTTACCAACAAGTTGGTGAACCTATTCTTGAAGTAGATAATAGTGGTCAAACTTACTGGGTCCAAACATTGTTAAATGTACGTTGGGCTGGTCAAGTGATGTTTAATAACATCCATGTCGCAATCACAAATGCTAATACGGGTAAGACTGAAGTTTACAAGACTAAGGATTTGCCTAAGTGGGTTGATGTGGGTGTTTCTCCTGAAGCAGCAACTTTGATGAATCGTACATATGGTAATCCATATGCATTTAATTTCCGTCATAAGAACCAAATCAAGCCAACTGAGAATGGTTCCGAAAGTGGTGTTACACCAATGTTTAACGTGAATGGATCGTTGGCATACTTTGATGATTTCACAACAGTTAGATCAAATGCCGATTCTGATAAAGGTTATTCATTAATTGATACGCGTTCTGGTAAGCTGCGTTTCTATACTGGTAAGAATGTCGGTATTATGGATTCTGAGGGTGCTATGAAGGTTGCTAAGCAATTGCATCCACAAAATAAGTGGCATGGATCAAATCCGGTTATCATGAATATTGATGGTACACCAACTTGGGTTGTCTCAATGATGGATAATAATGAGCGTTTCCGTGAATATGCTTATATTAAAGGTGCTGATCAAAACGTTATTGGTGAAGGTGCTAATGCTTCAGATGCATTGGCATCATACCGTAATGCTTTAGCTGGTAGTGCCCAGTCAGCCGCTGCTAGTGATCAAAAAGTTAAAATTAAAAAGATTACTGGTAAAGTTGGTCGTGTTAACACCAATGCAACCTTAAATGGTAAGCAGGTGGTAGTGTTTAAATTAGTTGATGATGACACGCTATACACCTTGGATCCATCACAAAAGCAGGATGCATTGTTATTGCAAGAAAATGATCAAGTAGAACTAAAGGTTAAAGCCATTGCTGGTGCGTCGGTTGCTAATGTCGTGACTTTGACTAACAAATCTTTAAAGTAAATAATAAACAGGTTAGATAAAATGGGACAAGGAACAATTAAATCAAATGACTTTGCACGTGGTGCCGCTAAACAAGGAAAAACCACGGTCGAACAGAAAAAAGCTGCCCGTCAAGCTTTATTAGAGAAAGCTAAGCAAAAAGCACAACAAAATAAAAAATAACATCGTATTATGAAAGGACGCTCTAATGGCTAGTTTTGCAGAACGTATGCTTGATGAATTATCAAGTGGACAATTAGATGCTGCTAAAAAATCATTTGCATCATCACTACGTTATGACGATGATGATACAATTTATTCATTAGCAGAAGAATTATATGGTTTAGGATTTTCAAACCAAGCCAAACGGGCCTATCAAAAATTATTGGATAAGTATCCAGATGAAGACCAACTACGGACAGCTTTGGCTGATATTGCCATTGATGACGATGATACTGATAAGGCATTGATGTACCTTTCAGAAATTTCTACGGATTCGACAGCTTATCTAGAGTCATTGTTAGTTGCTGCTGATTTATACCAATCAGAAGGTCTTACTGAGGCGGCTGAAGATAAATTGTTAACAGCTTATCAATTAGATAATCAAGAGCCAATTATTCAATTTGCGTTAGCTGAGTTTTACTTTGCTACTGGTAAATATCAAACAGCGATTCCATATTATCGTCAATTGATTAAAGCGGGTGAACGTTATTTCTCAGGATTAGATATTGTATCGCGCATTGGTGTTGCGTATGCACTTGTTGGCAATTTTGATAATGCATTGGGTTACTTAGAACAAATTAAAGAAGCTGATATGACACCAGATGTTCGCTTCCAATTGGGATTGACTTATGCAACAAATCCTGAAAATTGGCAAAAAGCGATCAAGACGTTTACGCAATTGCGTGATTTAGATGCATCTTATGCTGGTGTGTATGAACCATTAGCACAACTTTATATGGACACGCATGAACCAGATAAGGCCTTGGTAACATATCAAGAAGGTATTGCAGTTGATCCGTTTAATGTTAAGTTCTACCAAGAAGGTGCTAAGATTGCAGCGGAGCTAGGGGAAGAAGAACAAGCTAAGTCATTGTATCAAGAAGGATTAGAGAATGTTCCGGATGATGCAATACTTATTACAAGTTATTCAGACTTTTTAGTTCAAAATGATGATCATGTTGGTAACATTAACTTGCTGAACGAATACTTCTCTAATGATGATACGGATATTAATCCGCAATTGTATTGGAACTTGGCACAAAGTTATACAGCTTTGGAAGACTTTGACATGGCAACGAAGTATTGGGAAGCAGCGTTACCATCATTTATGGATACAGCTGAATTCTTGAAGCCGGCTTACTATTACTTCAGAAATGAAGGGGAGCGTGAGCTGGCATTACGTGCCTTACAAGCTTATGTTCAGTTGGTACCAGATGATTTTGATATGGTTTCGGCTTTGCAAAATGAAGTTGATCAAGAATTATAAATAAAAGAGTCCTATATTAGGAAAACAAGCTTATGTTCTCCTGGTATAGGACGTTTTTTATTGTTATTAGGCAGTTTGTCACAGTGTGTTTAAAAATGTATAATGTGAATATTAGAAAATAATAAGATACAGAAACGAGGATGAATAATGGACGCTTGGCATTTGTCAAAACGTTTAGCGGCAGTAGCCAATTTTGTACCTGATGGAGCCCGTTTGGCTGATATTGGGTCAGATCATGCTTATTTACCAGCTAATTTATTATTAAATAATCAAATATCGTTTGCGATTGCAGGTGAAGTGGCACCTGGACCGCTTGCTAACGTGAAATCTGAAGTACAGCGTCATCGATTAGGCGATCGTTTAATACCACGTTTAGCTGATGGCTTGGCTGCCATCGAAACCAACGATTTAATTGATACAGTTGTCATTGCCGGCATGGGCGGACGCTTGATTTGTCAAATTTTGACTGACGGCCAATTAGAGACTAAGCGCTATCACCGTTTGGTTTTACAACCTAACATTGATGTTGATTTAGTACGCACTTGGTTATCAGAAAATGGTTATCGTTTAGTAGATGAAGCAGTTGTTGCTGACGAAGGACATTATTATGAAATTTTGGTAGCTGAACCGGGAAATGTAACTTACTCAGCGCGTGAATTACAATTTGGTCCTTATCATCTAACAGAACCGTCAGCAGCTTGGACGGAAAAATGGCAACGTGAAGCTAACAGAATTGAAAGTATTATGAAGAATCTGGAAACTGCTGATAAAACCGATACGGAAGCATATCAATCTTATCAACATGAATTACAAACCATTATGGAGGCGTTAGTTTATGCAAGCCGATAAGCTTATTGCGCAAATTGCAGCATACGCACCGAAAGAATTGGCGTGGGAAAAAGATCCAATTGGCTTACAACTTGGGGATGCTAAACAAGAAATTCATCGTATTATGACGACTTTAGACGTTCGTCCAGAAGTTGTTCAAGAAGCAATCGATGCAGATGTTGATTTTATTTTTGCACATCATCCGATGATTTTTAAACCAGCCAAGAATTTAGATTTATCAGTTCCACAAAATAAAATGTATGCCGATTTGATTAAACACAATATTGTGGTTTATGCAGCACATACCAATTTAGATGCTGCTAAAGGTGGGATGAATGATTGGCTATCTGAGGCGCTAAAACTTCAAAATGTCACGCCATTGATTCCAAATGCAGATGGTCAGACTGGATTGGGCCGAATTGGAACATTGGTACAACCACAAACTGTAGCCGAATATGCAGCGTTTATTCGCGACCTATTCCAGGTTAAGGCAGTGCGCGTGATTGCAAAAGATTTAAAACGTCCTATTCAACGAATTGCAGTGCTTGGTGGTGACGGTGGGGATGAGTATCCAGCTGCTTTAGCTGCTGGTGCTGATGCCTATGTTACGGCTGATTTTTATTATCATACTGCGCATGATGTTTTGGCAGATGATTTTGTGGTCATTGATCCTGATCATCATATGGAAGCTATTGCTAAAGATAAGATGGTTAGTCTGATTAAAAAATGGCAACAAGAAAATCATTGGGACATCGATGATGTATTTTCATCAACAATTAATACAGATCCATATACTTATATTTAAAGAAAGAGGTTTAACATGACAGAAGAAAAATATCCTAATTTAATTAATCGCTTTATTGATTACGTGAAGGTTAATACACAATCAAATGAGGATTCACAGACAGTTCCTTCAGATCCTAAAGAAGTTGCTTTTTTGAAAGATTTGGCAGCTGAATTAGAAGAAATCGGTTTAGAAAATGTTCGTACCATGGCTGACGGTTATGTATTTGCAGAATTAGCTGCTAATACTGATAAAGAAGTACCAACAATTGGCTTTATTTCACACGTTGACACAGCTGACTTTACTGCTGAAAATGTACAACCACAGTTTGTCACTGATTATGATGGTGAATCAGAGATTAAATTAAATGATGAATATTCATTAACAGTGGAAGATTTTCCTTCATTAAAAAAATATGAAGGTCATACATTAATTACAACTGATGGTACAACATTGTTAGGTGCCGATGATAAAGCCGGTGTTGCTGAAATTATTTCAGCTGCTGAATATCTAATCGCGCACCCAGAAGCTAAGCATGGTAAGTTGGTCTTTGCTTTTGGACCTGATGAAGAAATCGGTATTGGTGCTGATAATTTCCACGTTGCTGAATTTGGCGCAGACTTTGCTTACACAGTTGATGGTGGCCCATTGGGTGAACTTGAATGGGAAACATTCTCGGCTGCTTCAGCAGTAATTGAAATCCAAGGACGTAACGTACACCCAGGAACAGCTAAGGATACAATGGTTAATGCATTACAGGTAGCCATTGATGTACATAATGCATTGCCGGCAGGTGACCGACCAGAATTGACAGAAGGTCGTGAAGGTTTCTTCCATTTGTTGAGTTTGACAGGAACTCCTGAAGATGCGCGCATGGATTACATTATCCGTGACCATGATCGTCAACAATTCGAAGCTCGTAAGACTTTGATGACTGAAATTGTTGATCGTTTGAATAAAGAATTGGGTGTTGATCGTATTAAGTTGACTTTGAAAGATCAATATTACAACATGGGTGAAGTGCTAAAGGATGATATGACATCTGTTGATTTAGCAGCTGAAGCGATGCGTCAGTTGGATATTGAACCAATTATTGAACCAGTTCGTGGTGGTACTGATGGCTCAAAGATTACATTCCTAGGATTACCAACACCTAACTTGTTTGCTGGTGGTGAAAATATGCATGGTCGCTATGAGTATGTTTCAACGACAGTTATGCAACAAGCGGCTGATACAGTTGTTAAAATTGCAACACTAAACGCTGAATAATTAACTAAGTATATTTTAAGTTATCCTAGGTACTGTAGTTAGACTAAAGTTGGGGGAATTTAAATGTTTTTATTATTAATTGTTATATTAGCTGTTTGGATTGGCTGGCGTGTCCGCTTACGACGTACTAAACAAATGATAGCTCGCAATATAAATGCAGCAAATGCTAGGCATAATTTTCAACCGGGTGCTGATGTTTTTGACGGAGAGTTTGAAGAAGTCAAAAACAAACATTAAATTTCTTTTATCGTTTTAAGCCACTTAAAAACCGTAATATTTGCGCTATATACTATTTTATGGTAGTGTATAGCGCTTTTTTTTGGTAAAATAAATTAGATGTTTATCATAAAATGTGAAAATAAGGTAGGCATACAAAGACACGGGGGATTCAACTAAATGAAAAAGTTGTTGATTGCAAACCGAGGTGAAATTGCTGTTCGCTTAATTCGAGCAGCTAAGGAACTCGGAATAAAAACGGTAGCAATCTTTGCAAAAGAAGATGAATTTGCCGTTCATCGTTTTAAGGCTGATGAAGCATATCAAGTTGGTGCAGGCAAAGCCCCAATTGCTGCATATTTGGATATTGATGATATTATCCGTATTGCAAAGCAAGCCGGTGCCGATGCAATTCATCCAGGTTATGGTTTTCTATCAGAGAACGCTGATTTTGTAGCTGCAGTTGAAGCAGCTGGTATTAAATTTGTCGGTCCAAAAGTTGAACATTTAAAAATGTTTGGTGACAAAATTGTTGCTAAGCAAACAGCTATAAAGGCTGATGTACCAACAGTTCCTGGTACAGATCATCCCGTTGCGGATGTCGCTGAGGCATTAGCTTTTGGTGAAACGCATGGGTATCCATTGTTTGTTAAGTCAGCTGCTGGTGGTGGTGGCCGTGGTATGCGAGTTGTTGAGCATGCTGAAGAACTTAAAGAAGCGTTTGAACGTGCTGCTTCGGAAGCACAACAAAGTTTTGGTAAGCCCGATATTTATTTAGAGAAATATCTAAAGGATCCACAACACGTTGAAATCCAAATTTTAGCTGATGAACATGGGGAGGTTATGCATCTATTCGAGCGTGACTCATCCGTTCAACGTCGCCATCAAAAAATTATTGAATTTGCACCGGCGGTTTCAGTATCTGTTAATATGCGACAACGTATTCAAGATGCTGCACTACGTTTAATGCGTAGTGTTGACTATCAAAATGCCGGTACGGTTGAATTTTTAGTAGAGGGTGATAATTTTTATTTCATTGAAGTTAACCCACGTGTTCAGGTTGAACATACCGTTACAGAAGAGGTGACGGGTGTCGATATCGTTAAATCACAACTTTTAATTGCTCAGGGCTATCGTCTACATGAAGCTCCATTGAATATCCCGATGCAAGACCAATTAACAGCTAATGGTGTTGCAATTCAATCACGTATTACAACAGAAGATCCAGCTAATGATTTCATGCCTGATACAGGTAAAATTGAGTGGTATCGTTCACCAGGTGGAACTGGTGTCCGTTTAGATGCAGGTAATGTATTTGCAGGCGCAACGGTTACACCATATTTTGATTCACTATTAGTTAAGTTAGTGACACGCGGATCTGATTTTACAGCGGCTGTTGATAAAATGCAGCGCGCATTGGATGAGTTTGTTATTCGTGGCGTGAAAACAAATATTCCATTCTTGAAGAATGTTTTTGCGCATCCAACATTTAGAAGTGCTTCAGCACCAACAACTTTTGTTGATAAGCACACTGAATTATTTGAAATTTTGCCAGACAAGGATCCTGAACGTAAGGTATTACGCTATGTTGCCGAGACGACTGTTAACGGGTTCCCTGGTTTGGATCATAACCGACCAAGAATTTATACCGCAAACACTATTGAACCAGCTAAAGACATTGTTTTGCCAAGTGATTTGGTAACTGCTAAGGATGTTTTAGATAGTAAAGGTCCACGGGGTGTGGTTGATTGGTTGAAACAACAAGATAAGGTATTGCTAACAGATACTACAATGCGAGATGCCCATCAATCGTTGTTTGCAACACGCTTGCGTACAAAAGATATGGCAGCTATTGCAACAGATGTACAAAATGCATTGCCTAATTTATTCTCAAGTGAGATGTGGGGAGGTGCTACTTTTGACACAGCTTATCGTTTCTTGGGAGAAGATCCTTGGGAACGTTTGCGTATCCTACGTGAGAAGATGCCACGTACATTGACACAAATGTTGTTTAGAGGTTCTAACGCTGTTGGTTATCAAAATTATCCAGATAATGTATTGCAAGAATTCATTAAATTAGCAGCAACTAATGGGATGGACGTATTCCGTATCTTTGATAGTTTGAACTGGTTACCACAGATGGAAAAGTCAATTCAATATGTTCGCGATAATAATAAGCTTGCTGAAGTTGCCATGGCATATACAGGTGATATCTTAGATACAAGTCGTACAAAGTATAATTTGAAGTATTACACTGATTTTGCACAAGAATTAGTTGATGCTGGTGCACACATTATTGCGATTAAGGATATGGCTGGACTATTAAAACCAGAGGCTGCTTATCAATTAGTTAGTGCGTTGAAAGATACAGTCGATGTGCCAATTCATCTACACACACATGATACGACTGGTAATGGTGTGTACACCTATGCACGCGCGGTTGATGCGGGTGTTGATATTATTGATGTGGCAATGTCCGCTTTCTCTGGTGCAACGTCACAACCTTCAATGGGGGCAGTTTATTATTCATTAAGTGGTAATAAGCGTCAACCTGAAGTAAATGTTGATGCTGCAAATAAAATTAATGATTATTGGACGAGTGTGCGCCCTTATTATCGTGACTTTGCGAGTGCAACAAGCAGTACACAAACGGATATTTTCGAAGTTGAAATGCCTGGTGGTCAGTATTCTAACTTACAACAACAAGCACAAGCGTTACGCTTAGGAGATCGCTGGTCTGATATTAAGAAGATGTACGTTACAGTTAATAAAATGTTCGGCGATATTATTAAGGTGACACCATCATCTAAGGTTGTTGGGGATATGACTTTGTTCATGATTCAAAATGATTTGACGCCTGAAAAGGTTCTTGCTGAAGGGCAAACAATTGATTTCCCACAATCAGTCGTTGATTTCTTTGCCGGCGATTTGGGACAACCTGTTGGTGGTTTCCCTAAGGAGCTACAATCAGTTGTTTTGAAGGGACGCAAATCCATTACTGTACGTCCAGGTGCTTTAAGTGAACCCGTAGACTTTGCGCAACAAGAAGCAACTCTGGCACGTAAGTTAAAGCGTCAGCCAACGCCAGAAGAAGTAATTTCTTATATTTTGTATCCAAAGGTTTTCTTGGATTATGTTGCTAAATTTGATAACTTCGGCCCAATGACATTGCTTGATACACCAACTTTTTTCCAAGGAATGCGTATAGGTGAACGAGTAGATGTCCAATTAGGCACTGGCAAAACAGCTATTTTCCAACTTGAGGAAATTGGTGAACCAAGTGCTAAAGGTATTCGGACGCTTTACTTTGATGTTAACGGAACACCATTAGAAGTTGATGTACAAGATGCAAGTGTTCAAACAACAACAATAGTAAGACGTAAAGCCGAGCCAACTAATGAAAATGAGATTGGTGCCACTATGGCGGGCAGTGTCTTGTCAGTTGATGTGGTTGATGGCCAGACGTTTAAGCAAGGTGATACGTTGTTGGTTACCGAGGCAATGAAGATGGAAACAACCATTCAAGCACCATTTAACGGTATTGTTAAGCAAATTCATGTTGCTGATGGTGATGTCGTTGACGGTGGTGATTTATTATTAGAGATAGAATCTAATTAAATTATTAGTGATGATAAAGAGCGTAAAGATACTTCATCTGATAAAGTTAATTTTATGAGCTTGCTGTTCAAAAAAATTTTCGTTATATTGGTGATAGGGCTTTTGCTCTTTTTTATTTTATACAATTGAGGAGAAAATGATGCAACTGTGGTGGCAGAAAAAAATTATTATTGGGGCAGGAATGGTAGGAAGTCTGTTATTGATACTACAAAGTGTCCTTGGAACGTTGGCCTGGCCAACTTATAAAATTGGTCCGTATCCAGTAGCTATGTTGACTGCTAAAGGAACCCCCTATGAATTGGGCTTTAGAATGTTGCAATTGATTGCGGGGATGCTTATTTTAGTAACATTAATTTCATTAATTAAATATGCCATTGCAACCAAAAAGAATAAATTCAACCGTGATCTACGTTGGTTGTCACTAATTTGGTTGATTTGGATGGTTTTACAATTTGTGTGGCCAATTACATTAGACGTTGCGATTACAGTGACGCCGATTTCTGTTAGAGATGTTGTGTTTGGTCTGGTGATTATTGGATTGGGCGTTAGCTTGATACAATTAGGACGTTCAGCTCAAGAAAATCAGTTTGAGTCATTAAGCAATGCAGTAACCTTATTAGGTATTTTGTATATCTTGTTTAATTTTCTAACATATGTCGTCACACTACTGGGCTGGCCGGTGAATGGTTTTCTAGATGTTATAGCTAATGACGTTATAACTGTTGCAATGGGATTTGTTAGTTGGTATTTTATGCGTTTAGCTGAATCATAAAATAATATTTATTTTTTTCAAGCAAAAGTCTTGCTATTTCGCTAAAACATGTGTAATATAAGTATTTGTAATTTACTAGCTATATTGTAACGGCGCAAGCTTGGGGGTTAGTTTAATGCAGCTGATCCTGTCGTTCAAATTAGTGGCGGGGGGCACCCCGCAAATAAATTCAAGGAGTTATGTTAATGCGCATTAACATTTTATTAGAAGCCGCCGAAACCGGTGAGCGTATCTACTTGACTTCTAAGAACCGTCGTAACACGCCAGACCGTTTGGAGCTTAAGAAATATTCTCCAAAGTTGCGTCGTGTTACAGTGTTCAAGGAGGTAAAGTAATCATGGCTAAAAAGTCAAAGATCGCTAAGGAAAAGAAGATTGAAGCAACTGTAGAGAAGTACGCTGCAAAGCGTGCTGAACTAAAGGCTGCTGGGGATTACGTTGGTTTGTCAAAGTTGCCTCGCAACGCTTCACCTGTTCGTATCCACCGTCGTGATAAGATTGATGGTCGTCCACGTGCATACATGCGTGAGTTTGGTATGTCACGTTTGAACTTCCGTGAATTGGCACACAAGGGTCAAATTCCTGGTGTTAAGAAGGCTTCATGGTAAAATTTTTACCATAAAGAATTAAAGAACCTCCACATTAATGTGGCGGTTCTTTTTTTTATTTGTGTTTTATATGTCCTTGACACAGAGGCGTACAATAGAGGTATATATATTTTATTGTTTGTGAGGTTTAAAAAGTATGTTACAAAAGAAAGTTTTAAATAAGCTATTAGCAAGTGCGTTTAATGTACCTGTTAAGGTAACCTATTGGGACGGCAAGACTGAAGAATATGGTCAAGGTCAATCTGATATTCATGTTACTTTTAACAAAAAGCTTGATTTAAAGCGCATGGCAAAAGTACCAACACTAGAATTAGCCGAAGCGTACATGAGACGAGATATTGAAATTGATGGTAGTATTCAAGAACTTGTTAAAGCAGCATATAATCAATCAGATAGTTTTTTGACGGATCAAAGTGGCTTTACTGGTGCATTACTGTCAAAATTTACGTCTTCCCACGATAAAGAAACGTCTAAAGAAGATATTCAAAGTCATTATGATATTGGAAATGATTTTTATCAAAAATGGTTGGATGACACAATGACATATTCTTGTGCTTATTGGGCACGTGATGATATGACATTAGAAGAAGCCCAAATTGCTAAAGTCCACCATATTTTAGATAAATTAAACAGTCAACCAGGCAAGAAACTGCTAGATATTGGTTCAGGTTGGGGAACTTTGATTATTACAGCTGCACAAGATTATGATCTTGAAACATATGGTGTAACACTTTCTGAAGAACAATATAATTACACGATCCAACGTGTTAAAGAATTAGGCTTGGAAGATAAAGTTCACGTTATGTTAAAAGATTATCGTGATATTGAACAACAATTCGATTACATTACATCTGTAGGAATGTTTGAACATGTTGGTAAGGATAACTTGGCAGAATATTTTGCAGATGTTGCAAAATATCTTGTGCCCAATGGTCGTGCTTTAATTCACGGTATTACAGGGCAACATTATGGTGCAGGAGTTGATCCATTTATCGAAAAGTATATTTTCCCTGGTGGCTATATTCCAAACGTCGTTGAAAATATGACGCACATTATGGATGCTGGTTTGCAATTAGATGATCTTGAACCATTACGTCGTCATTACCAAAAGACATTGGAACACTGGACAGCAAATTATCATAAAGTATATGATGAGACCGTTAAAGAGTACGGTGAACAATTTGCTCGTATGTGGGACTTGTATTTACAAGCATGTGCAGCTTCATTTGAAGCAGGTAATATTGATGTCATGCAATTCTTAATTACTAAAGGACCTGCAGGCCATGATTTGCCAATGAATCGCGCTTATATGACAGCTCGTGATAATAATAAATAAAATAAATAAAGCCGAGTAGCACCTGTTGGGGTTCTGCTCGGCTTTTTATTTGAAATAAAAAATAATTAAATGTTATTTTCTTCATGTTGCGATTGAATGAATTCGTCTAGGTTAATCCAGTCAATAATGTCAGGATCGTCTTTCCAAATAAATTCATTTTCAAAATTTGGATCATGCGTATCTGATATTAAAATATCAGTTTTATTAGAGGTGCTTTTTTCGATATGAATATTTAACCGTTTTGAATTTTCTAAACGGTTAATAACGTAATTTTCACGTAATTGTTGTGAAAAATCGACAGCTATGTAAATAGGACTTTCATAATAATGAGGGAAAAGTTCATTAGCAATATTTAGTGTGTATTGCGTATAAATATAATTTAATGGTACTTTATCACTGCCAAAGTTAGTATCTTTCATATATGTCTTGATCAAGACATGTCTTAATTTTTTAATATTGGCATTATTATCAATTTCTTATGGAAACCAATTGTGTTGGGTTAATAAGTCAATAATCAGAAATGGCGATATTGATTTTGCATTAATTTTAATAAGCTGTTTGTAAAAATTTTTAAATTTGTCAATATCTACCTCAGTATCAATAATTTTTTTGGTTAACTTAGTTTGACTATCAGTTAAATTAATAATATTTTGATGATGGGCTAACACAATTAGATTTTCCAGAGGTATTTGTTGTACTGAAATCAGAAAAGTAATAAACAATCTTGTTTGTAAAAGATGTTCTCCTTGAGGAATACGCCAAGTTTCTCTTAGATGGTTATTAAATAAGTCGAGCTTATGACTTGGATTTAATTTTAATAAAGATTGATTATCATTTTCATCCAAACTATGCTTATTTTGGATTGAACGGAAAAAATTAACAATTGCAAAATGTAATGTTTGTTGTCGTTGACTATTATTAGGTGTATTGCCTAATAATATGGCTGAATACGTAATACTGTTGTTTACTTTGGTTATAAAATCTTCAGGTAAAGTGTTTTGTAGTAAAGGATTGGCAAAAAAAATCAAAATATTCAAGAATACGAAAACTAATGTATCTTAACTGGGATTCGTGTTCCTTAAGGTAATTGATGTTTTTACTACCAATATCACTTTTTAATTGTTTTTTTAATCTGAAATAAGTTGCTGAACTAATCCCAATATCAGCTTGGAATTCATTATCTGATAATTGTTTAGGATTTAAAACAATGTGTAAGAATATTAGAAACTTTATAGATTTTTTAGCTGATTGCGTGATGATTTCTCTTAGTATAGATTGATCAATATCTTCACAAGTAACAATATTTTGATCAACAGATAGTTTTAAATTAGAAATTTCTTCTTTAAGAATCGTACCATTGGCAATAATATCTTTAATTTTATATCGACTTAGTCCAAGGTTTTTTTGTAGTTGTTCAATTGAATAGGTATGCTTTCGTGTGTTAAAAAATAATTCAAAAAAGCGAATAACCTGATATTGGTCATCATCAATGAAGTGTGCATAGTATGGAAGCATAAAAATAATCCCCTAAAAATTTAATAAACGAATCATATTATATTTGAAGATTTTTTTCAAATAGTAACTATTAATTAACAGTACTTTAATATGTGTTGTTTAGTAATACTGTTATACATCATTTTTGTGTTTTTTATACTAATAAAAAGTAACAAAAATTATCTTATTTTTTTAAATTCATAAAAAGTTGATATTTTATTATCGATTCCTTTTTTTATGAAAAGGCTTTCCTAATGAATAATATTTAACTAGTTTGTGCTCAGTTAAATTATTAATTGGGGAATTTTGAAATGAGATGAGAGATTTGATAATGGGTCAAAATAAAATTCATTATAAAATGTATAAAGATGGTAAAAAGTGGGTATTTACAGGTTTAGCTGTTACGACAATCAGCATTGGATTGACTAGCATGGATATTAATGTTTATGCTGATCAGGATATTACTACGGTTGGGACTAAGCAGTTCGGAAACATTGATGGCAAAAGTTTGACATCAGAAGCGGCAACAACGGAAGAAGTTGTACCAGAAAGTGAAGCAGCGGCAACGGAAGAAGCTGTACCAGAAAGTGAAGCGGCAACAACGGAAGAAGTTGTTGAAGCGGCCACAACGGAAGAAGTTGTATCAGAAAGTGAAGCGGCAACAACGGAAGAAGTTGTATCAGAAAGTGAAGCGGCAACAACGGAAGAAGTTGTATCAGAAAGTGAAGCGGCAACAACGGAAGAAGTTGTACCAGAAAGTGAAGTAGCAGCGACAGAAGAACCTGCAGAAAAAAGCGCGGCGGCTGTAACCGGATTAGCAACACCAGAAGCTGGATTGGTAAAGCAAAATCATGACAGAGATAGTATTGTTCGACTTTCTTACAAGGATGCAATTAATCAATTGGCAGATATTAATCAAGACTATACAAAAATTACAAAAGATAACTTCTTAGATTTTTTTGTTCTGAATAAAGATGCTAGCTATGATAAGAAAAACGGTATTGTCACTTTAACAAAAAATAGACAAGATCAAGTTGGAAATTTTACGCTTAAAAATAAGATTAATTTAGATTATGACTTTACTTTGTCAGGGTCTGTTAATTTAGGTGCTAATGCTTCTGGTGCTGATGGCATTGGTATTGCTTTCCATGATGGTAAAACCAGTGATGTCGGTATTTCAGGTGGTAACTTAGGGATTGCTGGGCTGGAAAACGCTTTTGGATTTAAATTAGATTCTTGGTATAACAGTGCAACTCGACCAAATTCAAACGCTACAACTGAATCAAATAAGTTTGGTTGGGATAAGGATCCTGTCCGTGGTCCTTTTGGTAGTTTTGTGACAACAACGTATAAGAAACCACAAGGTGGTAGAGATAATGTATGGTGGGCAGAGACTGAGCAACAAAAAGGGAAAAACGGTTATCAAATATTAGATCGTAATATTTATGATGGTGATTTTCATTATTTTTTAATTGATTATAATGGAAATTCACACAGAATGACGATTACTTTAAAACAAAGAAATAATTTTCTCGTTTGGGAACAAGAAGTAGATGTTAATAATTTTAATAATAAGTTAGCTGCATTTATGATGTCAGGTTCTACTGGTGGGGCAACTAATTTACAACAATTTAGAATTGATGAATTTAATTATGTAGCAGGACAAACAGCATATGTTCATTATTTTGATAAGACAACAGGAGAGGAATTATCTGTTGATGAAGTAACGGGACAATCTGGGAGTACCATTGAATACACTACTAGTAATGAAATAGATAATTATGAAAATAAAGGGTATATTCTGGACAGTGATGAATTTACACCAGGATCAGTATTTGATAATGATATTAGTGTTGATCAAAATTATGCTGTTTATTTCGTGCATGGTGTGACACCGGTTAATCCGGACAACCCCCAAGAACCCGGCACACCGATCAATCCAGAAAATCCCGATGGGCCAAAGTGGCCAGACGGCAGTGATCAGACGTCCTTGACAGCTGATGTGAACCAAACAATTCATTACCAATACGCTGATGGGACAATGGCAGCCGCTGATAAGACTGATGCCGTTCACTTTACGCACCAAATCCAGGTGGATAAGGTGACTGGTGAAATTGTGCAAGATGATGGTTGGCAAGCAGTTGATGGCAAGGATAACTTCGATAGTAAGGAATCACCTGTCATTGCGGGTTACACGCCAAGTCAAGCCAACAGTGAGGCAGTTGATGGCTTAACTTATGATAGTCAAGATAATGAACAAACGATTATCTACATGGCCAATGAAGAAAAAGCCCAAGTTAGTTATATTGATGACACGACGGGTGACGTGATTAGTGCGGATCAATTAAGCGGTGCTTACGGGACAACTGATGATTACCGAACAGTGGATAAGATTACAGGATACGAGAATCAAGGTTATGAATTGGTTTCCGATAACTATCCAACTGATGGTGTGGTTTACGATCAAGCTGGTGGGGTTAAGCAATATGAAGTGCACTTCGTGCATGGTGTGACACCGGTTAATCCGGACAACCCCCAAGAACCTGGCACACCAATTAATCCAGAAGATCCGGATGGGCCAAAGTGGCCTGATGGGACCGATAAGACATCCTTGACAGCTGATGTGCACCAAACAATTCATTACCAATACGCTGATGGGACAATGGCCGCCGCTGATAAGACTGATGCTGTTCACTTTACGCACCAAATCCAGGTGGATAAGGTAACTGGTGAAATCGTGCAAGACGATGGTTGGCAAGCAGTTGATGGCAAGGATAACTTCGATAGTAAGGAATCACCTGTCATTGCGGGTTACACGTCAAGTCAAGCCAACAGTGCAGTCGTTGATGGCTTAACTTATGATAGTCAAGATAATGAACAAACGATTATCTATACAATGAACCAGGAACCAGGCATATCGATAAAACCAGATAAGCCAAATAATCCAAAAGATGTCATTAAACCAAATTCTGAATCAAATTCATCTGAAACACTAAATGAACCCAATGTTCTAGATGAAACAACCTCAGTATTTGGCCAAGCAACAAGTCAAACAATATTTGATCAGTCGCTTCAAGAAAAATCACAGACGACAATAGCGGGTGAGAATAAAAGGACAGATAAACCAGACTTGCCTCAAACTGGTGTCCATGATAGCCAATATAATACTAAGAAAATTGGTGTATCGATATTGTCTATATTAGCCATTTTGTTAAGCTTAGTTGGTTTAGGTAGTAAGAAAAACTTTGATGATTAAAATAAGTCAGTAAATAATTATTAACGTCGTTGCGTATAAATTTGAAGCAGCAACTTATCACGAATGATATGATAAGTTGCTGCTTATTTTTTTAAAAAGTAAGTTAGGCGTATACTATGTTATATAGGGTTTGTTATACTGAAATTTAAAAGTTAATAAATATTAACTATATTATCTAGAAAATGAAATAGGGAAATGTCAAATGCCAGTATTTATTTCGAAGATTATAAATGATCGTACTTTATGGATAACATCATTTTTATTGGTTCTTATGTTAGTTTTTGGATCAGTCAAGATTCAAGATATAGATTTTCAAACAATTAGTGCATTATTATCATTAATGATTTTAATCGGATTATTTGAAAAAGAAGATTTGTTAAAATATATTGCAATAATCATTATAAAAAAATGTCAAACAACCAGGCAAGTACAATTAACAGTCTTTTTGTTGGTTTTCTTTGGTGCCATGCTTTTAACAAATGATGTTGCTATTCTAACGTTTATTCCGATATTTATCGTTATTGCTCAAAAAATTAATATTAAACCGGTATTACCAATTATCTTGCTAACAATATTTGCGAATCTTGGAAGTTCAATAACACCTTTTGGTAATCCACAAAATATTTTTCTAGCAAATTATTATCATTTGAATGCAGGGGCATTCTTTAAAATGTCGTTGCCATTAGGTATTATTAGTTTGATTAGCTTATTATTGAGTAGTTATTTATTTAAATCAGAACCATTAGATGATTTAACTTTAACAATACCGAATATTCGGATTAAACAGACAATATTGTTATTAATAGGTAGCGTTATTGTACTCGCAGGGTTGTTGCATTTAGTGCCAATTAGCATATCATTGTTGACAAGTATCATATTAACAATTGTTATTGATTATAAAAATTTTGTAACTGTTGACTATGGCATTATTATTTTATTCATGGAACTATTTTTAATTGTGGGTGGTTTAAGTCGTGTACCAATAATTGTATCGCTATTTAAAAAATTAACGATGACTGAAATAGGTGCTTTTACTTCGGGTGTTGGATTAAGTCAGGTGATTAGTAATGTGCCAGCAGCAGTGTTGTTGAGTGCTTTTACTGATCATATGTATGCCGTTTATTTGGGTGTATCTATTGGTGGATTGGGAACGATAATTGCTTCATTGGCAAATTTATTAGCCTGGCGTCAATACCAGCAACAAACAGATCATCAATCATTAGCGTTTCCACTTAAGTTAATGGTTGTTAATCTATGCTTTTTAATCATCTTTGTTCTAGTTGGAGTTGGTTTATTAATGATTGGTGATTAATTAAAATACCCCCCGCACAACTGTGCGGGGGATATTTTAATTAACCGTTTGTAACAATGAAACGTGATTGCTTGTGGCTTGGTGTAGTAATTTCATCAATAATTGCTTTTGCCATGGTATCGCTAGTTGTTTGCGAATTACCATTATCGTCAAATAGCATATCATCTTCACCATAAAGAATATTATCAGAAAGTTCACCAGGAACAAATAATTGACCAGGTGACACACCAACCCAGTTAACATTTTTAACATCTTTAAGGAAGTTAAATTCATATAATTGATTTTCTGGAATACTTTGCCATGCAGCATTTTCAGGATCAGATTTGATGTCATCATAAGCGTAATGACGGTCATCACCAGTACCAACAAAAGTGCTACCAGCACCTAAGATAAAGATAATACGTGGTGCATTAGTTTCACGTAATTCAGCAATTAGGTGTGCCGCTAAATCTGTGTGAAGATATGCTTGTTGAGGTGCTGTTGCAAAAGCATTTACGACCACATCAAATTGTTCTAAATCAACCTTTGTTAAATCAAAAGCGTCCTTTTCAATTACTTTGATATCTGCACCAAGTAGTTCTTTAGCTTTGTCTGCGCTACGAACGATAGCCGTAACGTCTAAGCCTGCAGTAAGGGCAGCTTTGAATGTTGCTGCACCAGCCATACCGGTTGCGCCAATAATACCAACTTTAGTCATAAAAAAACCTCCTGTAGATACTTAATTTATTTAATTACATTTTATAAGTAAATCGTTGAAAAAGCAATGTTCTAAAAAAATATTAGGCAAACCATAGCTAAAAGAATAAAATGATATATATGTAGCTAGCAATTGTATTTTAAAATTTCATAATGATGAAAATACGTTAAAAATTAAAGAAGAAATGAGAAAAATATGCGAGCATATTTCAATTTAGATGCCCAAGAGTTTCCGGTAACTGTTGAACATATTGGAGCAGAATGGCAACAAGATCAAATTATTAGATATCAAGGATTTCCCCATTTTCATTGGTTACAAACACAACATGGATCTGGTAACTTTTGGATAGGTAATAAACATTTAGTTTTACCACCTAATGCAGGCGTCTTAGTTTCGCCGGGTATTCCACATCGATATGAACCAGTAAATCAAAATGAAGGTTGGGAAGTTATTTTTGTTACATTTCAAGGTAAATTTGCTGAAGATTTTAATCAGCAAATAATGAATCGTGAATATGTTTACATTGCTCCTGAAAGAGGTGCAAAATTTACGCAACAAGTTGAGAAAATTATAGAAAATTTAGATCAACAGCCCGTTGATAATGAATGGGTATCAGCCTTATCATATTATTTACTATTATCATTAGGTCATGAAGAAATGTATCATGTCGACGTTAATCACCCTGATTTCAAACGATATGTAAAGCCTGCCATGAATTATATTTCAGAAAATTTTACAGATCACTTAACAATTACGGCGGTTGCTAAACATGTTAATGTGACACCTCAATATTTAGATAGATTGTTTCAAAAAATTATTAATCTAAGTCCTAAAGAATATTTATTACAAATTAGAATTAATCATGCTAAAAAATTACTTGTCTCACAAAAGCATTTGCGTGTTGTGGCAGTTGCCAATGAAAGTGGTTTTCGAGATGCCGCTTATTTTAGTCGTGTCTTCAAAAGAAAAACAGGGGTAACACCACTAAATTTTAGGAAATGGCAGACATAATGGACGTAAATATTGGTTAATCTATTAAACAAAGTTTCACTTTGTCCTTTTTTTTGGTTAAAATAGAACAAATATAAACTTGAAAGCGCTTTATCATTATTAATGTAAGAAATGCACATATATGTGCTTTGGAGGAATTTTTTTATGAAACAGACAAAACAGTACTTGTCTTATGCGGCAGGAGCTTTTGGTCATGATGCGTTTTACGCAACATTAAGTACTTATTTTATGATGTTCGTAACGAGTCAATTATTTAATACGTCGGATACTGGCTTTAATGATAAGATGATTGGTTGGGTAACAGGATTGATTGTTACGTTACGAATTGTGGAAATTATTTTTGATCCTGTTATTGGGGGAATCGTGGATAATACACGTACCCGTTGGGGAAAATTTAAGCCATGGTTGGTAGTTGCTGGTTTGATTAGTTCAATCTTATTGGTTGTGATTTTTACAGATTTTGGTGGTTTAAACGTTAGTCACCCAGTATTGTATATCGTGCTATTTGGAATTGTCTTTATTACGTTGGATGCTTTTTATTCATTTAAAGACGTTGCCTTCTGGTCAATGCTACCAGCTTTATCATTGGATAGTCGTAAGCGTGAAAAATTTGGAACAATCGCTCGTTTTGGTTCAACGCTAGGACAGCAAGGTGTACAAATTGTTGTTATTCCATTAGTAACATTGTTCTCATTAGCTTTTGTAGGCTCACATGCTGAAACAAAGACTGGTTGGTTCTGGTTTGCAATTGTGATTGCTGTTGTTGCTTACGTAGGAACATTATTAACTGTTTGGGGAACTAAAGAAGAAGACAATATTGTTCGCCGAAATACGGAAAAGTCTGGTATTAAAGAAATTTTTACAGCCGTTGCTAAAAATGATCAATTAATGTGGCAAGCTTTGTCATACTTCTTGTTTGCACTAGCATACGTCTCAACAAATTCAATGTTATTGTACTATTTCAAGTACGTTATGGGTGCAGGTGATAAATTCTACTTAGTGGGTATTTTCACAGCCATTGAAGGAATTATTGCCGTCGCAATTTTCCCAACTATTTCAAAGTATTTGTCACGTCGTACCATTTTCTTATCTGGCGCAATTATTATGTTAGTCGGATATGCATTATTCTTGTTCTCAGCAAATAGTTTACCATTGGTATTGCTAGCCATTACTTTGTTCTTCTCACCATATCCTATTCTGTTCTTGGTTGTTTTGATGACAATCACTGACTCAGTGGAATATGGACAATGGAAGTTAGGTATCCGTAACGAATCAGTTACGTTGTCACTACGTCCATTGATTGATAAGTTAGCAGGTGCTTTTGCTAATGGTATCGTTGGTATAGCTGCTGTCGCTGCTGGTATGACTGGAGCTGCAAAACCAGAAGATATTACATCAGCTGGGATGCAATCATTTAACTTGTTTATGTTCTATATTCCAATTATTTTGATTGTTATTTCTGTTATTATTTACTGGTTTAAAGTAACTTTGACAGAAAAAAA
Source organism: Weissella sagaensis (assembly GCF_005405285.1). GTDB lineage: Bacteria > Bacillota > Bacilli > Lactobacillales > Lactobacillaceae > Weissella > Weissella sagaensis. The sequence continues at coordinate 112,338 of NZ_BJDT01000003.1, read as the reverse complement.
GCATGCACAAATTGTTATTGAACTTGAAAAGCGTTTACATGAAGAAGAGGCAAACAAAAATTAATTAAAGAATTAGGAGTTTAAAATTATGACACTTACAAAAGAACTAGGCGAATCATTCCAACGTCGTTTTGGTTATGCAGCAGAATATTTCTTTTTCTCACCAGGACGTGTTAATTTAATTGGTGAGCACACTGATTACAATGGTGGTCACGTATTTCCAGCGGCTATTAGTGTTGGAACTTATGCAGCTGTTTCATTACGTGATGATGATGAAATTCATGCGTTTTCAGCAAACTTTAAAGATGCAGGGGTTGTAAGTTTTGCGAAAGATGATTTAGAATTACGTGCATATGACAGTTGGGTTAAGTTTGTACGTGGGGTTATTAGTGAACTAGGAAAATTAGGTCACGAAGTTCCTCGTGGATTTGACTTAGCAATTGTTGGTGATATGCCCACTGCGTCAGGTTTGTCATCATCAGCCTCATTAGAGTTATTAATTGGGGTTATGTTAAATGACTTATTTGACTATGGTATGGATACATTATCATTAGTAAAACTTGGTCAGGCTGTTGAAAATGATTATTTGGGTCTTCAAACTGGTATTATGGATCAATTTGCAATTGCTTTTGGTCAAGAAAAGCAAGCCATTTTCTTAGATACTAACTCAATGGCATATGAAATGGTACCTGCTGACTTCGGTGATTATGATCTTGTTATAATGACGACCAACAAAAAGCGTGAGCTAGTTGATTCAAAATACAACGAACGTCGTGCCGAGACGCAAACTGCTTTAGAAGAACTACAAAAAATTGTGGATATTAATGCGCTAGGTGAGTTAACTTCTGAAGAATTTGAGAAGATTGTTGATCATATTAGTAGTCCTGTAAATCAACGTCGTGCACGTCATGCTGTTACTGAAAATGAGCGAACGGTTTTGGCTAAGGCTGCTTTGTCAGATCACGATATGGTGCGCTTTGGTGAATTATTAACTGCATCACACATTTCATTACGTGATGATTATGAAGTGACGGGGATTGAATTAGATACATTGGTTGATGCCGCGTTAGCACAACCTGGTGTACTAGGAGCGCGTATGACGGGTGCTGGTTTTGGTGGTAGTGCTTTGGCCTTAGTTGCAAAGTCAGAATCAGAAAACTTTGTGGCTGCAGTTGATAAAATCTATAATGAAAAAATTGGCTACCAAGCATCATTCTTGGTTGCTGACATTGTAGATGGTACCCACGCCTTGTAGGAGGCATAATAGCATATGAAGTCATTGAATGAAGAACAAAGCCAAGTAGTCGTAGATTTTGTTGCATGGGGCTTGGACATGCACGCTTATTCAAAAAAAGAATTGGTATATCGAACTAATTTAGTATTAGCTCAGATTGGTGCTGCCAGTCTTGAACAAGGTTTAGTGGGTAATACGGATACAAGTTTAAGTGTGCTAGCTGATAAACTAATTGCTATTCAAGATGTTTCATTTGACATGGGATGGCAAGAAGCTATTAATCGGACACAATTATTAAACATTGTGACACCAACACCTGATGTGTTAGCTGCTGAATTTGAACGGTTGTACGCTGTTGATCCTGAACAAGCTGTTAAATATTATTATTTTATTAGTGAGTCGGTTGAGAACGTTAAAGTTAAAGATATAGCCCGTAATATTGCATTTACTCATAATTCAAAATATGGGGATATCGAAATAACAATCAATTTATCAAAACCTGAAAAAACGACTGCAGAAATTAAAGCAGCTGCAAGTGCACCAAAGTCGAGTTATCCACCAACAGCATTGGACTATACTAACGAAGGTTATGTCGGTAGCGTAACGGCAGCACCAAGATTAACGCACCGATTTATTCGTGATGACTTTAGTGGTGAGACTTGGGGTTGGCATTATTCACCATATGCATACTTTGAAGAACATGCTATCTTTGTTAATTTCAAGCGTCAAGCAATGGAAATGGGGCAACGGACGTTTACGCGCTTAATGCAAATTGTTACGCGTTATCCAATGTACATGGTTGGTTCGAATGCTGATTTGCCAATTGTTGGTGGTTCAATTTTGTCACAAGAGCATTATCAAGCAGGTCGCCATGAATTTCCGATGATGAAGGCTGAAATTAAGCAAACAATTAAGTTGCCTGATTATGAAGATGTCACAGTGTCTGTTCTAAATTGGCCAATGACAGCGTTTAAGGTTTCTGCAAAGCATGCAGCTGATGTTGTTACTGCTGGTGAATATTTGCGTCGTGCTTGGGAAAATTATTCAGACGAATCATTGATGATTAATGCGACAAGTGCTAAGGGTGAACGTCAACATACAGTGACACCAATTGCACAATTTAAAGATGATCAATATGAGTTATATTTAGTTTTGCGAGATAATGGTACGTCAGATGAATATCCAATGGGAATTTTTCATCCCCACGCTGATGTGCAACATATTAAGCAAGAAAATATCGGTTTGATTGAGGTAATGGGATTGGCAATTTTGCCAGCTCGTTTATTAATGGAATTGCAACAAGTAGAGAAATTCTTAGTTGATCGTGCAACGATAGAAGAAGTGGCTGAGAGTCACCGTGAATGGGCACAAGACATTAAGCATACTCGTCAAGCAAGTCCGGCTAATGTTACCGAAATTGTCCAAGAAGAAGTTGGTAAAGTATTTGTTCGTGTTCTTGAAGATGCAGGTGTTTATAAAACCGATGCAGCTGGTCAAGCGGGACTAAATCGATTTATTGATTTTTTAACTAGTACTAAATAATTAAAAAATTTTTTTAATAAATAACTCGTGAGATTGGCACCTATGTCAGTTTTACGAGTTTTTTAATTGTCGTAAAAAATAAGGGAAGTGTTAATTTTAATATTTACTCTTATTTTTTTCATCAAAACAAGCTAGAATGAGTGTATGAGACAACGAGATGAAAACAAAATAACAGCATTATCAAATGCTGCTTTAGATTTAGTCGCAGAACAAGGTATTGTTAATTTAAGTATTAATAAAATGGCAAAACGAGCCGGTGTATCTGTTGCAACTGCTTATGTCTATTATGATAATAAAGCTGATTTATTGGGGAAACTATTTCAGCAAGTTCAAAATTTATTAATTAATGATATGGTGATGCCAGATGAAAGTTTATCACTTGAGGATCAGTTTGCACAGGTATTACAACAGTATGCGGATCGTTTTAGAAATAATGTTAGGGAGGTTGAATTTTTAGGAGCAATGTTAGCTAATCCACAATTTTTACCAGCGGAACTACAAAATAGTGGTTCGTTACTTAACAGTGAATTACTGACAATTATTACACAGGCGTATCGACAACATAAATTAGTTACAGGTAGTATTGATTTGATTGTTGCCCAAACGATTCAACCAATGCAATGGTTATTGCAGTCACGGATTCAAAACAAATTAACTATCTCAGAAGAAGAGGTGACTGAATTTATTATGATGGCAAAGCGTGCTATTTTTAAGTAAATAATAATAAATTTAAGTTAAAATATATGCATTGTTAGTATTTTTCTTATATACTAGATGTAGTTGTTGATATAAGAGATACCAACAGATTGAGAATTTTCGTACAATTCCACGGGAGGAAGACAAAAAATGACAGCATTTGATTATGATGTATTATATATCGGTAGTGGTCATGGTACTTTTGATGGTGCCATTCCATTAGCAGCTAAGGGGAAGAAAGTAGCTGTTGTTGAACAAGACTTAATTGGTGGTACTTGCCCTAATCGCGGATGTAACGCTAAAATTGTTTTGGATTCACCAGTTGCGCTAAAGCGTCATTTAGAAGAAGTACATGGAATTGTTACTGGAGATGTTGCAATTAACTGGGCAGCTAACCAGGAACACAAGCATGAGGTTATTGCTGGTTTGCCTGATTTTATTCAAGGTTTGCTAGATTCATCTAACGTAGATATTTTATTCGGACGTGGGACATTAGTAGACAACCACACTGTTAAAGTAAACGGTGAAGAAAAGACGGCTGAAAACATTGTGATTTCAACTGGTTTGCAATCAAACCGCCTAGATATTCCTGGTTCTGATTTGGCTCATGATTCAGAAGAATTTATGAATTTGAGTGAAATGCCTGCTCGCGTTACTGTTATTGGTGCAGGTTACATTGCTATGGAATTTGCTACAATGGCTAGTGCAGCTGGTTCTGAAGTAACGGTTATCACACATGGTGATCAAGCCTTGCGTGCATACCACCAACCTTATGTTGAATTGATTATTAGTGAATTAGAATCAAAGGGTGTTAAATTTGTTCGTGGCGTTGAAGTAGAAGCAATTGTTGGTGGTGCCAACGGCTTAGTCGTTCGTGGTGCTGATCTAAATGTGGATACTGATTGGGTACTTGACGCTACTGGTCGTAACCCTAATGTTGCTGACTTAGGTTTGGAAGAAGTCGGTGTTAAGTATAATGAAAAAGGTATTGAGGTTGATGATCACTTACGTACATCAGTATCAAATATTTATGCATCTGGTGACGTTATCGATAAGACACAACCAAAGTTGACACCAACTGCTATCTTTGAGTCAACTTACTTGATGCATACTTTTGCTGGTGAAACGACTGATGCAATTGACTATCCAGTTATTCCATCAGTTGTCTTTACATCACCACGTGTTGCAAAGGCAGGCGTTACAGTTGCTGAAGCTCAGGCTGATCCAGATAAGTATACAGTAGTTGAAAATGATTTGTCAGGTGATTGGTATCGTCAAGTTGATAAGGAAACTATTGGTAAGAACACATTGATTTTTGATCAAGATCATAAATTGGTCGGTGCAACTGAAGTTTCAAATAAGGCTGAAGATGTTATCAATGCTTTGTTACCAGCTATTGAATTTAAGTTTGGTGCAACTGAACTTGAACGGATGGTTTACTTATTCCCATCAATCGCTTCACAAGCTTGGGGTCAATTGTAAAATTTAAATCTTGATAATAGAATTATTAATTTGAATAGCTAAAAAAGCAACTAAATTCTTGATGGATTTGGTTGCTTTTTGTGCCTAATGTTGCGATTATTAGCAGTTGAAAATTGAGTAGTTGTTGATTTTACTAGCAGATAGTGATATTTTTAGAATCAGTGGTTCGTAACCATCCCACTCATAAAAAACTAGGAGTAAGATACATGAATTCTAAAAATTCTCAATTTAGTTCGGCTAGAAATATTGCAGTTACAGCCGTAATTGCTGCTTTATATGTTGTTGCAACGGTTGCATTACCATTTGCATCATATGGTCCTGTCCAATTAAGATTTTCTGAAGCATTTAATCATTTAGCAGTGTTTAATAAACGTTATATCTTAGCAATTACATTAGGTGTCTTTATTGCTAATATTTGGTCACCATATGGTATTGTCGATATGATTGTTGGGACATTGCAAACGTTTTTAATGTTATCGATTTCTTATGTACTAGCTAAGCGTGTTAACAGTATTATTGCGCGATTGGCAATTAGTACCGTTGTTGATTCATTGATGATGTGGATTATCGCAGCAGAGCTATACTATATGGCTAAAGTACCATTCTGGGCAACTTATGCCTGGACGGCTTTAGGCGAATTTGCAGCATTAGTTATTGGTGCCATCATTGTTTACCTAATTAGTCGTACTGTTAACTTAGAAAAATAAATTAAAAACACGCTAGGAGTAACAAATACTTTTCCTAGCGTGTTTTTGTGTATATTTAATTGCTATTCATTTCTAAAATGGCGTCAAACACTGACTGAGGTAATTCAATATCACTCTTTTTAAGACCTTGACGGCGCATTTGTTGCTGCTTTTTAGAGATCTTGGTACCAGATGCTTGTGCCTTACGTAATGGTGGTACATCAGCACGGGCAACGGCACGACCTTCGATAATTGCTTGTACGGGCATAGCTTGTAATTTACGTGGAATCAAGTCCTTTAGTTTATCCACTAATTCAATTCCCATACGCGTTGCCTTTAAACGATGCGTGACAAATGTCAATGCATCAATCTTGGCATAATCAATAGCAATATCAATTCGTACTAAATCGGAGAATTGGTATTGATCAAAAGTTGTTGAAAGGGTTGCAAAACCATGTGAAACAGATTTAAGTTCATTAAAGAAGTCATAGGCAATTTCAGAAATGGGCATGCGATAAGTAACTAACAACATAGCACCAATTGTTTCTAAATCAACTAATTCACCACGTCGGCTTTCCGCTAGTCGCATCACGTCGTTCAACATTTCATTTGGCATGGTCATTTTAGCTAACATGTAAGGTTCTTGAACTTCAATAATTTGTCCGTAATCAGGGAATTGTGTTGGATTTTCAACGTAGACAGGTTCATCTTGGTTTTTAACTGTTACACGGTAGGTAGAATTAGGCATAGTTGTTAAAACATCTAACCCAAACTCTTGTTGTAGACGTTCGCGAATGATTTGTAAGTGAAAAATACCTAAAAAGCCACCACGAAAGCCCATGCCTAACGCTTCAGATTGCTCAGGTTCATATTGAAAAGCCGCATCATTTAGAGCTAATTTCTCAATGCCGACCTTTAAATCTTTAAATTCACTACCACGAGGATACAAACCAGCATAAACCATTGGTTCAACATCTTGATAACCAGGTAAAGCTTCAGTTACTGGGTGCTTAGCCAATGTAATAGTATCACCAACTTTAACAGCCTCTGGATTTTTAATACCAGTGACAATGAAACCAACATCGCCAGCTTTAAGTTCTTTAATAGGTGTCATTAATGGCGCAAAAACACCCATTTCTTTAATTCCGGACTTAACTTGATTTGCCATGAATAATATTTGATCGTTATTTTTTAATGTGCCATCAACTAACCGGGCTTGGACGATAACACCTTTGTAAGGATCAAATTTTGAATCAAATACTAATGCCTGTAGATTTGCTTGTGCATCACCAGTTGGTGCAGGGATTTGATCACGAATTGCCGTTAAAACTTCTGAAACGTTTAAACCACTTTTAGCTGATATTTTTAAAATACGATCAGGTGTAAATGCTTCATCTAAATCACCTAATTGTGTGATGGTATTTTCAACTTCAGCTGCAGCTGTATCAATTTTATTAACAATTGGAATCATTACTAGATTAGCTTCTTTTGCCAAACGATAATTGGCAACAGTTTGGGCTTGCACACCCTTGGTTGCATCAACTAATAGTAATACACCATCGGTTGCTGATAAACTACGTGAAACTTCATAATTAAAGTCAACGTGACCAGGAGTATCAATTAAATTATATTGATATTCATCCCCATGCTCGTCTACGTAATAATTACGAACCGTACGAGATTTAACGGTAACCCCGTGTGCTTTTTCAACACTTAAATCATCAAGTAATTGATCTTGTGCTTCGCGTTTGGAAATTGTATTAGTCATCTCCATAATACGGTCAGCAAGGGTTGATTTACCATGATCGATGTGAGCGACAATTGCAAAATTGCGAATATATTTTTGACGTGTAGACATTTTAACTCCTTAAATGTGTTGTGTTCATATTATACCATTTTCATTAAATGGCATTGATTTCTAATTTTATTTTGGGCAATATCCGAATAATAAATTGACCTATCCGCTTAAAAACATTGTTGCTTATTAAAAAACGAATAAAAAAATATAGATAACAATAAAAGTTTGCTTTATTTTAACTAACAAAAATGTTAATATGTGTTTATAGGAGTTGTTGTTGATATTTTTAGCCTACTGATGGGGAGGAAAAGAACAATGGATTTCGCAACTGGTGAAATGGGACCAAGTCGTTTGCATTATAGTTTTGAAAAATCTAATGTTGCTAACGTTATTGTTGAGGGGACACAAACAAATAGACAACCACAAGTTAATGATAAGTTGATTGCACACTTTCATGACTTGTGTGAACGCCATCCAACATGGACATTTGGCCAAATTGCTAGTGGTTTACACATAGATGCTGCAACGTTACGTCAAATTGAAGTTGTGACAAATAGTCGGTTGCGCTCAGCTAAAGTACGTTAAACATCATTTTTATAAATTGCACTTTATTTGAAGATTGCTAATTTGTCTAAACAATCAGTTTAGCTAGTTAGCAATCTTTTTTGATGCTTTCATTAAAAATGAAAAGTCTTTTACACTATTTAAGTAAGCGGTTACAATATAATAAAGCAATAATAATATTAAAATGACATATTTTGGAGGCAAACATGGCAAAAGCAGATATCATATTTGATCAAGCGCAACAAATATTCCACCTAAGAAATGAAAAAATTTCATACATTATGGGCATTTCAGAGGGTGAGATATTAACACATTTATATTTTGGTCGACGTATATCAGGTTATCATGGTACCCGAGACTATCTGCGCTATGAGCGAGGATTGTCACCTAATTTAGCAGGGACACCAGGACAAGTTGATCGTCACTATTCAAAAGATGTGTTACCACAAGAGTTTGCAGGTAACCAAACAGGTGATTTTAGAAGTCCGGCTATTATTATTAAGGCCGCTGATGGCGCATTAGCAACTGATTTTCGTTATGATTCATGGGAAGTTTTTGCTGGTAAACCAGAATTGGTTGGTTTACCACAAGCATACGTTAAGGATACTAATGAGGCGCAAACGCTAGCAATTACATTAAAAGATAAGACGTTGCAAGCAAGTGTTATTCTTTACTACACCATTTACGCTGAAAGAGCAGTTATTACCCGCTCAACACAAGTTATTAATAATAGTGAAAATATTTTTTATATTGAAAAAGTAGCATCCTTGCAATTAGATATGCCTAAAAGGGATATGGATGTGATTTCATTTCCAGGCTCACAATTTCATGAACGGCAAGTTGAACGTCAAAAACTGCGACAAGGTATTACAGAATTTGGCAGTCGTCGGGGTGCTAGTTCGCACCACATGAATCCTTTTGTAATTGCAGTTGATGCGACTACCTCTGAACAAAGTGGCGAAGCATACGGTATTCAATTAGTTTATTCGGGAAACCATCAATTTACATTTGAAAAGGACTATATTGATCAAATTCGTTTAGTATCTGGTATTAATGAAGATGGCTTTAGTTGGCAATTAAAGCCAAATGATCATTTTCAATCACCAGAAGCCATTTTAGTTTATTCTGATGCAGGTCTAAATGGCATGTCACAAACGTATCATCATTTATTACGGGAGCGTGTGGCACGCGGTCAATACCAATATCAAGATCGGCCAATTGTTATTAATAATTGGGAAGCAACTTATTTTGATTTTAATGCTCAAAAAATTGAAGGTATTTTAGATGAGGCAGCGCCATTAGGTATTGAAATGTTTGTCCTTGATGATGGCTGGTTTGGTCAACGTGATGATGATGAGCGTTCACTAGGTGACTGGTATGAGTATACGAGTAAGTTAGCTGACGGTGGTGGTTTACGAGGATTGTCAGAAAAAGTGCATGCCAAAAATATGAAATTTGGACTTTGGTTTGAACCAGAAATGATTTCAAAAAATTCTGATTTATATCAGCAACATCCGGATTATGCGTTACAAATACCTAATCGACCAATGTCTTTGTCAAGAGATCAATACGTATTAGATTTTTCACGACAAGAAGTTGTAGAGAATATTTATCAACAAATGACAGCAATTCTGGATCGTGTACCGATTGACTACATTAAATGGGATATGAATCGCCATATGACAGAAGTACATTCGGCCATATTGTCAGCCGATCAGCAAGGCGAAGTTTCTCATCGTTATATATTAGGCGTTTATAATTTAGTCGAACGTTTGACGACACGTTATCCCGAAATTTTGATGGAAGGATGTTCAAGCGGTGGTGGGCGTTTTGATGCAGGTATGTTATATTATTTCCCACAGACGTGGACATCCGATAGTACTGATGCCGCTGAACGCATCAAAATTCAATATGGCACAACTTTTGGGTACCCAGTATCGAACATGACAGCACATGTTGCAGCGGTACCTAATCCACAGACACAACGGCATATTTCACTAAAAACGCGTGGGGATGTCGCTAGTTCTGGGGTCTTTGGTTATGAGTTAAATGTTCAAGAACTTACGCAGGGCGAGAAAGATTTAGTTAAAGAACAGATAGCCTTTTATAAAAAGCATCGCCACCTAATTCAATTTGGTGATTTTTATCGTCTAAAGAATCCGTTTACTAGTAATGAAGCTGCCTGGGAATTTGTCAGTCCTGATGGTAGTGATGTATTAGTTTATCATTTTAGAATGCTTGCTTCAGGTCAGCAACCGTTTACCATTACAAAATTGGTCAACCTAATACCAGATGGTGTTTATGTTGACCAAGCAACGGGTGAACGATTTACTGGTGATGAATTAATGTATGTTGGCCGGTATGATGATCCAACACAAGCGGGTGATTATGTCTCGCAAGTTCGCAGCTACTATTTAGACTAGCTAACAAAAATCTTTAAATGCTCAAAAAAATACCACCTTTTCTGGTGTAAATGACGTATACTTAATATGTATTGAATAGTATTTTTTTGGGAGGAACGATTAAAATGCTTAATGCAAAATTAGCACAAGATGTTTGGAAAGATCCTGGTAATAACGTTTCATTTATTGTATTGCAGTTAAATCAGCAAGATTTGGTGGATGAGCAGGAACATATCGCTACATTTTCCGATATGTCTCAAGCCATTATTCGATCAATGCGGATTCGTAATCCACAATCTGATTTGCAGGTTGCGATAGGTTTTAGCAATCATGCATGGGAATACTTATTTCCAAATGCTAATAAACCACATGAATTGGAAACGTATAAAACATTAACAGGACCTGAGTACAGTATGCCTGCTAGTGATGGGGATATCTTCTTACATGTTAGAGCTAATGATGAAGGCGTTGTGTACGAAATTGTCCGACAATTTATGAAACTGTTGAGTCCGGTAACAACGGTTATCGATGAAACAAAAGGTTTCCGTTATTTAGAAGGACGTGCCATTATTGGCTTTATTGATGGGACAGAGGCACCGGCCTTAGAAGATGCTGCTGAATATGCCATTATTGGGGATGAAGATTCAGAATTTGCTAATGGTTCATATGCTTTTGCTCAAAAGTGGCAACATGATATGGCTTTTTGGGAAAAATTAACCATTGAGATGCAAGAAAAAGCTGTCGGTCGTCATAAATATGATGATATGGAATTAGATGACGATGACAAGATGGTAAATGCTCATAATGTTGCTTCAAAAATTGAAATAGATGGGGATGAGAAAAAGATTATACGGATGAATGTTCCATTTTCAGACCCAGCTATGGATTATACGGGCACATATTTTATTGGCTATGCACGTCATTTTGAGGTTACTAAATTAATGTTGCAGCAGATGTTAGATCAATCTGATTTTTTGCTGACATTCTCGACTATTTTAAGTGGCCAATTATTTTTTATTCCATCACGAGATACGTTAGCTGATATTGCTGATGGCAAATTTTTTGAATAATTAATGTGATAAAAAATACCACTTTGAACAACGGTTCAGTTAACCGTATTTGTTCAAAGTGGTATTTTAATTAATGATGTTTAACGTAACTTGTCTTGTTTTTTATTTAAGGCAGTATTATATTCTGAAAAATCAACTGAAACGCTACCATTAGCGCCTCCGTTTGTATTATGCCAAACAGCATTTGTTTGCACCTTACCATCAATGTTAGCCAATGTTAAGACAGCAGGATGCCCATATTGTTTTGTAAGACTAGCTAATGAGTCACCATCGTGTTCGTTAGTTTCAGAATTTTCTAAGCGAATAGCATTATATGTGGTCATCGTCCATTTTTTAGCAAGATTAATTGTTTTACTATCTAATAATGTCTTAGATGTCAGACGGGCAGTTGCAGTATTTTTTTCTTGGCTCATAAAAGTAAGCGTGACACCAGTGTAATCACCAGCAATGTTTCGCCACGAAACAACCGTTAAAATATGGTCGCCAGATTTGGATTTATTTTTTTTATTAGGACGACCGTATTTTGCAACAACTTGTTCATAGGTTGCACCATCCTTGCCGGCCTTGTTAAAATCGCCAATTTTTAAGTCGTCAAAAGACTTTTTGGTCCACTTGTTTGAACTGATATGTGTTTGTGACGATGTCGATGTGTTTTGAAAATGGACTGATACAGTTACAATTAAAATAATTGCAATGATACCAAGTAGAATAGTTGTGATTTTCTTTTTCATAATAGTTTATCTTTCTATGTTATTTTAATAATACTTATTAAGTATATCATTAAAGTGAAGCGTGGTACTTTGCCAGATTAAACATTTAATGATGTGGTTATTAGTTGCAAGGTTAGGTATAATTTGGATATGTTTAATTATTATTAAGGAAGGGTGTTGGAAATATGTCTACTGCAAATAATACAAGTTATTGGTTGTTGTATATATTGGCTATTTTAACAATCATTTGTGCTGGCTTATTGATTATTAGTCTTCGGCAAAATAAATTTCGATTATTAAATGGGATATTAGCTAATTTTTCAGTTATCTTTGGTGGGATAACATTAATAGTTACAGTTGAATTACTTAATATTTATTGGCTATCGACTGTGTTCTACATCATACTAATCATTATATTAGTGCCAATGGCTATTATTTATTCATTATTAGGTGTGTTGTTACTTTGGAATGCCTTTACTGTGTGGCGACGCGAGAGTCATACGTTAGGAAATATGTTGACACTGGTAATTGGTCTATTAATTGTTGTTGTCTTACCAATTATGCAATTAATTGATAACCGGTTTTTTAGCCATCAAACAGTTGGCTTATACGTTACGTTGATTAACCCTGTTATTTTCTACTTAGGATTTTGGTTTTTGGCATTTATTACCTCGTTTATTATAACGCGGTTATATCGACCAAAATATAATAAAGATTATGTGATTGTCTTAGGGGCAGGATTGTTAAATGGTAAGGATGTGTCGCCACTTTTGGCTTCACGTATCCAAGTTGCTTTAGATTTTGCACAAAAGCAATTTGATAAAACAAAAAGATATCCTTGGCTGGTTTTCTCTGGTGGTCAAGGTGGAGATGAGGTACTTGCTGAAGGTGAAGCAATGGCCACATATGCCAAAGCACATGGTGCTAAATTGGATCGGATTCTAATTGAAAATCAATCCAAAACGACATATGAAAACATGCTGTTTTCTAAGGGAATACTGACAAAACAAAATATCGACTTGACTAAGGGCTTATTTGCAACAAGTGATTATCATACATTTCGTGCAGCCGGTTATGCGCGGTTGGTGGGCTTAAACATTGATGGATTAGGTGCCAAAACAAGTCGTTTCTTTATTCCAAATGCCTTTATTAGGGAGTATATTGCATTGCTGGCCAATCATAAGGTATTCCATGCAATCTGTTTGACACTAATTTTGTTAGTATCAATTATTAGTTTTGTGGTCGGTAATGGTATCTTTTTATAAAATTAATATTTAACAACAGTTTTTATCAATAATAAAACTGTTGTTTTTTTATATTATAGTAAGTATTGTACCTTGAGTTAAGCGCATACATGTTATAATTAATAATGATTATTAAGAGCAAAGTATGGGGGATAAAAGATGAAAATTGTTGTTTTAGATGGATTAGCATTAAATCCAGGTGATATTGATTGGCATGTATTAGATCATTTAGGTGAAGTCGTTGTCTACGATAAAACACCATATGATGATCATGATGAAATTATTAATCGTTTAGCGGGTGCAGAAGTAGTCTTAGTTAACAAAGTACCCATGACCAAAGACGTCATGGATGCTGCACCTGATTTAAAGGTGATTGCTGAAAGTGCTACAGGTTATGATAATGTGGATGTGGCTTATGCTAAAGAAAAAGGCATTGCAGTTATGAACGTACCAACTTATGGGACGGACGCCGTTGCACAATTTACATTTGCCTTGATTTTGGCAGTGACAAGTCGCGTTAAACAACATGATGATCTTGTACATGCGGGTGCGTGGCAGCAAGCCGGCCGCTTTTCATTTTGGGATTCACCATTAATTGAATTAAAGGATAAGACACTTGGTTTGGTTGGCTTTGGAAAAATTGCTCAAGCGGTCGCAAAAATTGCTTTAGCATTTAACATGAAGGTTATTTTTTATAATCACCGACCAAAAGAAGTTTTTGATGATGCGATTGAACAAGTAGACTTAGAAACATTATATGCCCAAGCGGATTTTATTAGCTTGCACATTCCTTATACAGTAGAAATGTCTGAATTTATTAATACAGATGTCTTGCACAAAATGAAAAATACGGCTGTTTTGATTAACACAGCTCGTGGTAAGTTAATTAATGAAGCAGACTTAACAGCAGCTCTAAATGATGGTCAAATTGCTTATGCTGCTTTGGATGTTGCATCGCAAGAACCAATTAATAATGATAATCCATTGTTGACGGCAAAAAATTGTTATCTGACACCACATATTGCATGGGCGCCACAAGAAACACGTGAACGTTTGTTAAATATTGTTGTTGATAATATCGAAAGTTATTTAGCTGGAAAGCCAGTTAATGTTGTGAATGGTTAATAATGATAAAATTCACAATTGTTAAATGTGATAGTGACAAATAATTTTGTTTTCACTTGACCAAGTATTGTGAAAAATAGTACAATTAAGTTTTTGTGATAAAAAGTTTATGTTCATTTTCTTAAGAAAAGTGGTATATTAGAAGTATATTGTACATTAGGAGGTAGGTTAAGTTTATGTCGACAATTAAAGATTTAACGGCAATTGTGGGAAGTCACCATATTGTGACGTCAGCCGCCAAGTCATTGCGATATCGTAAAGGATACCGTTCAGGAAAAGGGGATGCATTAGCAGTAGTTATGCCGGGCACTCTTTTGGAAATGTGGCAGGTTTTGAAGGTGTTACATCGTGATAATATTATTATTTTGATGCAAGCTTCAAATACTAGTTTGACTGAAGGTTCAACACCATCAGATGGTTACGATCGTGATGTTGTTATTGTTAAGGGAAGTCGTATCAAGGATTTGCAATTGATCAATCAAGGTAAGCAAATTTTGGCGTTCCCAGGAACAACTTTGAATAAGTTAGAGCAAACTTTGAAGCCTTTGAACCGTGAGCCACATTCAGTTATTGGATCATCAAATCTTGGCGCTTCAGTTATTGGTGGCATTAACAACAATTCTGGTGGTGCTTTGATTCAACGTGGGCCAGCTTATACTGAATTAGCATTATATGCTCGTATTGATGAAAATAATGAATTGCACTTGGTAAATCACTTGGGTATTGATCTTGGTGATACACCAGAAGAAATTTTGGACAATTTAGCTAACCGGCGGTTTGACGTTAATAATGTGCCAAATTCAGAAGAGCGTGTTGGTCATAACCGTGATTATGAAAAACGTGTGCGTGATGTCGATTCAGATATGCCAACACGTTATAACGCTGATCCAAAGGGACTATATGAAGCATCAGGAGCTGCTGGAAAAGTTGCTACCTTCGCCGTTCGTCTAGATACTTACGTTTCAGAAGGTGAATCACAAGTATTCTACATTGGAACAAATTCACCAGCTGTATTGGAAAAAATGCGTCGTCACATTTTGTCTGAATTTAAGAATTTGCCTGTTTCAGGGGAGTATATGCACAAAGAAGCATATGAATTAGCTAAACTTTATGGTAAAGATTCTTTGATGGTTTTGGATAAGGTTGGCACTGAGTACCTACCAACAATGTTTGGTTGGAAGGCTACGGCAGAACGTATGTTAAGTCATTTGCCAACGTTTAAGCCATATTTCCCAGACCGTTTCTTGCAGCGCGCAGGTAATATTTTCCCTAATCAATTGCCAAAGCGGATGGAAGACTATGCAAATCGCTTCCAACACTACTTGCAATTGAAGATGTCTGGTGATGGAATTGCTGAAGCTCGTGCTTACTTGACTGAATTCTTCAAAGAAGAAGAAGGTGAGTTCTTTGAGGCTAATGCTGATGAGACAAACAAGGCTTCATTGCACCGTTATGTCACGGCATCTGTTCCTATTCGTTACCAAGAATTGCACCAGGATAAGATTGATATCTTACCAATTGATGTGGCACTACGTCGTAACGATGATGATTGGTTTGAAACATTACCAAAGGAAATCGATGACAAGATTGAATATAAGTTATACTACGGACACTTCTTGGATCACGTTATGCATCAAGACTATATTTTGAAGCCTGGTGTTGACGCACATGAGTTGAAGCAAGAAATGCTAAAGTTGTTTGATAAGCGTGGGGCAATTTACCCAGCTGAGCACAACGTTGGTCACTTGTATAAAGCTGCACCAGCATTGGTTGAGCATTATAAGAAGAATGATCCTACTAATAGTTTCAACCCAGGAATTGGTAAGACTTCTAAGCGTAAGTGGTGGGAAGAGTACTAATTAATTAACATATGATAAGTTGAAACATTAAAACGAAGTAGTATTTAAAGGCCGCCAAATTTTTTATGAATTTGGCGGCCTTTAGTATATTGTTTAGGTAATATTAAGACCATGGTGTGAATAAGTACAAGAATGCGTCGATATGGTAACATTAGGTTAATTTAGTTTATTATTAATTTGAGGAGTTAGAGTATGAAAATTAAAAATATACTCCAGAGCTTAGTTGTAATCATTTTAATTATCGCAGCAATCTATAGCTTATTACCAGAACGACATCAGGCACAACAACAACTTACCTTAGATAATGGCAAGATTGCGTATCATGGCGATGTTTTTAAGAAAAAATTTAATGGTTTGGGCACGATTAAATTTAAAAATAAGGATTATTATCGCGGACATTTTATTGATGGTAAATTTGATGGACAAGGAAAATTTATTTCTCATGAAAATTGGCAATATCAAGGGCAATTTCAGAATAATTTACCAAATGGTAAGGGGACGCTGTCAATCGATAAACAGAAATATCAGGTTACCTTTAAGAAGGGAGAATTAATCCATGCGCATTAAATGGTTTAGTTTTATCAGAATTGCAGGTCTGTTGTCGGTATTGACTTACCATTTTTTTCAAAATAGTTATCCTGGTGGCTTTATTGGCGTTGATATTTTCTTTACTTTTTCAGGATTTCTAATTACTGCTTTAATGATTGATGAGTTTGCAAAAACGCGTCAATTTAAGTTAGTTAAATTTTATCAGCGCCGGTTTAATCGGATTGTACCACCACTATTATTAGCAATCTTAGTCGTATTACCATTTACATATTTAGTGAGTCCCGATTATGTTACGGGGATTGGTAAACAAATTGCTGCAGCAATGGGTTTTACTACCAATTATTTTGAAATCGCAACCGGTGGTAGCTATGAAAGTAAATTTATTCCACATTTATTTGTGCATACTTGGTCATTGGCAGTTGAAGTTCATTTTTACATTCTATGGGGACTAATAATTGCTGGATTAGTGCAATGGATGCATAAATCTAATAGTAATCAAAAAGAAATGGTTGTTTCTTTTCGGTCAATGATTGCGTTCATCTCATTAGTTTTTGCTGCTGTGAGCGTCATATTGATGGGATTGCGCAGCTTTAATCTAACAGACTATTCAGCAGTTTATTTTTCTAGTTTGACACACTGTTTTCCATTCTTTATTGGTGCGCTAACGGCTTCGTTCACGGGAATTACAATGGTACCGAAACGTTTTCAGCAGACATTGAATCAGGCTAGATTAATGCCAACCGTCATTAGCTTAGTTTTGGCTTTTGTATTCTTAGCTATGTTGGGATTTGTGATGCATTTTGATAGCCAAAAAACTTACTTAGGCGGTATTTTAATTGCTAGTCTGGTAACAGCTTTTGCCATCGTTAAAGCAAGAACTTTACATAACTTAACACCTAATATGATTGAACCTAAATGTGCAACTTTTATTGCTGATATTAGTTATAGTATGTATTTGTATCATTGGCCATTATTTGTCATTTTTTCACAACGTATGAATACAATTAGCGCAGTGATAATGACAATTGTCATTGGTGTCCCTTTTTCAGCCTTGTCATACTATATTATTGAGCCACTTTTGGCTGGTAAACAACCACGAGATATCAAGAAGACAACATTATTAAAACCAATTAAGTTAGGACTTGCTGCAGGTGGCCTATTGCTATTAATTATTGCAGCTACTGTTATTAAAACTGCACCTGGCTTAACGCAGTTAGACCAAAAATTATGGATTAGTAGTTTATATCAAGCCAGGGATAACATGACAACTAGTAAGACAGTTATTCAGGCAGATGTTAAGCAACAGCAAGCAGCCAAAGATAAACATAAGCAGGCGGTAACAATTCCAAAAGGTGTTTCGATTATTGGAGATAGTGTGACCGCTGGTACGCGTGAGTATTTGCAGCAGAATGTTGCTGATAGTACGGTTGATGCAGCTGGTGAACGTACGATGCAGTTGGCTTATGATGTGATGATGCGAGCGCAAGCAAATCATTTATTACGTGAAAATGTTGTTCTCAGCATTGGGACAAATGCATTGCCAGGTAGTAATGAACAATTGGAGAAATTAATTAATGATTTGAAACCAGGTCACCGACTTATTTTGGTAACACCATATGATGGGCGCGCTGATGCAACGTGGAATTCGTTTAAGTTAGCTCAATTTGAACGAACGTTACCAAAAAAGTATAATTTTATCACGATTGCTGATTGGCAAAAAATGGCACAAAAGCATCCGGAGGTCTTTGCAGGTACGGATGGGGTTCATTTTGCTGGTCGTCATGAGGGTGATGTTATTTATGCACAGACGGTTAATGAAGGTTTAAAGCAAGGAGCAAAAACACCTGTAAAAAAGTAGAAAGGATAGTTATATAATGAAAAAAAGGATTGCAATTTTGTCAGATATTCATGGTAATTTAACAGCCTTAAATGCTGTTGCTGATGATATGAAAAACCAAGAAATTAGTGACTGCTGGTTTTTAGGTGATCTGGTAATGCCCGGACCAGCAACGAATTTGTTATTTGATAAACTTGAACAATTAAATACTTCAGTATATCTTCGTGGTAATTGGGATGATTGTTTTCTAAATGTTAAAGATCATATTGTTGGTAACCATTTAGATGATCCATCTGACGTGTATATTGGCATGCTCGGTCACTATGTGGCAAAACAGATAAAACAAAAAAATGAACGGATATTGCGCTCGTTGCCAATCCATATGATCAAAAATGTTAATGGCTTATCAATTAACTTATCACATAATCTAAATGATTTGAATTCTGGACCGGCTTTATTAGCAGAAGCTGATACGGATCATTTTGATGCCTTATTTTTAGATAAGCAGATTGATATTGCCGTTTATGGACATGTTCATCATCAAATGTTACGTTATAGCAATCATGATCAACTCATTATTAATCCAGGTTCTGTGGGACAACCTTTTTTTAAACAGGCGCGTTTGAATCAGGATCGTCGTGCACAATATGCTATTTTAGAAATTGATAATCAGGGTTTAGCAAATGTTACTTTTCGAAAAGTTGCTTATGATTTAAACGAAGAATTAACACGAGCTAAGCAGGCAGGCATACCCTATACTAATCTATATCGAGAAATTTTGTTTGATGGTGTTGCACATACACATGATGATGAATTATTAGCAAAAGTAAATAAAAAATTTGATTATGTGAATCAATTACAGCGATTAATGACACAATCGTAAGAGTTTCTGTAAAAGAATAGGAATTAAATATCTATGATAAAATAAATCATATAATACAGAATAATTGAAGAAGGGTTTAAAATGGCAGAATATAACGATGGTTTGTTGACAAATCATATGCAAATTCCATGGGGAGAGTTGGCAGATAAAAGATCCCATTTATTAGCAATTAATGCTTCTTTGCGTGAAAAGACAATGATTGTTGGGCGGACTGGACTAATTATGCTTTCATGTGGGACTGGTGCTTGGCGTGTTCGAGCTACCATGAATGCCATTTCACGAGTCTTAAATATTTATTGTTCAGCAGATATTGGATTAACGACCATTTCATATACTTGTTTTGATGCTGAAAACAGTTACACAGAATCGTTATCTTTAAAAGCAACGGGTGTTAATACTGATAAGTTAACAGATATGGAACATTTTGTTCAGATGTTTGAAGATGAAGGTGCGTTATTAGAGGTTAAAACAATTCATCAGCAGTTAGATGAAATTAATGGTAAACGAGGTAATTATACGCCTCTCTTACTAGGGCTTGCTGCTGCATTAGCTTGCTGTTCTTTCGTCTTTTTGTTAGGTGGTGGACCCATTGAAATGCTCTGTACTTTCTTTGGTGCAGGGCTTGGTAATTATACTCGGGCTAAAATGAATGGTAAACAATTGACATTATTTGCTGGTTTGGCAACAGGAGTTGCAGTTGCTTGTTTAACTTACCTTGTAGTGTCTCGTAGTTTGGAAGTTTTATTTAATATTAATGTTGCTCACGAAGCTGGTTATATTGGTGCGATGCTTTTTGCTATCCCCGGTTTTCCATTTATTACAAGTGGTTTGGATATAGCAAAATCTGATATGCGTTCAGGTATTGAACGTTTGATTCATGCATTATCAATCATTATTATTGCAACACTAGTTGGTTGGTTGGTTGCGCTAGTTAGTGACTTAAAGCCTGACAGCTTTTTACCAGTGGGTTTGTCACCGCTATTCATAGGCTTATTGCGGGTTCCTGCTAGTTTTTGTGGGGTTTTTGGCTTTTCCATTATGTTTAATAGTCCTGTTAAAATGGCAACAACGGCAGGATTAATCGGCGCAATTGCCAATACATTGCGCTTGGAACTAGTTGATTTAACCTCATTGCCAGCACCAGCAGCAGCGTTTATTGGAGCGTTGACAGCTGGTATTTTAGCATCGTTGTTCCATAGACGAATGGGCTACCCACGTATTTCATTAACAGTACCAGCAATTGTGATTATGGTGCCAGGATTGTACATGTACAGGGCAATGTACTATCTTGGTATTGGTCAGATTGCAACAGGTGGTCAATGGTTTATCGCTGCAATGATGATTGTATTATTCTTACCATTAGGCTTAATTGTTGCACGAATACTGATGGATTCTGATTGGCGACATGCAAGATAACTTATTAAAAAAATACCATTAGCAATAAAAAATCATCAATTTGACCATTTTTTTGGCTCGATTGATGATTTTTTATGTATTATTCTATGTTCAACACAACATCACTTAAATGATGGCTGAAAGATGCTTGCCAGGTACCAGTGGTTAAATGTTCTGGTAAGAGGAAAGTACCACTTGAAATATGCTGACCAGCGATTAATTGTCGGTTTTGACTCGCTAATTTTGCGACTAACCACTGCAAAGACAATAATGGATTACCTAAAACTTCAGTAGCATTACCCGTTTTAATTTCTTTACCATTGTGATATAAAACGGTAGCAACTGCTGCTAATTCATCAGGTGTTTTAAAATAGTCCATCGTTTCCACCTGTTGACCATACACGATAAATCCACCCACTGCTGCATCAGCAATAACCAGGTATTTTGAAAGGCTAGGGAACCAATTCAAAAAGCGTGAGTCAGGTACTTCAATGGCTGGTGCAATTAATGTTTTGTTCATTAAGTCGGTTAGGGAGTCTTCAGGAAACAAGTCTTCTTTGGCAGTAAACATTAATTCAACTTCAGCTAAGGGATCAAGTACTTGATTAGTAGATAACGTTGTCGGAGCTTGTTTGAAATGGCTCACAACCTGAGCACCATAAAGTGGCGTGGTTGAATCAAACATATTTTGTGTTTCTTTGCTTGTTAGAGAAACTTTATAGCCACCGATTTCTTCTGCTTTTAAAGCCATTAAAGCGTGTTGAACATCATATGCATCTGACTCGTTATCTAATTGCGTAACATAATCGCTTTGTGACAAGGCTTGTCGTTTCGTATCAGCATTATATAGCATTTGCGCAAATTCTTGATTATTCATAATTGGCACCTCTTTTTAATAAATTCTAGCAATTTAGTTAAAAAACAATGAATTAAAAGCTCATCCATTTTTAATCATTATAACACTATCAAATGGCAGACTTATGATTTATTTTCACTAAATTTGTGGCATTATAATAAGCACAAAACAACTTGTTCTGTGCTTATTGAGTAGCTATTAATGATGCCATAAATAATTGTTTAATTCATGGCTAACGGTTGGATTATCCGTGTGCAAACGACTATGCTGACCAGTATTACCATTAACAACAAATTCTTGATATGATTTAGCATTATTTGAAACTAAGTATCGTAAGGATTTAACAGATTGTATGGTGACCAGACCGTCTGATTGGCTACCATCTTTTAAATTACCGTAGATATTTAATACGCGTGTATTAGTTGGAAAATCATTTTTATATTTCAATAATGCTTGATACTCATCGTGGATAATTTTAGGACGCCCATCTTCTTGAAGTTGATTCTGATGTGATTGATCAGTCCAGAGTTTAGCTAATTTACCACTTGTTGGTTGGTTACGGTGCCCTTTATTTAAAATACCATTATAAGGACCGGCAAGAAGTGCCATCTTATTGACTTGTGGTAGCTGTGGGTTAGCTCCCCAATGAATCCCATAATAAACCCAAGCATAAGCACCCATTGAATGACCAACGGCATTAAATTCAGTAATATTATATTTTTGTTGTAAGTATTTTACAATACGATATAGTCCTTGTGCATAACGAACCTCACCAACTTGATTATTATCAAATTGGACTAAAATAATGGGGTTATTTTTTTGACCAGTTAAGTGACCTTGTATTTGAAGTTGATTATGATGATCAACATGAATAATCATTTCTTCAGTCGCAATTTGTTGTTCAGTTGCTGTTTTCACTAATCCCTGTTCAGAACGAATACTACTTGCCCAACCATGCATATAGATAGTTGGGGTGCTTGACATTGTGTAATGCTTAACAATTTGATTTGTTTGATGATAAAGGTAAACCACGCCTGCTAAACTAATTAACATTAAACTAGCTACTATTGGCATACCTATCTTTAGATATTGTTGTTGGTGAATACTTAGATATTGTTGCAACTTCATATAATTGGGGGTGCCTTTAATCTTTTGTAAAATTAGGGCTAATAAAATGGGGGCAGCTAGTCCAATAATGATTCTAAAATACCAATTATTTGTAAAAACCATTAAAGTTGTTATATCAAAAGCAGCACGATGATAGAACATGATAGTATCAGTATGCTTACCAATAAATATTAAGGGAGCAAATTCTCCTAGATGTTCAAGTCCTTCACAGATAATAAAAACAAGTAAACATAAGATTGGTGGAATAATGAGTGCTTGGAAACCACTTTGAATATTAGAAGATTTCAACCAGAGCACAAAATTAAGTTTATCTTGCGTATATAGGTAGATAAGGCCAATAAAAAAGAGACTTGCAACAATGGCATAGGTGATTTTATAAGACCACTTTATTTTTGGAAAGACTTTGAAGAGGTAATGTCCCAATAACATCCAAAAGACAGCTAACAATGATATTTGAGCATTCCACGGGAAATCAGTATGCCCAAAGAATGTGATATCTTGAAAAGCGATACCTAACATAAATAAACCACCCGCAATTAAAAATTGCCACCAAATTGATTTAATTGCTGATAACAAGATGGTTGTCATAAAAATGGCTAGCATATAGGTTGTCATATACCAAAAGACACTCAAATAATTATTTAAAGTACTACCACCATAGATTAGACGTCCAAAATAAGCGAATGTGTAATCCCAAGATTGTTGTCTAAAAAAGTGGCTCAGAATAATTAAGATTGAACCATTTAACAGATAAGCAATTAATAAGGGCTTGATTTTGTGACCTAATAAATAGCGCCAACCTTTAATATTAAAATTTATTTTCTTAAGAAAAAAACCACCAATCATAAAAAATAGTGGCATATGCCACCAATAAATGGCATTATAGGCAATGTCAAGACCTTGGCCTGCAACATCGTTGATTGCATGACCTGCAACAACGGCAATAATGCCGAAACACTTGGCATAGTCAGCCCAAAGAATTCTAGTATTTTTTGTTTGTTTAACTGTTGATACCATAAAAGGTTTTAGAGTCTCCTTTAATTTTTTATTACTTAACAGTAAGTCATCTAACTAAAATAACGCATTTTTCAAAAAAATTCTTAAATTAACAAGGATATTGGGAGAATTTTATAAAAAATAATATATTTTATGTGAAGATACCGAATATTATATGTTTGAGTCACGAATGTTTGTTATTGTAGGGTATATAAATATGGGGATGGTTAAAGATAGATGGAGGAGTGCTAATGGTTAAATTAATTTTAATGCGTCATGGGGAAAGTACTGCTAATATGCAAAATACTTTTACGGGGTGGACAGATGCACCTTTAACACATAAGGGACAAAGGCAGGCCTATGAAGCCGGACTAACATTAAAGCAAACGGCTATTCAAATTGATGATGTTCATACATCAATGTTAAAGCGCACGATTATGACAGCCTTGATTGTTTGTGATGTTTTAAATATCAACTGGGTACCAATTTTTAAAACATGGCGGTTAAATGAACGTCATTATGGTGCATTAGCTGGTTTAGATAAAGATGCGGCGCGACAACAATATGGCCGTAAACAAGTTGAACGTTGGCGTCGAGGATTTATGGATGTACCACCAACTTTAATCAAACAAGAACATCAACAGGCTTATGATCGAATTGGAGTTGCAATACCATTAGCAGAGAGTCTTGCGATGACGCAACAACGCCTATTACCATATTGGCATACTAGCATAGCACCTAAACTTCAACTTGGACGTAATGAGTTTATTGTTGCACATGGTAGTAGTCTTCGGGTATTAATTAAATATTTAGAACATGTACCTGATGATGAACTTGAACAAATTAAGATTCCAAATGGTAAGCCCATTATTTATACGCTAGATGAACAACTACGAGTAGTAGATAAGCAAATACTATAATAAATTATAGTGTTTTATTGCATGGTTGTTGGTTACTTGTGGTTAAATAAGTTTTTTCTAATAAACTTATTGACTTTTCATTTAACGGCAAATATAATATAAACAACGATGACGAGGTAAGTAATCAATCTTTAATTGTTCAGAGAATTGCGGTTTGGTGGAATGCAATCAATGGGGATGGTGAAAATGGCCTTAGAGTGGGTGAAATAGCGAGTTTATGTAAATAAGTTATTTCCGGGTGCGCCCGTTATTGCGCTAGAGTATTACCGTATTTTTGCGCGTACTTAATTGAGTGTTCAGGTAATTATTGAACAGAACTCGGGTGGTAACACGATAATTAATCGTCCCGTTGTATGACATGTATAGTGTCATACAACGGGATTTTTTTAGCAATTTAATAATAATTAGAGGAGAAATCGTTATGAAAAATGGGATTAAATTTGGGGTAGTATCAGCAATTGCACTATTGGTTACTTCAGCAGGGTTGCCAGTTGTAACGGCTAATGCTGCTACAACTAAAACTGTTACAGTCGGGGTTGTTGGTGATACGTCACGTGAATTATGGGAGCGCATTGGTAAACGGACGCAAAAGGAGCATGGCATTAAAATTAAGTTGAAGGAATTCAACGATTATGTTAAGCCAAATCAAGCATTGGCAGACGGAAGTTTAGATTTAAACGCCTTTCAAACAAAAATATTTTTTGATGATCAGAATAAAAAATTAGGCAATAAATTAAAGTCAATTGGTAAAACAGTTGTTGTGCCAATGCGGATGTATTCACTAAAGGTAGATAAAGTCGATGATATTAAACAAGGTGCTAGCATTGTTGTGCCAAACGATGCAACTAACGAAGCACGTGCATTAGATGTTTTAGTACAAGCTAAATTAATTAAATATAACAAGAAGGTAACTGATCCAACCGTTAAGGATATTACTTCAAATCCCAAAAAATTAGACATTAAAGAAGTGGATGCTGGTCAAGCAGTTTCAGCATTGCAGACGGCAGACGCTGGTGTTATTAATGGAAATTTTGCTCATGATGCTAATTTAAAGGATAAAGATATTTTAGTTGAACAAAATCTGAAGAAGAACATTGCGCCATACATTAACTTAATTGCGGCACCAAAAGATAAAGCTAATAAAAAAGTATATAAGCAAATTGTGAAAGCTTACCAAACAAAAGAAACTAAAGCAGATATCAAAGAATTATTTGATAATTCACAATATGCAGCTTGGAATCTAAAATAACGTTTTAAGTCTTGTGTTTTAAGTGCACAAGACTTTTTTATACGCTTGGCTAGATCATTAGCGTTTGACTTAACTGACAACTTTATGTTTATAATAGGGTTGTCAGTTTAAAAATTATAAATATTATATGATAATCAAACAAGTTAAGGAGGAGATATAAAATGTTTGTTTTAGCAAATTTATTCACCAAAATCCCCCTGGACTCATGGGTTGATAGTGGTGTTAATTGGTTAACTAATCATTTGAGTGGTTTTTTTGATGTTATTCAAAATGGTGGTAATGCCGTTATG
Source organism: Weissella sagaensis (assembly GCF_005405285.1). Classification (GTDB taxonomy): domain Bacteria; phylum Bacillota; class Bacilli; order Lactobacillales; family Lactobacillaceae; genus Weissella; species Weissella sagaensis. Next base: position 85,823 of record NZ_BJDT01000003.1, on the reverse strand, counting down.
AATAACATGACAGATATATTAACAGCAATTCCAATTTGGCTATTTATTGTTGGGATGACATTGATTGTGAGTGTCTTGTCGCATAAAAAATGGGGTTTTCCTTTGTTTACATTAATTGGACTATTAATTATTGCAAACCAAGGTTTATGGTCTGATTTGATGAATACGTTCACGTTGGTTATTATGGCCAGCCTATTATCAGTGATAATTGGGGTCCCATTGGGAATTTGGATGTCTAAGAATGAGACAGTTAATAAAATTATTCAACCCATTTTGGACTTTATGCAGACAATGCCGGCCTTTGTATACTTGATACCAGCAGTAGCGTTCTTTGGTATTGGTGTTGTACCTGGTGTATTTGCTTCAGTTATCTTTGCGTTGCCACCAACAGTTCGTATGGCATGTTTAGGTATTAAGCAAGTGCCAACCGATTTAGTAGAAGCAGCTGAATCGTTTGGGTCAACAGGTTGGCAAAAGTTGTTTAAACTGGAATTACCACTAGCAAAGGGCACTATTTTTTCTGGTATTAATCAAACGCTGATGCTTGCGTTATCAATGGTTGTGGTAGCTTCAATGATTGGAGCACCTGGTCTTGGACGTGGTATTCTATCAGCCGTGCAAGGTGCAGATGTTGGTAAGGGATTTGTTAATGGTATTTCATTAGTCGTCTTAGCTATCATTATGGATCGATTAACACAAAAAATTAATCAAACGTCTAAACCAAAAGTAGCAACACCTAAACATCATTGGAAACTTTGGACCATATTAGCAACACCTATTGTTATGGTGGGAACTGGTTTTGTGACGACATTTACGTCAGCTAGTTCGCAAAAGGAAACGGTCAAGATTGCGTATACGCAATGGGATTCTGAAGTTGCTTCAAGTAATGTTTTGGCACAAGCGTTACGCCAACATGGTTATGATGTTGAGATGACGTCATTAGATAATGCGATTGTATGGCAGTCGGTTGCGAATGGCGAATCAGATGTCTCTGTTTCGGCTTGGTTACCAACCACCCATGCAGCACAATACAAAAAGTATAAAGACCAATTAGATATGTTAGGACCTAATTTAAAGGGTGCTACAAATGGTTTGACTGTACCAACGTATATGACTAATGTTAATAGTATCGAAGATTTGCAAGACCAAGCAGGTAAGCAAATTACGGGTATTGAACCTGGAGCTGGTATTTCAAAGCTGGCAAAGGATACTATTAAAGCATATGGTTTAGATAAAAAAGGATGGCAACTTTCTGAATCATCAACTGGTGCAATGACAGTTGCTTTGGGAAAGGCAATTAAAGCTAAACAAGAAATTATTGTGACCGGTTGGCAGCCACATTGGATGTTCCAAAAATATGATTTGAAATATTTAAAGGATCCTAAGAAAACGATGGGTAGTGAAGAAGCAATTAATACAATTGCTCGTCAAGGATTGAAGGAAGATAAACCAGATGCCTATAAAGCACTAGATAAATTCCACTGGACTAAGGAAGATATGTCTAGTGTTATGCTTGATATGGATAATGGTATGTCACCTAAAAAAGCTGCTAACAAGTGGATTAAGAATCACCAATCACAAGTAGATAGTTGGTTTAAATAATTAGCATAAAAAAGACCTGGTCGTTACTGAGATAATAGTAGCCACCAGGTCTTTTTGAGCTTTTAAGTTATGTTGAGTTTAAATAATTAAATTAATCAATTGAAATCCGATGATTATTTGACGTTTCAGATTTTGGTAGGGTTACTTGCAAAACACCATCTGATACTTTAGCGTTAATTTTATTGAAATCAACGCCAGGTAAGTAGTAGCTACGTTGAATGTGTCCTTCAGAACGCTCACGAGTTAATATATTATCATTTTCATCCGTATCAGTTTTAGAAGCCTGTTTTGTAGCAGAAATTGTTAACGTATCACCCTGATAGCTTAAATTAATATCATCTTTATTAATTCCAGGAACATCAACTGATACTTTATAATGATTGTCTGAAGCCACAACATCACTCTTTAACTGTTGAGTAAATGGTGTTAAATGATTAAAATCATTGAAGAAATGGTTCCAATCGTGAAACATACCATTGAATTGATTTGATAACTCATTTGCCATAATAACAACCTCCAAACTAGTTTAATCTTTATAAACGTTGAGGTTAGATAGCTTTAACCTAACCTCTATTTTTATTGTAGTAGCTAAAATTTAAATTTTCAAGGGGTATTTTGAAAAAAGATAAATTTTAGTAAGGCATGTTATAATAGTGGCTGTTAATACTAATTACCTAAGCGATTTAGCTGATATTGTAAAATATAGTGGGGGAAAACTTAATGACAATTAGGCTTGTTGCGCTGGATGTAGATGACACATTGTTGAATTCACAGGGTCATATTTTAGCGAGCACAAAAAATGTATTACAAACCATCTTAAATAACGGGGTGAAGGTGGTTTTATGTTCAGGACGGCCACTCAGAGGAATTCAATCATTTTTAGACGAATTAGGTATTGGTGGATCTGATCAATATGCGATTACATATAATGGTAGTGTTATTGAATCATTAGCAGGGGATATTTTGTCGCAAAAAGGGTTATCTAATGAAGAATATCGTCATATTGATGCTTATGCTAATAAACAACATATTCAGTACTATGTCTTAGATCAGGATGGGGAAGTTTATACAAGTAATCATGACGTTAGTCGAATTGCAGTTATTCAGGCTTGGGAAAACGATGCTGGTATTTTAATTAGAAAACCTGACGAATTAGCAAATGATTTTACAATCGTTAAAGCTGCGTTTGTTGGTGAAAAAACGACCTTAGATCAAGCTGAAGCTGGCGTGCATAAGGTGTTTGATAATAAAAATTATGTCGTTAGAGCAGCTGATAATTTTTTGGAAGTGATGCACCAATCTGTTAACAAGGGAAATGCATTAAGACAATTAACCTCTGAATTGGGTATTTCACCAGCAGAAGTTATGGTATTTGGTGATGAAAAAAATGATATTCCAATGTTTGATTTTGCTGGTTTGGCGGTTGCCATGGGAAATGGATCGGCAGCAGCAAAAGAACATGCTAACTATGTGACTAATTCGAATGATGAAGATGGTATTGCTAATGCACTACAAAAGTTGGTCTTTGAAAAAGAATAAATGATATAGAAAAAACGGCAATCTACCATATTTGGTTGTAAAGGGCCCCATAATTGTTAGACATAAAAAGCTAACGATTATGAGGCCCTTTTGCATAGCTAATATGTTGAATGGGGTTGTAGGATAACTGCCTGGATAGTTTCAGGTTTATGAGTTATTTCTGTTGCTTGTACGTCTTTATTTATCAAGTCATAATAACCAGCTAATGTTAAATAGATATAAGGCATAACATAGCAGCTAGCTAATCCTAAAGTGATAACGATTAACAAAAACCACCAAAAGAAACTAAGGTGCATCACAAAAATTTCCCAACGGTGACCTTTTGTTAAGTCACGTGATTTGGCAACTAGCTTGAAGCCTTTCATTGAAGAATTATCTAAACTAATGAAAGGAATGAAAATGTACTTATATTGCTTCATGATGTAAATGATGCCAAATAAGATAAACATAATAAAGCTAATCATGAAGATAACTATAAGGATTGTGGGAATACTTGAATTAATGACAAGTGATAAAAGCATCGCAAGACCAGATGCTTCAATACCTATTTCACCAATTCCTACCAATAATGCCCAGCCAACTAAGAATAGAAATGTCATCCAGATACTTAACCAGATAGTTTTTTGCCATTTTTTAGAAAAATATGTTTTAAACCATGAATCTATTGGTTTCGCAGAAGTGGTTTCATTGCGCATTTGTTTCAATGCTTGATACTCAGCAACATAAATGGTGTAAGCCGTAATAATTGCGAAAATCAGACTAAATAATGCAGCAAAAAGCGATTGCCCGGCGGTCTCTTTTTGCCCTTCAGTCAGATAAGAATAGATGAATATGATATACATGATTATCATCCAGGGAACCATTAAACCAATGTTTCCCCATAAATCTTTGTGCAAAGATTTTTTGGCCTGTTGCTTTATTTTTTTTCGTACAGCTTTACGATTGTAAGCTTGATTCATAATGATTATCTCCTTAATAATATAAATTTCATTATCTTACTAGGGTAACATAGACAAAGTATGATTGCATTTGACACGGTTTATATTTAAATTTCATACAAAAGACAATTGGTAATAATTGCTTAATGTAGCGGATGGGGACAAGATACTGTATGCTATAACATATTATAAGAATTACTGCGTTAAAAATTTTTAAATAAAAGGATAATATGGCACTTCGCTAAGTTGGTAAGGAGAATCTTATGCAAATTGAAGCTGAAATGACGGTTACGACAGATGTTGTTAAGCTAGTATTTAACAATAAACAGGGTGAACTCTATATTCATCACAATTTTAAATATAATCAAGCGGTGTCAGGGCTTTATCTAAACTTTAAAAACAGAAAGCTTCAGTCTGCTAGTTTACAACCTGCTGATCATGGGACAATCATTCAACTATTGCCACCTAAAAATATTAATCAAAATGAGTTATTAGAAAATATTCAGGAAACAATAAGTAATAAGAAACTTACCCCAGTTGGTGATAATCAAAATCTCATTGGTTATGTAGAAAAAATCATGTTGATTCTGGATCAATTTATGTATCCACTAATTCCTAAAACAAAAACCTTTAAAAAAACGCAACATCGTTGGAAAAAGTCGATAGCTGATGTTACTTTTATGGTGGATGCATTTGATAGCAAAGCAACTATTTTCTGGCAGAAGCGTAACGAGATGCGTATTGTTAAAGGAGCTACTTTACGCACAAAATATCCGCTAAATAAAGATGGTTCTATTGGGTTAGATGCTCGTATGGGAACACAGTTACGTCAAGAACAAGCAAGTAAAGTCGAAAAATTTACCACGACAGAAGACATTATTTTAAAGAGTGTTAATGAAGTTGGCCTTTTCCTTTATTTTGGTGGTACTAACAGCTGGCTAGTATTAAAAGACGTCACTAATAAGACTATCGATGAGTATGCTATTGTTAAATAATGAATCACGAGTAATCGTGGCTCACTTTATTATTGATAGAGTCGTCTTGAATCAGCCGTGAGAGATTAAAAAGTCTAAGAACTATTGCTTAAATGAGTTCTTAGACTTTTTGTTTAGTTAATCAGTTTTAATGATAGATAAAAACTAATTTATGATCAGTTGATTGTGATGCATCAAAAGAATATACGGCTGTTTTAAATTGTTTCAGTTTATCAATCGTTGTCAGTTGATTTTCAACAATAAAACGTACCATTTCACCACGAGCCATTTTAGCATCAGTAGCTTTAACTTTTAGTTTCCCGGCTACAATGTGTGCAAATATAATATCAATAAATTCGTCTTCAGGCTGTAAAAAAGGGCGTATCGATTGTGCATATTCTTTAGATGCTAAATTAATAATCGGTTCATGATTATGAATCATTTGGTATAATGTGTCTCCCCAGAATTCATAAAGATTGCGACTATCGTTAATTTTTAACCGGGATTTCATCTCTAGACGATAAGGTACAATACCGTCAAATGGGCGTAATACACCGTAAAAAGCAGATAAAATCCATAAATGATTTTGAAGATAAGATAATGCTTGTTCACTTAAAACATTTGGTGCCATATATTGATACTGAATACCAGTATAACTGAATATTGCAGGTGTTAATGCGGTATTTGAATTTGTGTGATGAAGTTGATTATAGTTTTCAGTTGTTAATTTATCACTAGTTTGCCATAATTTTTTGAGCTCATCATAAGAAAGTGACAATAGTTTTTGTTGAATTATTAAGGATTGTTCTAAGTAACATGGCGTATTAATCGGTGTAAAACTGTCTTGATCAACCGTCATTTTTTTAGCAGGCGAAATAATAATTTGCATGTTAATTAATCTCCGTTAATCAGTGGATTAAATCTGTTTTACGTTAATTGCTTCAATAAACTTAAATTCTTTATTTGAATAGGCAAATTTTAAAATGCAGCAATTATGAAAATTAGGGACTTGTTTTTGGATTTCTTCAAACGGCAACCATTTTTTTAGAAAAACAAAGCAAGCGCCACCATGACTAACGGCTAAAACGCGTTTATGATCGGGTTTTTCCATTATTTCTGTTAGTGTCTGATTCATTCTTTGTTGCACTTGAATATCCGATTCACCACCAAATGGGACAAAAAAATCACCATAGGAATGACGAATTGGATCATTTTGTGGATTAAGTTGTTCACTTTGACCTTCAAAAACGCCAAAATGCCATTCTTTTAATCCTTTTAATCTTGTATAAGGTTGATCTGTAATATTTTCGAGCGTGTCACTTGCTCGTTCTTGTGTCGAAGCATAAGCATGGTCAAAAGTTAGATTAATTTGTTCAAAATAATGGCCAACTTCTTGAGCATCTGTGATACCTTGTGGTGTAAGTGGTGAGTCACTAGCACCTTGAATACGGTGCAATTGGTTGAATAATGTTTGACCGTGGCGCATTAGATAAAGTTCTTTCATATTAAGCTATTCCTCTCTTTATTATGTCATATCTATTATCTAATAATATTTGAATATTCACAATTTTAAGAGTATTTTGATTCTAAATGTTAGTAAGCATATCAGTAGCTATCTAATTCAGATATTGTTAAACTATATATAGTGAAATGATTCACAATATGGTTATTTGGGGGAAATTATGATTAAAGCATTTTCAAGTCCAGCACATTATGTACAAGGTAATGATGTATTCAGTCATCCAAAGGAATATTTTGAAAATTTAGGAAAGCAACCGCTATTGCTTTGTGATGATATTGTCTGGTAAATTGTGGGTAAAACATTAAATCAAACATTATCAAGTAATTTTATAGTAACGCATGTTAATTTTGGTGGTGAAGCTTCTGAAGAAGAAATTATGCGTGTGGTTGAAATTGGTAAGCATGCCGATAACGATTTTATTATTGGTTTAGGTGGTGGTAAGACGCTCGATACAGCAAAAAATATTGCTGATAAATTAGCAGTGCCGGTGGCTATTTTACCAACAGTGGCATCGACTGATGCGCCATGTTCAGCTTTGTCAGTGTTATACACACCAGAAGGACAATTTACAAATTATGCTTTCTATGATAAAAATCCAGACATCGTGTTGGTCGATACAAAAGTTATTGCTAATGCCCCAGTCAGAAACCTAATTGCAGGTATTGGAGATGCTATGGCAACAAATATTGAAGCACAAGATGTTGCCAAGGGGCATAATAAATCAATGCTGGGTCAAGCACCAACTTTAGCCTCATTAGCAATTGTACAAACATGTGAAGACAATTTGTTTGCCCATGCTCACGAGGCTGTAGCAGCAGCTGAAGCACATGTTGTGACACCGGCTTTGGAAACAGTTGTTGAAGCCAATACATTGTTAAGTGGTATTGGTTTTGAAAGTTCTGGACTGGCTGCTGCACATGCGATTTACAATGGCTTCACAGTATTGTCTGGTGAAAGTGAAACCATGATGCACGGCGAGAAAGTTGCTTATGGGTATTTATGTGAGTTAATGTTGAACAATGTACCAACTGAGACATTGAATAAATATATTAATTTTAATCAATCACTTGGTTTGCCAACTACTTTGGCAGATTTACATCTAGAAGATGCTACTTATGAAGATTTCTTAAATGTTGGTAAGCAAGCCACTATTCCTTCTGAGACAATTCATCAAATGCCATTTGAAGTCACAGCTGAAGATGTTGCAAATGTTATTATAGCAGTTGATAGTTATGTTAAGTCTCGAAAATAATTAATTGTAAAAGGAGACGTTATGACTGATTCAAAGAAGCAACGTGAAATATTAGCGGCTAACGAAAATTCAACGGAACGAGATAAATTAAATAGAGAATTTAAAAGAGTTGCAAAATCATTGCCTAGGCAAAAAGTAACGCAAGCTGATTTAGCAGCGATGATTAAGCATGATGAATGGTAAGGTTTATTTGCCTTTAAACATAATAAAAGGCGTCCAACACTTTGTATGTCGGACGTCTTTTATTATGGGCAGATTATTTTTTAAAGCAATTTATTTGATGATCGTTTATAATACCTGCTGCTTGAAGAAATGAGTAAGTGGTAACAGGGCCAGCATAGGCGAAGCCGGCTTTTTTTAGCTGCTTACTTACAATCAGTGCTAGTTGATCATATTTGGGAATTGATTCAGATGATGCATAGTGATGGATGATTGTATGATTACCTGTAAAGGACCAAACATATTCACTAAATTGATTATTAGGGAATTTCGTTTGCATAATTTTAGCATTATTAATGGTGGCTATTATTTTACGTTTATTACGAATAATACCGCTATTGTGCATTAAACTTATGATTTTGTCATTATCATAGTGGGCTATTTTTTCAAAATCAAAGTTATCAAATGCCTGTTTAAAATTTTCTCGTTTATTTAAAATAAGTTGCCAGCTTAGACCGCTTTGAAATGCTTCTAGGGTCAACAACTCAAAAAGTTGTTGACTTGTTGTTGTTGGGACACCCCATTCAGTATCATGATAATCTTTTAATAATTGATTACCATTTTGTGCCCAATTACAGCGTTGTTTCATAATTGTTTGCTCCTTATCATCGTGTCGAAATTAAAGGGAAAGTGTTTGTACTTATTAAAATTTTACCGCAAATAACGATAAATATACTAGCCGTAAAATTTTATTGATTAATCAGTTAGTTAGGTTTAAACTAATTTTGTACAGTTAAACTTATTTAATGGATTGGAGGAGAGTTATGAATTTTTCAGACGTAACTTGTCATGAAATGAGAAGAAAAGTTATGGTGATTGATTCAAAAAGCTTTTACGCAAGTGTAGAAAGTGCCGATCGTGGCTTAAACCCCTTAACTTCATTATTAGTAGTTATGAGTCAACAGGCAAACACTAATGGGGGACTTGTATTAGCTGTTTCCCCTCGTGCAAAAAAAGAATTGGGTATTAAAAATGTCATGCGTCAACGTGATGTTCCAAAAGATTCTCGGTTGATTATTGTTCAGCCACGAATGAATCGTTATATTGCTGTAAATAAAAAAGTTAATGATATTTTTCGTCAATTTGTTGCTGAAGAGGATCTCCATTTATATTCCATTGATGAAAGTATTCTTGACGTGACAGATTCTTGGGAATATTTAAAATTTATTTATGGTAAGGATTTAACATTAAAGAAATTAGCACATATTATTCAGTTAAAAGTAAAAAAAGAACTAGGATTATATTTGACAGTTGGTATTGGCGATACACTTACAATGGCTAAAATTGCCTTAGATATTCAGGCGAAACACGATTGTGATTTCATTGGAGAATGGCATTTTGAGAATTTACCAGAACATTTATGGCCCATTACAAAGTTAGATACTGTTTGGAGTATTGGCAGTAAAACAGCTAAAAAATTAAATCGGTTGGGTATCTTTTCAATGTATGATTTAGCTATGGCAAGTCCATATTATCTTAAACAAAAAATGGGTATTCGTGGTGAAGAACTGTTTGCTTTAGCTTGGGGAGTAGATCGTAGCATTGTTAGTTGTAAACATAAAGTTAAAGCAGGAAATATTTCTAATAGTCAAGTGTTACCACGTGACTATAATGATATCCCCGAAATTAAAGTTGTTATTCGTGAAATTAGTGAACAAGTTGCTGCACGATTACGCGCCAAGCAATTAGCAGCTGGTACGGTATCATTATTTGTTGGTTATGCTTATGCAACAAGTGAACAAAAACAGATGCCTGGTTTTAATGTCCAAATGAAAATTGAACCATCAAATTTATCGCATGTTATTCATAACGCTTTAATTGATTTATTTGATGAACATTATACGGATGGCAACGTACGTAACTTAGGTGTATCTGTTGGTAAATTACAACCAGCAGGTTATGAGCAATTAGATTTATTAACGCCAGTTGTACAACAAATTAATGCTGCTAAAATTGATCAGGTCGTTGATGATATTAGAAAAAAATTTGGTGTCACGAGCTTAGTCAAACTGTCTTCGTTAAGCGCTGGCGGTACAATGATACAACGTGCAGGTTTAGTTGGTGGTCATAATGGCGGTAATACCTATGGATAATCAAGATAAATTAAATTATCAGTTGATAAATGCAGCTCATTTTTTTCAAAATGATTACCAAGATAGAGGTATGGTTAAATGGCAAGGCTATTTTCTTAGTGATCATACAGAGGACGTTGGTAAATACTCTAAAAATCGGCTGGATAACGTGAAGCGTCAAGATTATGAAGAAATGTCTGAGAAAGCAATTAGTCAATATTTAATGAAAGCTTTTGACCAACAATTTAAAGTAACCATTCAATCAAGGAATCACAATGATCAGGGGATTGTTAGTCCTTTGTATCATGGGAAAGTATTAGGTTTTCAAGATAATAATGTCGTGCTTTCAGATAATATACAAGTATTTCCATTACCTGATATTTTATATGTTAAATAATTAATGTAAACGAACGCTGTTGCAACAGTATTTGTGAAATTAGCCACCGTGTTTAAAAGCACGGGGCTTTTTTTATGGAGATTAGAACGTTTTGTCTAAAAACGAACTTAATTTTATTTTTTAGTATTTTTTTCGTTTTTTTATCAACAAATACGAACTAAACACGTTGACTTGCTTTTTAAAGTTCAGTATTATGAAGGTGAAAAACAGACGTTGTCATGGTGAAAGTCAAAAGTGAGGAATAAATGGTGGCAAATGAAGTTGCAGTATTGATGGGATCAATTTCGGATTGGTCAACAATGAAATTGGCGTGTGAACTACTTAAAAAGCTAGATATATCATTTGAAAAGAGGGTCATATCAGCACATCGAATGCCTAATGAATTACAGGAGTTTGGGGAAAATGCACGGACTAAAGGGATAAAAGTTATCATTGCAGGTGCAGGTGGTGCAGCTCACTTACCAGGTATGATTGCTGCTAATACGACGTTACCTGTGATTGGTGTTCCAATTAAAACACGAACATTGAACGGTATAGATTCATTGCTATCAATTGTGCAAATGCCCACAGGAGCACCAGTTGCAACTGTTAGTATAGGTGATGCTGGTGCTAAAAATGCAGCTATTTTAGCAGCACAAATGTTGGGTATCACACAAGCAAGCGTCCAAGACAAGTTAATTGATTTAAAAGAAACACAACGTCAAGAAGCTATTGAAAGTGAGGCGCGTTTTGATTAAAACAATTTTGCCACCAGCAACAATTGGCATTGTAGGTGGTGGACAATTAGGGCAAATGATGGCTTTGAGTGCCAAAAGTATGGGGTATAAAGTTGGCATTTTAGATCCCACACCAGATGCACCAGCAGCACAAGTCGCTGATTTTCAAATCATAGCTAGCTATGATAATGAAGTCGCTTTATTAGAACTTGCCCATCGTAGCGCAGTATTAACCTATGAATTTGAAAATGTCGCAGAAGAAACATTACAGAAAGTAACGGCATATACATCTTTACCGCAAGGGGTTAATTTATTACATGTTAGTGGACAACGGTTAAGAGAAAAAAATTTTTTAAAAAATATACAAATTCCAGTAACCAATTTTGCCTCGGTTACTGATGCATCCTCATTAGAAATAGCCATTGAAAAAATAGGCTATCCGGCGCTTTTGAAAACAGTTAGTGGTGGTTATGACGGTCATGGTCAGTTAGATATTGATAAGCCAAGCGATATTATCAGGGCTGAACAATTATATAAGCGAACACCATGTATTTTAGAAGCTCGTCAGGAGTTTCAAGCTGAAGCATCAATGATGGTAACGCGCGACTTTAATCAACATGTTTTTACTTTTCCTTTAGTAGCAAATCAGCATAAGAATCATATTTTACATACGACGGTTGCAGCTAATCAATTTTCTGATACATTGCAGTACAACGCACAAATTTATGCTGAAAAAATTGCAAATAATCTTAACCTTTACGGTGTTCTAGGTATTGAGTTCTTTGTTATTAATGACCACGAATTGGTAGTTAATGAACTTGCACCACGACCACATAATTCTGGGCATTATACGATTGAAGCATGTAATATTTCACAATTTGAAGCGCATATTCGTAGTATTTGTGGCTTACCAATACCAGATATAAAACAAGCATATCCAGCTGTGATGCGCAATTTATTAGGAAATGACTTAACATTAGCGCGTGAAATGTTACATGATCATCCAGAGTGGCATTTTCATGATTATGGTAAAAGCGACATTAGACCTCAAAGAAAGTTAGGTCATATTACAGTTGTGGGTACTGATGTTAATGAACTATTGGCAACAACAGATATGATAAGGGGAGATAATTAACAATGGCTGAATTGGCAGAAATTAAAAAACAAGGGTTGTTATATCGGGGAAAAGCAAAGGAAATGTATACGACTAATCATTCCGATATTCTGTGGGTACACTATCTAGATCAGGTAACAGCACTAAATGGTAAACGTAAGGTTCAAATGACGGATAAAGGTAAGACAAATTGTGTTATTTCATCACAACTATTTACTGATTTACGTCATCAAGGTATTAAGAATCACTTTATTAAACAGTTGGATTTAACGGATCAATTAGTGCAGCGCGTGCAAATTATTCCTTTAGAAACAGTTATTCGCAATTATGCATCTGGTAGCTTTGTGAAGCGATACCAGACAGAATATTTACAAAAGTTTTCACAACCCGTCATCGAATTTTTTTATAAAAACGATGTATTAGATGATCCCTTTTTAAATGATGATGATGCTTTGGCTTTGGGACTTGCAACAAATGATCAAATATCAGAAATTCGTCAGATTGCTTTGCAAGTTAATCAACATTTGATACAAATTTTTGAAAAAATAAATGTTCAACTGGTCGACTTTAAACTTGAATTTGGGGTAACAAAAATGGGTACCGTTATTTTAGCAGATGAATTATCACCTGATAATTGTCGTCTAGTTGATGTTCAAACGAAACAGTCACTGGATAAAGATATTTTCCGTCAAGGGCTGGGTGAAATGGTGCCGGTTTATGAAAAAGTTTTGCAACGTTTACAGCAATCAGAGGAGGCCTAACAAATCATGACAGTCGTTAAAGTTTTTGTGAATTACAAAGAATCTATTCTAAATCCAGAAGCACAAGCCATTCAACAGGCACTAGGACGCCTTGGCTATGAAAATATTACGCAATTAAAAGTTGGTAAAACATTTGAATTAACTTTTTCAGATGAGTTAACTCGGGCAGAAATTGTACAAGAAGTTAATGAAATTAGTGATCGCATGCTAGCAAATTACAATATGGAGAACTATACCTACGAAATTATTGAATTGGAGGGTATGTCATGAAATTTGCGATTTTAGCATTTCCGGCATCTAACTGTGAGTTGGATGCTTATTATGCCATTACCGATATTCTTTGTGAAGAAGCAGCGTTAGTATCTTATGATTCAGATTCATTAATTGATTTTGATGCAGTGATTGTGCCAGGTGGGTTTTCGTACGGTGACTATCTACGTAGTGGCGCTATTGCACGTTTTGCGCCAATTATTCCTGCGCTACGTGAGTTTGCTAATAGTGGTAAGCCAGTCATTGGTATTTGTAACGGGTTCCAAATTTTAACCGAAGCTGGTCTGTTACCAGGAGCACTACAAAAGAATACAGTTGCACAATTTATATGTCGTGATCAACAGTTAATTGTGACAAATAATCAAAGTCCATTTTCTAATTTGTATGATGAAGGAGCCATCATTACACTGCCCATTGCACATGGTGATGGTAATTACTATTGTGATACACAAACGCTTAAAAGTTTAGAAGCAAATAATCAAATTATTTTTAGATATCATAACAATCCCAATGGTAGCGTATCGGATATTGCTGGTATTACAAACCAAAAAGGTAATGTACTTGGTATGATGCCACATCCAGAACGTGCAGTTGAAAAAATTTTAGGATCAGATGATGGTAGGCAATTATTCACGTCAATCATTAATTTTATTAAGACAGGTGAGGTGGCTTTTCATGAGTAATATCGATGTTCAAGCTACAGAAATTTCACCAACGATAATTGAAGAGCAAAAACTTTACCAATCATTAGGACTTTCAGATGATGAGTATCAATTAATTAAAAACGAGGTCCTTGGTCGTTTACCTAATTATACTGAAATCGGTCTTTTTTCAGGTATGTGGAGTGAGCATTGCTCATATAAAAATTCAAAACCGGTTTTGAAAAAATTCTTCTCAAAAGGTCCTCGTGTTGTAAAAGGACCTGGTGAAGGAGCAGGGATCATTGATATTGGTGATGGTCAAGGCGTTGTTTTCAAAGCTGAAAGCCATAATCATCCATCAGCCGTGGAGCCATTTCAAGGAGCGACAACTGGTGTGGGAGGTATTTTACGTGATATTTTCTCAATGGGTGCGCGTCCAATTGCTAGTTTAGATAGTTTACGCTTTGGAACACCACGTACAGCAGCTGATCGATATTTAATTTCCCAAGTGGTTGCCGGCATTGGTGCATACGGTAATAGTATTGGAGTGCCAACAGTAGGTGGTGATATTGCCTTTGATGATGCTTATTCACAAAACCCATTGGTGAACGTCATGTGTGTCGGTTTGATGGCGTTAGATAACATTCAAGTTGGTGCTGCAGCTGGTGTTGGTAATAGTATTATTTATGTCGGTGCTAAAACCGGTCGTGATGGTATTAATGGTGCATCATTTGCATCGGCACAATTTGATTCTGAACATGAAAATCAACGTTCTGCAGTACAGGTTGGCGACCCTTTTACAGAAAAATTAGTGATGGAAGCGTGTTTAGAAATTAGTACTAATCATGCAGATGCTTTGATTGGGATGCAAGATATGGGGGCCGCAGGATTAGTTTCTTCTTCAGCGGAGATGGGTTCAAAAGCTGGTGGAAATGGGATGATTTTGAATTTGGATTTAGTACCCCAACGAGAAGCTAATATGACGCCTTTTGAAATGATGCTGTCTGAATCACAGGAACGTATGTTGTTGTGTGTCAAAAAAGGTTATGAAGATGAAGTTTTGTCAGTGTTTGCTGAATATGGTGTTGAGGCTATTACTATTGGTCACGTAACTGATGATGACCATTACCAATTACTTCATCAAGGTAATATTGTTGTCGATGTCCCAGTTGATGCATTAGCATCACAAGCACCTGTTTATTATCGTCAAAGTAAAGTGCCTGCTCGGATTGAACAAGCAAGCACGAGACAATTTGTTCCAAATGTTGCTTCACCTACCAGAGTATTACGACAGATGTTAGCACAATTAACCATCGCATCTAAAAAAAGTCTATATGAGACTTATGATTCACAAGTTCAAACAAATACGCTTGTGAAGCCTGGTTCGGATGCAGCGGTTGTACGGGTCCGTCATTATGATAAAGCATTAGCGATGACAACAGATGTTAACGGCCGTTATTTATATTTAAATCCACGAATTGGTGGTCAAATTGCTGTTGCTGAAGCAGCTAGAAATATTGTTGCTTCAGGAGGATTACCACTTGGTATCACTGATTGTTTGAATTTTGGAAATCCAGAAAAGCCAGAACAATTTTATGAATTAGATCAAGCTGTGCAGGGAATGAGCGAAGCATGTGAAACCTTTGCAACACCAGTTATATCAGGAAATGTTTCTTTGCACAATGAATTTAATGATGTCCCAATTTATCCAACACCAATGGTTGGGATGGTTGGTTTAATTCAAGGGTTAGAGCATATTACCACACAAGATTTTAAACAAGCTGGTGACTTTGTCTATGTTATTGGTCAAACGCATAATGATTTCAATGGTTCAGAAATCCAAAAAATGCAAACAGGTAAAATTTCAGGTCAATTATTTGATTTTGATTTAGAAAATGAATTTAAAATGCAAAATTTTGTGATGCAGGCAATTGAAAATAATCTTTTACAAAGTGCTCATGATGTATCAGAAGGTGGGTTAATTGTTGCTATTGCTGAAGCCACATTTGGTAATCATTTAGGCGTTAACTTAGTTAGTGAATTGATGGTTCATCAATTTTTTGCTGAGACACAATCGCGTTTTGTTGTATCAGTCAGTCCTCAAGATCAACTAGCATTTGAGCATTTATTAGGTGAACATGCCACTTGTTTAGGACAAGTCGCCGATAACGACTTTTTACACGTAATGGCACAAGACGGTGAGTTTAAGTTATCAGTTTCACAGGCATTGAATATTTGGGAAGGGGCTTTACCATGCAGCTTGAAGTAAGTCATTTAAATGAAGAGTGTGGCGTTTTCGGTGTCTGGGGGACACCTGATGCAGCATTTCTAACCTATACAGGTTTATTTTCTTTACAGCATCGTGGTCAAGAAGGCGCCGGTATTACAATTAATAATAATGGTCAACTTAGAACAAAACGTGATTTAGGTTTATTAAATGATGTGTTTAATGCAGTGGAACTTGAAAAATTACAGGGTCAAGCAGCCATTGGTCATGTTCGGTATTCAACTGCAGGGAGTAATTTATTAGAAAATATTCAACCATTGCCTTTTAATTTTAGTGATACACAATTCGCACTTGCTCATAATGGTAATTTGACCAACGCACAAACAATTCGTCAAACTCTGGAAAGCAGAGGTGCTATTTATCAATCAAGTTCAGACTCTGAAAATTTGATGCATCTTATTCGTTTGAGTAAAGAAACAACTTTGGATGAGCAAATTAAAGATGCTCTGAGACAAATTAAAGGTGGTTTCGCCTATTTACTTTTGACCAAAGATAGTCTTTATGCAGCACTTGACCCAAATGGTTTCCGGCCACTTGTTGTCGGTAAATTATCAAACGGCGGTTTTGTTATTTGTAGTGAAACTTGTGCATTAAGTGCAGTTGGTGCAACTTTTTTATGTGATGTACAACCTGGTCAATTATTAAAAATTGATAATAATGGGTTAGCCATCTCAACTTACACAACAGATACACAATTAGCAATTTGCTCTATGGAATTTATTTACTTTGCGCGCCCGGATTCAGATATTTATGGTGTCAATGTTCATTCTGCTCGTAAGCGAATGGGCGCTTTATTGGCCAAGGAACACCCTGTAAAGGCAGATATGGTGATAGGCGTGCCTAATTCTTCATTATCAGCAGCCATGGGCTATGCACAAGAATCAGGACTACCTTATGAAATGGGATTAGTTAAAAATCAGTATTCTGGTCGTACCTTCATCCAACCAACCAAAAAGTTACGTGAACAAGGTGTCAATATGAAGCTTTCGGCAGTGAGAGGGGTTGTAGCAGGTAAACGGGTAGTTTTAGTTGATGATTCTATTGTACGAGGCACCACTAGTCGAAGGATTGTGAAATTGTTAAAAGATGCCGGGGCAGCTGAGGTTCACTTACGCATTGCTTCGCCAGAGCTAAAATATCCATGCTTTTATGGTATTGATATTCAACATGCTAGCGAATTGATTGCAGCAAACCAGACTTTGACAGAAATGTGCCAAACGTTTAGTTCAGATTCATTGGGATTTTTAAGTGTGCCAAGTTTGATACAAGCAGTAGGATTAGAAACTGGCGCACCGAATGGTAGTTTGTGTGTTGCTTATTTTGATGGCAATTATCCAACACCACTATATGATTATCAAAAACAATATAACGAAGAGCAAAACAAATTACATCATCGTGATGTAATAACTGGCGTTACAATGTCGTAAATTAAGCTAACAGGAAGGATTATAAAATGGATGCTTATAAGAAGGCGGGTGTCGATATTAATGCAGGATATCAACTGGTTAGCCAAATTAAGAATTTAACACAAAACGAAGCATTAGGTTCATTTGGCGGTTTATTTCCGTTAGATATTGGCCCATTTCAAAATCCAGTTTTGGTTGCAGGTACGGATGGTGTTGGTACAAAGTTGTTGGTTGCTATTCAGGCTAATCAAAACACACAAGTTGGTATTGATTTGGTGGCAATGTGTGTCAATGATGTGTTGGCACAAGGGGCGAAACCATTATTTTTTCTAGATTATATTGGTACAGGTCATTTAGATGCAATACAAACCAAGGATATTTTGACGGGGGTAGTTGCGGGAATAAAACAAGCTGGTACCGTACTATTAGGTGGTGAAACAGCAGAAATGCCAGATATGTATCATGATCAGCATTACGATTTAGCTGGTTTTGCAGTTGGTATTGCTGATAAGAAACAATTATTACTAGCTGACAACACACAGGTTGGTGATGTATTGATTGGTATAGCATCCAATGGCTTACATTCAAATGGCTTTAGTTTAGTACGGAATATCTTATTTAAACAACATGATTATACCTTGACTGATACATTACCTGGTCACCAACAAGATTTGCAAACAGAATTATTAAAACCAACACGCATTTATGTTGATTCAGTTTATCCATTAGTACAACAAAATCAAATACATGCGATTGCACATATTACGGGTGGTGGATTAATTGAAAATGTTGGTCGTATTTTGAACGGGAAATTAGATGCTGAAATTAATGTTGATGCTTGGCCATTACCACAAATTATGCAATCGTTACAAACGCTTGGGCAACTTACATTTTCAGATATGACTAACACCTTTAATTTAGGTATTGGTATGGTGTTAGCAGTTGATGCCAAACATGTGAAATACGTCATAAATGCCTTACAGCAAGCAGGTGAACAGGCTTATCAAATTGGTAAGCTTATACCAGGAACCCAGCAAGTAAATTTGAAAGGCGAGTTGCAGTGATGTCAACGATCAAAAAAATTGCGATTTTTGCTTCAGGTGAGGGCACAAATTTTACAGCACTGTGCCAGGATTTTGTTCAGGAAAAAATACCAGTTCAAGTTAGCTTGTTAGTATGTGATCATCAAAATGTTAATGTCTTACAACGGGCAAGGCAAGAAAAAGTGCCAAGTATAGTCATTAACTTTAAAGACTATACAAATAAGGCAGCAGCAGAATCAGCTATCATAAAAAAATTAGTGGCTGAACAAATTGATTTTATTTTACTAGCTGGCTACATGCGGATTGTGGGGCCGACTTTATTAGCAAAATATGCTGGGAAAATAATTAATATTCATCCAGCATTATTACCTAATTTTCCGGGTCGTCATGGTATTGAAGATGCTTATCAAGCTGGTATTTCACAAACTGGCGTAACCATTCACTGGGTTGATGAAGGTATTGACTCTGGTAAAATTATTGCGCAGTGTGAAGTACCAATTTATAAAACAGATAAATTAGCAGATCTTGAGCGAAGAGTGCATCAAACTGAACATATATTTTATCCATCGATTGTCAAAGATCTATTAGAAAAAGGGGAATTCTAAAAATGACTAAAAAAGCATTATTAAGCGTTTCAGATAAAACCGGGTTGCTTGAATTTGCACGTCAATTAATTGACTTAGATTTTGAAGTTATTTCAACAGGTGGTACAAAAAAGGCGCTTGAAAAAGGTAGTTTAACCGTGACGGGTGTTGAAGACGTTACAGGATTCCCTGAAATGCTAGATGGCCGTGTTAAAACTTTACATCCTAAAATTCACGGTGGCTTATTAGCAAAACGTGATAATCCGGATCATATGGCACAATTACGTGAAGCAGACATTTCACCAATTGATTTAGTAGTTGTTAATTTGTATCCTTTCAAAGAAACGATTGAAAAGTCTGAAACTACTCAAGCCGAAGCAATCGAACAAATTGATATTGGTGGTCCTTCAATGTTACGTGCTGCTGCTAAAAATTTTGCGGATGTTTTGACAATTGTAGATCCTGCTGATTATGCATCAGTCGTATCGTTTTTAGAAGCTGAACAAAATGATTTGGCATTTAAAAAAGAATTAGCAACAAAGGTATTCCAACACACTGCGGCATATGATGCATTAATTGCTAATTACTTAACCGATGACGCGTTTCCAGAGAAGTTAACATTAACGTATGAAAAACAGCAAAGTCTACGTTATGGTGAAAATAGTCATCAAACGGCTGCATTTTATCGTCATCCTATTCCTGCAAAACTTTCAATTATCACAAAACAATTGCATGGCAAGGAACTATCATTTAATAATTTGAAAGATGCCAATGCCGCTTTAAACATGGTTAGTGAATTTTTAGAACCATGTGTGGTTGCGATGAAACATATGAATCCATGTGGAGTTGGGATTGCTGATAATATTGAACAAGCCTGGAATGAAGCGTATGAATCAGATCCAATGTCTATTTTTGGTGGTATTGTAGCGGTTAATCGTGAAATTGATGCAGCAACTGCCCAAAAAATGCATAAAATTTTCTTGGAAATTGTGATTGCACCATCATTTAGCAAAGAAGCTTTAGAAATTTTGGGTCGAAAAAAGAATATTCGTTTATTACAAGCTGATTTGAGCCATGCCGATGCAGCAGATCGTTTTGAAACCATTGCAGTTAGTGGTGGATTACTTATACAAGAAACCGATCGCCAGGTTGAAGAGGCAGAAACGTTCACAGTAGTAACAAAGCAGCAACCTACAGCTGAACAATTGAAGGCATTACAATTTGGACAGCATGTTGTAAAATTTGTAAAAAGTAATGCGGTTGTTGTGACAACTGCGACAAAAACATTAGGTGTTGGTATGGGGCAACCTAATCGCATTGATGCAACAAAGATTGCCATACAAAAAGCGATGCCAAAGGAAGGTTATGAAGCGGCTATTTTAGCATCAGATGCCTTTTTCCCAATGGATGATTGTGTAGAGTATGCTGCACAACATAATATTAAGGCTATTGTGCAGCCAGGTGGTAGTATTCATGATAAGGATTCCATTGCTATGGCCGATAAGTATGGTATCGCAATGGTGACAACTGGCGTGCGTCACTTTAGACATTAGGAGGGATATTTTAATGTTTAATGTTCTTGTAATTGGATCTGGTGCGCGTGAACACGCAATTGCGACAACTTTTTTGAAGAGTAAACAGGTTGCAACAGTTTTTTGTGCACCAGGAAATCCGGGTATGCAAGCAAGTGGTATTCAAACGGTTGCTATTTTAGAAAATGATTTTGGACAATTAGCCACGTTTGCTGCTAAACAACAGATAGACTTGGTGTTTGTCGGACCAGAGGCACCATTAGCTGAGGGAATTGTAAATTTTTTAACAGCTAAAGGATTAAAAGTTTTTGGGCCTAATCAAAATGCTGCAAAATTAGAAAGCAATAAACAATTTGCAAAAGATTTTATGAGGCGTCATCACGTACCGACTGCGGATTTTAATGTATTTACCGATGTTAATCAGGCCTTAGAGTATACTCAGCGATTATCTTTACCAATCGTTATTAAAGAGAACGGCTTAGCAAGTGGTAAAGGTGTTAAAATTGTGACAAAAGCGGATGAATTGGTGCCAGCTTTGCGTGAAGGTATACAAAAATCGGATCAAATTCTAATAGAAGAATATTTAACGGGTGAAGAATTTTCATTGATGGTATTTGTTGGTGGACCTGAGCCGGTTATTTTGCCAATATCACAGGATCATAAGAAGTTATTTGCGGGCGATGAAGGACCTAATACTGGCGGTATGGGAGCGTACTCACCCGTGCCACATATTACGGATGAAATCATTACGCAACTCAAAAAATCAATTATTTTACCAATCATGGATGGATTACGACAAGAAAATTTAATGTATGCTGGTACCTTATATATTGGCTGCATCTTAACACCTGAAGGCACTAAAGTGATTGAGTTCAATGTTCGTTTAGGCGATCCTGAGACGCAGGTTTTACTGCCACAGCTAGAAAGTGATTTCTATACAGTAATAAGCAACTTAATTATGGGGAAAACGCCCAAAATGATTTGGCAAAATCAAGAATATTATATAGGTACAGTTGTTGCTGCACCAGGATATCCAGATAATCCTAAACAGCATATTGCATTACCTGATTTGCCGGATAATATTTTTTATGGTGGCGTTGTTGCAAAAAATAAAACATTATATAGCTCGGGAGGTCGTATTTTTACACTGATCGCGCATGCATTAACACTTAAAAAGGCACAAACAATTGTTAATACGACACTAGCCAATTTGGATTTGACTAATTTTTATTATCGAAAAGATATTGGATTTCGTGATTTAAATTAAAAAGTAATCCTATATTATTTAAGAGAAGGAATGAAATAAATAAGCAGCCAAATTCATAAAAATTTGGCTGCTTTTATGTGATTTAATAGAAAGACGTATAGCATATGAAGCTTTCCAAAAACAGTCTTTTCTAAGATATCATAAAGAATATACACATTTAATATTGCATTAATTATAATGAACTTAATTACTTGAAAGAAAAGAGAATATTATAAATAATGATAGAAATTTCTACAGATAGATTGATTATTAGGCCATTAAGAACAACCGACTATGAGAGTTGGTTCAAGGGGTTTTCGCAACGGCAACCGTCACAAAATCCCTTTGATGAAGGTTTATTAGATATGAGTATTTGTACGCAAGAATGGTTTAATGAGCTGGTTCAAAAGCATGATACATTAAGGCAGGCAGACGACACTTATATTTTTGCTATTTTTGATAAAAAAACGCAACATCATATTGGTATGATTGATATTGCAACACTTGCCAGAGCGAATATGAATTGGGGTGAAATTGGTTATTTTATTCATAATCAATTATGGCGAAAAGGGTATGCTTTTGAAGCATTAACAGCTATTTTGAAGTTAGCATCTAATCAATTAGGATTTCATAGAATTGAAGCACATGTTAGTATCCCAAATACACCATCTCAGGAATTACTAAAAAAATTAGGCTTTTCATTTGAAACAACTCGTGAAAAATTTATGTTTGAATTTGGTGAATGGGCAGATAAAAAAGTTTATTTCTATAATTTAAACAATACTAACTTATAGCATATAAAGGTTATGATTAGTGGTAGCTAGTTACCGTGCTATCCTGTTTTCTAGGGTATCAGTAAGCAATATAAGGCTTATTTGTTTTTTTTAAAAGGTTTGATAAACTAGGGTAGCTCTAGGAGGTGGTCAGATGGTACGTATAGTATCTGCTAGTGACAAGGTTAATAACTATTAATCGAATCACTAGAAAAAAACTTTCTTTCTAATGATTCTAATTATGAGAAATGAAAGGAAAAATTTATGACACTAACAATACAACCCTATCAGTATATGAAGATTAATGACATTGTCTATAACTTGGTACATCAATACCAATCAGTCAATGACTTACGGACAATTGGTGTCCTTCAAGATTTAGCTGCCGAGGAAATCCACGATACAGTTCCTGGTAATGACCCTGCCATTACGCAGTTAATTTCTAATATCATGGATCGACGATTGCGACACCGTGCGACTGAAACAATGGTCAAAACATTACAAGAGTTTGTCGTGCCTTTTGTAGCACCAGACAAAAAACAAATACAACAAACATTCCGCAAGACTAAGAAATTGACGCTACCTGATTTAACGGTAGTGGATTGGCGTGATTATACTTTTTTTGCTTGGAATGATATTGCGACACGACGTAAATATATATTGTATTATGAACAAGACCAGCTTTTAGGGTTAGTTGGTGATGTTTCAAGTCCAGTTATACGGGGATATTGTTCAATTTGTCAGCATGAAGAAAACGTAACAATGTTTTTAGCATTAAATAAACGCCATGGGGATGGTAGATATACAAAAAAAGGTAACTATATTTGTGTTGATAGTTTACAATATAATCGTAATCTACATGAACGTGCTCTTTTTGATAAATTTGTGACAACAATTAAAAAACAATAGTGTAATAATTAATTTATAATTCAACCACGGCTAGCGATTTTGCTGGCCTATTTTTATTTTCATTCGGTACTTTCTAAGTCTGTCATACCATAAAATAATAAATAATCCAAAAGGAGACATTACGGAGAAACAACGTGATGAAATAGATGAGGCATTAGAAAGTGCAACTAGAGCGTTACCCAGATAAAAAGTAACCGATGCTGAAATGATTAAAAATGGTTAATGGTAAGCATAAATTACTCAATACAAAAAATGCCACAAATGCTATTATGACAGCACTTGTGGCATTTTTTTATGTTATAATAACTGTACAGGTTTAAAGGCGGTGGCTAATCCTATTCGAAAGGAGTTGGTGCCTATGAACGAATGTTCGTAGACTTCAAAATCTAAAGAAAGGCGGGTTAGCTAAACATGTCTGTTTTCCAAGCAGTATCATTGATGATACTATTTGGAAACTTCTTGTTGATGTTGTTGACGTATATCGACAATCATCACAAGAAGTAGGGCAAACAAAAAACCGCTAAAACTTTGACGAGCAAGGCGGTTTTTAACTATTTAAATTCAAGCCATCGTCAAGACAACCTGGGCCTCGTGTTGGTAGCACGGGGCTTTTTGTTTACGACTAAATTATAGCATAGCTGTGGAAAATCCCCAAATACTTAGCAGTATATTACTACATAAAATCCGCTGGCTTAATTTCAATAGAGCTGGCTTAATTTCAATAGAAGGGTAATGAGAAAGTTCAGTTAAGTCTATATCTATCGGACAACTATATAACATGTAATAGCAAAACAATATCATCGGCAGTATCGTTCTTTTCGACCGCTTGTAACACCAGAAGAAACAAGTCATTATATTGGACAACGACGAAGTATCAATGAACGACCAACGTCAATTAATAAACGTCGCGCTTTTGGGCATTGGGAAATGGATGGTGTTGAGAGTAAAAATCATCAGGGATCCTTATTAATTACTTTTGTTGAACGTAAAGCACGTTATCAAGTGGCCATTAAAGCGAAATCCAAAAGCGCTTTGGAAATCGTTAGAGTGCTTAGTCAATTTGAACGGCAGTATGGGCGGCATGTGAAATCAATCACATGTGATAATGGTCATGAATTTGTGAATAGTCGTGTGGTGAAGTTTATTTTGTGTTACTTAGGTGATTTATATGTTGCCAATACTTATGCACCCTATGAACGTGCTACCAATGAACGCACTAATCGTAACTTACGCGCCAGGTGGTATTTTCCTAAGGAGACAGTGTTTAGTAAGATCACACAACAACAAGTTAATCAAGTGATCGATGAGATTAACAGTAAACCATTGACACATGCCGTTAAAAGTCAACGGTCACCAAATTATCTATTTAAACGTGCCACAAGACGTTTAAGAATTAGAACAACGACGGTATAAAGTATCAGTATCATAGAATTATTAAAAAATATTGTTTATAAGCGGCCTGATAGCTATGTGTAAAAAATAGCATGATGAGGTTGATTTTTGTGTGCTTAAAATAAAAGTTTGATTTTTACGAGTTTAATTACATTAGAACTAAAATAGTTACAAAATTATCGTAAAAAGTATAAATTCAGTCTAATGAAGTGTAAAATGTCATTAAATTGTTAAAAAAATGGCTAAATACTGACAAAACACACTTTGTAAGTGACAAAAAAACGTCAAAACTATGAGGTATTAACTTTTGATAATATATATTATGTAAACTAGAATAAACGTGTTTTTATAGACGAATATTTTGTTATTGATTTTAACCAATAACCCCTTTTATGTATCCCGATTTATTGCGGTTTATAGCAATTTAAAAACTAGTATATTTTTAATAAAAAACTTTTCTTTTATTATTAATTATCAATAAAAAATGATTATACGTAGTCTAGTATAATCATTTTTTACTTTTATATCCTATTTATTTGAAAATTGACTAAATGGAATTTTATAGCTGGTAATAATCATAATGATCACAAATATGAAAATATATAACGGAAAATAACTCGTAGATAACTGACTACTGATAATGCCAAATAATGGTGGCAAAAACGTTGTACCTAAGTAGCTACTAGCCATTTGGAATCCCATAATCGATTGGGAGTTTTTCTTACCAAATGTTGTTGGTGTCGCATGGATTAACGATGGGAAAACTGGTGCACAGCCTAGGCCGATTACCAATAATCCAAATAATGCTGTAATCTGATAAGGTATAAACAATAATATTGTACCCAGTAAAGCACTAAACATACCAATATGAATAAGTTGTCTATCCGTAAAATAATCGGCAACAAAGCCTGATATTAAACGACCGACGGTAATACCTATATAAAATAAAGATGCAAACATTGCTGCGATATCGATGCTAATATGTCGTGATGATACAAAAAAGGTACTAGCCCATAGTCCACTAGTTTGTTCGACTGCAGCATATGCAATAAATGTTAATAATGCTGGTATGATACCTTTAATTGTACGAATAGGTTTTTTTGTTGTGATTGTCATGGGCTCTTTTAAATTGTCCGTTAAGGTGGTTTCTGATTGCGTATGTTCTACTTTACGCCATTGCGGAAAACTAATCACAATAATAAGTGTAATGATAAGTTGAATAATGCCAATTATTTTGTATCCCAGTTGCCAATTATGTTGATTAGTAAGTGCAAATCCCATGATGTATGGACTTAATGAAGCTCCGATTCCCCAAAAAGCGTGCAACCAACTCATATGCTTAGATGCATAATGGATGGCAACATAATTATTCAAAGTTGCATCAATTGCACCAGCACCTAAACCATAAGGTAATGCTAATAACCAGATGATTGTAAATGAATTAAATATAGAGAACCCCAGTAATGCAATGGCTGTTAAAAGAATGCTGGCAGCTGTAATGGTACTCGCACGAAACTTTTTACTTAAAAAACCAGCAGCCAAACTAGATATGACAGTCCCCACTGAAATTGTCATTGTAATAATACCGGCGTATGAAACTGGCACATTTAAAGTTTCATGCATCGCTGGCCAAGCTGATCCAATCAGTGAATCAGGTAATCCAAGACTGATAAAGGCGATATAGATAATTGGTAGTAGTATTGAAAACATTAACGCCCCCTTTTGTTTATTACTTAATGTCTAAGACACTATCACGTTCAATTAATTTAGTAGGAACATAAATAATTTGTTGCTGCTGGTCGATACTATTTTCAATAAAAAGATTCATAGCAATGCGACCAATTTCCGCAAAATTTTGTTGAATGGTCGTTAGTTGTGGTCGACTCATTTCAGTTAGTTGGAGACCATCAATTGTCACAACTGATAAACTATTTGGAATACTTTTATTTGCATCATTCATTGCATTTACAATGCCGACACCAACAAGATCGGCCGTTGCTATTGCTGCAGTAAATGGTAATGCATTAATATCATACCCCTCTGTCACACTTTGATACCCCGTTTCATAACTGTGGTCATTACCATAGAAAAAAGCATTTTCAGTTGTTAATTGGTGTTGTTTCATAGATTCAATAAAATTGCGTCGACGAACACTTGAAATATTTGTTGTTAATTTTGTATCCCCAATTAGTGCAATATTAGTGTGCCCCTTTGAAACTAAATGATCTACTAGTGTATCCATCACAATAAATTCATTTGAAGTAACTGCAGAAATATGTTCATTTAATATTGTGGTCAATGAAATGATTGGAATACTTTGTGTCGTTAATTGCGCCATCATCCATGCCGGAATATCTAGTGATAATAAGAATACAGCCCCCACTTGCCGAGTTAATAATGTGTTAAAAACTTGCGTTTGATGCGCTTCGTTATCATCCAGATATGTTATTAATAATTCATATCCGGATGCAACAGTTGCTTCATATAATCCTTTAATAATTTCATCTGCGAAATTTGTATGAATTAATGGTACAACAACGCCAACAGCTCGACTTTTTTTACTAGCCAAGTCAGCTGCACTTTGATTTTTAAAATATCCCATTTCTCGGGCAATTTCCCGAACTCGCTTTGCAGTAGTTTCACTGTAACGCCCACGATTAGTGAGAATTCTTGATACAGATGCAACTGATAAATTTGCCGCCTGGGCGACGTCTTTTAATGTAACTACCATATATAACTCCTATATTAACTATGCTATTGGTATTATTATACACTGACTTGATAGCAAAAGTCGTTTAAGTGCTGCTATTTTTTATTTTAAATCACTAGTTGACATTTTTTATGCAAACGCTTACAATAAATTGCGTAAACGTTTGCATAAAACGTTTGGAGATTTGATGGATTTTTATAATATGAGGGGATTTTCGAATGGATAATCAAACTAAAGATGTAAATGTGGCACAAGACACTGTGTCACAGACTGTTAAACATCGGTTACCTGACCTATCAAAATTACAAATGTTTATGATGACATTTGGATACTTTGGAACTCAGATTGCCTTTTCAATGCAGACTGGAAGTATGGGTCGTATTTTTCAAACAATTGGTGCAGATCCAAATAATTTAGGGTTCTTTTTCATCCTACCACCTTTGGCAGGAATGATTATGCAACCGTTAGTTGGGTACTTTTCTGATAAGACTTGGTTGCCAAAATTTGGTCGTCGTATGCCTTATCTAATTGGTGGTACATTAGTATCATTTATTGTGATGTTACTATTGCCTAATGCTGGTTCATTTGGATTTGGATTTGGATCAGCTGCAGCACTTTGGTTTGGTGCTGTTACAGTGTTGTTTATGGATTTGGCATCAAACGTTTCTCAACAACCATTTAAGATGATTATTCCTGATATGGCTAATGAGAAGCAATCAAATTCGTTATGGTCGATGCAAAATGTTTGGGGTAGTTTAGGTAGTTTGGTTGCCTTTGTATTCCCATTTATCTTAACTGTTTCAGGTATTGCTAATACTGCGCCACGTGGTGAAGTACCAATGTCTGTTAAAATTTCATTCTATGCTTCAGCAATTATCTTGGCATTATCAGCTATCTTTACAATTAAGAATGTTAAAGAGTACACCCCTGAAGAAATGGCTAAGTACCACAACATTTCTGAAGAAGAACAAAATGAAAAAGCATCAATTATGAATGTTTTGCGTAGTGCACCAAAGGTATTTTGGTTACTAGGTATTGTTGAATTCTTTGTTTGGTTTGCTATTCCTTATATGTGGACATATTCAACGGGTGCTTTAGCTGAAAATATTTGGCACGTAACTGATCCTGCTTCAGCAGGTTACCAAGAAGCTGGTAACTGGTTTGGAATTGTACAAGCAGTTTATTCAGTTGTTGCTATTATTGTTGGTCTATTCTTTGCACGTCTTACTAAGAAAACACGGCGTCCTGCATATACAGTTAGTTTGATTTTAGGTGGTATCGGATTTTTGATGATAGCATTTGGAACAACTAAGCTATCTTCTATCATTGCCTTCGCATTGTTTGGAATTGCTTGGATTGCTTTAATTACAATTCC
Organism: Weissella sagaensis; assembly: GCF_005405285.1. Taxonomy (GTDB): domain Bacteria; phylum Bacillota; class Bacilli; order Lactobacillales; family Lactobacillaceae; genus Weissella; species Weissella sagaensis. The sequence continues at coordinate 56,549 of NZ_BJDT01000003.1, read as the reverse complement.
ATTTACAATTTTGACAAATGCATTAGATGGTAAACATGATGGTATTGTTCTAGGGTTGTTTAACTGCTTTATTTGTATTCCTCAAATTGTGGCATCTTCAGTTAGTTTCTTGATTTTGCCAGCACTTGGTGGTTCAATGGCTAAGATGTTTATTATCGCCGCAATTGCCTTCTTTATTGGGGGTTTGGCAATTTGGTTAGTTCGTGATGATGTTTAAGCAGTGTTATATTATATAGTGTAAAAATAGTTTATTAATACAATGATTTTATAGGAGGTCATAATGACAGAAGAAAATATTAAGTGGTGGCAAAAGGCCGTTGTTTATCAAATCTACCCTCGTTCATTCCAAGATACTAATAATGATGGTATTGGTGATTTGAAGGGTGTTGAACAACATCTAGACTATGTTAAGAAGTTAGGTGCTGATGTTATCTGGCTAAACCCTGTTTATGAATCACCAAACAAGGATAATGGTTATGATATTTCTGATTACCAAAGTATTAACCCTGAGTTCGGTGACATGGCAGAATTTGATCGCTTGCTGGCAGCAGCACATGATCGTGGCTTGAAAATTGTAATGGATTTGGTTGTTAACCACTCTTCTGACCAACATCAATGGTTTATTGAGAGTCGTTCAAGCAAAGATAATGATAAACGTGATTTCTATATTTGGCGTGACCCTGTTGATGGTCATGAACCAAATAACTGGGGATCATTCTTCTCAGGTTCTGCATGGAAGTTTGATGAAGAAACCGGGCAATACTACCTTCACCTCTTTGCTGAGGGACAACCTGATTTGAATTGGGAAAACCCAAAGTTGCGTGATACTATTTGGGATATGATGAATTGGTGGGTTGATAAGGGAATTGACGGTTTCCGTATGGATGTTATCTCTTTGATTTCAAAGCCTGATGGTTACCCTGATGGAAAAGTGCCTGAAGGTGATGTATATGGTAACTCAAATCATGCTGTTGCTAACGGTCCTCGCGTTCACCAATACTTGCAAGAAATGCGTGATAAGGTATTGAATAACGCTGATATGATGACGGTTGGTGAAGCATCTGGTGTTGATATTGAGAATGCCAAGCAATATGCTACTAATGATGGTTCAGAACTAAACATGGTATTCCAATTCGAGCACGTTGAATTAGATGGTAATCCAAATGATGCCTTAGGTAAGTGGTATGATGAACGTGTTTCATTACCTAAGCTAAAGGAAAACTTAAGCAAATGGCAATATGAATTGGATGGCAAAGCATGGAATTCACTATACTGGAATAATCATGATCAACCACGTGCGGTTAGCCGTTATGGAAGTGATAAGCCTGAATTCCGTGTTGTATCAGCTAAAATGGCAGCTACCCTCCTACACTTTATGCAAGGAACTCCTTATATTTATCAAGGTGAAGAAATTGGGATGACAAATGCTTATAACTTAGGCTGGGATGACTTTAATGACATTGAAATCTTAAATGCTCGTGAATATCTGGTTAATAAAGAACACTTGATTGACGATGATACTTTGCTACAGTATGTTCATTATAAAGGTCGTGATAACGCACGTACCCCAATGCAATGGACTGATGGTAAGAATGCTGGCTTTACCGATGGTACGCCTTGGCTAAAGATGAATAATAATTTCGATGAAATTAACGTAGAAGCTGCATTGTCTGATGAGGATTCAGTATTCTATTACTATCAAAAGTTGATTCAATTGCGTCATGACTTACCAATTATCACAACAGGTCACTACCAATTATTAGATCCAGAAGATGCTGAAGTCTACGCTTATAAGCGTGTCGGTGATAATGAAGAGTTATTAGTTATTAATAACTTTACTGAGAACGAACAAACACGTGAGTATGAAGTTCCTGAAAATGCAGAAGTATTGATCAGTAATTATAAGGACGATCAAGGTTCAGTACTACGACCATTTGAAGCAAAAGTTTACCGTTATACAAAATAGTTATATATAAATAAAAGTAAGCAATACATGACAAAATGTCGTGTATTGCTTACTTTTTTGCAATTAATTAATAAAGCCATGCGGCAAGTGCGTATAGAATAATGATATGGGCTGGATAGAAAATATAGAAGAAGTACTTCATACCGCGTCCCTTTGCCCCACTGTATAATGCAATCGGGATAATAGCAAAAATCATTATCCATTGTGACAATCCTAGCAAACCGTAAATAAGCGCCACAACAGCAATGCTTAATAATTGTGCCCAACGAACATTACGAAAAATGTACAGTACAGGAATTAGGAGTACCATAATACTGTTTTCTGCTAGTAGAATGGCTGGGTTTAATGCAAGCAAGACTTGCATAAGTAACATTTGACCAGTTGAACCGGCTGATGACATGAGAGGTAACATAATGACTGATAACAAAAATGGTATTAAGAATAGTGCAATACCAAGTGCAATATGTTTAGCTGCCTGTCCTTGTTTTACTTTTTCGAATTGATCAATACCAGCCATAAAAATCGTTCCAATAAATAAATCACGGAAAATATTATTAATTAGTTGTACTTGTTCAAAACCAATAATATGTTGTGTTAGATTCATTAAAATTGCCATTACAACCATGCTAATATATAGGCGAAGCATATACCCCTTTTTACTATGCGTGTATGAATAGCCAAGAACGGTTGTGAAAAAGAATAATGTTGCGACAGGACGACCAAACCAATCTAACCAATTAGGTGCACCTAGTGGCGCAAAAGTTTGATGAAAATGGTCAATGACCATTAAAATTAAACCAATAACTTTAATATCAAAGGTTGTTAACTGGAACAAATGTCCTTTTTTTGTTTGTGTTGACATAAAAAATCTCCTATTGAAATATCATCTAAAATAATTATTTTGAATCAAAGCTTATCACAAATGATATTATACAAGAAATAACATATAAAAAGCTACCTTTTTTTCATAAAAATAGCTTTTTATAATTGTGTATAACGGTAAACTTTTGCTTCAAATGGTCGTAGCAATGAGGATAGTTTTAATATGGCAACTATAGATATATGATACCCCCCTACACTTAGGTAAATTACACAACGTTAATTACAAAGCCGTTACGCATTATTAGATTACTACTTGGAGATAGGCCGCCTAATAAAATATGGTCAGAAGATGGCAAGCAACGAATAGGATTATTAAATGCTAATTTTATGGATTTACTAACTAAAAAAGCTTATGAATCTAACAAAATTGTTAAATTCATAAGCTTTATTTCTTCTGGACAATTTTGCGATTTTTCACGCTATTTGACGTAGAAGTTTTATATTATATAAATTAATTAACCACGATAAACTGGCTTTTTAATGAATAACCAAATTAGTAATGAAATAACCAACATCACAAGATAAACATTAAAGACAACAGATAGATTTCCGCCAGCTAATGAAAGAATAACAGCACCAGCTAAACTTCCAAAACCAAATCCTTGATAAATCAAAGAATAATTTTGACTATGATTCTTTAGCCCAAAGTAATCACCGGCCATTGTAGGATAAACTGTAATTGTTCCACCGAAGAAGAAACCAACTGCCATCATGGCTGTATAGAATACTGGAACGCTCAAATGACTACTAAATGCTAATGTTGCAACTGCAATAAATGTAACAGCGTATGAAAGAATAAACATTGGCTTACGACCAAATTTATCAGATAATGATCCAATTACGAAACGACCAACAGTATTAGCAATTGCAACTAAAGCAACAATATTCGTAGCTTGTGCAATGTCTAATCCAGCTAAGTTGGTTCCCAAATTAGCTGCAATTCCAGTTAGGTAAACTGACAAAGAAATTGTTAACAAGGTAATGAATAATAGATAAGCTTGCGGTGTGCGAAGCATCTCACGAGTTGTAAATTCGTGATGAGTTGGATCGTCTGTGGCATTTGTCGTCTTGATTTCAGGTGCATCATGAATAAGCATTGCACCACCAACAATTAGTAGCATTGATAACACACCCCAACCAATTAAAGCATATGGTAAGTTATGGACAATGTTATCGCCTAAAATAGCTGAATCAATGTATTTAAAAATAAATGAACCCAAACCATAGAAAGCAACAGAAATACCTGAAATTAATCCTGTTTTTTCAGGGAACCACTTAATAGCATTTGAAAGAGTTGCCATATAAGCAATTCCATCAGCTGCCCCTAGCATAACGCCAACAGAAGCGTAGTATAGCCATAGTTGATCTGCCGAATTAACTCTTGATGCAATAATTGTTGCTAATCCAAATATAATTCCTGCCGTAATCGTCACCTTACGAACACCAAATTTTTTAACTAGCGTACCCACAAAAATAGTTGATAATGATAATGATAATGCCCCAATTGAAAAAATAAGTGAAATTGAACCCAGATGAGGTTGAACGGCAGCAGGATTACCTGTTTTAACGTCAATAACTAATTGATCAAACATTTGTAATATTGGGGTATTAAAAATGCTCCATGCATAAAAAGTTCCCACACCCAATTGCACAAGAATAGTACCAAAGATGACTAGCCAACGATTAACAACTTTTGGCTGCCCCTTTGATGACGACATTGTAGTTTGCATAATAAAAAAATCTCCTAAACCCTTAAAATAATTGCGAACGCTTGTGTGTAAGCGTTTACCTTTACTAATATAGTGCCAAATTTAGGATTTGTCTATAAAAAAAGCATAAAAAAGCGGAATTTTAATATTATTGTAAAATAATATACATGATGTATATATAATTAAAAGAAAAAAATGCTTTTACTATAAAAATAGCGCTACTAATTTGGCAGATTAGTAGCGCTATTTTTAACCTTCTAATTTATGATTAATCTTTTGCAATTTGGTTTCAATAGTATTTGTATGTCCTGGACGAATATCAGCGTTTAAAGAAACATAAGCACGAATACCCTTATCAGTTAATGTTTCAATTGCTTTTTGAACTGTATTCATCACATCAGTCCATTCACCTTCCATTTCCGTGCCCATAGCTGTTGTTTTGTATGTTAGACCAGAGGTTTCAATGACACCAATGATTTCATCAACATAACTACTTAGTTCATCACCAACACCAAATGGTGCGATTGCGACTGAAATTAATGTATTCATTTAAATTTTCTCCTTTTCTGTAATCAACATATTTTTATTATAGCATTCATTGCATAGTTTATTGTTGGGCAGCATGTTCCCAAAATGATAATTCAAACTGATACGAAGTTAAATAAGTATTTAAATAACGTTTTTGGTCATTTACTGGTAATTTTTGCCAATCAGGTATCTGAGCATCAATAACTTGCCAACTCCACTGTGTAAAATCTTGGTATGCTGAGCTCGTGTAGTACTCTAACCAAGGTGAATAAGTGTTATGAGCGGTCGTATTTAAATAACGCTTACCAATGAGATGATATGATTCAGTACATGGTAATAGAGCCAACATTGCATTAGTTGCGTCACCAGACATAATTTCTGTTTTCATATGGTCTAAATAAGCTAAATTATGATCATCTGGTGGGATATTAAGCATATTTGGACTAGCTAATAGAGCATCATGCGCTACTGTTTCGTCTAAAGTTTGTGGTTGTGTACTTTGTTGCTCTGTTGTTAATTTAGTAATCGTCAAATCAAATAAATGACTAAATTCATCTGTATAATAACTATCTTGTGCAACATAATAATCGCGTTGTTGCTGTGATAAATTATTAAAACCAATGCCCTTTACAAATGATGATTGATAAATGTCATTTAATATTGGTTCAGCTTGTTTTAATAAATAATTGTGAAATTTCATTATTCACTCTCCATGGTTGTTTTAACCCAATGATTTAATGGTCCGTGTCCATGACCAACATTAATTGTTTGTCGAATGGCTTCATAAGTAAACTTTTTAGCTTTTGGCATAATTATTTTAAGGTCATATCCTTTGGCTAAATTGGCCGTAATAAAGGCTGATAAGGTATCACCTGTACCATGTGTACGGTTTGTATTAACACCAGGCATGACGAGCCATTCAAAAGAACCATCTTCATATAAAATATAATCTGCATAGTTGTTTTCAGAATTACTGCGATGACCGCCTTTAATTAAGACGTTTTTAGCGCCCATTTTTTGAATTTTTTTGGCAGCTTGCTTAACATCATCATCTGTTATGATAGTTTGATTAACAAGAACTTGGGCTTCAGGTAAATTAGGTGTGATTAAATATGCTTGGGGAATTAATTCGTTAATCATCGTCGAAATTGCCTCATCGCTTAATAATTGCGCCCCACCTTTAGCTACCATAACAGGATCAATCACTAGTTTTCCTAGCTCATAATGTCGCCACTCTTTCGCAACGATATGAACACGATTTGCATCTAATAATGCACCTGTTTTGGCAGCTTTGATGTTTAAATCATCAGCAATACTTTTAAACTGTTCACTAATAAAATCTGTTGGAATTGCATACTGGTTTTGGACACCATATGTGTTTTGAGCAGTTAAACCTACGACAATCGTTGCGGCATAAACTTGTTGATTGTGAAAAGTTTTTAAATCAGCATTAATGCCGGCACCGCCACTTGAATCAGTTGATGCAATTGTAATAACTTGTGGTACTTCTAACATGATTTCCTCCCAAATATGACAATAAAAAAACACAGCTACCAGGAAATATCTGGTCTCTGTGTTCTAAATCGCATTTTACCATTACTTTCCTTCGTTAGCACTAACTAAACAGGTTCAAAGGGTCCGATAATAAATCGTCTCAGCAGAATGCTCCCCTAGTAAATTATTTAATTGTTATTTAATTATGACATGGGTTTTAATGCGGGTCAATATTAATTATAAGTTATCGGCTAGTGCTAAGATTTCTGCAATTAAAAGATGCATACCTGTATCATAGTTGTCTAAGTTAAATGATTCATTAGCTTGATGAGCTAGAGAAGGTTCAGATGTTGGAATAATACCAAAGCCGACACCGTTAGGCATTAAACGACCAAATGAAGCGCCACCATTAATTCCTTGTTTTGGTAACTCACCTGTAATTGATTGATATGCTTGCGCTAATAAAGTAACCAATTTATTATCCTGACTAACATAATGTGGTGTTAAACCTGCTGGATCACGCGTGATTTTAGATAACCATGGTTCATCTTGTAATATTTGTTTAACAGTTTTGGGTTCATTAAAGGCTAATGAATAACGGAAGTTTAGGTTGATGTGCCCTGTTTTAGTCGCAACAAAATCCGTAATACCAATATTTTGACTAGTTTTACCTAATTTCGGTTCTGCTTTACCATATCCTGACTTCTCACCAAATGGATCTTCATGTAGAGTCTGACCAATAAATTGTAAAAATTTAGTTGCATTGCTACTAAAATCAAAGTTATTTAAAAAATGAGCTAAGTAGGTTGCAGCATTTTTACCAGTTTCAGGTCGAGCAGCATGGGTTGCAACACCTTGTAAGTTAAGTTTCACAAAATCATCTACAGCACTAATATTTCCAGATAAGTTTACCGTTTTAAGATAATGATTATACAGTGGTTGTAATGTATCAACCTCAATACCAGCTACCGTTGCAGTTGCAAACCCAGGAAGCACATTGGTTGCAGTACCGCTATGAAAATTCAAAAGTTGTACCGGATTATCAGCATTATTTGAAGAATCAAAGTATAAATCTAATTGACTAATCCCCTTTTCCCCATATGATAAATTGGCTGAACCATCAGGAGAAAATCCGTAATGCAAAGGACCCTCTTCTGCAAAATATTGGTGCATATCAGCCCATTCACTTTCTTCATCGGTACCAATGATAAAACGGATTTGATGTTTCAATGGTATTTTTGCATCTTGAATGGCCTTAATTGCATAATAAGTTAACATAACAGTTGACTTCATATCATCAGCACCGCGTGCATATAAGTGATTATCTGTTTTAACTGTTGGCGTAAATGGATCTGTTTGCCATTGATCAAGATCATTAACGGGAACCACATCAACATGGACGATGACACCAATAGGTTGTGTATCATTTTCTGGTCCAACATAGATAAAACCAGCTCTGTTCCCCACAGTGCCAATATTTTCAAAGCCATCACGCTCAGCAATAGCCATCATGAAATCTAATGCAGCTTTTGGTCCTGGACCATAAGGTGCATCTATAGTGGCTAACGCATCATCACGAACGGAGGGAATTGCTAGTAAATTTTTTAAGTCTTTTAACCAGTCTGCATAGTAAAGCTGTGTTTGTATTGTATTCATCATAATAGTCCCCAAAAAAATATTTGATAATGTTATCATCATACTAACAATAAATGTAAAAATATGCAATATATGACAATAAAAAAGATTAAAAAAGAGAAAATATACATATAAATTGTATATTGAATGTTATTTTGTATAAAAAAAGTGGTTGTTCATGAGAGAACAACCACAGTCTGTACTTATAAATTACGTAATAATGAACATAATTATTGGAATAACGATTAACATTAATAAAGTTGTCTGAGTAATGGTAATAGAGGCAAACTTATAGTCAGCATTATAATGTAATGCCATAATAGCAGCATTGGTCATCGCAGGCATGGCTGCTTGTACGATGAATACTTGTTTTAGCAAGACAGGTAAATCAAAAGGCAGCATAATCAATGCCATTGTTATGGGAGCTAAAACAAATCGACTTAAAGATAAGGTTATTGTTTCTAGGTTAGGTAACAAGTCTTTACGTGGTGTTTTGGCAATCGCAAAACCAATAAAGATAAGCGCTAATGGCACATTAGTATTACCTAATTCAGTTAAATCTGTCACTAAAAAAGCTGGTAATTTAATGTTTAAGAATACAAATGCCAATGAAATGACTAGCGCAACCATTGGTGGATTAAAGATACCTGATAAAGTTTCACGCCAATTGAAGTGTTTGCTGTGATTACCATCGATAGAAATCATATAAACACCAATAGTCCAAAAAATAGTGGTATTCGCCATATAATAAATTAAAATGTATGGCAGACTTTTTGTACCAAATAAGGCCATATTGACTGGTAGTCCAACTGTAATTGTATTGGAATTAAACAATAATGACTGAAAAAGCCCCCTATGTTTAGGATCTACATGGATTAACTTGACGATAAAAAATGATAAGACTAGTAATAACAGCATACTAGCAATGGGAAAAAATAGATTTCCGCCCATCGCTATTAATGTTTTAGGTGTAAAGTCTTGTGGAATATGTACGATTAAGTACGCTGGCATTGCAACTTTGGTAATGAAACCAGATAAAAAATTGCTGATGCGCCCATCATCATCGTTAAATATTCCTCCTTTGACCAAAAAAAATCCTAGGGCAACCAAACCTAAGATCATTAAAACGCCGGTAATACTACTAACTAATGCGTCCATTAGATTGTTGATACCTTCTTTCCTAACAATATAAATTTAAAAAAAGATGGTTATAAGCCAACTTTACTTTAATACTTAATTAAAATTATGACTTTGCTCAGCTATTTTAAGTACTTTCAGAACGGGTTCAAATATAGGATCATCAATACCTTCAATAAGTTCTTGATGATATAAAACGCCTGCTAATGCGCCAACTAATGGCATAACACATTGAGGCTCACCTGGTAATGATTTAGCCAGGTCTAATGCCTCTTTAAAACTGTTACTATTCAGGATAACCCAAATTGCGGCTTCTAACGTATCTACTACGTAGCCTGATGTTCGTAATGAATTTTCAGCCACACTTTTTAAATCAGGTTTATTTAAACCTTGAAATGCGGATAAGTGATCTACAAAAATTTTGTGTTGCGCATAATACTCATAAGAGCTGCTGACGGCTAAATCAACTGCTTCTACAGGTGGAATATTTTGTAATAAGTTATTAATGATTAAGGCATAAATGCCACTAGCAATCAATGATTGGGGATGATTATGAGTCAACCCAGTAACTTGATGCAAAACTAACATAGCCGGATCATGTAAAATAAAATCTTCACCATACTTGGCGCGAAGATATAAAATTACGGGTGTAATATGCATTAAAGCGCCATTACCATTGTCAGATATGTCACGACCACCTGAATTAAACGGATCTTTGGTATGTGCATATTTATTTAAGGCAAAAAACGTTGTTTCACCAACTTTTTTTGGTCGTTTATTTTGATTATTATATTCACCAGATTGATACCAGTTTAAATATCGATCCATCAAATCGGTTAAACTGTAACCATGTGACAAGCTACTAATTGTTGCTAATGTTAGCGCAGAGTCGCCACTCCAAGATGTGTCATGACCATCAACTTGTTGTGCCATCAAATCACCAGTAACTAAACCAAGTGTACTATTATTTAAGGGATTATACGGTAAAACCATGTAACGTGCCATCCTTTCAAGATTTTTATTGTAACACTCATGTAAACTATTGGCAAATAACCTATGAATACACTATAATTATCTGTGAATGTAAAAAGGAGTAAATCATGACAGAATCCATACAAAACCAAGAGTTTGATAACTTTTCTTTGATCTTATTGCGTGATTATTTGTTACCTGAATTATTACAAAATGATGAATCTGAAATTATTTATTGGGCTGGTAAATCATTGGCAATGAAATTTAAACTAACTAGTATTGATGACATACAACGTTTCTTTATCTCAGCTGGTTTCGGCAATTTAACTAAAACCGATCAAAAATCAATTGAACAAACTTGGATATTAGATGGACCTGTTATCAAAGAACGTTTAGAAAATAATTTAGATGCAAGTTTCTCATTGGAAACAGGATTTTTAGCACAACAAATACAACAGTTAAGCGAATGTGGTACTGAAGCGCAATGGTCAAAAACGAAAACAACCGTTACGATTCGCGTTGTTACTGAAGTGCCAGTAACCCTACCTGAATAATAATGATGTTATAAAAAACACCAGCTTAATATTAGGGCTTGATGTGAGGTGTTCCCCGAAAGTAAAAATTTAACTTTCGGGGAACACCTCAATGCCCAGTATTAAGCTGGTGTTTTTTATTTTACGGTGATTAGTTAATTAAATGACCCAATAAATTTATAAATGGGGAAACCTCTAGATGAGAATTTTTCTTCATATTCAGTTTCGACATTGTTGACCATTTTATCGGTATCTTCATGTAGATTCAATGAAATACCAGTTGGATCAAATTTGATGCCATAATTTGCAAATGAATATAGTGAATATTCAAAAAGGCCACGGTTATCCGTTTTAAATTCGATTTCACCACCTGCTGGTAAGACAGCTTGATAGCTTTTTAGGAAACTTTTATAAGTTAACCGACGAGTTTCATGACGATTTTTAGGCCATGGATCAGAAAAATTAAGGAATAGTTTACTTACTTCCCCCTTTGCAAAATAAGTATCCACACCAGCACCATCACCATAAATGAATTTTAAGTTTGGTAATGATGCTTCATCTTCATCAGCTTTTCGAGCTGCAACAGCGATAGCAGCTTCTTGAATTTCCATACCGATAAAATTAATTTCAGGATACTTTTTAGCCATGCCAATAATAAATTGACCTTTTCCAGTGCCAATTTCAATTTGTAAAGGTTGCTTTTTTGCAAAGATGTTTTGCCAATTACCTTTAAGGGCAACAGCATGTTCTTGATCAATAACAAGATCAGTATGGTTCTCTAACCAAGGCTGAGCCCATTTTTTATTTCGTAAACGCACGAGTGTGTCTCCTTTGTGTGTTTCTAGTAGTTTTTTGTTCCGTATACCAGAATACCAAAATGCACCCTAATAGGACAAGGCTTAAAATATTTTGTATTAACAAATTAAGATTAAACGTCGTTATAAATACAACCATTAACCAGATAATTAGTGTTGTCACAATCCAAGGCAAGATAGCAAGCTGGAATGCTCTTAGTCGTTGTTTCTGTGTAATTGGATATAAAAAATTAAAGACTATGTGCTGATGAACATCATATAATGGTATTAATTGAAGGACTAGTAAATACAATAAAATCATTAACAAAATAGTTTGTAGCCATCCAGTTGTAAACCAAGCAACACCAACGCCAATTAATGTTAGACGTAACCATAACTTAATGTATTGTGTTCGTCGTATAAATGCTGTGACAAAAAGCTTTGTTAATTGTAGGTTCTTGTTTTCTGGCCAATACTTAATCAGTATGTCAGCCCATTTTTGACGTTTAACCCTTGGTGTAATACCAGGTACATCAATAAATAAATTATAAAATGATAACACAATAAATTGGTGGGCTTCTTCAGCAGTAATCAACCGGCGCCAATTAATCAATTTAGTATTACTTTGATTTTCAAATTGCATGTTCCGTCGAGCAATCCGATATGTTAACAGCATTTTTAATAGAATTAATAAAAATGTCAAACAAGTCATTATTAAAATTGAATGTGTAAACAATCTAAAAATCATAGGCCAAAGGATTAAAATAAGCCCCCCCTCTACAACACCATTAATAATCATACTATAATAAGTGGCTTGCTTGAGCATATGTCTTAATGCCTTTTCATCACCTAAAAGGGTTGTTGCATCAGCGGGTTTTGTGAAATTAGCAGGTTCTTTAAAAATTGTCAGGGTTAATAAAATAACAATGATTAATATTGTTTGTGTCCATAAATTAATGACAGTTGTTTGCCATAATGATTGATAAGCTAGACCAGCTGCACCAAGCAAGAAAAATAATGCTAATACTGCATGATCGTTAAAGACATAGCGGAGATATTTAAAATATGCTTGCCAACGGTTATTGTAACGGTATTTAAATAAGTGGGTTAGTTTCATAATGCCTAGCCCTCATCTACAGTTAGTTCTGGTACAAGAGTTGCAAAATCTGTCATTGCCCCTTGTGCAGCTACCTGACCGTCTTTTAAATAAACAAATTGATCGGCATGTTTTTCAATTGTATGTAAAACATGCGTAGTAAGTAAGAATGTTACCCCCTGTTGTTTGCGTTCATCAATTAGAGCAAGTAAATCATTGACAGCGATGACATCAAGTCCCAAAAAAGGTTCATCAATAATAAATAGTTTTGCGTCAGTAATAAAAGCCATCACAATCATTACTTTTTGGCGCATACCTTTTGAAAAATGTGTTGGAAACCAGTTTAGTTTATCCTCTAAGCGAAACATTTTAAGCAGTTTATCAGCGCGTTGCCAAGCAACTTTTTCATCAAGATGATAAGCAGCCATTGTTAATGATAAATGTTCTTTAAGCGTTAACTCTTCATAAACAACGGGTTGTTCGGGAATGTACGCAATTTGTGCCTTGTAGGTGATTGGTTTTTGCGTCAATAAGTAGTCGTTTAACGTAATGTCCCCTTGTTTAGGATTTAATAACCCGATAATATGGTTAATGGTTGTTGATTTTCCAGATCCATTAAGCCCAACTAAGGCAGTTAGCGTACCATCTGGTACTGTAAAACTAACATCTTTTAAGACGGTTAATTGACCATATCCACCTGATAAATTTTTAATTTTTAAACTCATAATAATTACCTGTATTTCTTATCGTTTACTCTATTTTAACAAAAAATAACCACATATTTATACCAGACAGAAACTCTAATTAAATGTATAATGAAGTTAATTAGAGGAGGAATATAAATATGTCAGATATATTTGATAAAATTATTGATGGTAGCATACCCTCATACAAAGTATATGAAGATGATAATGTACTAGCATTCCTAGATTTAACTCAAGCAACACCTGGACATACACTAGTTGTTCCTAAAAAACATGTTGCTGATATTTTCGAATATGATGATGAATTAGCAGCACAAGTTTTGGGTGTTTTACCAAAAATTGCACAAGCTATTAAAGCTAGTGATGAGCGCATCGTAGGATTAAATATTATTAATAATAATGGTGAGTACGCTGGTCAATCAGTATTTCATTCGCATTTCCATTTGTTACCCCGTTATGAAGATGATGGCTTTGATATTCCCGTATTAGACCATACAGATGATATGACAGAACAAATTTATCAAGCCCGTGCGCAAAAAATTGCTGATCAATTTAAAAAGGATTAATTATGTTTGAAAGAGCAAAGAATCGTTTTCATAGTGTGAAAGATGCCATTCAATCTGAAAAAGAGGCTGTTGATAATCTCAAAAAATCAATTTCAGATATTCAAGATTCGATGGTTAATATCAATAAACTTGTCGATGACTTACAAATTCAAGTTAATAAATTAAATTTTAAAAACAAACCACATTTAGATAGAATCAGTGATGCACAAGAACATATTCAAAAAACATTAGAAAATTTTCCAAAAAAGAAAAAGTAACACATCAACTAGAAGTATTGTCATTAGTAAAAAGACGCCATGCTTATCAACTATTATTTGATAGGCATGGCGCATTTACAAATGACAATACTTCTTTTTTATTTACCTATTTGCAATTTTAATTCCATAACGGTGTCGCGTAAATTAGCAGCATCTTCAAAATCAAGACGTTTAGCAGCAGCACGCATTTGGTCCTCTAAATTAGCAAGCATTGCTTCTTGGTCATCTCGAGCCATATCTTTAAAGGCAACTTCAGTAAAGCTTCCCTGTTCGTCATCTTTATTTTCTATACCATGACTAATTGCAATTAAATCACGAATATCTTTCTTTATAGTATGTGGCACAATATTGTGATCTTTATTATATTGCATTTGAATACGGCGACGACGAGCTGTTTCGTCCATCGCTGCTTGCATAGATGCCGTGACATTATCTGCATACATAATGACATGCCCATGTTCGTTTCGAGCTGCACGACCAATTGTTTGAATTAATGAACGTGTATTACGTAAAAAGCCTTCCTTATCAGCATCAAGAATTGCGATTAATGATACCTCAGGTACGTCAATTCCTTCACGTAACAAATTAATACCAATTAGTACATCAAATTTACCAATTCGTAAATCACGAATGATTTCTGTTCGTTCTAGTGTTTTGATATCTGAATGTAGGTATTTAACTTTAATACCTACATCTTCTAAATAATCTGTCAAATCTTCAGCCATTTTTTTAGTTAATGTCGTTATGAAAACTCGTTCTTGTTGTTCAACACGTTGATTGATTTCACCAATTAAATCATCAATTTGGCCCATTACTGGTCGTACCTCAATATCAGGATCTAACAAGCCAGTTGGTCGAATGATTTGTTGTGCCACATTATCTTCTGCAACACGTTCATTCTCATAATCACCCGGGGTGGCAGACATATAAATAATTTGATTGACATGTTTTTCAAATTCTTCTAAACGCAAAGGTCGATTATCTAACGCTGATGGTAGACGGAATCCATAATTAATCAAAGTTTCTTTGCGCGCACGGTCCCCCTTGTACATGCCACGTACTTGAGGCATTGTGACATGTGATTCATCTACAATAATAATAAAATCATCAGGGAAAAAGTCTAGTAATGTGAACGGTGGCTCGCCAGGTGCGCGCCCATCCATATGACGTGAATAATTTTCAATACCAGTCGTAAATCCCATCTCACGAATCATTTCAATATCGTACTCAGTACGTTGTTTTAGACGTTGTGCCTCAAGTAATTTACCTTCGCCTTCAAGATGCTTTAATTGATCATCAAGTTCGGCTTGAATTGTTTTTAGAGCACGTGCGCGGATATCTTCGTTGGTCATAAAATGTGTTGCCGGGAAAATTGTCGCCAAATCTAATTCTGCTGTCACTTCACCAGTTAATGAATCAATTTCTCTAATACGATCAACTTCATCACCAAAGAATTCAATGCGTAAAGCTTTCGCGTCAGAGGAAGCTGGGAATATTTCTAACACATCACCACGTGCCCGAAAACGACCACGTTGAAAATCAATATCATTACGCTGAAATTGAATATCAATTAATCGATGCATTAAATCATTTCGTTCTAGTATATCACCCACTCTTACATTGATTACGTGGTCATGATATTGTTCTGGACTACCTAATCCAAAAATAGATGATACTGATGCAACAACAATAGTATCATTACGAGCCAATAAAGATGCTGTTGCTGAATTACGTAACTTATCAATTTCATCATTAATAGAAGAATCCTTTTCAATATATGTATCAGATGAAGGTACATAAGCTTCAGGCTGATAATAGTCATAATATGAAACAAAATATTCAACTGCATTGTTTGGAAAAAATTCTTTGAACTCACCATATAATTGACCTGCTAAGGTTTTATTATGTGATAAAACTAAAACAGGTTTATTTGCTTGAGCGATAACATTGGAAATAGTAAACGTTTTTCCTGTCCCGGTAGCACCAAGCAAAATTTGTTCTTTTACGCCATTACTTAAACCGTTAATTAATTTTGTAATTGCCTTGGGCTGATCACCAGTAGGCTGATACCTAGACGCTAGTTCATATTTATTATCTTCATGACGAGTAATCATTAAACTTATCCCCCCTTAAAAATAAAAAGAGCAGCTGAGGCGGTAAATGATGTTTCAGCTGCCTTTTTATTATGAATTGTGTACGCTAACGTTATTATATAACAAAATAGCTATTAATCAGCATTAAAAATACCAATATAAATACGTTGTAATTTTTCGGATCCTGGGAATTGTTCATTTAACAGTTCAGGCAAGACTTCCTTAATAAAGTAAGCGACACTAGGCAAGTCACGGAAAGCAAAAATTGTTTCCAAGCTTTCCTTGTATATTTCAGTGAATACAGGTTCTGGATTACCTTTTTGTAGTTCACCGAATGCTTCGTATAATAAGTCAACTTTGTCAGCAACAGATAAAATACGCCCTTCTAAGGTATCATCTTTTCCTTCGTGTAAACGACGCGTATACACAGCTTGGAGCTCTTTGGGTATTTCTGTGCGAATAAAGTTATCAGACAACGTATCTTCAACGTCAGCTAACATATGACGCAATGTAGCTGATGCATATTTAACAGGAGTTCGGATATCACCAATAAAGCGTTCTGTAATATCATGATTTAGCGCCTTTTCATATAACATACGCCAATCAACCTCATTCCCACTAGCTTCTTCAATGTCCCCAAGAAACTGAGCTGCTTGAGTAACTTTCCACGAATGGGCAGCAACCGAGTGTGGTTGATATTTAAAATATCCAGGTGCACGTGAAATCATTTCTAACTCATTTAGGCCAGATAAATATTGATGCATTCCCATTGATTTATTCCTCCTAATAAAATAAACATTTTAATCATATTACGTGTCTCAGTATAGAAATGCAAGAAAAAAAGCCACATTTCTGTGACTTTTTCTTGCATTAGTATGAACCTAAAATAGTAACTTTATATTTATCACTATCAGCGCTCTTAGTTAAGTATGCTTGCATACCTGTCGATGCTTCAATTTTAATTTTAATTGGTACACCACTAGGTAAGTAATTTGGTGCGCTTTGTGCAATATAATTAGCGAAACTTTCAATTTCAGTTGCTGAATAGAACTGTGTTGAAATTGAAACAATTAGACCTTCTAAATTATTACCATCGTATGAGGCTTGTCCCGTAACAGAAGACAAGTTAGGGAAGAAACCTTCAATGTTATTTGAGAAGTTAACAAAGCTTGAATTAAGCTTGGCACTAACAGACTTATCATCAGCTGTACTTTCTTGCATTGGTAAAACAACAGTTTGATTATCAATATTTGTCCAATTACTTAAGCTATCACCTGACTTTGAAACATTCCAACTATAAAAATTACCACCTGCCAATGAATCATATTTTGCTTGTGCGTACATTGCAACATAAATTGGTGTGTCATTACTAATACCATTTATATTACGGTAACGCTTAACAATTTCATTAGCCATATTTTGACCTTGTTTAATACGATCATCCTTACTAATGTCTTGGGTAAAATTAGCACCGTATTGTTCTTTTTGATAGGTATCTTGTGTATTCATTGCTAGACCAAGAACAATACCATGGAGTTTAAGATTGTTACCCTCTTTAGTCATGAAGTCTTGTTCTTCAATAGTTTGTAGATAAATTGGGTTACGTTCGTTGTTAAATTTACCATTATCACGAGGGTTTAGTCCGTCTTTATTATCATCAGATTGACGACCTAACCATTCATTAGCTTGATTAGCTGTCAAAAATTGTCCTTCTTGGAAAATATACTTTGATGTACTAAAGTGTTCCTTTGAAAAATTTAGTAAGCCATTTTCAAAACTAACTTGATTAAAAGTATTGCTTTCTTGTGATGCTGTAACACCACGCGCTTTACTAGTTAGGTAACGACCATTCTTAATTACTGTTTGATAAGATGAGTTGTCATTTTTACTAGTTACTTGAATCCCTTTTTTTGAATTTGACTTCGTTGTTGCAGGCGCTGTTTTATTATTATGTGTGTTTGAAACAGAAGAAGAATTCTTAGAGAAGAAATTCCCAAAGAAAACTAATGCCGAAATCAGCACAATAACAGCAACAACTGAGGAAATCCATTTTACTGCACGCATACGTGTTCTCCTTTAATCGTCTAAACTGCCTATTAGTTTAGCACATTTTGTTCATTACCACTATCATCCATAGTATCACGTAATTGTTTTTCTGACCAAATTTCAATGCCTAAGTCTTGTGCTTTTGATAATTTGGAACCGGCGTTTTCACCAGCTATTAATAAGTCAGTTTTTTTAGATACTGAACTGGCAACTACTGCACCTTGTGATTCTAACCATGCAGTTGCCTCACGTCGTGAAAATAAAGATAATGAGCCAGTTAGCACAATTTTTTTACTTGAAAACTGTGGATTTTCAACCGCAAGCACTTGAGAAGTATATGTCAAATTAACACCTAACTCCGACAAATCATTTATTAAGCGTTGTGCTTGTTTGGTAGCAAAATATTGCGTAATACTATCACCAATTGTCAATCCAATACCTGGAATTTCAGCAATTTCTTCTGCTGTGGTTTGTGCAATCGATTTAAGATCACCAAATTTAGCAGCAATTGTTTTAGCAGCTTTAGCCCCCACATTACGAATACCTAAACCAAATAATAAGCGTTCAACAGAGTTTGTTTTGGATGTATTAATAGCATTTAATAAATTATTTGTTGCTGTATCACCAAATTTATCTAATACAATCAAATCATCATAAGTTAAACGATATAAATCGGTAACCGCTGTAACTAAATCACGTGATAATAACTGCGTAATAATCTTAGGACCTAGCCCATCAATATTCATTGCATTACGTGAAGCAAAATGTGTTAAGGATTCTTTTACTTGTGCTGGGCACGCTGGATTAATACAACGCATTGCAACTTCACCATCAACATGCACAAGTTCTTGTTGACAGGCTGGGCATGTTGTTGGCAGCTCATAATCAACACTATCAGCAGGACGTTTGTCTAAAAGTACTTTACCAACTTCAGGAATGATGTCGCCTGCTTTATGCAAAGTCACAGTGTCACCAATGCGAATGTCCTTAGATTTTAAATAATCAGCATTATGTAAGGAAGCTCGTGCGACTGTTGTGCCTGCTAACTGCACCGGTGTCATAACTGCTGTTGGTGTAACTGCACCAGTACGACCAACTGTCCATTCAATATTTAAAATAGTTGTTTGCGCCTCTTCAGGCGGGAACTTATACGCAATTGCCCATTTTGGTACTTTAACAGTATTTCCTAGTTCTTCATGATAATGCAAGTTATTTACTTTAATTACGATACCGTCAATGCCATATGATAAACTATCACGATTGTTAGTCTGCGAAATAATATATGATTCAACGTCAGCCAAGGTGGTTATGACAGTGTTAGTTGAATTAGTTGGTAATCCCAGTCCATTTAATCGTTCTAATAAAGCGGATTGACTTGTCACGTCCAAAATGCTGGTCGCATCTACTGCTTGATAAAAGAATGCTGATAAGCCTCTTTGTTTTGTAATTTTAGGATTTAATTGTCGTAATGAACCAGCAGCAGCATTTCTTGGATTGGCAAATGTTGGCAACCCATCACGCTCACGACTGTCATTTAAAGAAACAAATGCTGCTTTAGGCATGTAAACTTCGCCTCGAACTTCAATAGAAATGGGCTCATTTAATTGACTTGGAATGCCATTAATTTGTTTAATGTTTTTGGTAACATCTTCCCCAACATTACCATCGCCACGAGTAGAAGCTTGTACTAATTTACCATTCTCATAAATCAAACTAATTGCAAGACCGTCAATTTTCAATTCAGCATTATAGGATAAAGCTTCAGTAAATGATTTTTGGGTGTTCGTCATCCAATTATTTAATTCATCGAAGGAAAAAACATCACCCAATGACAACATTGGCACTTCATGTGCTACTTTTGGTAATTCCGACTTTACTTGTTGTCCACCAACTTGTTGGGTAATAGAGTCTGCCAGAATTAATTCTGGGAAAGCAGCTTCTAAGTCTTCTAAACGTTTATAGGCTTGATCATACTCAGCATCTTCAACAGTAGGTGCATCATTTTCATAATACTCTTTAGCCCATTGTTGCAACTGATTTTGTAGTGTATCAATTTGCTTAGCTGCTTCATTTACGTCTGTCAATGTTACCTCTGTCACAACCCAATCTCCTATCTATTTTTCAACTTTATTAATGGGTGCAAATGCCGCTAATAAACGTTTAATTCCTTGATTAGGAAACGCAATATCTAATTCTTTATCTTCACCATCACCACTTATTTTGACAACATGGCCAATGCCCCATTTTTTATGCGCTACAGCGTCACCAATAACCCAATCTTTTTTTTCAGCACCAGTACTAATAGTACTTGGTTTTGCTTGACTGACTGTATGGGCTGCTGTTTGACGACTACGTCCACTAAATGTTACCCCTTGTGCAGGTGTGACACGGTGATTAAATGGGAAATCATGCTCATTTATTTGTAACCCAGTACCACTGGATACTTCATTAATAAGCTTGCCGTCAATTTCATCAATAAATCTTGATGCTGGATTATTAGTTGTGCGTCCATATAGTAAACGAGAATAAGCGTTTGTTAGATAGAGCCTTTCTTTAGCACGCGTAATACCAACATAAGCTAAACGTCGTTCCTCTTCTAATTGATCATCGTCAGCTGCTGCTCTTGATAATGGGAAAATATTTTCTTCCATACCAATCAAAAAGACAACTGGGAATTCTAGCCCCTTAGCAGCATGTAATGTCATTAATGTAACTTGATTATTAGTGTTTTCATCAACACTGTCTAAATCAGATACTAAGGCTAACTCACCTAAGAAATCAACATATTTAGAAATGCTTTCTTCAGTTGGTTGATAGTTTTTATCAAATTCTGCAGTAACTGATAAAAATTCCGCTAGATTTTCTAGACGGCCTTCATTTTCTGGCGTTGCAACCTTTTTTAACTGTTCTTCATAACCAGATTTATCTAGAATAGCCTTGGTCAAATCTGTAATGCTTAAATCAAATTGCATTTGCTTTCTAAAGGTTTCAATCATATTGGCAAACGCAACTAATTTATTTGCAGCACGTGCCGGTAGTCCTGGAATCAGCAATGCGTTAGCAGCACTATCCAATAATGTCCAATCCTTTTCTAATGCAAAACGACGTAACTTTTCTAATGAAGTTTGGCCGATGCCACGTTTAGGCTCATTAACAATACGTAAAAAGTTTTCATTATCTGCAGAATTTGTAACCAACGCTAAATAAGCAAGTACATCGCGGATTTCTTTACGATCATAAAATTTTGAACCACCAACTACTGTATAGGGCATATTAGCTTTAACTAAAGCCTCTTCAACACCACGTGATTGTGCATTGGTTCGGTATAGAATAGCAAAATCACGATAATCAAATTTATTATCATGACATGCTTTTTTAATCTCTTTAATTACAAAAAGTGCTTCAGCACGATCAGATTGGCCACGATAATAAGTGATTTTATCACCGTCACCATTATCAGTCCATAATTTTTTAACGATACGCTCATCATTATTTCGAATAACGCTATTAGCAGCATCTAAAATAGTTTGTGTTGAACGATAATTTTGCTCAAGCATAACGGTTTTTGCATCAGGATATTCTTTACTAAAGTTCAAAATAATCTGCATATTAGCACCACGCCAACCATAAATTGATTGATCTGAATCACCAACAACTGCTAAATTACGATGTTTTGCTGAAAGTAAGGTCACTAATTCATATTGCGCATCGTTAGTGTCTTGATATTCGTCAACGTGAACATAAAGGAATTTTTCTTGGTAATAAGATAAAACTTCTTGATCTTTATGTAGCAATTCAATTGTTAACATAATCAAATCATCAAAATCAAGAGATTGTGCAAGTGCTAAGCGATGTTGATATTCTTTATATGTTTTACCAACAATTTCCTCAAAAGGACCTGATGCACGTTTTAAATAATTTTCGGGCCTTTCCATAGCATTTTTCGCATTGGAAATAGCACCTAATACTGAACGTGGTGTAAATTTTTCAATATCAACATTTTGATCTTTTAAAATTCTTTTTACTAATGTGCGTTGGGCGCTGGCATCAATGATTGAAAAATCTTTTTTGTAACCCAATTTATCAATATCACGACGAAGAATTCTAACAGCTAAAGCATGAAATGTAGATACCCAAACAGCATCAGCTTCATTTTCGTCAATTAATTGGCTGATACGTTCTTTCATTTCACGGGCAGCTTTATTAGTAAATGTAATTGCCAAAATTCGCCATGGCATAACATTTAGGTCCTTAATCAAGTGCGCAACGCGATGGGTTAACACACGTGTTTTTCCTGAACCCGCACCAGCCATTATTAGAAGTGGGCCTTCTGTTGTAATAACTGCTTCAGCTTGTTTATCATTCATACCCGAAAGTAACGGATTCATATCATATCTCCTCTTAATCTACGTGTAATAATTAATGACGAATTTTTTTACCCCAGTATTGATATAAGTCAACTTTTAGTGCACCGTTATATAATTTACGTTTCTTAGTGGCTTTTTTACCAAATGCAGTTTCAAATTCTTCATCTGAGGTCAAAATATACTTTGACCAAGTTGGCATATTATTATAAATATAACCCATTTGACTATATAACTGACGGGCAGCGGTCTCATCACCTAGACGTTCTCCATATGGAGGATTAGCAATCAAGACACCATTAATTTTGTCAGTGGACCAGTCAGCAGCGGCTAATTGCTTAAAGGTAATATCGTCACCAACACCAGCAGCCTGGGCATTATTTTTAGCAATTTCAATCATGTTTTCATCAATATCATAACCAGTAATATCTAATGATTCCTCAAAATTGATCATACTGCGAGCTTGTGCCTTTAACGTTTGGCCAATATTTTTGTCAAACCAATCCCAATCAGTAATGTCGAATTCACGATTTAATCCAGGTGCAATATTTCGACCAATTAGTGCAGCTTCAATTGCAATAGTTCCTGAACCAGTTGTTGGATCAACGAAAGGATTATCAGTAAACCAGTGTGCTAATTTAACTAGGGCTGCAGCCATTGTTTCCTTTAATGGTGCGCCCCCTTTTTCAGTACGATAACCACGTTTAAATAAAGAATCACCAGTTGTATCTAAAGTAATCATAACGTGGTTCTTATCAATAGCAGTTTCTAAAACGTAGCGTTGACCAGTCTCAGGTAGATAACTATGTGTATGATATGCTTCAGATAAGCGTTTCACGATTGCTTTTTTAGTAATTGCCTGTACCGTTGGAACAGAGTGTAAAATAGAATTCTTTGAGCGCCCGTTAACTGGGAAAACAGCATCATAAGGTAGTAAATCTTCCCAAGGGAAAGCTTTAGTTTGTTCAAATAATTGGTCAAAGGTTTTGGCATCAAACTCTTGTACAACTATTTTAATACGGTCAGCTACACGCAACCATAAGTTAGCACGATAAATATCTTCAACAGTGCCGTCAAAAAATACACGACCATTTTCTGTTTGGGTAGCATATCCCATTTCTTTTAATTCACGAGCGACTAAAGCTTCCATACCGGCACCCATTGTTGCCATTAATTTAAAATTTTTCATGTTTAGTTCTCTTTCTAAGTTTATACGTTTTATTATAAAGTAGTTTGAAATTTTGGGCAAAATAAAACCGACGCCACAAGGACGCCGGCTACCTAATGTATTGGCTGTAAGCCATGTTTTGTTCCAAATAAAAATTGGCAAAATCTATTTGGTGGTAATCATCTATCTCAAACATTTCTGTTTCCTCGACCATCGCTTCGTTTCGCTAGATCAAACGCCCCTACCAAAGTTTGGGTTGCCCGCTCGTGGGGTTTACCGCGTTCCACCCATCGCATTTCTTTGATGGTTCGTCACTGTGGCACCTTAACAGCTACTAAAATCATAGGCAGTGCCCGTAGATAATTTCACTGGCCGTCAATTACAAGAATTGCCTAGCCTTATTTTTTCAGCTAGCACGAACACTACTAACATCACAGTTAGTGCGAGCATGGACTTTCCTCATGCAACATAAGCTGCACGCAATTACCCACCAATACATCACAAATATCCATTATACACTTAATCTGTAGATTGTGTAGTGCTTTCTGAAATAATTACATCTTCAATATCATGTGCTTGTTCATCTGGTTGATCATCAGCTTTTTCTTGTGGCTTTTTAAATTGCTCAGATGAAGCTTTACCAAATACACGACGTTCTAAGTTAGATAGTCGCTTCAAAATATCCATATTAGTATTCACAGCAGGTGCAGGCGATGCTTTCGGTTCAGAAGTTGGTGTTGCTGAAACTTGCTTTGTTAATTCGGCAACTTGATCCTTTAACTTTTGATTTTGATTCGTCAATTCACCAATATTATTCTGAAAAGCTTGGTAATCAGAAATAATTTCATCTAAATAAGCATCAACATCTGTAATATCATAACCAGTACCAATGCGTGTCTTTTTAAAATCCTTGTTTAGAATTTCTTCCCGAGTATGTTGCACGTTTTCCATCACTTGCACTCCTTAGTTTTCTTCTAATACTAGTTTAACAGCTTTTCAACTAGATGACAAAATTACTTGTATAAATAAATGATTTTTGTGATGATTAATAGTCATAATTTTCTAATTGATATTCATCAGCATATTCTTGTAAACGCTCAAAATCAATTAAACGAACAGGATATTCATGATTGTTTGCATGATTTTGCATTGCATTATATTCAAATTTCGCCCGTGAATTAGGCACTTCCGTATCATAAAAAATAACAGAATGTTCAGTATGTGCTAGCATAAAATTTTGATAGTCTTTGAGTTGTTGCGGGTTTTTATAAGGGGTATTAAATACAGAACTATTAAAATCAACGCCCTCTTTTAAAGCATTCAACTTTAATTGCTTAGTTTCTTTCCAATTTTTCCCAAAATCAATAAAGGGTGTCATCATCGCAATTTTAAATTCAGGAAAGGTTGTTTCTTTTAATTGTAGAGCTTGTTCAACCGCCCATTGCTCAATGCCAAGCTGGCCACCTGTAATTAGCCACTCACAACCGTCATTGATAGCGTTAGTCAAAATCTTATTTAATGCATAATTGATGACAGTTAATTTTGAATCTTTGTTATTAAATATTCCTAATTCGTAGTCACGAAATCCAGTTATCCATATACGATTCATCTCTTGCCTCCTTTTATCTGACGATGGCTATTAAATTCATTGAACCTGTTACTATCCTGCTACATTTGGTATAATAACAAAGATAAAGTTTAATTATAGGAGTTCATAATGGCTTTCAATTATCCGAATGGACATTCTTTTAATCAAAAAGCATTTCAAAAACCAATTGTAAGCTATGGTGCTTCACAGAGCAATCGGGGAATGTCATTAGAACATGATATTAATGAAGCGAATAAATATTATTTGGCAATGGGTCAGGCGGTTATTCATAAAAAACCAACACCAGTCCAAATAGTAAATGTTAGCTACCCTGCTCGTGCAGCAGCGAAAATTACCGAAGCTTATTTTCGGCAAGCTTCAACAACAGATTATAATGGTATCTATAAAGGCTATTATATTGACTTTGATGCTAAGGAGACAACCCACAAACGATCGTTTCCTTTAAATAATATTCATGAGCACCAAGTTAAACATCTAAAGGCAATTGTTAAACAAAATGGATTAGCTTTTATGATTATTAGATTTACCGTTTTGCAAGAAACTTACGTTGTATGGGCAAAATTAATTTTTGAATATTGGGATAATAGAGAAACCGGTCGGAAATCTATTCCCTATGAAGAGATTGCTAAATTTGGTGCATTAGTTGAACAACAATATAATCCAACTACTCCCTATTTACAAGCAGTTGATAAATTACTCATAGAATGTAAAAAAGAAGGAGATAATTTAATATGACAGAGAAAATGCCACGTGTTTCGCGAGGACAGCAGAACACGAATAATAATAAACGGCCGTCTCAACCTAAGAAAACAAATAATGAGAAGACTAATTCTAAATTTAAACGTATTGCAAAGTACACCATTTTAGGTTTAATCATTTTAGCTGTTGTTGGTGGTTTGAGTGGTGCTGGATTATTTGCTTATTATGCATCATCTGCCCCAAAAGTTACGAATGCGGCGTTAGTGGGTACATCACAAACTAAGTTTTTAGATCGTGATGGTAATGTTTTTTATTCGACTGGTTCAAAACGTGAAAGTGCGCGTCAAAGTGAGATTCCTAAACAGATGCGTATGGCAATCGTTTCAATTGAAGACCGACGTTTCTATAAGCACCATGGTGTAGATCCTCGTCGAATTCTTGGTGCCGCTTTTGCGAACGTCACTGGTTCATCTTTGGGATTACAAGGTGGGTCTACCCTAACCCAACAATTGATTAAGTTGACGGCTTTTTCAACGAAGTCTAGTGATCAAACATTGAAGCGTAAAGCGCAAGAAGCGTGGCTAGCTCTAAAACTTGAAAAGCAATATTCAAAGAATCAAATTTTAACCTTATATATGAATAAAGTTTATATGGGTAACGGTGTTTATGGTATGAAGACTGCTGCTGATTATTACTTTAATAAAGATCTTTCTGACTTAACCGTACCACAAATAGCTTTCTTAGCTGGTTTGCCACAGTCCCCTTCTGGATATGATCCCTATTCTAATCCAAAGGGTGCAACTAATCGCCGCAATGAAGTATTAACGGCTATGGCAAATAATGGTGTGATTTCTCAAACTGAAGCGAAAGAATATCGCAATACACCTATCACAGATGGTTTAGCTAAAGAACACGCTTCATTAGATACTGAAGATAATAAAGTGGATGATGCTTATATCACTTCGGTTCGTAATAAATTAACAGATCTTGGTTATGATTTGAATAAAGATGGTTTAGTTGTACAAACTAATTTGGATTCTAAGGTACAACAACGTGCATATGATGTAACGAATACTAATGATTATGTACAATGGACTGATGATATGATGCAAGTTGGTTTGACGGTTACTGACCCTAATAACGGACAAGTTATTGCACAAATTGGTGGTCGTAAGCAAAGTTCTTTGCAAGGAACTAATCGTGCAACAAATACTGGTCGTTCTTCTGGTTCAACTGCTAAACCATTAGTTGATTATGGTCCAGCAGTTGAAAACTTAGATTGGTCAACTAATCATTCATTAAATGATGCACCATACGTGTATCCAGGTTCAAACATACCGGTTTATAATGCTGATCGTCAATATCAAGGTAATATTACGATGCGTAAAGCACTTGCTCTATCACGAAATATTCCGGCAATTAAAACATTACAAGAAGTCGGCTATGATAATTCGGCTAAATTCTTAAATGGCTTGGGAATTCCCATTAAAAGTGACGAACTAGTTGCTTCTAGTGCAATTGGTATCAATGTATCTAGTGAACAGGAAGCAGCAGCTTTTTCAGCCTTTGATAATGGTGGGACTTATTATGAGCCACAGTATATTTCTAAAATTACAGATCAAAGTGGCGCCGTTAAGGAATTTAAAGATTCTGGTAAACAGGCAATGAAAGGCTCAACAGCATTTATGCTAACTAACATGATGAAGTCAGTTATTACTGATTCATATGCTAAGATAATTAATACTTCTGATTATGCACAAGCTGGTAAAACTGGTGTGACAGCCTATGATGATAAATTAAATATGCCGGATGGGTCTGCATCGGATGCTTGGTTTACTGGGTATACAAAGCAAGCAGCAATCTCTGTTTGGACTGGTTACGATCAACCTAATGAACCCGGTCATTCTCTAGCTGCAGGTGAACAACAATTTATCCCATTACGTGTATACAAGGCGCTGATGGATTATATTATGTCAAATGCTAATGCCGATGGCACTGATTGGGAAATGCCAAATAGTGTTAAGAGTACAACGATTAATGGTATTAAAGAGTATTCAGTCGTTGGTGCTAATACTTCAGCAGAAAAGGTAATTAGTCAACCTGTAAGACGAACACCTACAACGCCTAGAAGAAGCAGTAGTTCATCTTCATCAGTCGTTCAAGAACCATCAAGTAGTTCATCTGAGGCTGAAGAACCAGCCTCATCATCAACCTCAGAACAACCGGAGAGTTCATCAGAATCTAGTGAACCAACCTCCTCATCAACTAGCAGTGATGAGAATTCAGAAACAACCTCAAGTGACAGCACGCCTTCATCAAGTTCAGGTGAAAACGAGCAGCCAAGTGAGTCAGTATCACAATAGTTAATAAAAACGAGACAACTAAAAATTTGGTTGTCTCGTTTTTTATTTGAATTTATTCCAATCAACATTAAATATATCGATGTCAAGCGGGATATCAATTGCTTCGTCTGACTGTAATTGTTTGTACTGCTGATGTTTATTTTTTTCATTCGTAATATCATTTAATGAATGATAATTTTTTTTCTGCCATGATACCAAAATAGTTTCAATATATCTTAGGTTTAAGGCACCATTCAAAACAGCTTCTTGGACAGCAGCTTTAATAAATAGTGGCTTAAAATGGTCAATATCAAACCAGTTTTTAATTGTCTCCATTTCAATTTGGCTTAATGGACGTCCAAATTCTTGCTCAATTAAATTATAAATGTCTGCCCGCTTAATTTGACCCTCTTCAGTTGCGGGTAATCCCTGTTTATCAATACGATCGTTTGTACTTTCTTGATTCACTTTAATCTTAAATAAGGCAACGTAAAGGGGCATAAAATCTAGTTCAGTAGTAACCCTACCATCATTAGCATGACGACTATTAAATTTAACTAAGCCTTTCTTGCGCATTTCTTCTAAATGAGAAAATACCTTTTTAGCTGACCAACCTAATACTTGACCAATTTGTTCTGTGCTAGGTTCTAAATCACCATGATCAGCGCCCATTTTGGTTTGAATATATACTAATAATTCATCATTGTTCAGGCCGATTTCACGATAATGTTGTAATAAAAAATTATTCAACGTTGTTTGACCTGACTTTAAAAACGACATCAAATTGTTTTGATCAATTTCCATTTTTTGACACCTTTTCAATATAATACTTAAATTTGTTCATAAAATAATAAGATTATCCAAATGGAAAACCTTGATTTGTTAATTTTCATTACGTATTTTTAAATAAATTACCAATAGTAGTAACAATTAATACCGACTAATATTGGTAAATGAATAGTTTGTTGATTAACAACCCTTATTAAAATAATACCATCTAGCATACCATATATCATTATGTTAAGAAATGGTGATTCGAATGATGAGTTATAGATCATACTAGTAACACACGTTATTTTTAGTTAAACAACTATAGATATTGAATTTATGATGGACTTTTGATAATTTTTTATTTTAAGTCCCATTGTATAAAATAATTACTAAAGTCTTCTACATGTTCCCTTGTTATTATACCTAAAATAAAAATCACTAATTTGGTTGTTAGGCATAATAAAGTTATCAACCAACTAAATTTTTAGATAAAATATAGTAAAAACTTGGTTACTTTTTTGTGGGAAAATTGTGGGAATTTTAGCGTATTTTGTCGAATATTATCGTACATTACAGAACAAATAAAAACCGCTACAAACATTGCCATAACAGAGTTTGTAGCGGTTTAATAGTATTTGTATTCAGCTTATGGCCATAGTCTGTTCATTGTGCGTGGAAACGGTATTGCTTCACGAATATGCTCTTCGCCAGTGATCCAAGTTACAGCACGTTCTAGTCCAAGTCCAAATCCAGAATGAGGTACAGAACCATACTTACGTAAATCTAGGTACCATGAGTATTCATTAAGATCAAGACCTTGCTCTTTAATGCGCTTCTCTAGATAATCATAATCAGTATCACGCTCAGAGCCACCAATGATTTCACCATAACCCTCAGGTGCTAACAAGTCAGCAGAAATAACAACGTCATCACGATCAGGATGGCGTTTCATATAAAAGGCTTTAATGGCCTTAGGGAAATTAGTAATAAATACCGGCTTTGCAAAATGGTTTGCTAAGAAAGTTTCCTCAGGTGAACCAAAATCAACCCCCCATTGCACATCAAAGTCATTATCTTGCAATAACTTAATAGCATCATCATATGAGACACGTGGATATGGTAATTGTGTATATGACTTTAATAGATCTTTATCACGACCTAATAGATCCAATTCATATTCATTACGGTCCAAGACAGCTTGAATTAAGTAAGCAATGTAACGTTCTTGAACTTTTAATGAATCTTCTTGAGTCATCCAAGCCATTTCAGGTTCAATCATCCAAAATTCTGTTAGGTGACGACGTGTCTTTGACTTTTCGGCACGGAAAGTTGGCCCAAAAGTGAAAACCCGTCCGAAAGCCATGGCACCAGCTTCGGCATATAATTGACCTGTTTGTGAAAGGTATGCATCTTCGTCAAAATATTCAGTGTGGAACAATTCGGTTGTTCCTTCAGGTGCTGAACCTGTCATTAATGGTGAATCAATTTTAATAAACCCTTCTTTATTAAAGAATTCGTATGTCGCAGCAATCAAAGTATTACGGATACGTAGTACAGCAAATGGCTGAATGTGACGTAAATATAAATGACGATGATCCATTAAGAACTCTGTTCCATGTTCTTTTGGTGTAATTGGGTATCCCTCTGATTCACCAACAACTGTTAAATCTTTGATTTGCATCTCGTAACCAAATGGTGAGCGCTCATCAGCAACAATTGTCCCAATTAAATACATGCTTGTTTCTTGTGTAAGAGCCTTTGCTTTAGAAAAAATATCTTCACCAACATTAGCTTTAACAACAACACCTTGGAAGAAAGCCGTACCATCACGTAATTGCAAGAATTGCATCTTACCTGATCCACGTTTATTTCTTAGCCATGCACCTAAACGGACTTCTTGGCCAACATAATTTTTCGCGTCTTCAATGCGAATTGTTTCCATTATTTTGAGCTCCTTTATGGTTAATAAATATTTTATAAATGACGAATAGTCTGTACTTGTTTACCATTTGAAAATTGGTATGTGATAAAGTTTAAATTGTCATCTTTGTCAATAAAAGTAACTTGCCAAACTGGCACTTTTTCATATATTGCTAAACCAATACTAGTTACTTTTTGTGGATTAAATTGTTTATCTACTAATTTTCGAACGTCTTTTTCTGACAAACCATCGGCCATATTTATAGTTGTTAGTTTATTTGATTTTCCACGAGCAATAACACCAACTTGTTCGTGCTTTTTATTTTCACCGATTGCACTATAATATGTGTTTTGCCGTGAAATACGATAAAATTTTGATACAGAGGATAACTTATTCGATTGCTTAGCAACTTTTGTTATGCGCTCTTTGGCAGTATCAATAGGGCTTTGTGCTTTTTCTAAAATTGATATACCAATCAAAATGATGACTAAAAATATTAAGATACCAAGTAACCAGTGTCGAAGCCGCTTACCACGATATCCGTGAATTGTTGATCGCATACGCATCTCCATGTCACTAAGCTCCTTTATAATAAATACTCTTTACCCACTATAAAAACAAACCACTTATTACTTTACCAAATTTTTGTTCCTTATTAAAGTTGTTTATGTTCTTCTGCAAAAAAATTCTGTAAAGTTGGGACGATTTTATCATCAGTTAGTTCTTTTTGCGGTAGATTTGTTGGTAACATTTTGCGTAATGTTTTACCATATGCCTTCGTTAAAATACGAACATCATAAATAATAATGGCACCATAATCTTCTGGTGTTCTTATTAAACGACCAATACCTTGCCTTAATCTAAGAACTGCTTTAGGTAAGGTACTTTGGTAAAATGGTTGCTTACCTTGAGCAGTTAAAACCGCTTCCTCTGCTTTTTGTAGCACTGTATCTGGACGGTCAAATGGTAATCGTGCAATAACAAGTAATCGTAATTGGTCACCTGGTAAGTCAATGCCTTCCCAGAAACTGGCAGCGCCTAACACCACAATATTTTTTTCGGACTGCATACGTTTCCTAATTTTACCACGCGTCCCAGTTACGCCTTGCGCCAAAATTGTTAACTTACTTTGCTGTAGTTTTGGGTTAGCTTGCATTTGATTGTACACTTGTTGAATCATTTCCAAAGAATTAAACAAAACTAGTGTATTTTTATTTACAGCTGTTGTGACGTTGACTAATTGATTTGCTAAATAGTTTACAAAATGCTTATCTGTTGGTGCTGGTGCATTTTTAACCATCAAAAGTCTAGCCTGCTTTTCAAAATCAAAAATATCAGGATAATGACGTACCGTTGCTGTTTCTTTATCTATATTTAATCGATCATATAAATAACCTGATTTCGTTGATGTAAATAAAGTTGCACCGATAATTGTTGGTGGCATGAAATGAGGATAAACTTTTTCTTCAAAATAATTTAATGTATGTAATAATCCACCACTTAACTTTAAATTACTACTATCATGATTTGGCGCATCAGTTAACCAAAAAATACTGGCCTTCGGAAAATCAACCAAGTCTTGTTGGAAAATTGTCAATTGTTTTTCATATTGACTAATACTATCTAATAAACGCCTAAAATCAGCTAATTGTTGTCTTTCTCCTAGTGAAAATGCAATTTTAGAATAACTAAATTGTCCTAATAAAATTTGTAATGAATCTTCTAAATGCAATACTTCTTTATGGATACTAGTGACATGATTTGCTTGATCAACCCAAAACTGAGCAAAATCATTATTGGCCAAAGCAATTTCGTATTGGCCCTGTGTTGCTGGCATTTTTTTATTTAATAAAAAACGTCGGTATAAAGCAACTTGTAATTGCGGAATTTCATTTGAGATGATTTCTAAAGATTGCAATAAATGATTTTTTAATCGTTCACCACCAATAATACGGTGCAAAATATCACCAATAGCTGGTTTAGTGTCTTGTAGAATTAAATTGATTGCTGTTTGCACTCGAGCTAGCCATGTTTGAATTGGTAGCTGATGGCGACTTTGATCTAAAACAGCTGAAGGTAAGTTTTGCGCTTCATCAATTACTAAATAAGGCTTATTTTTTTGATCACCTAATTCACTTGCATATTCTGCTAAATAATTATGGTTAACGACTAAAAATTGCGCTTGTTTTGCTAAAACATGTTGTCTTTCAAAAAATTCGTAACCATAGAATGGTGAGCCTGTCGGATTATTAGCATTTTGTGATAGCTTTGCGATAAATTTTTGTTGTGCATTCATTAAATGCAACTCATCAAAATCACCACGAACTGTTTCGGTTAACCACACTAAAATTTGTGCTTTAATAAACTGTAATGATGTAGTCCCTTCATCAATTTGCAATGAGCGTTTAAAACTTTGCAAATTCAAATATTGACGCCGTCCTTTTAGACTAACTGCCCGAACTTCAAAAGGTAAAATATCATGTAATGTCGTATTAATCGTTTCAGTAACCTGTGTTTGCAAGGTAATAGTTGGTTCCGTAATAATAACTTGTTTGTCTGAATCATTAGCTAAATAAGCAAAAGGTAACAAAAAGCCGAGTGTTTTGCCCATACCAGTTGGTGCTTCTGCAACAAAAGCAGATTCTCCTGGCACTGTTGAAAACGTTGGCTTTGTATAGTGTTTCTTTATGGCATTCATCAATTTAGCTTGTTGCTCACGGTACGTTAAAGTTTCGCCATACAGTTGTTGTTTAGCTGCACGTTTAGCCGGATAAGACATATTTTTTGTGTTACTTAATGGCTCAGGATCACTGAAACGATGAATTGCTAGCCCATCTATTACTTGTAAGTGTTTTGATAACGGTTGACGTAATGACTTTGCTTTTAACAGTGCTTTTTCAAACAATTCTTTAGAATCCTTTGGTAATACCAAAGGTAAATCTACTAAAGATTGTAAGGTCACTATCGGTAATGATTCTAGCCGAGTGATGATTTTAATTAATAAAGCAGCTGTTGCTAAAGCGTCACTATCTGCTTGATGAGGTCGCCCATGAGTTAAGGATAAATAAGTTGTCAAATCTACTAAGCGAAAGCCTGGCGCTGTTGGCCACACAATTTGACTTAAGGTAACAGTATCTAAAGCTACCAAGTCTAATTCACGCAACCCTGCTCTTTTAAATTCGGCATTTAAGAATGGTAAATCAAAATTGACATTGTGCGCGACAAAAATGGTTCCTGACAACATGGTATGAATTGATTCAGCAATATCTGAAAACAATGGCGCCCCTTCTACCATATTTTGTGTGATACCTGTCAACTGCACAATATTTCGTGGAATAATTTCCCTTGGATTTATTAAAGTTGAAAATTGATTAATAATTTTTTTGTTTTGTACGAACGCAATCGCAATTTGAATGATGCGACCTGATTCGCTCGTTGTACGAGTTGTTTCTAGATCAACAACTGCATAGATGTCTTTATTTAGCATCGAAACGCACCACGACTTTCTCTTATAATCTTAGGTAAATTATAGCATATTTATACAGCTATATTTATGTAATCTGCTATTGGATTATGTCACAATCATATAAAGCATATTCTAATATACTTTGTTAAGAATCGTGTAAAATTAAAAGGGATACATATATTTAAGCTTATAATTATATGATGTAATTAGCCTATGAATTTGATATGATTAAAAAAGCTACAATAAAAATAGAATGGATTGGTAATTTCAAAGTGAAAAAACCAGGAATCGGCGTAAGCCATGCCAAAGTTATTTTACTTGGCGAACATGCGGTCGTTTATGGCCAACCAGCCATTGCACTTCCCTTACCGGATTTGGCAATGACTGTCAAAATAGAACCACGCGAAGCAGGACAGGTAATCTTGTCTCAATCCTATCGCGGTTCATTAGAAGCAATGGCAGAAGTTTATGAAGGTATTCGTCAGCTGATCATCAGATTATTACGGTACTTTGATGCAGCAGATTTGCCTTTTACGATGACCATTACTTCTAACATTCCACAAGAACGTGGTATGGGTTCATCCGCAGCAACAGCTATTGCAATTGTTCGTGGTTTGTTTGATTTTTTCAATAAGCCTCTTTCAAAATCAGAATTACAACGTTGGGCAAGTATTGAAGAATCAATTACTCATGGGTCACCTTCAGGTCTAGACACTGCAACGGTTGCTAATGACCAAGCAATTTGGTTTGTTAAAGGCGAACAACCCCAAAAAATAAATGTATCACTAGATGCAACACTTATCATTGCCGACACAGGTATTCAAGGACAAACAGGAATGGCCGTGGCAGTTGTGCGTGAACATCTTTTTAATGAACCTAAAACGACACAGCACCATATTGATAAAATTGGGGAAATTGTTAAAAATACTCGTATTGCTATTTCGGAGAATAACGTCCTTAAATTAGGGCAATTTATGAATAAAGCACAAAAGCATTTAGAAGCTTTGGGTATTTCTCATCCTAAATTGGATGAGTTAATTTCAGCAGCTCGCAATGCTGGTGCGTTAGGCGCTAAACTTACTGGTGGTGGTGTTGGTGGCACAATGATTGCACTAACTCAAAATGCCGAGCAAACAACTAATGTTTTAACCGCGTTAGAAGCTGCCGGTGCGCATGAGGTTTGGACACAAACGTATAGTCATTAATCATTTTTAGCATTAGGAGTTTTTAAGATGCATTTTACAGCACGTGCGCATACAAATATCGCATTATTAAAATATTGGGGTAAAGCAGATACTGCTATCATAACACCTACGACGACATCAATATCTTTGACGCTTGATGAATTTTATACAGATACAACTGTTTGGTTTGATGAAAGTTTAACAGCTGATAAATTTATCTTAGATAATGAAATTATAACTGGACATGCCCTGCAAAAAGTTAGTCGTTTCCTTAACATTGTGCGACAACAAGCAGGTATTGCTAGTTATGCATCAGTCATTTCAACTAATCATGTGCCAACGGCAGCTGGCTTAGCATCATCAGCTTCAGCATTTGCAGCCTTAGCTGGTGCTGCTAGTAAAGCAGCTGGGTTAGATTTAACTTTAACAGAACTTTCGCGTCTAGCCCGTCAAGGATCGGGTTCGGCAACCCGATCAATTTTTGGTGGCTTCGCGCAGTGGACACCAGGCAATGATTTAACATCAGTAGGTTCTCCATTACTAGCTGATGCAGATTGGCCAATTCAGTTGATGACGGTTGTTATTAATGATCAACAAAAAGAAGTTGGTTCTCGTGCCGGCATGCAACATGCTATGACAACTTCCCCTTTTTACGATTTATGGGTGAAAACAGCTAATGAACAAGTCAATCAAATGATAACTGCAATTCATGAGCATGATTTAATGACTATTGGCCAAATAGCAGAAGCTAATGCGCTTCAAATGCATGCAACTAATATGACAGCCGTTCCCCCATTTAACTATTTAACTGATAAAAGTTGGGAAGTTATTTTGATGGCTCAAGAATTACGACAAAAAGGAATTCCTGTTTATGCCACAATGGATGCCGGACCAAATGTCAAATTAATTTCTAATCCTGCTGATACTGAGGTCATTAAAGAAGCGCTGTTAGCAATTGTTTCAGATAATCAAGTTATTAATGCGCACCCAGGACCGGGAATTCAAATCAATGCAGGAGACTCCATATGTTAGTGACGGCACAAGCGCCTGGTAAATTATTTTTAATTGGTGAATATGCGATAACATTCCCTTTCCAAAGTGCAGTCGCCTTTGCAGTTGATAAGTATGTTACCGTAACAGCTGAAGCAAATGATACACGAGTGGTAGATATCACAAGTGACCAACTCGGCAACTTAAAAATACCTTTTGAACACTTACAAAAATCACTTACCATGGATAATTGGCAATTAGTAAAAAGAACGATAGCTGTTTTATATCAATATTATTTTAAAAATATTGCTGTTTATAAAGGATTAAAACTTAATATTACAAGTGATTTAACTTTTCAAGGTAAAAAATTAGGATTAGGATCATCTGCCGCAGTAGTGATTGCGCTTATAAAAGCATTTAATAAAGTATTTAATTTAAAATTGTCAAAGCAAGAACAATTTAAATTAGGTGCCATTGTTATGCTCACCCTACCGCAATTTTCTAAAGGATCAATGGCTGATGTTGCTGTGGCAACTTATGGAGATGTTTTGTCTTATCGTAAATTTGATGATGCCTTTGTGAAACAACTATTAACTAATGGCACAGATTATGCAACGATTATGCAACGTGATTGGCCTGGTTTGGATATCAAAATTTTGCCATGGCCTGATGATTGGCAAATTGCAATTGGTTGGACAAAAACACCCGCTGACACACAAGCGATATTGAATCATGTTATGTCATCTGAAAAAATAGCAACCGCAAAAGAAGAACTTGTCCTAACAACAAAGCCGCTCATTGATAAATTTATTTCGGGTCTTGAAAATAACGACTTTGAAATGGTATCTCAAAGTATCCTTTTAAATGCTATTAACATTACTAATTACACGAATGCAGTGGCAATTAATTATTTAACAGACAGCTTAACGAATGCCCTTAATATAGCCAATGCCTTACATATACCAGCAAAAATTTCAGGGGCTGGTGGTGGTGATAACGTTATCGCAATTACAACTCATAATGAAAATAAAGAAAAATTACAAAAGGCCTGGCAACGCTCTGGTATTATCCCACTACCCTTGCATATCGCAACTTTAGGAGAATAAGCAATATGGAATCAGCACACGCACATCGAAAAGATGAACACTTGGCATTATCTGAAGCTGAGTATCGACAACAGCAACCAGTATCATCGTTAAAACAAGTTCGTCTCATTCATAATAGTTTACCTGAAATAAACATTGCTGATGTTTCTCTTGCTGTGAGAGATGAAAAGTTTAATTTTACAACACCGTTTTATATCGAAGCGATGACTGGTGGTAGTAATCGAACAGGTAAGATCAATCAGCAACTTGCTCAGGTTGCTCGTCAAACTGGTATCGCCATGGCAGTTGGTTCGCAGAGTGTGGCACTAAAAGATAGTGATGCTATTGAAAGTTTTACAGTCGCTCGTCAAACTAACCCTGATGGCTTTATTATGGCAAATATTGGTGCTGGACATCATGCTAAAGCTGCACAGCAAGTTGTTGATATGATTGGAGCTAATGCTTTAGAAGTTCATTTAAATGTCCCACAAGAAATTGTGATGCCTGAAGGTGATGCAGAATTTATTTGGTTAGATAATATTGCTGATATTATCCAAACTGTTAATGTGCCTGTCATCATTAAAGAAGTTGGTTTTGGTATGAGTGCTGAAACCATTCAAACTTTATATAATATGGGTGCTGAATACGTTAATATCGGGGGCCGTTCTGGCACTAATTTTGCAGTTATTGAAGATAGACGTAATCGTGAACAACATAAAAGTTTTGATTTTCTATATGATTGGGGCCAAACAACAGCGGAAAGTTTATTAGAGGCACAATCCTTAACGAAAGCCCCTATTATTTTCGCTACGGGGGGTGTTCAAGATCCCTTGGATATTTTAAAAGCCCAAATTATGGGTGCAAAAGCAGTCGGTGTGGCGGGTCATTTTCTACATACTGTCCTCCAAGCTGGTCCTGACGGATTGGTTGACGAAATTTTAAATTGGCAACGACAATTAAAAAAATTATACGCATTAGTTGGTGCTAAATCAGCAGATGATTTAGCAAATGTGCCCTATATTTTATCTTCAGAATTATTAAATTATAAGGACCAACGACATTTATAAAATTAACGTTTTATTAGCGTTTTAAAAGTTTTTCTAAAGCAGGTAAAGTGAACCTTCATTTTATCTGCTTTTTTTACTTACATTCTTGATAATGTCGTAAAATAAAAATATGAAAAACATGTTAACAGAAAGTATTCGTCAACAAACTGATGATCAAATAATAGATGCAACGCTGACCTTGTTGCAAAGCCAATCTTATGACCAACTTGCAGTTACTGAAATCACTCGCAAGGCAGGCGTGTCACGGATGGCTTTCTATCGCCACTTTGGTACAAAAGAAGCTGTCATCCAAGCTATTGTTATGCAGTTAACGCAAGACTTTGAAAAAGAAGCCGATGAACTTCCCTTAAATGCAGAAGCTATTTCACGTGCCTTCTTTGGCTTTATTAAAGCAAATGGTATTGCAATTGCTGTTCTACTAAATGCCGGCTTACGCGAACAATTCTACCCACCTTTACGTGATATCTTACATGGGTTATACGCTAAAGGCATCCAAAATGCAGCAACTGTTAATCGCTCTATTGATTACGTTTCAGACTTTATTGCTTCTGGTATGCTGGCTTTAGCTATTCGATGGATTGCAACTGGAGCACATGAATCAATTAATCAAATGGTTCAAATTGCTAATAATATGACTAGTGCACATCAAGCTAGCATTTAGCACCTAATAAAAAAGGTATTGATAACCAATCATGTAAATGATTGTGATTATCAATACCTTTTTTATTATACCTATTTACGGTTTTGTTTACCCGCATTACGACCACCCTTTGAACTATTATGTTCTTGGGTTGTAGTCGTAATATCTTTACGGCTACCGTTTTGTTGCTGTTGTTGTTCTTGAGCGGCCTGCATTGCTTCTGCAAAACGACCGGAAGGCTTTGCTTGAATTTTACCAGCTAATGCATCATCAACGACATCTTTGACTTCAAAAGTAGCATTAACTTGGGCCTTCAAGCGTGGACGCCAAACAATTATAATTAGTGTTTGAAGAATCATAACCAGTGCACCTGCAAAGAAGTACAATGCAATACCAGCATTGGTTACCCATGTCATAAATAGCATCATAATTGGCATAACATACATCATCATTTGCATTTGCTTCTTTTGTTCAGCAGGAATACCAATTAGTGATAGATATGCCTGAATACCATAAGCGATCGCCGTAGCAATGGCTAAAATTGGCGCATGTGAGGCTAAATTAATACCAAAAAATGTTGCGTGCGCAATTTCATTTGAGTTTTTAATAGCAGCGTACAGACCCATGAAAATCGGCCATTGAATGATTAGTGTCGCAAAGTTCATACCACCAAGCAATGATACATTATTTTCACGATATATTGTCATCATTGCTTGTGATGCTAACATTTGTTCTTCTTGAGATTGTGCACTTTTTTGTGCTTCTTGAACCTTTTTTAATTGTGGTTGTAATAAACGCATTTTTTCTTGTTGAATTGTTGCGTTACGTTGCTGGTGTATCATCATTGGTAACAAAATCAAACGGACAACCAATGTCAAAATAATAATTGACCAACCAACGGCATTGATACCACCAATTGCTGTCTCAGACCAGTGCATAAAGTCTGTTAGTGGCCCTTTTAAGAAGTCAGCATGTCCTGTAACAAACAAAACAACTAATACAATTAATAGTATCGGGGTTAAACCTTTAATTTTCATGAAGTATTTTTTCCTACCTATTCATTTTCGTATTCTCTTATTTCAAATAACAATTATATCATGAAATGTATGATATATTTAGAATTTTTATTGTGATTAAAACGACATCTATTTTATGAATTAAATTTATTAATTATCGACTCAATATCTTTAATAATGAGCGACATCGTGCCATCCGGTTTATTAATAAATTCTACTTTACTTTTATCTTGATAGATATCCATTGGAATTGAAATTTCAATTCCTGAATCTAATTTAAATCGTTGTAAACGATATTTTTTCTCAATGCGTTCGGTATTGGGAACATTAATATCAGGTTCTAATTTTTTGGTATCCATAATTTGTTGATACGCTTGCTGTGCAGATATATTGCCTTTAAAAACGGATTCAGCTATTGCTGAAGTTTTAATTTCGCCATCATCTTGAACAGTATCAAAAATAGTATTTTGTGTTTCAGCTAAGACTTCATGTTCAGGCATATCGAATTTATTAGCAACTGATTTGACAGCTTGTTTGATAACTTGAATGTTATCTTTAGTTGAATTTTCAGGATGAATTTTTAAAAAGTTTTCAGAAAAATAATTTGTTCGATGACCGTCAATTAGATATTTTTTTTCGATTAACATATAAATGCCACTCATTAAATTAATGATGATTCCTTCATCAACCTTTTGAGTTGCTGCGGGTAAGACAGCTTGGTTTAACACAAGGTTATTAACAAGCTTTTCATCTTGGTATTCTACTGCATGTGTGTAGCGTGGCGTAAAATTTAATTTTAAAATGCTGAAAAAATCGTCAGCACCCTCTGAAAATTCTATAACTAATAAGTCACCAGCTGGAATCGTTTCACTTGGCGCAATGACGTCGAATAATTCTTCTGCTAAAATCGTTGCTTTTGTGGCAAACGATTGATTATTAACATCAGAAATTTTATTGGTAATGTCATCATTATCCGTTAATTGTCCTGTTTTATAATCACTATTTTTAAACTTTTCAATTAATTTTTCAATGTATTCATGCAAACTAGGTTGATTAAGATCTAATTCATCCTGAGATGCAATTAAATTACCACTATTTTTATCTAGTACATGCAAAATAACGTGTTTTATAATCATATTATTCCTTTACAGTAGAAAAGCAGGTTAATAACTCGCCTGCTCTTCTACTTATTTTTATCTTGATTTTTAATAGGCAACGTAATTCTAAAAATAGAACCCTGCCCGATAGCAGATTCTAATTGAATTTTACCACCATAACCTTCAACTAACTTTTGAGCAATACTTAGGCCTAAGCCATTGCCTCCTTGTTTACGAGAACGTGCTTTATCAACACGGTAAAATCTATCAAAGACCCGACTCGCATCTTCAGG
This sequence comes from Weissella sagaensis, assembly GCF_005405285.1. Lineage (GTDB taxonomy): Bacteria > Bacillota > Bacilli > Lactobacillales > Lactobacillaceae > Weissella > Weissella sagaensis. Next base: position 14,425 of record NZ_BJDT01000003.1, on the reverse strand, counting down.
ACTAATTCCTTCACCAAAATCTTGCACTGCTAATTCAACTAATTTACCTGAACGTGAGGCAGCAAAATGAATTTCACGACGTTCTTGACTATATTTAACAGCATTGTCAGATAAAATGATTAAAATTTGTTCTAAATGATCACGATTCATATTAACAATAGTTGGACCCTTTAAATCATCATCAATTCTAAAAGTAAAATCTGGATGAATCATCTTAAAATTAGTATAGATACCGTTTATTAATTCTTTAGCATCAGTATCACCTTCACGGAAAGTCAATTCAACTTGATCAGCTCTGGTTAAGTCTAACATTTCAGAAACTAAACCTTCCATACGACTAATTTCTTGTAAGGATGCACTAATTGACTCATCTAAAATTTTTGGATCATCTTTTCCCCAACGGTTCAACAATTCCATATGTCCTTTTACGATGGCAACTGGTGTCCGAAGCTCGTGAGAAACATCTTCAACGAATTGATGTTGTTGTAGGATAAACCGTTGCATTTTATCAAGCATATCATTTAATAAATTAGATAAGTCGGTTAATTCATCTGGTTTACGGCCGTCTGTACTAACGCGGACTTGGGCTTGTGGGTCACGATTAATTGTATCAACTGTTTTTTTAATGCTATCCATTGGCCGTAGAAAGAAACCAGCGAGCCAATAACCCCAAAGTGCAATTAAAAATATTCCTAAGATAATCAAAATTGTAATAATTGAATAAACACGATTAAATGTCTTATGATAGGCTGTCAAATGATTCTCAATAACAACATGACCAATAATTTTATGATTCGCATCACGAAGCTCCTGATGACCAACTAACATTTTAGTACCTTTTATTCGTTCAACACGAACAATTCGTTTGTTCGTTTCATGGAACGGGGTTGGTTGGTCTCCAACTGGATAAACTTGGTTATGCTTTTGATCATACACACGAATCGTATAGTCTTTACGAGCGACTTGTTGCAATACCGGATCGTTGACCACGTCATTAAAATCTTTACTATCCGGTTGTAATACTTGATCAATTTTAGTTGGTAACAATTGTGAGGCATTAATATTTTGCAAACGATTTGTAACGGCATTCAATGAACTAGTTACCTGATGTCTTTCTGTTGACATCATTTGCGTTGCAAATGCTTGCATGACAAACCATGTAAATATAATAAATATTAAAAAAACACCAACAACAGAACCAAGAGCCCATTTCCATTTTAAGGAAAGCCCCTTTTGTTGTGGTGTTTTCTCAATAATGGATGATGATCTACCCATTAATTTTCCTCCAAATTACTGACGCATAACGTATCCAGTACCGCGAACCGTTTGAATATAAGATGCTCGTGAATCAGGTTGATCAATCTTATTACGAAGATAACGAATATAAACATCCACAACATTTGTTTCAATTTCAGAATCGTATCCCCAAACCTTTTTTAGTAGTTCCTCACGAGATTGTACAACGTTGATGTTTTCCATCAAAATCAAAAGTAATTCATATTCACGCTTGGTTAAGTTGATAATTTCGTTACCACGACGAGCAATACGATTTTCTTTTTCAACAGTCAAATCACGATATCGCACAACACTTTGATGCGTGCTGTGTTCTTCTGTTTCAATATCAATACGACGTAACAATGCTCGAACACGGGCTAATAATTCTTCGATTGCAAAAGGTTTTACAACATAATCATCAGCACCATAGTCCAAACCTGATACACGATCAATAACGGAATCACGAGCGGTCATCATAATAATTGGTGTGTTTTTTTCTTCACGCAAACGACGTGCAACTTCTAAACCACTTAGTTCTGGTAACATTAAATCAAGTAAAATTAAATCATAATCACTTGCTAAAGCGGCATCTAAACCACCACGTCCATTATCTTCAACATGGGTTTCATACCCTTCATGCTGTAACTCTAGCTCAACAAAACGAGCTAAGTTTTCTTCATCTTCAATCACAAGCACACTACTCATACGCTATACCTCTGGTTACTTTCTTACAGGATACAATCATATCCCGATAATGACATATTTACTTTTATCATAACATGACTTTCTCATAAATCATAGCTTTTCCCCACTAGTATGGTGTTTTTGCCGTTTTTGATAAAGTAAAAAAATGCCAATTGTGACGGGTAATGTTAGTAAAACACCTAATAATGCATATAATAATGACAACATTGAAGATGTAAATAGTTTAGCATTAATAATCTCACCAAAAGTGTATTGCAACTTACCAAACAATACGGCCAAACTTAAAAAATCCGCTAAAAATCCAAACAATAAAGTATTAACAGCCGTTCCAATAATCTGTTTTCCTAGTACTTGACTGACATCAATTAAATCCTTATTACTAATATTTGGACGTTCATTTAATAATTCGCCGACCCCTGTTGTAATGGCAACAGATGCTTCTGCAATGGCGCCTAATGTTGCTAATAAAGCTGCCACAATCCCCAATGTACCAAAATCAATATTAATTGCTAAAGATAATCCTTCTAAATCTTCTGAATTTTCTTCAGCAAACCCTTGGGCAATTGCAAGATGTTCAGTTGGTAAAATAACAACTAATAACATAATCATTACTAAAAAACTTGCTAATAGTGCAATCGTTGTGGTTCGTTCATCAGCACCAGCACTTAAAACAGTGACAGTCAATAAGCAACTTCCCCCAATTAAGAGTACCCAAAAAGGATTGAATTGAAAGCTGATTAAAAGCATCATGACAACCAAGATTGCAAAACTAATCCATAAACTAATAAAGGCACCAATACCTTTTACACCACCTACAACTAACATTAAGACAAATAGAATAATTGATAACATCAATAAAACACTCATGCTTATATTTTTGCCCCCATTTTCTTTTGTCGCCACTTATGTAAAATCCATACCCAAAAAATACCAGCTGGCACAGTTAACACAATACCAATTGCGCTAATCAACGTTTGTACCATGCCTAACGATAAATTCATTGTATAAGTGAACCCCCAATTATTACCATTTCTTAAATATAAAATGGCCATTGGAATTTGTTCAGCAATGAAAATTAGGAACAGCGTATTACTTAAAGCTCCAAAAATTTCTTGTCCAACATGACGACCAGTAATTAAAAGCTCTTTAATACCAATTTCTGGGTGCTCACGTTCCAAACTAAACAAAGTTGCTATCATATCAGTGGCTTCATCCATGACAGCTCCTAAGACACCTACTAATGTCATTGATAGAAACATTGGCTGTGGCAATTGCGTGATAAAAGACATTAATTCAAAGTGCAAGCCTTTCCCGTTAGTGACATTAAAGACCAATAAGCCAATTAACATTGCAGCAGTTGTGGATGTTATGACGGTTAACAAAACAGTCCAGGTTAACCGACTCTTGATGCCCATAACAAAGATTAGCGTTAACATTGATGCAACAATACTAAATAGAATAAATAGCCAAAAAATATTTGCCTCTTTGGTTACGAAGTTCAAATAAATTGTTCCAATAAATAAGATGACATTGATTATAAGTGACAATATCATGAAACTACCAGCTTTACCCATTGATATAATCAAAAGCCCCATTACCATAATTAAAATAGGAATCCAAAAACTATCACGTTTAAAATTTTTAAGGCCCCAAGCTTTTTCGGATTTAGCTAAAAAAATCTGATCATGTTTATTTAATGGTTGTGTAATAGCTTGGGCATCGTCATAACTATTAATAAATGAAACTGTTTTACCTTTATTTTGGGTATTTAACAGTTTAACAGACACTTTTTGGTGATGTTGCGTTACTTTATTGCCATATTGATCTTGAAGCGTCTTAGAAGATACTTGCTTGACTGATGTCACTTCACCGATACTATCTTGATACCAACTTGCATTATGACGTAAGACAACAAAGCTGGTAAGCATCAATATTAGTAAAACTAGTAACTTTAAAAAAAAGTGGTTAATTTTTTTTGTGTTCATTAATCAAGCTCCCGACGATTATCGCCAGCCATTTGCACTTCTTTTGATAAATATCTAATGCGTTGCATTAAACGTTCTGCTTTTACGGGTTCAGCCCCGTCTTTAGTGATTGTAAAATGTTCTTTTTCTAATTGTTTCATTGAGAAATTCGATGTAAAAAAGGTTGTCAATTCATTTTGCATACGATATTCCAAAATAACACCTAAAATATCATCACGAACCCATGCTGTTAATGATTCTGCCCCAATATCATCAATAACGAGAATTGGTACTTGTTTAATCGCATTAATTTTGTCTTGCGGTTGTTCATCAGTTCCAATAGCACTACGTACTTCTACCACAAAACTTGGTAAATGAATAAGTGTAACTGGAATACCCTCTTGGGCTAATTCATTAGCCATGGCACCCATTAAATGCGTTTTGCCAATGCCATACGCTCCGTGAAGATACATGCCACGATGGAAATCGTCTGGCCTTTTAATGTAGGCATCAATGAAACTTAATGTTCCCGTAAGTGCAGCCAAACGATCAGAATCTTCATCGGAAAAATCATCCAAACGGGCCCTTTTAATTAGTTTAGGCATCCCAATGGATTTGACCAAATTGGCTTGCATACTCATACGTTGTGCTAGTTGCGTTGCTTCGTCGGGTTCATAAATAATCACAATACGATTTTCAACAACTTTTAAAGCAGGGACATAACCTTGATGAACTATTTTTTGCCCCTTTTTAGCTTTATGTTGCTGAGAATAAAACTCGTACAAAACAGCAAAATCGCGTTCTACAATATCCTTTGACAGACTATTTTTATATTCATTAAAAAATTGACGGATTTCCGAATCTTGGTAAACAGCCCTCTTTAAAGTTTGAAATCGACCATTTAATTGTTTTTTATCCATAAAATCACGTAGCGCTTGCCCCATATTCATCGGTGTATCAGAAGTTTGTGAGTCATGACTTTTAAAATTTTGATCACTCATCGTTTCTTATGTCTCCTTTGGGTTATTTTTGTTACGACGTGCTCTAATAGCTTCAAGTGCCGCCCGTGCTGATTTCGCATCTGATTGTGAAACAGATGTTCCATGTTGATTTTCCCAATCTGGACGCGTTTCTTGCTTTGAATTTTTATTAGTGTTTGACCATTTCTTATTTGACGACTGTGTTGTGCGTGCTTGTTGCTTTTTATTACGGCGTTGTAAGTATTGAAGTGCACTTACTGCATCTGTAACCCCGTTTTGTAGCCAATCATTGACTAGTGTCTGTAAAATCGTTTTATTTAAGGTTGTTCTTTTCTCAATAACTGTTAGTTCATACAAAATAATATTTAATACTTCTGGTGTGACAAGCTTCATTTGTACAATATCAGACAAGGCTTTAATTTCATTATCCGCGACAAAGCCATTTTTCTTTTGGCGTAAATTTTTCAAAAAACTTAAAGGAGAAGTTGTTTGTGCAATTTGTACGATTTTACTTGCAGGATCATCAGCATTATTAACTGAAGATGACGCTTTTGCGGGTTCAGTCGTCTCAATTTTAGCTGTACGAACCTGTGAAATTTGAGACTGCTTAAAATTATTTTCTAAATATTTTTTAATAGCTGGCAAATTAATTTGCTGAGTTGGCGTTGTTGTCGCTTGTATAACGCGAACAAGTTCCAAATCAGTTAATCCATATAATGATTTATAAATCATTAAGTCAACTTCATTTTTTTGGAGTACATTTTGTTTAATATTATATGACTGCAACATATCACTCAATAGATTAATGTCTAAAGATTTCGTTGCTTTTCGAATATTCGATGATAAAGTATTTTTTTCATTCGTTTCCGCTAACGGCGCATGATTACGTTTAATAAAACTTTCTTGTCCAACTAAATCAAAAAATGTGGTAGAAACATCATCCCCAGGAATATTAGTATTATTAACTTTCTCTTCACTAACTAGATCATTAAATAATTCATCCCCCAAATAATGGGCTAATAAGCTCGATAGTAATACGTCAGATAAGAAGGCACGAGTTGTCAAAGGTGGAAATATTTGATAAGCCCACTGTGTCGCAAAATTTGTCGTCTGTTTAAAGGTTTTGACTAACCCCATTGCTTCTAATTTTTGTCGTGCAGTAAGAAAAGAATGTTGATTCATTGCAAGTTGATCTAGTATATCAACATGGCGGTGCTTGGGTTGTGCTGTTTCCCCCATTGTTGCCCATGCCAAATATAGTGTATAAGCATCTCGACCAATAATGGGTAAATATACCTTAGTCAATGACCGTACAGACGTCATGTCAATTAAGTCATCATAAATTAAGCGATAGCGTTGTTGATTTGAAAAATCTGCCATGAATCTATTACTCCTTTCTGAATATTAAAATAAGATTTGTTCTATAACCTGGTCAACTTGTTTGTATGTATCAGCAACTGACCCTGAATTATCAATAATATAATCTGCTAGTTTTTCCTTTTCGGATAATGGCATTTGTGCAGCAACACGATCCTCTGCTTCGGTTAGTGTTAATTGATTACGCGCCATTAACCGTTCTAATTGAATTTGTTTTGGTATGGTTACTAGCATGACTGCATCAGCGCCAGCAACATTATGATTTTCTAACAATAATGGAATATCTAGCACCACTAACGGCGTGTTTTGTGCCGCTAGTAGTGCTAATTGATCTGTCATCATTTTCTGAATACGTGGATGCGTGATGGCATTTAATTTTTCTCGCGCTTGTGCGTCGCTAAACACAATTTGACCGAGTGCTTTACGGTTAAGTGTATGATCATCTTGTAAAATGGCATCACCAAAATATGCAACAACTTCAGATAGCCCTGGCGTACCTGGTTCTACCACTAGTCGGGCAAACTTATCAGCATCCAATACAGGGATATTTTTAGAAATTAAGTAATCTGAAATTGTTGATTTCCCAGTTGCAATACCACCCGTTAACCCTAGCTTAAACATTATTTTAACCTCTCTACCTGGCAAACTGGACAATAAGTTGTACCACGTTGCGCTACTTTTGTTTTAAGCAACGGTTCGCCACAACGTAAACAAGGTTGACCAGCGCGACCGTATACTTGTAGTTCATTTTGGAATTCACCAGCATTACCAAATACATTAGTAAAACTATGTACAGTTGTTCCATGGTGTTCAGTTGCCCGGGCTAGTTCATGAATAATATTTTCCCGTAAAATCGCTAACTCTTCAGTTGTTATTTTATTAGCGGATGTTAGGGGATGAATTTTTGATTGCCAAAGCGTTTCATCAACATAAATATTACCTAAACCAGCAATATGGTTTTGATTTAGTAAGAATGGTTTTACATGCATTTTTGACTTACCAAATTCACTAATCATATAGTCAAGAGTTAACGTCTCTTCAGTTGGTTCAGGACCGATTGTTGCTAATCCAGCAACAGTCATTACCTTATCATTCGGTACAACATTCATACGACCAAACTTACGGGTATCACGATAAAACAAATCTATGCCCTCATCTAAGTGAAAAGTGACTAAATCATGCTTACCAGGCTGTGTCCCGGTTGGCACCGTATAGTAAGAACCTTCCATTCTTAAATGTGAAACCATTGTGATATCATTTGTAAAACGGAATAATAAATATTTACCACGTCGATCAATTTTTATGATTTTTTGATTACGCAATGCATCATTAAATTCTGCTGCAGTAAGACCACCAACAGTCTTTTCCCATCTAACCTCTGTGCTTTGTACAGTTCGTCCGGCAACTAAATTTGTAAGTCCACGACGGACAGTTTCTACTTCTGGTAGCTCTGGCATATCTCTTGTAAACCCCTTTATATCAACGTTTTAAAAATTAATATTAACAAAAATCTTAACTAAGTTTTTTTATAAAAGAACTTGATTAAGTTTAACCTTGCATTTTTTATTCTAATATCTACTATACTATCTTATCTGAAACATGAAAAAAAGCCCACCAAGTTATGCAATTTAGCATAGCTCAGTGGGCTTAATTTTATTTAAGTTTAGTTAGATCTTTCAAAATTATTTATCAGTCACTGCTTGTGTTATGTCATTGGCTTTTTCTTGTTCATGTTCCTTACGTTGCTTATCAGACGTATTGGCAATGTCAGCTGCTTCTTTTTGTTCTTCATCCCACTTAGTGCGTGCATCTGCCAAGGCTTGTTGCAATTTTTGATCATTAGCTTTATCTGCACGAGATAAGCGATCAGCCACTAATGAATCAATATGCGCTTGCTGCTCTTCAGTAAACGTTACTTCACGATTATCTCCAGGCTTATTTTGGTTTTGCGATTGTCCTTCGTTCGCATTTTGTGTGCCAGTATTCTCATCAGCCATGTTTTCACCTCCGTTTTAAGGCCGTCGCCTATATTTCCTTGCACAGTTTTAAGCCATAAGCACGTTTTGGGCATAATAAAAACGCCTAGTTGCAATAACTAAGCGTTTTAGTAATTTTTATAAGTATAATTTTTGTCCGATATTAATTGGTTTATCAACCTCAATTGCATATTTTCCAGATGGCAACATCGGTATGCCAACAACTTTAGCGTTTATGTCATCAATAGTAACAAATTGCCCCAACGAAATAGTTGGCATATCGTTAAGCTCAATTATCGTATTCCCAGCGATTGGAAATACCGTTTTTATTGTAAAACTCATTTAAATCTGCCTCCCAATCCTTAAGTGCCTTTTCTGTCGACATTATTTCATAGTCGGAAAGTTTCAATTTTTTTGCATTATCTAACAAATAATGTTGAGTCATTATTTCAGCTTTTAATCTAGACTCTCCTGTATCCACAATTATACCATCTCGATATTGCTTTGCGTGATAAAGCTCCTCATAAACTGCTGCTCTATTAGTATTTGGACGAAGTGAAATAGTGTACCCATCATGAGCAGATGCCTCAATACCAAAATAATCCAACATTCTGACAGATTCATCATCAGTTATAATAAGTCCGTCTGTTGATGTAAACCATTCTGATACATCTTGTAATTCTGCATCTGTGATTGGATTACTCTCTGGCTTATCAATACCCAAATCATCTGATTGGCGTTGATACTCGTCGCGAAACTCATTTAACAATGTCTTTTCCATGAGTTGAAAAGCATTATTAGCCATTGGTAACATCATTAACCCCATTAATGCTTGCATGTACAATTCCATATCAGTTGTACCCATACTCAAATACATCATTTTTCGCTTTTTAACGTTGATTTCATTAATCTTGGATAATTCCTTAGCTAACTTTCTTAACTGCGTTAAATCATGAATTGTGGGCAATTTACGTAAGATTGATGTGTCGATATGATCATCTTTTTGATGGGCAACAAAAAAAGCGCTTAATTCAGCGCTAATTCGTTTAATATGCTTATCTGCTGCCCGTTCAAGGCCGACATTAATATCATAATCTTGTTTCAAGGTTTCTAACATGTGGCGCTTTTCGTCAACAGCTTTCACTACTTATCACCACCTTTAAAATCATTCTCACTAACATCCCCTAGAGTCTTATAGACGTTGTTCGCATTGTTGCGTTGCTCCTCATCTCGTGCCTTATAACGGCATCAGGGTCATCAACTGTTGAAATCGCAGAAATAGCGGTCTTATTATCAACAACATCTAACATTGTCTTTGCAGTAGCAGCTTCATCTTAAACGTTACTTTAAAATTCTTAGCAAGCTCACCAGTCATATCAAGTGGCAATGTTGCACCAATCGCAAAGGCTAACTTAAACTTACGTTCTTTCATGTTAGCTGTATTGCTCATTGATTGTAATTTAAACTCTAATGTTGTACCTGATGCATTACCAAATACATCATCATTAAAATTCGCAACATTTGACTTAGTATAAATCGCATCAATTGCTCGGTCTAAGAAATGTTCTTGAATTAAATCAGCATCGGACTTGTTTATAAAATCAATATCAACGGGTCTATCAGAATCAACAGATGAGACATTACTGCGAAAAATGGTAATAAGAAAGTCTCAAAAGCGACACAAAAAAATTGAAACATCAATCTTACGTTTTCTCAATACATATTTCATTCTTCCTAAATCACTCTACCTGTGACTTTCCAGCCCCCAATTAACTTATCTAACTCTTTCGGGTCAAATTTAGGTCGACCGCTAATAAGTATTTTATTAATTAATCCTTTGTGAAATTAACTTGGCTAAGTCACCAACTAAAATTGATTGCTTTCCAGTGTTTACTGCATCAGCAAACAGTACTTTAGACTTCATCTCCTCAATAATCTAGTCCTTGTGATCCAAAATCATTTGAGCTGGTTTCAAACCACTTGGGTAGAAATTAACTCCCAATTTCCCCACTTATGACAGGAATCAGTACTGATATTTAGTGCTATGGTCGTTTCCTTTTGCGACAACTGCATTCCTGCTCTAAGTTAAGCCAATGTATCTTTTCCACGCTATATATACAATGCAGTACGATTAAAGCGTATAATTAACATTTTTGTACGTTTATGTTGTAGTTTTTATCATTAAACGGTAACATTATTGTATAAAATAAGTGAAAAGTAAACGTTTATATCACTTTTAAAAAGAGGTATTAGGGATGAGTGAAATAAATGTTTCTAAAAATTTAAAAGAATTGCGTAAAAAACAAGGGTATACACAACAAGAGCTAGCAAACCTTTTAAAGGTAGCTAAAACAACAGTTTCTACATGGGAACGTGGTGCTGCTAAACCACGAATGGATGTTGCTCGTCAATTAGCAAATATATACGGGGTTACTTTAAGCCAGTTAGTTGGTGAGGATAGTGTAACTAAAAATGAAGAGGAATCAAGTAACACATCCGCCAAAAAATCAATCGACTTACAACAATACGCTGTTGATGACAGTAAACGTGACGAAGCAATCAATGCTGGTGGTGTCCCTATAAGTGATGAAGACTGGGCCATTATTAAGGCAGTCCTTTCTAAGTACCCACGAAAGGATCAATAATGGATGTTTGATAGTCAATTTAGTATTGAAGAAATCCAAGGCAACTTAATTAGAAAAAAATTTAGGATATGACTGCGTTAAAGTATCAGGCCTGTTCCCTTATTACATGCGAGCTTATATTTAAACTGAAATGTTTTGATTATCAACCAAGATACAATCACTGTATTAGACTTAACACATGAAATTAATCATAATAGAAAAACATTATATTGGTCGCATATCATGGTACCAGTATGATGAAAGAAATTTTAATAAAGAGCTGAAGCAAATAAAAAAGTTATCAGTCGCACTCTGAACGCTCATTGTTTTAATGGTTGGTCACCAAATCACTATGACATCATGTTTTGTACACTATCCCCTACTTTTTAGAAAATAAAAGAACAGTTGAAAGACATTTATGGTGAGATATTTCAGAGATTACATCTGAAATTAATAAAAATTAGACACTAATACCTTCTATTTACGTGCAAACCTGAACCATGTTAAATGTTGTAGGAGTTTTAGGAATAATAATCAAAATGGGTGTAATTTCTTTAGTTACTGTCAGTTTAGCTGGTGGCATCATACATATACGTGCAGAAAGGATTCACGTTAAAAGCTAAGGAGTATGGGCAAAATGAAGCGTGGGAAGTATTATGTAATTGGTTTAGCAGTATTATTGCTAATTGGTGGGGGCACGGGCATTGCTATTAATCATAATAATAACGAAAAAGTTACTGAAACTCATAAAAATGTCAAATCATCTAGTTCCAGATCAAATAAAACTAAAAAACATAATATGAAGAAAAATTCTAGTTCAAAATCATCAAGCCAAAATACTGATTCAAGTTCTATCAATTCTAATTCTTCTCAACCACAAGCAAGCTCATCAGTGATAACTGATGACACAACTGATTCTGGTTTCGCTGAAGGTCAGCCTACTTCAAACACAGCATTAACTGCATTTTTAAATAAATATGGTGTGAGCCCTGCTCAATGGTTAGTTCAAAACAAAGGTATGTCAATTGAAGATGCTTTATATGCAACGCCTGATGAACAAGAAACATCTGGTGAGCTACAAACTGAATGGGCTTATAAGCAAGGTACTCACGATTCCATGGTATCAGATAATGATATAAGACCAGTCATCCCCTTCAGAAGAAGATGATGATTATTATTACTCTGACGATGATCAATATGACGATTCTGGTAATGCTATTAATAAAAGTAGCCTGGATGACGAACCAGCTGAAGATTAGTAAGTAAAAATCCACCCGTTAAAGTGGCATGAAGAAGAAATAAAAATGAAAAATCCAGAACAAAATCTAAGAGTAGAAAAACAGAATATATAAATACATCAACTCATGGTCCATGCAGAAATGATTCGTCAAATATACAGTGTTTGACGACCTGTTTCACTAAAAGCCAATACTAAATAAGTATTTGTAACATCTTCCCAAAATAAATCCCAAACGTTCTGGTCAGAAGCAAAATACTTATCAATCCATTTGCGAATCTTATTTTCTAATTTATAGTTATTTACAGAGGCAACAAAAAATGTTGCTATGACTAAAATTGCTAAAGTAATAAAAATATTATTAAAATCTACAGATATCAAATAATTTATTGATAAAAATTACTAACCATAAAAACCGGTCATTGTTAATTCTGTTATCAAAGAACATTATACCTATAATATATAGCATCTATTATTGATGATTATATAACGTGCAATAGTGATCCACGTAAAAAGCTAGTCAGGAGAATCAATATGGGACCAGAAAGAAAATTTGGTAGAGCATCATTTTTTGATGGCGGTCTACTAGCTTTAATTGGATGGACAATTTTAGGTTTCTTAGTAACTACACTATCCATTGGAATTTTGTATCCTTGGTCGTTAGTCATGGTCTATGGCTGGAAAATTAATCATACTGTTATTGATGGACACCGTATGCAATTCAGTGGATCAGCTGTCGCTTTATTTGGAAATTGGATTAAGTGGCTATTCTTAATCATCATAACACTTGGAATTTACAGTTTCTGGGTTGGCATAAAACTTGAAGATTGGAAGGCTAAAAATACTAGCTTTGTAAACTGATGGTTATCAATCAAAATAAAAGCCACCATACTGGTGGCATACATATACGTGCAGAAGAACCACGTTAAAAGCTATAGGAGCAATAAATGGAATCTATCAAATTTTTATTAAAAAGAATGTTACATCACCCCAATACTATGTCTTGGGCTTTTATCAGTATTATGGTTGCAATAATGGCTAGTTATAACACCATCATTCGTTATGGCTTTTCGGAACAAATGCTTGAAAAAGTTTTCATTATATATCCTTTAATCGTTATATTTATATATGCCTTACGTACATACGTTACTTTACCACTTGTTTTGAAGGTACATAACTATTTTCCAACTATTATAACCAATAGTATTCCAAGACATATTAGCGTGCCTACGCTTGTCATTACATTCAATGTTTCAATTATGATGGTTTGGTTTACAGAAATACATCGTCAACTATACCCACAATTTTTACCTGGCTATTTAGGCAATTGGATGAAAACCTTTTTTGTTGCCATTCCTGTATTTTTCTTTGTCGTTCGCCCTACTCTAATTACCATATTCAAAAGATTAAGACAATCGCATCCTCTGTCATTAAAATAAAAGACCCCTGCATACACATACATGTAATAATGATCCTCGTTGAAAGTTTTTAATGTCATTCAACACTGAGTATTTTAGACATTGTATTTAGCTAATTTTATCAAACACATAAAAGCAAGAAAATCGTTGATATAGCGATGTTTTCTTGCTTTTTATTTATTATCTTATTGAAACATGAAAACAAGCCCACCAAATTATGCAATTAAACATAACCTAGCGGGCTTAATTTTAGTTAGTAACCATTATATTTTCTCAAACGTTTCTATAACAAATGCAGACATACTACTAATTTGAGGCATTATCTACAGACTCGATTCTAATCTGAACGCAGCCTACAAAATCAAAAAAATAAGAGCTAAAAAAGCAGGTAATCCTTGTATAAAAATTATTTTTTTAGCAGCGGTTAAACTACCATAAATTGCTACTAAAACCACAAACAACATTTCTAATTCCAACATTAGTGTTAGCTGTGGGCCATTTAAAAGTACTCGTGTTCCAATAATCAATGCACCAAAAAGGCCATTATATATTCCTTGATTGGCTAATAATGTTTTGACTTCAGGCTTTTTTACAAAAGATTCATCTAATTCAAACGCATTAGCCTGTTGTTTAGGTGACCCAAAAATCTCTAAAAACATAATACCTATTGCCTCAATGCCAACAATAGTCACCAAAATAGTTTCAATCATCAATTTTTCTCCTACACCACGACCTAGGTGCATTATTTTATCTTAACAATAACTTTTCCGCGAGCATGATGTGTTTCACTACGCTTTTGGGCAGATTGTATTCCCTCAGTTGTAAGCGGATATGTGCTATCAATCACAATCTTCAAATTATTATTTCTA
>NZ_BJDT01000002.1 GCF_005405285.1 Weissella sagaensis | reverse complement strand
TAGAAATAATAATTTGAAGATTGTGATTGATAGCACATATCCGCTTACAACTGAGGGAATACAATCTGCCCAAAAGCGTAGTGAAACACATCATGCTCGTGGAAAAGTTATTGTTAAGATAAAATGATGCACGTAATTTCTGTCGCAGGAGAAAAAATTTATGATTGAAACTATTTTGATAGCTATTGTGAGCATTGAGGCAATAGGTATTATGATTTTAGAAATGTTTGGAGCGCCTAAACAACAAGCAAATGCATTTGAATTAGATGAATCTTTTGTTAAAATGCCTGAAGTTAAAACTTTATTAGCCAATCAAGGAATATATAATGGCCTTTTTGGTGCATTGATTATTGGTACACTCGTATTTTTAAAAGGGCCACAGCAAACAACAATGTTGGAATTAGAAATGTTGTTTGTGGTTCTAGTAGCGATTTATGGTAGTCTAACAGCTGCTAAAAAAATACTCATCATACAAGGATTACCTGCTTTTTTAGCTTTTATGGTTTTAATCTTCTAATCTGAGTTAGATAAAATTAAAGCTAGTGCAACTAGTATCATGAAATTCAGCACTAGTTATGAAACATGGCAAAGTGTAACAGTTACTAACTGAAGTTAAATAAAATCAAGCCCACTGAGCTATGCTAAATTGCATAACTTGGTGGGCTTTTTTGTGTTGTGAATGAATCTTTAAATTTGTAGCATTTTTTGTAGCACTGATAAAAATAATTAATAGTAATTATTATCTATTTATATAGTAGAAAACTGTTAAAAAAAGAAAAATATAGTGTACTATTTTTTACAATTTATTATATTTTGCCCCCAGTCGGCATGCGATGACTCTTACAACCTCTTGATATCAAAGGTTGTAAGAGTATTTTTTTGTTTTGTAGCACATATATTATTAATATATGTTAAAAATAATAATAAATCATATAAAGCGTCACCTGACAAATAACGGTCAGATGGCGCTTTTTTAATGTACTTTCAAACGGGTTAAAAAGCGGTTTATCATAAAAATGATAACAAGAACACATCTCTATTATTCATTTTGATTTCATAATTAATAATAGTAGTAAATAAGTTTTGATAGATTTAAGTAGGAAAATTAAGGTATACTAACTATGAAAATGAAAGAATAATGATAAATTGGGGAGATTTTTATATGACTCAAAAATACTTTGGGGTGATGACGGTTAACATTACAGGGGTGGAATTAGTGATTGTTAACTTAAAAACGCATAAATCTCTAGAAAAAGTAGATAAAGAAATTAATTTGGGTGATGATGTTTATCGTAATCGTCCAGTACAATTTACGTCAGTAAATAAAATAGTTGAAGCATTAACAGGCTTTATTCAAATATTACGAGATTATGATATCGAAAATTATCAATTATGGGGTAGTCAAGGACTATCACAGGCAATCAATGCTGACTTTATTGCAGATCAATTTTATCTACATACAGGTCTTGAGATTAATTGGTTATCAATAAGTGATGAGGCTTATTATCGTAATCAAAATATTGCATTAGAATTTGCAAAAAAGCAATCAAGTGCGACTGGTATTGTATACCTTATAGGTATTACATCTGGTAATACGTCAATTACACGTTTTGATAATGGTAACTTTATAACATCGACTAATTTTTCGTTAGGACCAGTTAAAATTGCGGAAGATCTAGATAGTTTAAGACGTTCAGCACCGAATTCTATTGGTGTTTTGAGTGATTATATTGATAGTAAGCTAAAGGATTTTGATCGTGATGGACAAATAACGTTATTACCAGATAATCAAGAAACCCAAGTTATGTTATTAGGCACGTCGTCACTAAAAAAAATAGTTGCAGAATATACAAAGAATAGTAATGACGGTTCATTAGACATTGATACTTTTCGTGATTTATTAGACACGCTTGTTGATGCGTCAGATCAATATTTAATGGAACAACTCATGATTAATGAATCTGTTATACCATTAGTATTACCCGAATTATTATTAATCGACCGAATTGTACAACTAACTAATGCAAAGACATTACGCTTCTCAGATTCTAGCGTTATTGATGGGGTTGTTAATAATGAAGAAGTAGCATTAGGCTTTTCTAAACATGATTTCAGTAACCAGACGATTAAAATGTCAATGAATCTTGCTAATCATTATAATGTTGAGCCAATCCATCGGGATATTGTGACAAAATTTGCACTGCATTTATTTAATCAATTAAAACCATTACACAGGTTGGGAAAACGGGAAGCTGTCTTATTAGAAGTGGCATCGATTTTGCATGATGTTGGCAATTATATTAGTGTACATTCGCATTATATTCATTCTGAGTATATTATTCGCCATTCTGATATTATTGGGCTATCACAGGAAGAAAAAGAAATTGTGGCTGCTATTGCTAAATATCATAGTGTGACAACGCCTAGCGCGGATTTAAGTCATTTTAATCAAATTTCAACTGAAAATCGGCGTTTAATTTCAAAATTAGCAGCTATTTTACGATTAGCAGATGCATTAGATGATGATCGGCAACAAAAAATTAAAAAGATTTCAGTGTCAATTAAAAATCATCATGTTATTATTTCCGCCTATAGTAATGATAGTTTAGCTTATGAAAATTGGATTTTTAATTCAAAAAGTCAGTTTTTTCAAGAGACATACGGACTAAAACCAATACTTAAGCAAAAGGGGGTTAAGCCATGACAAAAATAGATTATACAGATTCGAGTCTTTATACTAATCGTGAATTAAGTTGGTTAGATTTTAATGATCGCGTGCTTGAAGAGGCACGACAAAAGAATAATCCCTTATTGGAACGGTTAAAATTTTTGGGTATTACACAAAGTAATATGGATGAATTTGTTATGGTACGGGTGGCATCGTTAGCTAAATTGATTGCTGTTGAGTGGAATGGACACGATGCATCTGGTTTAACGCCAACACAGCAATTAAAGGCGGTAAACGATAAAGCGCATGAACAATTGACTAAGCAGTATGTCACACTTAACCGCATTTTATTACCAGCAATTAAACAAGTGGGCATTAATTTATTACGTGTGCCAAATTTAACACATGAGCAATTTCAATTTATTAAAGACTACTTTCATGATGAATTATACCCGGTGCTAACACCAATGGCTGATGATAGTTCACGGCCGTTTCCGTTTATTAGTAATGATACGATTAACTTTTCCCTACGATTGACTAAAAAAGGCTCAGATAAGTCATTATATGCCACATTGCAGGTCCCTAAAATTTTCTCACGTGTTATTAAACTACCCGGTGGCGAAAATGACTTTATATTGCTAGAAGACATTATTGAACGATTTGTGTCGCAATTGTTTATTAATTATGAAATTCAAGAGGTTGCAGTTTTTAGAGTTATTCGTGATATGGATCTAGATGTTGCAGAAGAAGATACGTCAGATTTATTAAAAGAAGTTCAACAGCAATTGAAATTACGTGCTCATGGTAAAGTTATTCGCTTAGAAGTTACCTCAACTATTAGTAAAAAATTACGTAAACGTTTAGTTCGTGAACTCAAAACAGAAGAAGATTCGGTTTATGAAGTTAATGGTCCAATTGATTTAAATTTCTTGGGACAATTAGCTAGTCGCGTAACGGGGCATGACGAATTAAAATATGAACCATTCCAACCCTACCAGAATGAGGCATTAACAGCGAACTATAATATTTTTGATACAATTAAGCAACATGACCAATTAATGCATCACCCGTATGATAAGTTTGATTCAGTTGTAGAATTTATTCGGCAAGCCTCTATTGATGAGGGTGTTTTGGCAATTAAAATGACATTATATCGGGTATCAGGACACTCGCCAATTATTAAATACTTGGGGAGAGCTGCCCAAAATGGTAAACAAGTTACTGTGTTAGTTGAAGTGAAGGCACGATTTGATGAAGAGAATAATGTTCATTGGGCACGTGAACTTGAACAAATGGGGTGTCATGTTATTTATGGGCTAGTTGGACTTAAGACACATTCGAAATTATCGTTAGTGGTGCGGCGCGAAGAGAGTGGTATTCGTCGCTATATTCATTTAGGAACAGGGAATTACAACGATAGTACTGCTCATTTTTATACTGATATCGGCTTGTTAACGGCAAATAATAATATTGGAATTGATGTAACAAATATCTTTAATATGCTATCAGGATATTCTAAACCACCTTATTTCCATAAATTACACATTTCGCCCAACGGTATTCGTGAGTTTATGATTAACCGACTAGATCAAGCAATTAATTATGCGAAAGAGAATCGGCCTGTTCGAGTACGGATGAAGATGAATTCTTTATCTGATCAAGAGATGATTGCTAAAATGTATGAAGCATCACATGCAGGGGTAACAATTGATTTGATTATTCGTGGTATTTGTTGTTTAAAGCCTGGTATTGAAGGGATTAGTGATAATATCACAGTGCATTCAATTGTTGGCCGCTTTTTAGAGCATAGTCGTATATATATTTTTGATTTTGATGGTGAACAACAAGTTTATCTAGCCTCAGCCGATTTAATGACAAGAAATTTAAATCGTCGAGTTGAACAAATGTTTCCCATTGAAAAGCCGACGCTATTAAAGCGCGTATTAGATATTTATCAAATCATGTGGGATGATAACGTAAAAACTAGAGTCTTAGGTGCAGATGGTATATATCAACGTGTAGATCGTCGAGGTCGTGCGTCATTAGATGCTCAAGATTTTTTTGCAACACAAGCAACGCAATTAACCATTGCAAATAAAGAAAAAATGCAGCAAAATAATCCAAATCAGTTTCAACTAATGATGAGTCCGGAAAATCAACATGAACCATTTAGTGACTAAGTAAAGAAAGTAGAGAAAAACATTATGGAAAATTTTGTTGTGATTGATTTAGGGTCAAATTCGGTCAGAATGACGGTTACCAAGATTAATGATGATGGTACTTATGAAACCGTGACACAGATGAAAGAATTTGTGCGACTTTCTGAAAATATGGGGCCTGATAAAATCCTACAACCTGAAGCGATTAAGCGGACTTTTGCAGCGTTAGAGTCATTTAAAGAGGTTTATGAGAAATTAGAGAATGTTGTCATTAAAGCAGTGGCAACTGCTGCCGTGCGACAAGCATCGAATCAAAAATCCTTTTTAAAAAAGGTGAAAATGGCATTTGGCATTGATTTAGAAGTTATTTCAGGGACCCAAGAAGCCTATTATGACTATATTGGGGTTACTGAGACGTTGCCAGTAACGAATGCAATATTGATTGACACTGGTGGTGCAAGTATTGAAATTGTACTTGTTCAAAATGGGAAGCTTGCTAATTTAATTAGTATACCGATTGGTTCAGTGACAATTTCTTCTGAATTTGATTTAAGTAACCATATTGAAGCTTCCGAGTTATTTAAGGCAGTTATTAGTATGAACGATATTTATCAAAATATTTGGTGGTTAAAAAATGGGATGAATTTACCAATTATTGGATTAGGTGGTAGCAATCGTACACTGGCTAAAATTAATCGACGTCGTGATCAATTATTTAATATGGAAGATATTCACGGTTACAAAATTAAAGGGACACAGGCGAATAAGACCTTTGAGGATATTATTGGGTTAGATTGTGAAGGCCGTAAGGGAGTGCCTGGAATTAGTCGAGATCGTGCTGACATTATCGTTGGTGGGTTAATACCGATTGTATTATTAATGAATACTTTAGATTCTGAAAAAATTACATTTTCTACTAGTGGTTTACGTGTGGGTATTTTATATGAACATTTACATGATATACTGCGGGCAAATGTGGAAGGTGAATAAAAATACATGTTAAAAGTTTGTGGGTCTGACAGTTTTGTTAGGTTTGCAAGCTTTTTTTAATAGGGTAATTTATTTGTCGTGTTATTTATTAATAGCGCAATGAATCGCATAGTTGTGACATATTATATTAAAAGGTATTGACAGGGACTTAATTTAGAGATAATATAGTTAACCGTAGGTGATATACTTATATAGATATAACGTGTCGTGATGATGGCACTGAGGTCACACCTGTTCCCATACCGAACACAGAAGTTAAGCTCAGTAACGCCAAAAGTAGTTGGAGGATCGCCTCCTGCGAGGATAGGACGTCGCGATGCATATCATTCCGAATTAGCTCAGTTGGTAGAGCACACGACTGTTAATCGTGCTGTCGTCGGTTCGAGCCCGACATTCGGAGTCTGATAGCCATTCCATTGTGAATGGCTTTTTTTGTATCTAAACGGAGGTGGGATAGAATGAAATTAACGATGGAAGAACAAATCAAACAATTAACGGTAGCGTTAGAGCAAGCTCGAAAAGAAGCAGAAAAATGGCAAACAGGTGCTGAAATTTATGAAGCACAAGCAACTGAATTACAGGAAACCATGCAATTAATGGCGCAAGAAATTGAAAAATTGCGTCATGAAAACGAGGTACTTCGTCAAAAACAGGTTCAGGTGCAGACCATGATCCCAGTTAAGCAACAGCGAGTGGTAGCTGATCAAGAGTTAGCCCATTATCGTATTATTGAAGATGCGTTAATTAGTAAAATTCAACAATTAGAACAACAACTAAGAAAATAAAAATGTTATAGACAGTTTTCAAAAGCCACTGCGTTTTATACGCAGTGGCTTTTTTGTGGCGATATTTATTGAAAGGCACTTTTAATAATTTCGCTAACTTTAATTTGATCTTGTGTCATGTAGTGCTGTTTTCTAAATGCCATATAGACATGGAAATTAGGTTGGGGTTGATCAATTAGACCAATTTTTTTTAAACCGATTTCGTCTTTTTGCATCGCTAATTCTGTTAGAAATGCTAAACCAATACCTTCGCGAACTAAGTTTTTCATAGCTGTAACGTTATTGCTTTGATAAATAATATGAGGTTGAACACCTGATTGATTAGAAAGTGTTTTAAAAGCTTTTGGATGAACGAATTGCTCGTCCAAAGAGATGAAGGCATCATTGGCAAAATCGGCGAAAGAGGCGAAGTTTCGTGGGTCATTGGCCTTGGCAACGATAATAAATGGAAAGCTAGCTAATTCAACAACTTCTAAGTCAGTTAAATCAAAATTTTCGGTAGCACCTATCAGTGCAATATCGATATTACCTTGACGTAAGAGTGTTAATAATTTGGAACTACCGACTTCTTCAGTCTCAATTAACTGCAAAACATTAGCTTTCAGTAGCTTTTTTGCGACCTTTGAAAATAAATATGTCTCAATAATGGGAGGCAATCCTAAATGAATTTTATGACGATTTAAGCGTTGAATTTCTTTGGTGGCAGTTGACCATTCAACCTGTATATGGCGAGCACTTTGTAATAAAATGGCACCTGCTTCAGTTAAATTAACTTCTTTATGCGCTTGATTTCGTGTGAATAATGTTGCGCCAACTTCTTGCTCTAATCGCTTTATGGCATAAGTAATAGTCGGTTGAGTCACATGAAATTGTTCAGCAACTAATGTGTAGTTTTTATGGACAGCTAAACTCTCAAAATAAGCCAAATCTTTTAAATGCATGCTATTCACCTCATATAAATATTTTTTATGTAAACGGTCGCTTTTGACTATACCAGTTTTAAAAGTTTATTATACGCTGTTGTACTTAATAGGAGGTAATTTGAGATGAAAAATGGAATGCAAATTTTGCAAGATCCTTTTAGCAATAAAGGAACTGCCTTTACAATGGCAGAACGTGAAGAACTGGGCTTAGTTGGTTTGTTGCCAACTAAAATTCAATCATTAGGTGAGCAAGTTGCACAAGCTTACGAACAATATAATACTAAAGTTAGTGATATTGAAAAACGCCTATTTTTGAGCCAAATTTTTAATGAAAACCGTACTTTATTTTATGCAGTATTAGGTGCACATTTGACTGAAATGATGCCAATTGTCTATTCACCAACTGTTGGTGAAACAATCGAACACTATTCAGAGCTATTTGTGAATCCACAAGAAGTTTCTTTTTTGGATATTCACCATCCAGAAAATATCGCTGATAGTTTGAAGAATGCTGCTAATGGTCGTGATATTGATATGATCGTTATCACAGATGGTGAAGGTATTTTAGGTATTGGTGACTGGGGTGTACAAGGAGCTGACATTGTTGTTGGTAAGTTGATGGTTTACACAGCAGCTGCTGGTATTGACCCACGCCGCGTTTTGCCAGTTGTTTTAGATGCTGGCACAAATCGTGAGTCACTTTTGGAAAATGATGGTTACCTTGGTAATCGTCATGAACGTGTTCGTGGTGATGAATACTTTAACTTTATCGATCAATTGTTTGATGAAGCTGATCAAATTTTCCCAAACTTTTACTTGCACTTTGAAGATTTCGGTCGTTCAACAGCAACAAAATTGTTAACACGTTACCAAGACCGTTTGGCTACGTTTAACGATGACATCCAAGGTACTGGAATTGTTGTAACAGCGGCAGTATTGAGCGCATTAAAGATTACTGGTGAGAAATTAACTGATCAAACTTATATTACATATGGTGCTGGTTCAGCTGGTGTTGGTATCGCTAATCGTGTGTTGCAAGAATTTATTAATGCTGGTTTGACAGCAGAAGAGGCTCGTAAGCACTTTTACTTAGTTGATCGTCAAGGTTTGCTATTTGATGATGATGAGAATTTAACGCCAGAACAACGTCCATTTGCTCGTTCACGTGATGAATTTGATAATGACACTGATTTAACAACTTTAGAAGCAACTGTTAAGGCTGTACACCCAACGATTTTAGTTGGAACATCTGGTCAAGCAGGTCACTTTACTGAAGAAATTGTTCGTGAGATGGCTGCTCATGCAGAGCGTCCAATTATCTTGCCATTATCAAACCCAACTAAGTTACACGAAGCAATTCCAGAAGATGTCATTAATTGGTCTGAAGGTCGTGCGTTGGTAGCAACTGGTATGCCATTTGAACCGGTTAATTATGATGGTGTTGCGTACCACATTGGACAAGCTAACAATGCCGTTGTTTATCCTGGTATTGGGCTAGGTGTGATTGCAAGTAAGGCAAACTTATTGACTGAAAATATGCTGTCAGCTTCAGCTACAGCTTTGGGTGAATTGGTTGATACTAGCAAGGTTGGTAGTGCTATTTTGCCATCATTTGAGAAGCTATCTGAAATTTCAACGGCAGTGGCGACAGCTGTTGCACAAGCCGCTATTGATGATGGTGTTGCACAACAACAAGGAGATGCTAAGACGTTGGTAGAAAAATACCAATGGCACCCAGTTTATGGAGAGGACTAAATCATGGATGCAATAGTAACCTCATTAAGCAGCATCGTTAAAATTATTTTTGTTGTGTTAATTGGTATTTATTTACGTAAAAAGGACCATTTCCACGATACTTTTAAAAAAGATTTGGAATTTTTAATTGTTAATGTTGCCTTGCCAATTTCTGTTTTTGTGGGTATTCAAGAAAATTTGACGCGTAAATTACTTGGATCATTTGGTATGAGCGTGTTGTTTGTCGCAGCAGCATTCTTTATTCTTTATGTTTTAAGCTTCATTGCTAATAAAGTATTTAATATTCGTGTGGGTCGTCGTGGTATTATCACGAATACTTTTACCAATGATAATGTTATCTTTATTGGTTTGCCATTAGCATTAGCTATTTTTGGTACTAAGGCAATGCCATTTTATTTGGTTTATTACTTAGTTAATACAATTTCAACATGGGCAATTGGTATTTTCTTTATTCAAAATGATACGACTGAGAAAAATGAAAAATCATCATTTAATTGGAAGAAGCTTGTGCCAGCACCAGTGCTTGGTTTTGTGATTGGTATTATTTGGTTATTGATTGGTTTACCATTGCCAGAAGTTGCAGGTTCAAGTTTGAACATGGTGGGTGGATTAGTAACACCACTTGCTTTGCTATACTTGGGTATCATTATTGCAGATGCCGGTTTGAGTTCACTAAAGATTGAACGTGATACCATTATTGCTTTAATTGCGCGTTTTGTTATTGGTCCAGCAGTTATGTTTATGATGTTGAAGTTTATTCAACAAACACCATTTGCATTATCTGGTTTAGGTGTAAAAGTTATTTTCCTAATGTCGGGTATGCCAGCTTTGACAGCAATGGCATTACTTGTTGGTCAAGCTAAAGGTGATACAAAGTTTGCAAGTAACGTTATTACAATTTCAACTTTGCTATTTATTATTTTAGTGACTGCTTACTTGGCAATCGCAAACTTAATCTAAGTGTTAAAAATAACGATTTAAATAAAAATAAGCATTTTCTAATATAAAAAACAGGCAGTTATCGATATATCGGTAACTGCCTGTTTTTGATTTATGATAGCAAATATAACTATGCTGTTGTTTGTAAATTACGTAAAGTCACGCTAGGATCTAAAATACCAGCATCGCTAGATAAACTATAGCGTAGGTAACGATCAACATCTAATTTTAAATTGGGTTCTAATTGGCTAGTTGTGTAGTCTTTGATGTAGACCGGACCAAAGTCACTGTCAATTGTTTCATTAAAATCAGCTGATAAATCATCAGTTTGGCAAAGTACAAGATTAAAAGCCACATCAAATGTGCATGTTGCAGAATCAGAAAATGGACCGACACCATCATCTAAATCTAAAGCGATAGTTGTGTTTGGTGTGATAAGTTTTGAAATACGCTCTTTAGCAGCGTCTGTAAATGTTAAGTACATAATAATCCCCTTTTAAGGATATTGTAACAGTAACATTAAATATTTAAAAGTAAATTGACACGTCAATAAATGTATTCTTACTAAGGTAAAAGTCATAATATTTTATATATATAAGAAAATTGTGTATACTTATCGTAGTGTTGTATGTGATAACATTGTGTATGATTATCATCGGTTTATATAGAGAAGGAGATTTATTATGTTTCATTTGATTTGGGTATTAATTATCGGTGCTGTTATTGGTGCTATTGCGGGTGCTGTTACTAAGAATGGTGGCTCAATGGGTTGGATCGCAAATATTGTAGCTGGACTAATTGGATCATGGTTAGGTGAAAAGGTCCTTGGTTCTTGGGGACCTCACGTTGCTGATATGGCAATTATCCCATCAATTATTGGTGCCGTTATCATTGTAATCATTGTTTCTTGGCTATTAGGTCGTGCAAAGAAATAATTAGAGGAGTGGGTTGTGGTTAAACAAGGTCATTATGCTGGCGTTCAGTCTAACAAAAAAAGGCGTTCAATACGTCAACGTCAGACAAAGCCAGTTGCAAATAAAATTACTAGACAAGATGTTAGTGAGTTTATACAAGGGCGTTATGTTTTAACGCAGCGTGGTACGTCAGATCTGGTTGATGAAACAATGCAACGTTTTTTATCAACATGGCTATTGCAAGCAACATCAGCAGATTCAGATGTTTGGGATATGAAAATAATTACCCAACAGACCTTCACGCATATTGCTAACCAAGTACCTTGGCAATTTTATGCGGTTATTGTGAAACAGTGGGATAAATTAAGCCATTTTTTGATTAAAGAAGTACCTGCTGTGCCAGTCGCAACGCCAATAAAATTAATGCAACAAGTGTTTGATATAAAGCTTTTAATCAGTCAACAATTGGCTATTAATTGGTATCTAACGCGTTTTAATACTGAAAGTCAGCTAGCAACGATTAAAACAACAGATATTTCACAATTAGTGAAATCATTTGTCGCAGCTGATGAAATAGTTTGGCAAAATGTTGCTGTTGTTTATTCAACAATCCCATTCAAGATTAAAACAGATGATGTAACAACAAAAAAATGGTTAGTTAAGCTAAATAGTTTACAACCTGAACAAGTTTAAAAAAATCCTGCTAGTTATTAGATTGATTGATGTCTAAGATTAGCAGGATTTTTAAATTTTTATTCACGACTAGCTTCAATTGTTCGACGCGTCTTTTCAACGACAGCCTGTGTTTTATCACCTAATTGTACGCCAATTAAGGTGAATAAACTGTCAATGATAGCAATTTGAGCTACTAGTGAAGACATAGATTCGCTACGAATATTAACTTCTTCAGCGACGCTTGCTAGAGTGACTGAGGCAAGTTTAGCTAATTCGGACTTGGGGTAAGCAGTGATTGCAATAATTTTGACGTGATTGTCTTTTAGACGTCGGGCAATGTTTAACGTATTGTGGTTACGACCAGAATGTGAAATAACAATAGCAACATCTTGACTTGTCATATGCACGGTTTGCATTAATTGCACATCATAGTCAGGGTGTTGTTCGATGTGTAACGGGGTACGTAAAAGCTTATGATAAGCATCTAAGGCAACAATAGCTGAACCACCAACGCCAAAAATACCGATGGTTTGTGCGTTCAGTAACCAATTTGTTGCGGTTGACCATGATTCTGGTTTAATTAAATTAACTGTTGCATCAAGGGCATTTTGGGCGCCACTAAACACTTTTTGGACGATACTATTTTGATCATCGGTTGCATCAATTTCCCCAAAGAAACTACTTTGCGTGACAGATGAACTAGCTAAGCTCAATGAAAACTCACGAAACGAATTAAAACCAACTCGTTTAACAAAACGTGAAATCGTTGCAGTTGAAACGCCAATGGCATTAGCTAACTCTTGAATCGTTAATGAACGAATTTCGGTAGGATTATCTAAAATGAATGTTGCTATCTTACGATCAGAACCAGTAAGGTGTTCAAACAAAGATCTGATTCGAGCGAAACCTGATTGTGACATATTTTCTCCTTAATAATTTCAATTAATATACAGATGATAAAAATTAAAACAACCCATGAAAACATTTTACAACAAAATACTTGCATTGTGAAAAAGTTTTGCATTATAATAATAATGTAACAAAAACACACATAGAAAAAAGGGGTATTAAACATGAAGTTCGCAATGATCGGTCTTGGTAAGATGGGCTTGAACTTGGTAAAAAATGCCGTTGATAATGGTCATGAAGTAGTTGCTTATGATTTGAGTGCAGATTCTGTTAAAGAAGCTGACGAATATTCACAAGCTGTTACTGGGGTTACTGACTTAGACGACATGTTGGCAGCATTGCCATCACCAAAAGTTGTTTGGGTAATGGTTCCAGCTGGAAAGCCAACTAACTCAACCATTGATACTTTGATTGAGAAGATGGAAGCCGGAGATATCATTATTGATGGTGGAAACTCAAACTACAAGGATAACTTGGAACAAAACAAGCGCACCACTGCTGCCGGTATTAAGTTCTTTGATGCTGGTACTTCTGGTGGTATGTCAGGTGCTCGTAATGGTGGAAACTTCATGGTTGGTGGAGATGATGCCCAAGCATGGAAAGTTATCGAACCATTGTTTGTATCTATTGCTGAAGAAGATGGATACCTATACACTGGTAAGCTAGGTTCAGGTCACTACTTGAAGATGGTTCACAACGGTATCGAATACGGTATGATGCAATCAATCGCTGAAGGTTTCGAAGTTTTGGAAGCCTCACAATACGATTACGATTACGAAGCCGTTGCTAAGCTATGGAACCACGGTTCAGTTATCCGTTCATGGTTGATGGAATTGGCTGAAGATCAATTCTCAAAGGATCCTAAGCTAGACAAGATTTCTGGTGTTATGCACTCATCTGGTGAAGGTAAGTGGACTATTGAAGAGTCATTGGACTTGCAAGTCCCAGCACCTGTTATTGCTTTGTCATTGATGATGCGTTACCGTTCACTACAAGAAGATACGTTTACTGGTAAGGTTGTTTCAGCTTTGCGTAACGGCTTTGGTGGACACGCTATGGATACTGCTAAGTAATGATTGCTTGGTAAAACCCATAAAATATTTTGATTGTGAAAGTGAAGCTGGGGTAGAATTATGCTGCCTCAGCTTTTTTTGTACATCTGTCGTATAATGATAAAAGATGCAGTTAGAGGAGTTATTATGAAATATACATTACTTATCGATGTCACACTGTTGGCAGTCAATACGACACTGATTGATGAAAATGAAGTATCATCACAACAAACTTTTGCATATTCACAAACGACTAAAAATGTGATTGCAGAACAGATTATGACGACAGTGATTACTGCGATAAAGCAAGTACAAACGGTCTTAAATGAGAGTGATTGTATTGAAACAATCACATTTACGGAAATGACCGTAGATAGCTTAATCCCTTTTAATGAACAGAAAAAATCATTAATGCCGGTAAAGTATGGTTATGAAACGCAAAAGTATATCGATGCACTGGTGATGAACGGTGTTATTGGTCAATTAGAACGAAAAACAGGATTAATATTCCAAGAAGTTACGCCACTCATGCAAATTCTCTGGTTGAAAAATGAACAGCCAGCTATATTTACTGATGCAACGCAATATATGAATGTTCAAAGTTATATAATGTACCGGTTATTTGATTTGTATGTTACATCGCCAGCTGCTGCAGGGCGAACGGGTTTTTATAATTTAACAACGCAAACATGGGATGCCCAAGCACTTGCGTTAAGCGGACTTAAAGAACAAATGTTACCGCAAGTAATTGATTTTCAAACACGTAGCTTTATTTTAATGCCGGAAATGTGTACTTACCTAGGGATTGATGAGGATACGATATTTCACGTGAATTAAAATATGATATAATAAATACTGTTATCGGGGATGCAGTTGGTCAAGGGGTGATGTCCTAGGACCGCCTTTTCGGAGGGTGCAATTCCCTGCTGTCCGATAATGGTTTTGTTGAGGTTGTGAAGGAACCTCAGCGAAGCGGAAGGAGTTCTAAGACGGGATTCTTAGAACAAAGGGGATTGTTAATGGGGTGGTGCCCGTTAACATGATATGGTGAAAAAGTATAAGTGGTACGTGGTGGTCCACTTATACACGGAGAGGCCTGCGCTCATTTAGTGAGAGAGGCCTCTTTTTTTGTTATTATACAAAATGTAATCATCTATGCTATAATCGTTTTATCATGTATGATATCAAGTAGGAAGATGAGTGGACAGATAAGCGAATTAGTGGTCGGTGTAAACTAATCAAACTCATTAACGAATTACAATCATAAAAGCGCATGAACGGGCGTCTCACGTTACGAGAGATAAGTGGTCACAAATTGTGGCAATTTAGGTGGTACCGCGTTTAACTGCGCCCTAATCAAGAACGATGTCTTGGTTAGGGTGCTTTTTATTTATTGTGAGAAGTCAAAAAAATAATGACTAATAATTTGGAGGCAAAGTAAATGGCAGTAGATATATTAAATGAACTAGCTTGGCGTGATGCAATTAACCAAGTTACTGACGAAGAAGGTTTACGGGAATTAACACAAAAAGAATCAATTGGCTTATATGCTGGGATTGATCCAACCGGTGATTCAATGCATATCGGACATTTGATTCCTTTTATGATTTTGAAGCGATTCCAATTAGTTGGGCACAAACCAGTAATTGTTGTTGGTGGTGGAACAGGTTCAATTGGTGATCCTTCGGGTAAGAAATCTGAACGCCAGTTACTATCACAAGAAGACGTTGCAAGCAACGTTGAAAAAATTCGTGCACAAATGGCTAAGTTGTTTGGTGAAAATGGTTTCACTATTGTTAACAACTATGACTGGTTGGGTAAAATGTCCTTGTTGGGGATGTTACGTGATTACGGTAAGTTGTTTTCAATCAACACAATGTTAGCTAAAGATGTCGTTGCTTCACGTCTAGAAGCAGGTATTTCATTTACCGAGTTTACATATCAAATTCTACAAGCTATTGATTTTTATGAACTATACCAACGTGAACATGTACGTCTACAAATTGGTGGTTCTGATCAATGGGGAAACATCACAAATGGTGTTGATTTAATTCATAAATTAATCGCAAGTGATGCACCAGCTTTTGGATTAACAGTGCCTTTGTTGTTGAAATCAGATGGAACAAAATTTGGTAAGACTGAAGGTGGTGCAGTTTGGCTAGATCCAGAAAAGACCACACCATTTGAATTCTACCAATTCTGGTTGAACACAGCTGATGCCGATGTTGAAAAAATGCTAAAGTTCTTTACGTTCTTAACGCAGGATGAAATTGCTGATTTAGTTGCTGATTTGTCTAAAAATGCATCAGCTCGTAATGCACAACGTCGTTTAGCACAAGAAGTCACCACTTTCGTGCATGGTGAAGAAGCCATGCATACAGCTGAAGTCATGACAAATGTTTTGTTTGGCAATGCTGATGTTGCAACATTAACAACTGAAGAAGTTGCTGTTTTGGCTGGTAATGTACCAACGTTTACAATTGATAATACTGAAATTGGCCTATTAGACTTGGTTGTCGCTGCTGGTTTTGAAAAGTCAAAGACGGCGGCTCGTCGTTCGGTTAAGGACGGTGCTGTGCGTGTGAATGGTGTACAAATTAAGGATGAAGATGCCGTTATTAATCCTGCTGATAAGTACGATGGTAAATATGTTATTGTAAAACGCGGTAAGAAGAAGTGGGCTGTAGCAGTCGTTAAATAAGTAGGTGAAGGTCTAGGCATGATTCGAAGTGTTTAGATCTTTTCTTTTTGTCGTAAAATAAAAGCTTGACAATAATCTCATTGTATTCTAATAATTGATTAGAAATTTATGAACTTGGGGGAATTATAAGATGGCAAAAACAAAAGTATCTGATTTAGATTGGCAAAATTTGGGATTCGTTTACCATGATTTACCATATCGATATCGTGCAGAATACCATAATGGTAAGTGGGAAGCTGGTAAACTAGTCACAGATAGTCATTTAGAAATGAGTGAGGCTGCAGTTGGGCTTCATTATGGGCAACAAATTTTTGAAGGGTTAAAGGCTTACCGTCGTCAAGATGGCGGTGTTAATATTTTCCGGCCAGATCGTAATGCTGCACGTATGGCACGTTCAGCAGAACGGTTATTGATGGCAAGCTATCCAGAAGATTTATTTGTTGAGGCCATTAAAGAAGTGGTAAAGGCTAATCAAGAGTTTGTCCCCCCTTATGAGTCAGGGGCGACCTTGTATATTCGACCATTGCTAATTGCAGCGACACCAGACATTGGTGTACATCCTGGTAATGATTATATTTTCAATATTTTTGTGACGCCAGTTGGTGCATATTATCCAGGTGGATTAGCACCGACAGCTTATGTTACAAGTGATTTTGATCGTGCTGCGCATGGCGGAACTGGTCAAGCCAAGGTCGGTGGAAACTATGCTGCGTCAATGTTACCAGGCGAACAAGCACACCAAGCTGGTTATTCTGATGTGGTTTATTTGGATCCACGCTTACATGAAAACATTGAAGAATTAGGTTCAGCGAATTTCTTTGGTATCACTAAAGATAATCGTTTCTTAACGCCGAAGTCACCATCTATTTTGCCATCAGTTACGAAGTATTCGTTACTAGAACTGGCTGTTGAAATGGGCTTGCAGCCAGAAGAAACCACAATTAGTATCTATGATTTAGATAAGTTTTCAGAAGCCGGTGCCATGGGAACTGCAGCTGTTATTTCACCAGTTGGTTCGATTACGCACCAAGGTAATAAACATGTGTTTTATTCTGAAACTGAAGTTGGTCCCAAGACGCAGGCTTTGTATGATCGTTTAGTTGCGATTCAATATGGGGATGAAAAAGGGCCAGAAGGTTGGGCAGTTGATGTGCCATTAGATTAAGTATCCGAAAATAGGATTAAGTGTAAGCAACCGACGATGTGTGGGTTGCTTTTTTAATTATTAACTGACAACTATTTTTATTAAAAATAAATTAGAGAAAAGTGTTGACATTCAAATTTTTAGGTTCATAATAATAAACATCAAATAAAAAACGGAGAAACAAAATGATGACAAAGACAGTAATGAACAACACAAATAACGGCTTATTACTCGGCTTAATTTTAGACTTGATTATTATCAACTAAAAGGTCGAGCAATTTGTGTCGGCCTACAAAAAGGGCCGACTAGTTCATCACTGGAATGTTATATTCGTGAACCGCTAGTTAGGAACAGACTAACTAGCGGTTTTTTTGTATCTTCAGGGTTATACGGAGAAGGGGTAAAATTATGGAGCGGGCACAAACACAGACACAGGCACAAGAAAAAAAGCTAACAGCGAAAGATTATGTTTTTTTAGTTTCACAAGGTGTTTCAAATACAGTTTTGGTATTTTTGGGAATTGGCTTGTTGGTTAATACGGTGGGAACAACGATTCACTGGGATGCATTGGTGCAAGTTGGTAATATTGCCCAAAAATTGTTAGCGCCTGCTTTGGGGATGGCAATTGCTGTGATGATGCGCACATCAACTTTGGTGATTGGTGGTACAATGATTGCATCAACAGTTGGTGCCAATAGTGTTTATTTCACGTCAGGTGCAGTAGCGAACACAATGACAGCCACTGGTTGGCAAGCAGCACAAGATGCTGGGTCACAAATTATGACGGCCGGTCAGCCTGTTTCAGCTGTGCTGGCAGGTGTGATTGCTGCAATGTTGGGAAAGTGGATGACCGGTAAGACGCCATTGGATATGGTGTTGGTCCCATTTGCTGTGACAATGGTGGGTTCAATTGCTGGTCTAGGATTGGCATCTGTCACAACACCTGCCCTTAATTGGGTAAGTGGTGCGCTTGGGCATACAATGCAAGTTAATCCAGTCTTGGGTGCTTTAGTTGTTTCACTTTCGTGGTTTGTCTTTTTGATGACACCTGCTTCTTCTGCAGCACTGGCGATTGCAGTCCAACTAGATCCGATGTCTTCAGGGGCAGCTTTGATTGGTACAACAGTTGCTTTCGTTTCATTTACTGCAATGTCTTATAACCAAAATACAATTGGTGGCAATATTGCCCAAGGTTTGGTGACACCGAAAGTCCAATTTGCAAACTTGTTGAAACGACCTATTTTAGCCGTAGGACCAGCAGTTATTGCAATGATTACAGCAGTTATTGCAGTTGTCGGCTTTGATTTTAAAGTTCCCTATGCTCTTGCTGGATTGGGATTGAATTCACTGATTGCACCACTATGGTTGGCGGCACATGATATGCGTGGTTTGGTATTGCTAATTGTATTTGGCATTGTTATACCGGCTGGGTTGGCATGGGGTTACTACCGTTTCTTGAAGGTGATCGGCCAAACAAAGATGCAAGATTTGCGCTTGCAAGAGGTTTAATACGTTCACTTGCCAAATATTTTGTAATCGTGCATACTCAAAAGAGGTTAATTTGACTAATGACGGGTTAACTATTATACTTACAATAAATAAGTGAAAGAGGGCACGGACATGGAATTCTACCAACCAGAATTAAATGATGATGACGTTATTCGTCAAGAAATCGCTAAGCCCGGTAAGCAAGTAATGTTCTTACAAGCTGACTGGTGTGGTGATTGCAAGGCAATTAAGCCATTTGTTAAGGATATTAAAGCAAGCGTGACTGCAGCTGGCGTTAACTGGTTTGATGCTGATCGTGATGCTAATTTAGCTATTGCACAAGAACAAGGATTGATGGGTATTCCAGCATTTGTTTTGTTTGAAGATGGCAAGCAAATTGATCACATCGGTAATGGTGAACGCTTAACACCAATTCAAGTTATGGATTGGATTGCACAAAACGTTTAAATGAAATAATTTCTCATTTAATGATTGACAATTATCTTTGGACTTCGTATGATATGGTCAATTATATTTTTAGAAATTCGATGATGAGAAGAGTAATGTTACCGAGCCAATCTAGAAAGCACTTGGTTGATGGAAAAGTGTTTGGCAGGAACTTGAAGATGAACTCGGAGAATGATAATTCGTGCAAGCGATTATCACGGTGAATACCGTTATCAACTACAGTTTATGCATAAATGCACTAACATCAGAGGCTTATTTAATGCGAAATAAGTGAATTTGGGTGGTAACACGATACATCGTCCCTTATAGGAACTATTAGTTCTTATAAGGGACTTTTTTATATTTGGAGGAAAATTAAATGGCAGAACAAGTAACCCCACTATTATCACAATTATTAACTTCATGGATTTCTGGCGAAGAATCAGAAGAGTTGCCATTAGCTAATCTATCAAATGCTGCGGCTATTTTATTTGAAAACTTAGCAGATGTTAATTGGGCAGGTTTCTATTTGTATAACCCAACGAAAGATGAACTAATCTTAGGACCATTTTTAGGAAAACCTGCTGTTGTTCGCATCAAACCTGGTTCAGGTGTTGTTGGACAAGGTTATAATAGTCAAGAATCAATTATCGTCGCTGATGTGCACCAACATCCAGGGCACATTGCTTGTGACTCTGCTTCAAATGCTGAAATTGTTATTCCGTTGACACGTGCTAATGGTGAAAAATTAGGTGTGATTGATATTGATTCAACGCGCACAAATCGTTTTACAGACCAAGATAAGGCGGATTTGGAACACTTTGCCCAAACTTTGTTAGCTTATATTTAATAAAAATTTGCGATAATAGTATTAAGAAATACTTGGTAAAGGATGGTGCAAGTTAATGAGTGAAACTGAACAGTATGATGTTGCAATTATTGGTGCAGGTCCTGCAGGCTTAGCAGCCGCACATCAATTGCATGATGCTGGGAAAAAAGTTGTGATTATCGAAAAATATTTATGGGGTGGTACATGTCCAAATTACGGCTGTGACCCCAAAAAGATATTATTAGGTGCCGTCGAAGCAAAAGAATATGCTGATTTTCTAACTGGTACAGGTATTGATGGCAAAGTGACAATTAATTGGACTGATTTAATGGCACGTAAAAATCAATATACTGATGGTATTTCACAAGGGACAGAACAATCATTAGTTACTAGTGGTGTTGATCACTTAGCTGGTAAAGCGACGTTTATTGATGAGCATACTGCAGTGGTCAGTCAAGATAATCAAGTTGCGGTGCACGTAACCGCAACAGATTGGATTGTAGCAGTTGGTCAGCGACCAGCTGAATTAACTTTTCCAGGTGTAGAATTAACGATTGATTCTGAGCAATTCTTGAGCTTACCATCATTACCTGACGAAGTTGTGATTATCGGTGGTGGATTTGTTGCGATTGAGTTTGCAACAATTGCAGCAGCTGCCGGTGCTAACGTAACGTTGTTAGTGCATAGTGATCAGTTATTACGTTCATTTGATGATGAGATGGTTGATTCGCTAATGGATCAGTTAGATGATCGTGGTATTCACATGTATTTCGATACTGAAGTCACGGAATTAAAAGCCGTTGATGATCAGTTTGAAGCAACGTTAAGCTTTGGCAATACTTTAACAGCTGGTGTGGTTGTTCGTGCAGTTGGACGTGTTGGCAATCATGACACCTTGGCATTGGATCAGGCACAAGTACAATTTCGTGATGAAGGTATCTTAGTTGATCGTTATTTACGTACTAGTAATGCGCATATTTATGCAGTGGGGGATGTTGCTTATTCGCCAGTTCCTAAAATAACGCCGGTCGCTTCGTATGAGGCGCACCATGTTGTACAAGAAATTTTAGGGACATCGCACCCAATTACCTATCCTGCAATGCCAGTTGTTGTATATGGGACACCGAAATTAGCCAAAGTTGGGGTTCAAACAGGGACAGCAGCTCAGAATGGTTATACCGTTAAGGATATTGATATGACTAGTTGGTATACTGCTTATCGACAAGGTGAACCAGCTTCACGGATTAGAGTAGCTATTGATCAAGCTGGGCGATTGGTAGGTGCAACGGTTATGAGTAGCCATGCTGATGAACTGATTAATTATTTAACAACGGCAATTAATCAAGGACTAACGCAAGAAACCGTTACGCAACAGTTGTTTGCTTATCCTTCAGTTGCATCAGATTTATCATATTTTTTCTAAAATAAAGTATATAGCACCAAAATTTTTATGAAATACCAAAAAGCGTCAAATTACCAGGTTAAAATACGGTAACTTGACGCTTTTTGACGTGCTTTAAAAGATTGGAAAATTTAATCTAATGCGGGTTGTTTCGCATTAACCTTGTTCAACATAATTGTTGCGATTAGTGCACACAAAATAAATACGGCACCCCCGAGTCCAACATTATTTAAGCCAATATTGGCAACAACTAGACCACCGATAGCTGAACCTAGTGAAATACCTAAATTGGAAAAAATTGAATTTAATGACGATGCGAGTACGAGTGATTGCGGATAATCACGTTCGGCAACGCCCATAATGTGTAGTTGTAATGGTGAATTAATCAGATACATAAACACACCAACTAACATAATGTTTATAGTTCCTAACCATGTATTGGCCAGCAATAAAGGCATTGCACCGAGTAGGGAAAATTCAATTGTATACAGCGTTGGCATTGCCTTTAAGCCTTTGTAATCAGCAATTTTCCCACTAGCCTGGTTACTAATTAATGACATGACACCATAGACTGTTAGCAAGATTGTAATGAGGCTAGGATCAAAATTAAGTGATTTTGAAAAGATTGGGCGTAAATAAGTGTAGAATACATAAATGCCGGCTAAACTACATGTTTGTAAAATAACACCTAAATAAATGCGTGGATCTTTAAAGATAATAAATTGCTGTAAAATATTTCCTTGTTTTTGTTGTACCAAATTATGTGGCAATGTCTTAATAATTAAAAAGACAGTTAACAAACTAAAAATCGTAATCGTAATAAAAGTGATACGCCAGCCAAATGTGGTACTGATCCAGGTTCCCAATGGAACACCAAAAACGGAAGCGACGCTGAACCCTGAAAAAATCCAGCTAACGAGCCAAGCACGTTTTTGAATGGGAGCAATGACGGTTGCGAAAGTTAATGATAGCGAAACTAGGGTACCTGAAACAATGGCAACGATAATACGTGAAATAACTAATACCGTGTAATTTGGTGCGAATATGGTTAAAGCATTACCAAACGTAAAAATAATAGCTAAGACTAGCATGGCATGATATAAATTATGCTTTAAAGTTGATGTAATGATTGGCGTACTGATTGCATATACCATGGCAAAGATGGTCACTAAGTATCCAACCGTGGCGACGTTAACTGAAAACTCCTTGGCTAAATCGTCAAGAATCCCAATAATGATAAACTCACTAAACCCTAATACGAAAGAGATTAAAATCAGGACAAAACTTTGAATTCTGAATTCTTTCACATGAAACCTCCTAAAAACTGTTGTTGTGTAACAGATATAAACCTATAAAATGTCTACTCAAGCTAAAATATAGTAATTGATGGCACGTTGTCAATGTGTTTTATTGATAAACTGGCATGAAGTTTAGGATTATTAAAAATCTGACTATTTCCAAATGCCGTAATGTCTGCTATATTTAACTACATAATAATAAAAGACGTAATCACTATCGGTATAATTGTTGGAGAATGGCCAACGAGTTCCTACCCGTCTCCCAAGAGATGGACTACCGATAGTGTTTTGATTTATTAATGCACCCATTCTGCATGCTTTTTAATGCATAGGGTGCATTTTTTTATTGCCAAATGTCTATTGGAGATAGTGGTTACGTGTGTTTCTAAATTGGAGGAGAGTTTAGTTATGGAGTCGCACACACAGACATCGACAGAACGTTTCAGCAAGTTGCGTAATCTTATTTTAGGATTACAGCATGTTTTGGCGATGTATTCAGGTGGTATTTTAGTACCACTATTAATTGGTGCAGCATTACAATTTAATGCGCAACAAATGGCTTATTTAATATCTGCTGATATTTTTATGACTGCAGTTGGAACACTATTCCAATTGAAGGGAACGCGGTACACAGGAATTGCCATGCCAGTGGTTATTGGTTCGGCAGTCCAGACTGTGTCACCATTAATTAATATTGGTAGTACGTTAGGAATCGGGGCAATGTACGGGGCTACAATTGTAGCTGGTGCTTTTGTGTTCTTAATTAGTGGTTTGTTTGCACGACTACGTGCATTTTTTCCACCAGTTGTAACGGGTTCGTTAATTACAGTTATCGGGTTTACGCTGATCCCAGTTGGTTTTCAAAATTGGGGTGGTGGTGACTTAGAAGCAAAGAGTTTTGGTAGTTTAACAAACTTGTCAATTGGGTTGGTTACGATTGTCATTATTTTACTATTTAACTTATTTGCAAAAGGTTTTGCTAAGTCAATTGCAATTTTGCTAGGAATCGTATTAGGAACAATTTTTGCAGGATTACTAGGAGAAGTGTCACTGCAACCGGTAGCTGACGCCTCTTGGTTCCATATGCCAACGCCGTTTTTCTTAGCTGCGCCAACTTTCCATTGGTCAGCAATGATTACAATGATGATTGTTGCCTTAACATCAATGATGGAATCAACTGGTGTTTATTTTGCGTTAGCTGATTTAACAGGTCGTAAGTTGACTAATGAAGACATGGCTAAGGGATATCGTGCAGAAGGATTAGCAGTTATTTTGTCAGGTATTTTTAATACTTTTCCATATTCAACTTTCTCACAAAACGTTGGTGTTGTTCGTTTATCAGGTGTTAAAACAAGGACACCGATTTACTATGCTGTATTAATTTTATTGCTAATCGGACTGTTACCAAAATTTGGTGCACTTGCAACGATTATTCCATCATCTGTATTAGGTGGTGCAATGATTATCTTATTTGGTACAATCGGGGTACAGGGAATTACGATTTTGAAGCAAGTTGATTTTAATTTAGAACGTAATTTGATGATAGCAGGAATCTCAATTGGCTCAGCTATTGGTGTGACGGTTTACCCACAAATTTTCCAACATTTGCCAGAATTAGTAAAATTAGTTATTCAAAATTCAGTTGTTGTCACTTCAATATTAGCAGTTCTATTGAACATTGTATTACCAGGTCGTCAGAAAGAGGTTATGTAAACAATATGAAAATTTTAGAAGAGCGTATTAAAAAAGATGGACGTGTTTTGGGCGAAGACGTCTTGAAAGTTGATAATTTTTTGAACCATCAAGTTGATCCACAATTGATGCAAGAAATGGGTGATGAATTTGGCCGTTTGTTTGCTGATGAAAAGATTGATAAGGTTTTAACGGTTGAATCATCAGGAATTGCGCCAGCTATTTTTGCAGCTGCAGCACTAAAAGTGCCAATGGTCTTCGCACGTAAGAAGAAGTCAATTACACTTTCAGCAGAGTCATATATTGCCGATGTCTACTCATTTACTAAGCAAGAAACTAATCATGTCATGATTGATAAGCGCTTCTTGCATGAAGGTGAACGCGTCTTGATTATCGATGACTTTTTGGCAAACGGTCAGGCTGTAACCGGCTTGATGGAAATTGTGGATGCTGCACAAGCACAAGTTGTGGGTGTTGGTATTGTTATTGAAAAGACATTCCAAAAGGGACGCGCAATGTTAGATGAACAAGGTGTTCATGTTGAATCATTGGCGCGTATTGCAGCTTTTGAAGACGGACACGTTGTGTTTGCCGATTAGGCCTCAAAAATAAAACTCGTAAAATTATTTGCAAGACATACCCACATTAGGCGTAACTGGCTAATTAAAGTTGGATTGTTGTGTAATAAATTTACGAGTTTTTTTGTGTATTTAAGGCAGATATAAATTAATTATTAGATTTATGGATTTTTTTGTGAAATTAACTGAATTTAAGATAAAATCATTAATATATAGTACGGCGTATACAGAGCAGATTTATTATCAGACAAAAGTCTAATTGGGGGATATAAAAATGAAATTAGGATTTATTGGTACAGGTGTAATGGGACGAGGCATCATTAATAATTTGCTAAAGGCTGATTATGAAGTTTTTGTTTATAATCGAACAAAGGCCCATGCACAATCTGTTATTGACAATGGTGCAATTTGGCAAGACTCGCCACGTGAAATTGCAGAATCAGCCGATGTTGTGATGACAATGGTTGGGTATCCCAAAGATGTTGCTGAACAATACTATGGTGAAAAGGGCATCTTTGCAGGTTCACATCCAGGTCAAATTATTTTAGATATGACAACATCAACCCCCACTTTGGCTAAAGAATTAACGGATGCAGGACGTGAGTTTAACGTGAAAGTGTTGGATGCCCCAGTATCTGGTGGTGACACAGGAGCTAAGAATGGGACGTTAACCATCATGGTTGGTGGTGATGAAGCAGCATTTAATGAGTTAAAGCCAATGTTTGCGGCAATTTCAAAAGCAGCAACGTTATTTGGTACAGCTGGTCGTGGTCAAAATGCCAAGATGGCTAATCAAATTATGATTGCAGGTACTATGTTGGGGATGGCAGAATCAATGGCATACGCTAAAGAGTCTGGATTAGATTTGCCTCAAGTGCTAAAGACACTTGGAGGTGGTGCAGCCCAAAATTGGTCAATGGATAACTATGGTCCGCGTGTGTTGTCTGATGACTATGAGCCTGGTTTCTATGTTAAGCATTACATCAAGGATTTACGGATTGCACTTGATGAAGCCCAAAAAATGCAGGTGGATTTACCCATGACGACAATGGCTGAACAATTTTATACGACATTAGTTGATGAACAAAAATTAGCAGATGCTGGTATACAAGCAATTGTTAAATTATGGACGCAATTTGCTTAGTATATCCGGAGTGAAAGGCGTAACAGATGAACTTTTTTATTAATGCAACGATGCCTGACCATAAATCTGGTATCGAACATGCAGAACTTAAGCGATTGGCGTTGTTTAACAAAAATAATGAACCAGCGAAATTAGTTTTATGTGATTGGGATCCCAATGGGCATATAACGGCCAATCAAGCCGGTATTCAAGATGAACAAATAATCAATTTATTTGATTATTTTCAAGAAACGAGTAATGTCACAGCTAAATTAATACAAGTGCAAGATATTGAATATGGTGTACTAGATGCACAGTATACAGATGATCCGACGAATAGTCGTTATTTGGTGACTGCTAATAATCAATTGATAGCGCGTGTAAATTATAAGCAAGATGATACACGTCCAGTTAAATCAATTGAATGGTTTGATGGCTTTAATAATTTGTACTGTGTTGATCATTATGATGCAAGAGGCTTTGTTTCATTAAAACAATGGTATACAGCTGACAATAAGATTGGGACAGAAACTTGGCAAACACCAACTGGACGTGTGGTAATTGAGGCGTTTCATAAGCAAACAATGCGTGGCAATATGCAAAAAACAAGTTGGCGGTTGATTGATCGTCATAATAAATGTCAGCAATTTGACACACGAACAGCATTAATAACTTATTTTTTGGATTGTTTAAATGAAGATTATTGGTCACTTGATTACCCGAATGTTTTTATTTTGGATCGCTCACATTTAGGTGATCAAGCATTGTTACAGTTAAAAAAGCCAGCCTATACAGTGTTTCATTTGCATAATGCACATACAGCAGATGCGCAAGATCCAGAGGCACCATTATTTAATAATAATTATGAATTTGCTCTAAATGTTATTGATGGTTATGATGCTGTGGTCTCAGCAACGCATAAACAAACAGCTGATGTACGAACTAGATTACAACCTAAGGCCCAGTTATTTACCATTCCAGTAGGGGTTGTGTCTAATAAATTATTAACAGCACCACATGTGCCATTAGCAAATCGCCAATTTGGTAAGATGGTGGTTTTTGCTCGTATTGCTTGGGAAAAACATTTGGATGATTTAGTGCGTGCGATTGGCATCGTGCATCGAGAAATCCCACAAGTAACATTAGACTTATATGGATATCCTGACCCTGGCGATAATTATAAAGCGCAACATGAAGTTGAAGCAGTTATCGCAGAATATGACTTAGCTGATGTCGTGACTTTGAAGGGGTATACGACCAAGATTGATGAAGTCCAAAATAATGCTATGATGTATGGGCTAACTTCGCGTATGGAAGGCTTTAATTTAGCAATTATGGAAGCTATTTCACATGGATTAATTTCTTTTTCATACGATGTTAATTACGGGCCAAATGAAATTGTTGCTGATGGTGTAAATGGTGCGGTTGTGCCATATGGTGATTATCAAGCATTAGCGGCAGCCATTTTACAAGTTTTACGTGATCCAGCATTGGCTGAAAAATATATTGAGGGTGCCTATCAATCAGCAGAACGGTATTCTGAAGCTGCAGTGTGGGATGCTTGGAAAAAATTGTTATCAGATGCTCAGGCTAGTTGGGCAACCAAAATTGCGGCAATGCCTGGTCATCGGAGAGGATAGTGAAAATGTATTATTTTGTGAGTGAAAACATATTTGCCTATAACTCTGGAACCGAGCATGCTCAAGCTAAACGAGTGCAATTTTTCAATCGTGAATATCAACAAAATCGTTTAGATCAAGCGGCTTATGTGACGCGAGATTATAACCGTTTTTTAAATCGTGATGCTGCAGCGATTGGTTTAAATAATGATGAAGTGTTGAATATGTATGATTATTTTCAAGGAACAACCAATGTCCCACGCAAAAAACAGCACTTACGTTTATTACCGCAATTACCGCTTGATCGATATCATATCGTTGGTCATGGGCCAAATTATTCAACAGTCGAAGACAAAGGACGGGTTATTGCGCGTATTAATGTTATGCCAGCAACGGTTGGTCTGGTGAATGATATCACCTATTATGATCGTGCTGATAATATCACAGTACGTGAAAACTTTGATTGGCGAGGATTTAAATCATCAGTCGATTATTTCCATCCAGATGGTCAACTTGCTGTACAACAGTTTTTGAATTTAGCTGGTGATCCTGTTATTGAAATTACGCATATGAATGTTAACGGTCAATTATTGCCTAGTATGTATAAATTGAAAAACTATTTAGGACATGATTATCGCTTTAATTCGCAAGAACAATTATTTTTATTCTTTTTAAATGAAATTGCTCGTCAGCAGCCAGACGTAACTTTAATTTCTGATCGTCGTGGATTGGACCATATTGTTGCAGCAGTGCAAGGGACTGTACATAAATATGCCTACTTACACGGGATTCATGTTGGAAACGTAAAACATCCAGTACGGGGTAAATTATATGATGCTTATACTAATGTATTGGAACGCTTTGGGGGTGCTTTTACAGCAATATTAGTATCTACGGTGAGCCAGCAAAAGGATTTAGCAAGTCGTTATCCAGCGTTATCGATTAAAGTGGCGCCTGATATTTCATTGTCACCAGTAACTTTAAATAAAGCGCCGGTTACTTTACAAAAGCAACCATCACATCAATTAATTTACGTTGGCCGTCTATCACCAGAAAAACGACCTGATCAAGCTTTACGTGTATTAGCTAAGGTCGTTAAGACAATACCGGATGCAACGCTTGTATACTACGGCTATGCCGCATCACAGGATATTATGGACAATTTGCAAACATTGGCACAAAAATTAGAGGTTACTGATCATGTGACGTTTGGTGGCTATGTCAATGAAGAAA
Organism: Weissella sagaensis; assembly: GCF_005405285.1. Lineage (GTDB taxonomy): Bacteria > Bacillota > Bacilli > Lactobacillales > Lactobacillaceae > Weissella > Weissella sagaensis. The sequence goes on along the minus strand of NZ_BJDT01000002.1, from coordinate 206,870 downwards.
AGTTACAGCAAGCATACCAGCAAGCACAAGTAATTTTGCAACCATCTATCGCTGAATCTTTTGGTATGAATTTAGTTGAAGCAATGGGTGGTGGTGTACCTGCAATTATTTATGATGTGCCGTATGGTGCACATGTATTGGTGGCAGATGGTGTTAATGGCTATATTGTGCCAGATGGGTCTAACAATACGATGGCACAAAAAGTTGTGACGTTGCTATCAGATGATAATTTATGGTCACAAATGTCGACGGCGGCATATGAAAAAGCCCAAGCATTTGCTGATGATAAAATGACGATAATGTGGCAGAACGTTTTAAAATAAAAGACAAAACAAAAAGGACAAGCTGACGCGACACTGTCAATTTGTCCTTTTTGTTTAAGGTAGTGGCGGGAATCGAACCCGTGATGACGGTTTTGCAGACCGTTGCCTTACCACTTGGCTACACTACCGTAATTACTACCACAATTACATATTATAGGGGAAATTTAGTAAACATGCAATTGTATAATAACACAGAAAAGATAATCAAACGTTTTTTTGTAAAAATTTGTTCATTTGGTGGTTTTTAATAAAGAAATATTTCAAATTATATATTAAATATAAAAGATACATGGTTTAGGGGGTTGCCAATAAAGTGAAATATAGGTATAATTATTTCTGTTGTTGAGTTTGTAACAATAATAATGGACGTTTAGCTCAGCTGGGAGAGCACCTGCCTTACAAGCAGGGGGTCACAGGTTCGATCCCTGTAACGTCCATTGGTCGCATGGTCTAGTTGGTTAGGACGTTCGCCTGTCACGCGAAAGATCACGGGTTCGAATCCCGTTGTGACCGTTTATAATGGCGCGGTAGCTCAGTTGGTAGAGCATACGATTGAAGCTCGTAGTGTCGACGGTTCGATTCCGCCCCGCGCCATTTGATAATACGATGTATTATCAAATAACCATCTTCAAATAGGGGTATAGTTTAATGGTAGAACAACGGTCTCCAAAACCGTCGGTGGGGGTTCGACTCCCTCTACCCCTGTTTAATTGATGATGGCGGTAGTGGTGAAGTGGTTAACACACCGGTTTGTGGTACCGGCACGCGTGGGTTCGATCCCCATCTACCGCCCTTAAAGTTAGTGATAACTTTTTATTTTAATATATATAATAATTAGATATGCCGTTGTGGCGGAATTGGCAGACGCGCTGGACTCAAAATCCAGTTCTCGCAAGGGAGTATGGGTTCGACCCCCATCGACGGCATTTAACCAGATATGGTCAAATTGCTTATTTAATTATTATATGCCGTTGTGGCGGAATTGGCAGACGCGCTGGACTCAAAATCCAGTTCTCGCAAGGGAGTATGGGTTCGACCCCCATCGACGGCATTCTAATACTCGACAGGTTCATTTATGGATTTGTCGAGTTTTTTTGTTGCATTAAAAAAGACGTTAGTCAGATACACTTCACTAACGTCTCTTTAATGATCGGTTCAAGTCATGCAGCCTGCTTTAAACATTTTGTTTTAATGGTAACCAAGCCAAAACATTTTGCATTTCTTTTTCCCAAAAAAACCAATCATGATTACCGGGTGAGACATGATAATGATCATCCAGTTGATGTTTGGTCATAAAATGAGTGAACTGATCATTTGCAGGTTTTAAAAAATCGCTTTCACCAATGGTGCGGTACCATTTAATGGCTTTTAAATCATCTATTTTAGCTGTTTGCGCTAGAATTTGTAGATAGTCTTCTGGGATTTCATCACCAAAAACACGCTTAATATCAGGCATAATTGGTATAACATCAGTTAAATTAATGACAGGTGATAGGGCCGCAACATAGCTAAATAATTCCGGATGACTAAAACCGAGTTTTAAAGCACCAAAGCCCCCCATAGAATTACCAATAATGAAATTATTTTCGCGATGACTGTTTAACGGCAACAAATGTTGCATTTCAGGCATTAATTCTTTTGTAAAATAAGTCCAGTAAGGTAGACCATTTATTTCATCCATATAAAAACTACGATCAACGTTAGGCATAATAATCGCCACTTGATAATTTAGTGCAAGATTTTCAATTGTTGTCCGAGTAGGCCAGCAAGTACCATTTTCACCAAGGCCATGTAATAACCAGATAGTGTCTAAAGGTGCCTGTGGTAGTTGGTCGGGGAGTATAACACCAATATTCATGTGTGTTTGCAGAGTGCTTGAAAAACGTGTGATTTGTATATGTGCCATAATATCCCCCTTTAATTTACGCTATGATCATTTTGTGAGTAAAAGACGGTTGCCTTGATATTTTGTGGATGATTCCCAAAATCACTACCAAATAATGTTAGTCCCCCATATGTATCATTATCCATGGGTAAAACGGCCATTTTTAAAGTTAACCGGCGTGTCTTATCTAATTCAAGATCATTAATATTAACATTAGAGATACTGACGCTATCAATGGACGTATCTAATTCCCCAATTCGAATATGATTTAATAGGCCGTACTGACTGAATTTTTTTGGCCACCAATCTGGTGTGTAACGGCCTTGTACATCAGAATAATTACCAGGTAATTCAGTTGAACCAATAAATTTATCATTTAGCCAAAAACCAATTTTAGAATGCCAACTGTTGTTAGACATTGGAAATTCGCTAGCCATTTCGATATCAAATTCTAACAATTCAATTTTGCCATTTTCTGGAATTTCATTAGGAATAATATATTCAATGCTGCCTTGTGTAAACCATAATATTTGGGCCTGGAAACGATGTGTACTAAAAAAGACATTCATATCATCCATTGGTGTAATGACTTCTGTATTTGTGGCCAACCCACAGGAAGGGGCCACATCTTCAATGGCAAAATAATTACCAATCGGAATATCATAACTTTTTTTATAATAATCTGGAAAAATCTGTTGTGGGAAATTAATGGAAATTTTATCAATGTTCACACAGGGAACGTTTTGACGATTATCGGTTCCCTTTTGAAACTTAATAATATTTGCATTTTTCAAAATATGTAAGTTTTTAGAAATGGCAGCTTTACTAATATTCATACGCTTCGCTAATTGTGTTGCCGTTACTTTTTCATGCGAGATAATGTCAATCATCTCTAAGCGAACCGGAGAATCTAGTGCTTGATAAACAGGTAGATAGTTAATGCTAGTGTCAATATCCATAAAAACCCCTCTTTTCATGATAGTTAACTATTTTGTTAACTATCATACGAATTTTCAGCAAGTGTGTCAATGATGTTCCCGTTATTATTAATAATGGCTGCATACTGTCATAACAACGTTGACAGCGCTTACAAGTTGGGCAGATAATACAACTGTTAGGAAGTTAAGCTAAATGTTAAACATTTTATTAGGTACTTAGTTTAAGAGGGAAATTTTATGAAAAAGTCACATTTTTGGGGTGTAATCGTGACATCTATTGCTGTATCACTTGGATTAACAGGGTGGACAAGTACAGCAGTTCATGCAGATGACACCAAAGAAATTATTTTTTGGAATCCGTTTACTGGGCCGGATGGGACTAGTATGCAAAGTCTTGTTAATCAATATAATAAGACAAATCCAAAGTATCGGGTTAAGAATGTATCGCTAACAGAAAGCGATATGTATTCAAAAATCCCAACTATTGTGAATTCTAAGAAAGGTATTCCGGATTTACAAATTGTCCACGTAGAACGAATTAAAGACTACGTGAATAATGGGTTACTAGATAGTTATAATCCCTATCTAAAAAAATTTTCAGGCATCAACAAAGATAATTATGTACCAGAAGCTTGGGTAAATGGTGCTTATCAAGGAAAACGTTATGGTGTGCCGTTAGATATTCACACATCATTCATGTACTACAATAAAAAATTAGTTCAGAAATATGCACCACATGCATTGGACGATAACATTGTGACTTTTGATGAAATTAAGGCCGCAGGTAAAAAATCACAAAAAGATGATATCGCAGGTATGGGATTAACATGGTGGAAACCATTGTTCCTATCATTGTACGGTCAAATGGGGGGCGAATTAACCAAGAATGGGAAAGATCCTGATTTAAATAATAAGACGTCACGTCGTGTTGTTAATTTTTATAAGGATATGCATGATAAAAAAATTACCACACAAGATGGGGATGATCCCATGCAACTATTTTTGACAGGTAAGCAAATCTTTCTTCCTGAAGGAATTTGGATGAATAATCAGATTAAAGAAAGTGATATTGATTATGGTGTTACCAATGCACCACAATTATCTTCTGATTCAAAGAAAATTGTTAATTGGTCATCAAGTCATCAATTCGTTCTATTGAAGCAACCCAAGCGTGATCAAGCAAGGACAGAAGGCACGTTAGCCTTTGTTAACTGGGTTCGAACACACTCAATAAAGTGGGCTGAATCAGGGCAAAATCCAGCGTCACTCGCAATTACTAAAGATCCAAAATACCTTAAGATGCAACAATCGTTTTTGTTAACAAATAAGGTTGAACAAGATTCAATGACAATCTTTAATTATCGCTACAATGGTTACTTAGCTGATTATTTGGATCGATATGCTTACGATGCTGTCTTTAATAAGACAAGCGTTTCACAATATTTGAAGAAAATGCAAAATACTGTGCAGGATGAAGTTGATGCACAAATGACAAATTAAAGTAAGGTCTATAAAAATTAAGAGGGAGTTACATACTAATGGCAGAAGTTTCTTTAAAGTCACATGAGCAAGTGAGTAAGCATAAGCGTACGCGCAGCCATCCATTTGTTTATCTATTGCCGCATTTAGCGATTTTTACGATTTTTTTCTTCATACCGCTAATTTTTGGGATTTATATTGCTTTTACAAAATGGGATTTAGTTCGAACACCAGTCTTTGTTGGTTTGGATAATTTTAAAAATATTTTGTTTTCAAACTCTATTTTTCATGATCAATTAACGAGTGGTTTATGGCATACAATTTTGTTCGTTTTGATTTCAGTACCATTCTGTGTGTTAGTGCCATTATCACTAGCCGTAATGTTAAATACAAAACCAAAATTTGCAAAATTCTTCCAAGGATTATTCTACTTACCAAGTTTATTTTCAATTTCTGCCGTGGTTATTGTGTGGTCATTGATTTTTAATCCTAATTATGGTCCCTTGAATACATTGTTTAATTGGAATCAGGTTTGGACAGGTACGCAACCATGGGCATGGATTACAATTGTCGTGCTAACAGTTTGGTGGACAATTGGTGGTAATATGATCATTTATCAAGCAGCTTTAAACGGTATTCCACAAGACTACTATGAAGCAGCAGATATTGATGGTGCTTCAAGTTGGAAGAAATTTGTTCATATTACTTTACCAAGTATTCGTGGTCAGTTGCTATTTACGATTGTGACAACAACGATTGCACAATTCAATATTTATGGACAACCATTAATGTTGACAAACGGTGGACCAAACGGCTCTACGACCGTTTTGATGATGAATGTGCAACAAAATGCGTTTGGATCAGGACAATCGTTAGCTGGAATTTCTTCAGCAATGTCAGTTATTTTGGGTATCTGCATTATGATCGTATCCATGGTTCAACTATTCTTGTTGAGAAATAAAGATTGATGTAGGAAGGTAAAGAAATCATGAAAAATAAGAAGCAAGGTGCATCACAGTGGTTATCGTTTATCTTTTTGATTCTATTAAGTATTATTTGGATTATGCCATTGCTATACGGTGTGATGTCATCATTTAAAAGTAATATTGAAATGCAATCAGTTGGATTTAAGTTTCTACCAATCAATTGGATATTAACAAATTATTCAGATTTATTACAAAATACAGCAAATACACCAGTGTTCCGCTGGTTCTTAAACTCAATTGTCATTTCAGGTGGTTCAACAATTTTAGTATTAATTGTCACCTCATTATCAGCATTTGCCTTTTCGCGTTTGCGATTCAAAGGAAGAAATGTCTTGTTCATCTTTTTGTTAGCGACCATGATGTTTCCACCCGTAATGAACATCATCCCGCTATACAAAATTATGACATTGCTAGGTTGGGCAAATACACCATGGGCAATGATCTTCCCAGCTGCAACGGGGGCATTTAATATTTTCCTAGTTCGTCAGTTTATGGATAATATTCCACTTGCTTATGATGAAGCTGCTCGAATTGACGGGGCAAGTGATTGGCAAATCTTTAGAATTATTATTTTGCCATTAATTAAGCCTGTCTTGTTTGTTGTTGCGTTGTTTACATTTACCGGTTCATGGAATGATTTCTTGTGGCCATCAATTGTATTTTCAGATATTAATAAGATGCCGATTACACCTGGTTTGAAATTATTGCAGGGAATGTATGTTGCTGATATTCCAACTTTGATGGCAGGTGCAATCATTGCTATCATTCCAACGTTTATATTATATCTAGTCGCACAAAAGTATTTCTTGCAATCAATGTCTTTGTCAGTAGGTGTGAAGGGATAATTATATATGTTAGAAAGAAACTGGGATAAAAAACTATTACTAATTGCTGCAGTTTGGCAATTTATTGATGGTGCATTAACGATAGGGTTAGGAATGTTTGATGCCAGTACGACAACAACTGAAACTTTATTGCCAGTAAGTTCATTGAGTGGATTAGTTGGAACGTTGTTTATTCTAGCTGGTTTAGTTAACCTATTATTCGCTAAATATTTCTTAAAAGAAAAAGAAATTAATAAATGGGTGTTGCCAATTTTGATTATTGAAGTGATTATTGCATATTTTTGCATGGATGTTGTTACGGTAGCTTTATTGGTACCAACAACAATAATTATTAGTTTAAAGAGAAAAAAACAAAAACTTGTTAATTCATAAAAGAGAAAGTAGGAACGATATGTATCGAACAGAATACCCGCAACCGCAATTTCAACGTGAAAATTGGACAAACCTCAATGGTAGTTGGGACTTTGATTTTGATGACCAAAATCAGGGAATTAAAGATCAATGGTACCAACAAGAGAAGTTAACGCAAAAGATTGAAGTTCCTTTTGCCTATCAAACACAATTAAGTGGTATTGACGATCAAAGTGAACATAGTGTTGTTTGGTATCAACGTCATTTTCAAACAGACCAGTCAACTGATGAGGTAACCATTCTCCATTTTGGGGCCGTCGATTTTAAAGCTGATGTTTGGATTGATGGTCAACATGTTGGTACACATTCTGGTGGTCATACTAGCTTTTCGTTTGATATTACAAATTTTGTAAAAGATGGTGCCAATCATGTCATGACAGTCCGTGCGGATGACCCAATTCGTGATGAAGAATTAACGCGTGGTAAGCAAAATTGGACCGGTGAGAGTACAGGTATTTGGTATACAAATACGACAGGTATTTGGCAAACCGTTTGGCTAGAAAAAAAGCCAGTTACTAATTTAGCAAGTGTTAAATATGTGACAGATATTGATAAGGGTATTGTAGAAATTTCTGGTGAAATTGATAATTTCATTCCTGGGACGGGCGTTACTGCAAATATCAAATTTGGTGACGACTTGCTAACAAAGGTAACCATCTATCCTGAAGATAGTACTTTTGAATGGGGGATCAATATTTTAGGTAATCACATTTTCCGAATGGGTTATCACAATGAAGGCTGGCTTTGGACACCGGAGCATCCTAATTTATTTACCGTTGATTTTGAGACAACAGCACCAGATGCAGTAACTGATAAAGTTAGTTCATATTTTGGTATGCGTAAAATTCATACGGCGAATGGCATGACTTATTTAAACAATCGTCCATACTATCAAAAGTTAGTGCTTAACCAAGGATATTGGCCAGAAGGACTATTGACTGCACCAAGTGATGAATCTTTCAAAAAAGATATTAGTTTAGCTAAAAAAATGGGCTTTAATGGTGCCCGTATTCATCAAAAAGTTGAAGATCCAAGATATCTTTACTGGGCTGATAAAATGGGATTTATTTGCTGGGGTGAATGTGCCGCAGCACCAGTATTCACACAAAAGGCTGAAGCAACTTTGTATAAAGAATGGCTAGAAATTATTGAACGTGACTATAACCATCCATCAATTGTTACTTGGGTACCGATTAATGAAAGTTGGGGTGTCCCACAAGTTCATATTGACCGACAACAACAACACTTTACGCAGGCGATGTATCATTTGATTCATTCATTAGACACAACACGTTTGGTACAGTCAAATGATGGTTGGGCACAAACGGAAACAGATATCTGTGCTGTGCACAATTATGCTCATGGTACTAAGGATGATAAAGAAACCTATGACTATTATCAAGAAACATTGCATTCATGGGAGAGTATCATTCGTAATCCACCAGTATGGGACATTTTTGCTGAAGGCTTTAAGTATCAAGGCCAGCCAATCTTATTAACTGAATTTGGTGGTATTGGTTATAACAAACAAGATGCTGATAAGGGATGGGGCTACACTGGTGCTAAAAGTGATGAAGAATTTATCAGTGAATACCAACGAATTATGAAGGCAGTTGCTAAATCACATAGTTTAAATGGGATTGTCTATACACAACTAACGGATACTGAGCAAGAGGTGAATGGTTTGTTGACCGTTGACCGTCAGCCAAAGGTGGATCCTGAAGTTATTAAGAAAGCTAATGAATTCTTCATTCGTGCTTTTGTTGATGCTCCCCAAAAAGATATTGAAATTGCAGATATTTTAGATACTGACATGAATTAATAGTTCATTAAGAAATTTATAGAAGGAACAAGGTGATTTTCTAATGGTTCAAATTGCATTAGATCATATTTACAAAAAGTATGATAACGCGGCGGATTACTCAGTTACAGACTTTAACTTGCATATTAAGGATCAAGAATTTATCGTATTCGTTGGCCCATCAGGTTGTGGTAAGTCAACAACATTACGCATGATTGCTGGATTGGAAGATATTTCACAGGGTGAACTAAAAATTGACGATCAAATTGTTAATGATGAATCACCTAAAGATCGTGATATTGCGATGGTTTTCCAAAATTATGCTTTGTATCCTCATATGTCGGTGTATGACAATATGGCATTTGGGTTGAAACTTCGTAAGTATGATAAGAGCGAAATTGATCAACGTGTTAAAAATGCTGCTGAAATTCTTGGCTTAACAGAATATTTGAAGCGTAAGCCATCTGCCTTATCAGGTGGCCAACGACAACGTGTTGCTTTGGGACGTTCAATAGTACGTGATGCACCCATTTTCTTAATGGATGAGCCTCTATCAAACTTGGATGCTAAGTTACGTATTTCAATGCGTGCTGAAATTGCCAAGTTACATCAACGGTTGAAGACAACAACTATTTATGTAACACACGACCAAACTGAAGCGATGACAATGGCTGATCGTATTGTTGTCATGAAGGATGGAAAAGTCCAACAAATTGGTACACCACAAGAGGTTTACGATAATCCAACTAATGTATTCGTTGGAAGCTTTATTGGTGCCCCAGCAATGAATTTCTTCCATGTGACTTTACAAGATGACAAGATTCGTGAGAATGATGGAAACTTTACCTTGGAAGTGCCTGCAGGTTGTTTAAAGACATTGAATAATAAAGGTTATCAAGGTAAAGAACTTGTCTTTGGTATTCGACCTGAGCATATGCATACTGAAAATACATTTTTGGAAACATTTCCTAATGCAGTAGTGCCTGCTACAGTCGTTGTTTCAGAGTTACTTGGTGCGGAAACACAACTTTATAGTAAGATTGGTGATACTGAAGTAGTTGCGAAAGTTGATGCACGTGATTTTAAGAAGACAGGTGAACAATTTAACATTGGTTTTGATTTAAATCGTGCACATTTCTTCGATCCCGAGACAGAAGTTTCTGTATATTAATGTAATAGTTAAGATAAAATGTAAATCCGAATAATAAAGGCTGAATCGTCAGCCCTTTATAAGGATAATAAAAACGAACATGGCGCTAATAAGCAATACATGTTCGTTTTTTTAATACATGCTTTTTTATTAGATAATGCATATTATTAGGATGTTAAAAATATTTAAGCTATAATTAATTTTAGAGGATTATTTTTTCTATTCAGAAAAGGATATTAGGAGGAATTAACATGACAATCAAAAATGTTACTATTGCAGGTGGTGGTGTATTGGGAAGTCAAATTGCTTTCCAAACGGCTTTTTCAGGATTTAATGTCACATTGTATGATATTAATGATGCAGCAATTGCGCACGCAAAAGAATTATTAGCTAGCTATGTACCGGAATATCAAGCATTTTATGATGATGGTGATAAAGCAACGGCTGTCATTGAGCGTATGTCATTTAATACAGATTTAGCACAAGCAGTCGCTGATGCAGATTTAGTTATTGAAGCAATTCCAGAAAGTGTAAAAATTAAAGCCGATTATTACACGCAATTATCAGAGGTAGCACCTGAAAAGACAATTTTTGCGACGAATTCATCAACATTTTTGCCTTCACAATTTGTGGAATATGTTGATCGACCTGAAAAGTTTTTGGCTATTCATTTTGCTAACCAAATTTGGAAGAATAATAACGCCGAAATTATGGGACATGCAGGAACTGCCGATGAATATTTAGACGAGTTGGTTGCTTTTGCTAAGGATATTCGTATGGTCCCATTCCGCTTGTATAAAGAACAACATGGTTATATTTTAAATTCTTTGTTGGTACCATTGTTGGATGCTGCCCAAAAGCTATGGGTTAATGGGGTGGCTGATCCACATACGATTGATAAGTCATGGATGATTGCAACTGGTGCACCACAAGGACCATTTGCAATTCTTGATGTCGTTGGCTTGAACACACCATATAATTTGTCATTGGCGAAAGCTGAAGATGACGAAGAACAAGCACGCATTGTCAAAGCATTGAAGGAAATGATTGATGCTGGCAAGACGGGTGCTGCTGCAGGTGAAGGCTTCTATACTTATCCAAATCCTGAATTTACACAAGATGATTTCTTGAAATAAAAATAATTTATGAATTAGCTTTATAGCAAGTCTGATACTGAATCAGACTTGCTTTTTTTATAAGTCTTGACAAGTAAGCGACATCTCGATAGACTTGAGGCAATTAGTAATTGGAGGGGTTATAATGAGTCAATCACTACGAAACTTAACAGTATGTTTTTGTCGAGCAACGCGTTTTTGCGATGTTCGGCCTGTTAAGTGTCGTGTTTTTTGAGAAATATAACACAACACTAATAAATATAAGGTTGATATTAAGCTAAGAGCGCGATTTCTGTATGTAAAGCAGGATATCGGGCTCTTTTTTTGTTCATAATATAAAAAATGGGGTAATTAATAATGGAATTTGATACAAAATTGATTCATGGTGGTATTAGCGAAGACGAATTTACAGGGGCAACGTCAATCCCAATTTATATGGCATCAACGTTTCATCAGCAGACAATCGGGGCAAGTAAATATGAATATTCACGGTCAGGGAATCCGACAAGAGAAGCTGTTGAAAAACTAATTGCTGATTTAGAGGATGGAACGGCAGGTTTTGCTTTTGCATCTGGCTCAGCAGCCATTAATACAGTTTTTTCACTTTTTTCTGTTGGTAATCATATCATTGTCGGTAACGATGTGTATGGTGGGACATTTCGACTAATTGACGCTGTATTAAAGCGCTTTGGGATGACATTTACGGTTGTTGATACACGTGATTTACAGGCAGTTGAACAAGCAATTACGCCACAAACGAAAGCCGTTTATTTGGAAACGCCAACTAATCCATTATTACGAGTAACTGATATTGCAGCCATTGCATCACTTGCTAAAAGTCATAATATTTTAAGTATCATTGATAATACATTTGCATCGCCTTACATTCAAAAGCCCCTTGATATGGGGGTAGATATTGTGTTGCATAGTGCTTCAAAGTATCTGGGTGGTCATAGTGATGTCATTGCGGGTCTGGTGGTTACCAAGGATGTTGCTTTAGGTGAAAAAATTGGTTATTTGCAAAATGCCATTGGTAGCATTTTGGCCCCCCAAGAAAGTTGGTTATTGCAACGGGGAATGAAAACATTAGGTTTGCGGATGCGAGCACACTTGCAAAATACCCAAGCGGTGTTTGATTATTTAGATAAGCAACCATTAGTTAACAAGATTTACTATCCGGGTAATCCTAAAAATCCGGATTATGCTGTGGCTAAAAAGCAAATGAATGGTTTTGGAGCCATGATTTCATTTGAATTACAGCCCGGATTAGATCCACAATTATTTGTTGAACAGCTAAAAATTATTACATTAGCGGAAAGTTTAGGGGCGCTTGAAAGTTTAATTGAAGTGCCAGCGATTATGACACATGGGGCTATTCCACGCGCGAAACGTTTGGAAAATGGTATTACTGATGAATTAATTCGTTTATCAATAGGTGTTGAAGATATCGCAGATTTGTTAGCAGATTTGGATCAAGCATTTCGTAAGTTAGCATAAGTATGACGAGTTCAAGCAGTTGATTCAATTATGATATGATGAAAATAACGATAATTATTTTTTGATCTTAATTGGGGATGATGTTTATGGCAAAGTACAATAAAATTTTAGTAACAGGTGGGGCAGGATTTATTGGCACAAATTTTGTGCGTTATGTCGTAGCTAATCAGCCAGATGTTCATGTGGTGGTGTTAGATAAATTAACGTATGCCGGTAATGCAGATAATTTAAAGGATTTACCAACTGAACGTGTGCAACTAGTTGTCGGGGATATCAACGATAAACAGCTAGTTGATCAGTTGGTTCAAAAAACACAAGCCATTGTTCATTTTGCAGCTGAAAGTCATAATGATAAAGCATTACATGACCCTAGTATTTTTATGCAGACCAATTTAATGGGAACGTTTACTTTGATTGAAGCGGCTCGTAAATATCATGTGCGTTTTCATCATGTTTCAACCGATGAAGTCTATGGTGACTTACCCTTACGACCAACATTACCTAAATTCGATAAATTTACCACGAGTTCACAGTATCGGCCGTCATCGCCATATTCAGCAACCAAAGCAGGGGCGGATTTGTTAGTACGAGCCTGGGTACGGTCGTTTGATTTACAAGCGACTATTTCGAATACATCAAATAACTATGGTCCATATCAACATATTGAAAAATTTATACCCCGGCAAATTACAAATGTTTTGAGTGGTATTCGGCCAAAATTATATGGTAATGGTCAAAATGTACGTGACTGGATTCATGTATGGGATCATGTTGCTGGTATTTGGGCTATTTTAGAACATGGTGAAATTGGTGCGACCTACTTATTGGGAGCTAACAAAGAATTAAATAATTTAACAGTGCTACAATTAATTTTACAAAATATGGGTCAAGACCGGTGTGATTTTGATTTTGTTGCCGATCGACCTGGTCATGATTTGCGTTATGCAATTGATGCAACCAAAGCACAACAGGAATTAAATTGGCAACCACAATACACAGATTTTACGGCAGGCTTGCAACAAACAGTTCGCTGGTACCAGAATCATCAAAGCTGGTGGCAAGCAGACAAAACAGCGGTTGAAGCAAATTATGCTAAGCATGAACAATAAATATTAGCGTATTTTTGGTATTGAAAAAAGTGTAAAATGAATACTATACAGGGAGGGTGAATAATATGTCACAAATTAATTTAGGTGGTTCTGGTTTGATGGTACCCCAAATCGCATTGGGTGTTATGCGTATGGGTGATAAGACCGAGGCACAATCACAAGAAGTCGTTGAGACGGCATTATCAAAAGGCGTTAACTTTTTTGATACAGCTGATATTTATGGAAATGGTGCATCAACTAAGAGTTTGGCAAAGGCTTTAAAGGCTGTTGGGGCTGCACGTGAAGACATTATTTTGCAATCAAAGGGTGGTATTTTATCAGATGCAGGTCCAGTTGCAGATGATGGTATTTTGGGGCCACGCTATGAGTTTTCAAAGGAGCATATTATTGCTTCAGTTGATGCTGAATTGGCACGCTTAGACACAGATTACTTGGATGTTTTCTTGTTGCATCGTCCAGATGTGTTGATGCAGCCTGAAGAAATTGCGGCAGCTTTCAATGAGTTAGCCCAACAAGGTGAAGTAAAACAATTTGGTGTTTCTAACATGAATCCATGGCAAGTGGAGTTAATTCAATCAGTAGTTGACCAAAAATTGGTAGCAAATCAATTGCAATTTGGTGTGATGCATACAGGGATGGTGGATGCTGGCCTACATGTTAATATGGCTGATAGTCGTTCAGTTGATCATGATGGTGGTATTTTACCTTATTCACAATTGAAGAATATGACTATTCAGGCATGGTCACCATTCCAATATGGGATGTTTGAGGGCCACTTTATTGGTAATGATAAGTTCCCTGAATTAAATATGAAATTGCAAGAAATTGCTGATAAGCACCACTCAACTAAGAATGGTATTGCGGTTGCGTTTATTTTGACACATCCAGCAAGTATGCAGGTGATTCTTGGTTCAATGACGCCAAGCCGTTTAGTTGAAATGATTGATGGGCAAAATGTACAACTATCTCATCAAGAATGGTACGACATTTACTTTGCTGCAGGTAATGATTTACCATAAAAAAGCATATAATAAGCCCCCATAAGTTAGTGTTAGCTAACTTATGGGGGCTTATTTAAAAGGTCATTCTAGTGTGGTTTATCGCAACTCAGTATAACGGACTTAACCTATTATTTAAATGGACTTGTGTGTTCACTTGAATTCATGATTTTATTTTGTCGTATACTAAAGATAAGATTATAAAAGGCACGCCACTGATTTTCAGAAGGCTTACTTTTCCAAACAATTTGATGAATGGACAGTTCTGGATTTAAAGTGTCGGTTAAATAAATTTCAGTATTATTAGTGACATTTTTATCAATTGTAATGTGTAAATCTCCTAGAGTGTTGAAAATATCAGAAATATAATCATTTAAAATACGACCAGATGTAAAATCAATAACGATATGAACTTGCAAATCTGTATGACGCATTACTAATTTTGGTAGGACAACTAAGCTGTAAATTTTATTAATTTCAGAAATTTCAATAGCATTAAAAGGTGATGTCGTCGTGTGCGTCACCATATCGATGAATTCATGAATAAGACTATCGGCCTGTGGATTCATTGGGACTATATTATGTTCTTGTTTTGTAGAGTAGTGAAATAAATCAGTTTTAAAAAATGGGCTTAATACTCGGGCATTAACAATCGCTAACTTGTTTTGTAAATCAGAAAGGTCAATGTTTTTACCTTGCTTATCAAGCAGAAAGGCAACATGCTGCATCTGTCGTTGGGTTACAGCTTGATTAATTGTGTTTTCTTGTATAAAATCCAAATGTTTGTTGGGTAAACTGTATGTCGTAATTAGAAACGTAATATAATATCTGGTTGCGATTTCAGCATCCTCTTTTAAAAGATGCCATTTTTTATGCAGATGGTTCATAAACAAGAGCAATTCATTTTGTGATGTTAATGTAACAAGATAAGATAAATCACTTTTTAATAAAGGTGCGTTATTTTTAGCTCTTAATAAGTTCACTAAGCCAAAGTATTGGAAATTTTTTTGCTGACTACGTGAGGGATTAATATGCCAAACTAGCATTGCATAATTGGCAGTTTGTTTCATTTTAATGAAATCAGCATGTTGGGTTAAACTGTCGGGTGAATAATCAAAATATGAAAAATACACTAAAACAGTATGAATATAATAACGCATAAAAATTTCACTTTTTTTAAGGAGCCTAATTTTTTCTAAACCAATGGCATTGTTTAAATTCTTTTTAAGTCTAAAATATGTCGCAGTACTGATGCCGACAGATTGTTGAAATTCTGCATCAGACTGATTATACATGTTTAAAAAAGTATGCAAAAAAATCTGAAAAGGTAGTGAATTATAAGCTTGTTTATTGATGATTTTTGTAATGACAGCATTATTAATGTTATTTGTAAATAAGCAATCATTTTCAAAAATTAGGGTTACCTCTGGAAATTGTTGGGCAATGAGCACAGCGTTTTTACTAACTATGTTAGCTTTGTATACACTAATATCTAAAAAGTCTGCTATTTCATTCAATGTATGTGATGGTTCGCGATGACTTTCAATAAATTCAAATAATTGAATGACGAGACGCCGCTCTTTATCAATAAAAGGCATAAACTTTTCAATCACGACTGAGCCCCCCTCTCTAGAATTTTTGCAATTAAAGTATAATTAAGAACTAAATTAACACAAAAAAAGTCATGTATCATCTATAATAGTGTAAATTATGTTACTTTTATTGTAAAAACAAAACCATAACTATTGCATTTTTTAAAATAAAAATAAAAACTGATACTTTTAAGCTTTGTTTATTGTTTGGAAGTGAATTTAGAACATAAAAGGATGTTATTAAATAATAACAATTAATGAAAAAATGAAAAAAATAACAACGATTTTAATCGAGATAATATTAGGAATAGTACTAATACTTGGTATAGGATATGCAGCTTATCAATACAACTGGTTTGGGATACATGGGCAAGTTGTAAAAGAAATACAATCACACAAGACAACAGTAGATACCACACCAATTAAAAAAAATAGTGACAGACAGGCAATTATGCGTCGTTTAATGCGTGATACACAACCAGGGTTACAAAAACAAGGTTTTGTGAGTGTACCACAAGTTGGTATTTTAGAACCAATATTTGATGATGCTTATTCAAAAAAAGGACTGAATGCAGGCGCTAATTATGCAAATCGAACGCAAAATGATCCACAAGGGACACAAGCGCCAGTAATGGGGCAGGGTAATTATGGGTTAGCCAGTCACAATTTTGATGATGGCTTAACTGGTTTTAGTGGCTTGCAACAGCATTATCAAGATGATGCGCCTTATTTAGTGGCTGGCAAACGGCATGAAAATAAATGGTTAAATAATAAGCCAATTTATTTAGCAAATGCCAGTGGTATTTATGAATACCGTATTGCCAGACAAAAGGTTGTTACTGCTGATAACGTCAGTGTTTTAAATACGACTAACCGTGCCCAAGTGACAATCATTACCTGTCTATTTCCTAGCACGCAATTTCGAATTATCACAACCGGGTATTTGACAAAAACATATACTTGGGGAAAAGCGCCTAGTCGCGTTGTTCACTACTTTGATTTAACGAAGCAACCAACGAATGCACATGCAGACTGGTTTAATCCAGGAATTGAAGAAGGCAGTAATGGGGATGCTGGTGGTACAAAGGTAAAGTAAGTTACTTTACGATCTGATTAGTGTTGCGTTATGATGTATCTGTACTTACTAATAGAAAGGCGGGAAGTCATGAAAGTATTAGTTATTGGGGCACATGGTAAAATTGGTCAAATTTTGACTAAAAAATTACATGATAGTCATGATTTTGAAGAGATTGCTGGGTTACGTACAGCAGATCAACAACATGCTTATGAAGCAGTTGGTCTACAAACCGTTACACTTGATTTAGAAAAAGAACAAACTGATTTAGAAAATGTGATGCAAGGTGTAGATGCTGTTGTGTTTACTGCTGGATCAGGTGGCAAAACAGGACCAGAAAAAACAATGATGATTGATTTAGATGGTGCTGTTAAGAGTATTAAAGCTGCTGAAAAGCTTGGCGTTAAGCGTTTTGTTATTGTTAGTGCAATTAATGCGAATAAACGTGAATTTTGGTCATATGGGCGTCATGATTTAGGCGCAACTGGTAACTTTTATTATGCAGCAAAGCACTATGCTGATTTATATTTAGAGCACAGTAACCTAGATTACACGATTTTACGCCCTACGTTATTATTAGATGATGCAGGAACGGGCAATGTAACAGTGGTAGATGATCTAGCAACTGTTGCTTCACCCAAAATGAAAATTCCACGTGCTGATGTTGCAGAAACGATTATGGCTGTATTGCGTAATCAAAATACTGTGCGTCGTTCATTTGATTTGGATGGTGGGGATACACCGATTAAAGAAGCGATTAATGATTAGACGGTTATTGTTTTATCTAAAAAATTAGTTAAGACCTGTTCTCGCTATGAAAGTGAGGACAGGTCTTTTGAATACAGGTGGTTTGTATTTTATATTTTGGGTGTGTAATCAACGTCAAGTGTGGCTAAACGTTCTTTTTCCCATGAAAACATCATTTCAATGATGGGCATGAGTGATTGTCCAGTAGATGTTAATGAATAAAAGACAGCTTTGCGATTGTTTACCAAATCCTCCTGACGGGAAACAAGACCGTCTTCAACTAATTCATTGAGTTGTTGTGACAATACTTTGTGGGTAGCATGGTCCAGTAATTTTTGAATTTCGCCAAAGCGCATAGTCCCATCATGTGATAAATGGTAAATAATGACAATTTTATACTTACCTGAAAACATGGATAGTGTGTATTCTTTGGCGCAACTAAAATCTTTTTTCTGTACTTTTTCAATCGCATATTTTCTTACAATGTCAGTCATAATTATCTCCTATTTGATACGCAAACTCATACGCACAAAAAAGTGCGTTATTGTGTTATGGTACTTTTAGGTATAAATTATATACCATAATCAAAGGAGGATGTTAATCATGGCAAAAGAAGTTGCAGTTGTCGTAACTGACTTAGTTGAAGATGTTGAGTACACAGAACCTGTTGAAGCGATCAAGGCTGCAGGACACAATGTCACAACAATCGGATTTGAAGAAGGTACTGTTGAAGGTAAGCACGGCACTAAGATTACGATCGATAAGTCAATCGCTGACGTGAAGCCGGAAGATTTTGACGCACTATTCATTCCTGGTGGCTTTTCACCTGACCAATTGCGTGCAGACCAACGTTTCGTTGATTTTACTAAGGTATTCTTGGCAAAGAATAAGCTAACAGCAAGTATTTGCCACGGCCCACAATTAATGATCCAAACTGGTTTGGTACATGGTCGTACAATGACGTCATACTTAACTGTACAACCTGATTTGTACTATGCTGGTGCACGTATTGAAGATGAATCTGTTGTTATTGATGGTAACTTGATTACAAGTCGTGAACCAAAAGATATTCCAGCATTTAACGAAGCAGTTGTTAAGGCTTTGGCATAAGTAAATTAAACGTTCAATATATGAATGTTTACGAAATGAAAAACACGTGTTTGGCGTTAGCCGAAACACGTGTTTTTTGTATGTCAGTCATTTTTAGTGAAAGTATCGCGATAAACTAGGGTCGGTGTGACTAACGTTATTTCTTGCGATTGATTATGGAAGGTTATCATATCGTATAGTTTATTAAAACTAAGTGTGACCAGGTAATCAATATCAATGTGAAATGTTGTCAATGATGGTTGCGTGTAGGCAGCGCTGGGACTGTCATTAATACTAATGATGGCTAAACGTTTCGCTAACTCAGGGCTAATTTCGTTTAAGGCATCTAAAACACCAATGGCAAGTGAGTCAGATGAAATAAACAAAGCATCCAACGCTAACCCAGTTTTTAATTTGTTGGCAATTTCCGTGCCTATTTCATGACCACTAGAAACTGTAAAGTCACGTGCTTTGAATAATAATTCATCATTGTATAACGCTGCATCTGTCATGATGTTTTTAAAGTAATTTAAGCGACTATCTAGACGAACAATTAAGTGGCTAGGTGTATTGACATCCCAATATTGGCCAGTGACAATGCCAATATTTGTTAATTGCCGTTGAATGAATAAATTAACAGCTTTAGTTGTGGCGTATTCTAAATTAGGTTGTACAGAACTAAAGTGTTCAGGTTCAGGATTACTATCGATAAATAGAATATGTGAGAAAGCTGTATTTATTTCGATAAGTTGTGCATCATCAAAATAACCGACCGCAATAGCACCATCGAACTTGGTTAAATCTTGATTTTCAAGGTGGTTTATAAAGGTGACATCTATATATTCATCCTTAGCATGTTGCACAATGCTACGACGTAAATCGTAGTAATAAACATCTTCAATTTCACGTTGCGGATTTAGTGCAAATAAAACAGCAACTTGGTAAGTTTTCTTTGTTGTTGTTTGTGGTAATGGGTAATGTAGTTTTTTTGCAGTAGCCAATATTTTGTTGCGAGTTGCATCTGATACGGAAAGGGTAGCGTCATGATTAAATAATCGAGACACAGTACTCTGTGAAAAGCCAGATATCAATGCGATTTCTTTAATCGAAGTCATTAAATAATCCTTTTCATATAATAAGTAAATAAATTTACTAAATAACACTATATCATTTGCTGAAACCGCTTACAATTAAAAGTAACGGTTAATTAGCAAAGATAAGGATAACGTTGAGGTTAATTATGACACAAATAAAGGAATTTATACACGGTGGTGATTATAATCCTGAGCAATGGCTGGACCATCCAGAAATTATTGCCAAGGATTTTACATATTTTAAAAAAGCACACATTAATACCATTACAATTGGCATCTTTTCTTGGGCAAAATTAGAACTAAGCGAAGGTGAATATAATTTTGGTTGGCTTGATGAAGTGTTTGATCGAGCTGAGCAACAAGATATGAATGTTATTCTAGCGACACCAAGTGGAGCACGACCACGGTGGGTTGCTGAAAAATATCCAGAGGTATTACGAGTTGACGAGAATGGACAACGGGCTTTGTTTGGTGAACGACACAACCATTGCTACACTAGTCCGGCCTATCGACAAAAGGTGCAAAATATTGATCGGAAATTAGCCGAACGATATGGGAAGCGCAAAAGTTTGATTTTATGGCATGTTTCAAATGAATTTGGTGGACAATGCTATTGTGATTTATGTCAGGCGGCATTTCGTAAATGGGTACAAGCTAAATATCAAACTTTAGAAAATTTGAATAAGGCATATTGGGCAACATTTTGGAGCCATACGTATACCAGCTGGGATCAAGTTGTTGCGCCGTCACCACGTGGTGATGAAAATTTATTAGGTCTTAATTTAGACTGGCATCGTTTTGTTTCTGAACAAACAATTGATTTCTTTGAGGCAGAAGCACAGGTGCTACGAGAAGTGACACCGAATATTAAAATCACGACGAATTTCATGGGTGGTAATCCAGATGATGAGCATGTGTTCTTTGATTTAGATTATCAAAAGTTTGCGCAGCATGTGGATGTTATTAGTTGGGATTCATATCCAAGTTGGCGTAGTGATGCTAAGACAACTGCTCAATTAGCAATGAATACGGCTGTGATGAATGATGTTATGCGTAGTTATAAGCATGATAATTATATGATTATGGAAAGTACGCCATCACAGGTAAATTGGCATCCAGTTAATCGACCAAAGGCACCAGGCATGCATCGTATGGGTGTGTTACAAGAAGTTAGCCACGGTTCAAATGCTATTAATTATTTCCAGTTGCATCAGTCACGAGGCTCATCGGAAATGTACCATGGAGCTGTTATTGGCCATGATTTAAGAGATGATACCCGGATATTCAAAGAAGTGACGCAGGTTGGTGAAAACTTAATGGCGTTGCAACCAGTATTAGATACAACAGCGCAACAAGCAAAGGTAGCGATTGTTTATGATTATGACAATATGTGGGCTTTGAGTGATGTACGTAATTATGCAGGTGAAACAATTAAGTATTGGCGTACTATTCAAGAGCAGTACCAATATTTCTGGGAACATGACATACCAGTTGAATTTATTAGTACACAAGATGATTTGTCTACTTATCAATTAGTCATTGATCCCATGCATTTTTTGATGACAACAGACTTTGCGGATAAGCTTAATGCGTATGTCGCACAAGGTGGTACGTTAGTGGGATCATATATTTCAGGGCAAGTAGATGAACGTTATTTGGCTTATCTTGGCGGCTGGTTAAAGCCATTGCATGAAGTTTATGGTATGGAACCGATTGAAACAGACACATTATATCCTACGCAATCAGTAGCTGTTGCCGATACGACGCAACAAGTACAAGCGCATGATTATGCAACGATTATGGAACTGGATACGGCGCAGGCATTAGCACATTATACCAGTGATTGGTATGCTGATTCACCAGCAGTAACTGTCAATAAATTTGGTAAGGGAGCAGCGTACTATGTGGGTGCCCGTTTTGACCAAGCATATTTAGCAACTTTCTATAAAAAGATTGTGACTGATTTGCAATTAGAACCAGCATCACCGATTGAAAAGATGACAAAGGCGATTCATGTCAATATACGTGAAGATAACAATCAAGCATATTTCTTTGTCCAAAATTTTGCAGATAAAGCAACAACGATAACCATCACAACACCGGTTATTGATATTTTGACAGGTGAAGAAATAGCAGTCGGTAATCATCAAATGGCAGCATATGATGGTTTAGTTTTAGTTAAGAAAAATTAACGGAGAAATAAGAGATGAATAGGACGAGTTATAAGGAGCGAATTAGTTTCGCTCTGGGGAATTTAGGGCATTCAGCATTTTATGGGGCATTAAGTACTTACTTTATTGTGTATGTGACATCAAGTATGTTTGCTGACTTAGCACCATCTGTTGCGAATAAACTGATCGGATTAATTACATCATTAGTTGTGATTATTCGTTTAGCTGAGGTTGTATTAGATCCGATTTTAGGAAATATCGTTGATAATACGGAATCTAAATATGGGAAGTTCAAACCTTGGTTAATGATTGGTACGATTGTTAGTGCAATTCTGTTAATTGTTAGTTTTACAGGATTATTTGGGTTATCAAAAATTAGTCCATTATTGTTTGCAATTTTATTTGTCATTGTCTTTGTGGCATTAGATATTTTCTATTCGTTTAGTGACGTTGTTTACTGGGGAATGGTACCAGCGATTTCTGAAAGTAGTTCTGAACGTAGTGTATTTACAGTGTGGGGTAGTTTCACAGGAACGATTGGTTGGAACGGATTAACAATCATTGTGGTACCGATTACAACCTACTTTACTTACTTGGCAACTGGTAAGCATGAACAAGGTAGTGCAGGATGGCTAGCATTTGCCGTTATTATTTCAATAATTGCTATTCTATCTGCAGCAGCTACTGCATGGGGGACTAAGGAAAAGAACAACGTTATTCGTGAGTCGGCCAATAAAAAAAACGTCTATTAAAGATGTTTTCCTTGGCATCGCGCATAACGATCAAATGTTATGGACCTCATTGTCATACCTATTGTATTCAGTTGCATATGTGGCAACAAATGGTGTTTTGTTCTATTACTTCAAGTATGTTTTAGACAAACCAAACCAATTCTGGATTGCCGGTGTGGTTGCGACTATCGTTAGCTTCTTTACAGCACCATTATTTGGTATGTTAAACAAGTTTGTAACACGTAAGGTTTTATTTAGTATCGGTCAGATTTGTATGATTTTGGCTTATGTTATTTTCTTAACAGCTCATGACAACCCAACATTGGTAACGGTAGGATTAGTACTATTCAACTTTAACTATGCACAATTAGTGACGGTCTTAACACTGACAGACGCTATTGAATATGGTCAACTACAAAGTGGTAAACGTAATGAAGCAGTTACATTATCAATTCGACCACTATTAGATAAAATTTCAGGGGCCTTCTCAAATGGAATTGTTGGATTTATCGCTGTGACAGCCGGTATGACGGGATCAGCAACTGCCAAAGATATGACAGCAAGTAATATTCATACTTTTGAATTGTTTTCATTCTACACACCATTAATTTTGGCTGCAGGATCATTACTTATTTTCTTGTGGAAAGTAAAGTTGTCTGAAAAAGCGCACGCACAGGTTGTTGTTGAACTAGAATCAAAATTAGCAACTGAAGAGGGCATTACCACACCAACAAATGTCGTGACACAACAACAGTTGATTAGTGCACCAACTAGTGGTGTTATCACATCGTTGGCTGAATTAAATCAAGCACAACCATCATTAGACTTGTTTGAGGGTACGGGTTACGTTATTCAACCAAGTGATAATAAAGTTTATGCGCCATTTGATGGTAAAATTCGTTTTACATTTTCAACACAGCATGCTTTTGGTATTGAATCTGAAAATGGGCTAGCTGCAATTATTCACGTTGGTATGGGGACTGTTAACCTAAGAGGTGCTGGTTTTGATTTGCATTTCATTGATGGTCAAGAAATCCATCAGGGTGATTTGTTGATGACGTTTGATCGTCAATTGTTTGAAGCAAATGGCTATGAGGATACAATTGTGATGTTCTTTGTTGATCCTAAACGTATTCAAAATTTTGCGGTTGATGAAAAACATGTACAGCATGGTGATGATCTACAACCAATTTCTTTTAAATAATTAAGATAAAGCGACTTGGAAATGTTGATTTTTAAGTCGTTTTTTTGTGCAGTTATGAAGAACGAATTTTTACATATTGAGATAATTATACGTCATGAAAAATATTGTTATGTTTAAAAAAACAAAGTAGCATATGAATATAACAAATGACATAGAGGATATTTTAATGAGAACTAGTAAGCGGCCTATTAAATCTGGAACGACTGGCAAAAAATTAGTTGATGATTTAAAGCCTTTTGGAAAATTAATTCAGACAACGTATCGTAATGATAGTTTATTATCTAAACCCCAGTTAGCTAAATTTAGTCAAACAAGTCGGGTCATGCTAGGGACTATCCAAAAACAAATAGACACAAAATTAGTACAGTGTCCATTGGATGTGACCGCAATCACTTATTGTCATGATCGTCGTTTCATGAAGTTGATGGCTATTTTGCCTAGCGGTGAACGATATCGGGTGGATGAGCTTGTTGAGAAATTGAACGAGTTATTATTAGGTGACATAACAGAAGCAACTTTTTATCAGCAACAGCAGCCGAAAGTATTGGAAAAAAGCTTGCCAAATGATATTAGTGATAAAACAAAGCGAGCCAATCAAACGCTCAAACAACGGTTACGTCAACTAACTGAAAGTAAATTACAATTAACACAACAATATCAGCAATTAAAAGTAGCATTATCGCAAAAGGAAAAAGCATTGTGTGATCAGATGCTACTTAATCAAGAATTGACGCAAAAATTAGAAACAGTATGTGAAACGAATGCAACGTATCAATTTAAAATTAAAAAGCAACAACAAGAGATGGGAGCGATTCGTGAACAAGTACGTAAAAAACAGACAAAAATAAAGCAAGAACAACGTACGCAGCTTAAACCAGATACTAAACATATCTGTCCTAAAACAGATAATCGTGCGTTATATAAAAAAATAGCTGATTTACAGCTGAAATTATCGCTATCACAACAGCATCAGCAGCAGATGCAACAAATGAAAACAACGCAAGCCCAACAAATTAGTCGTTCTGAGAGAATTCGACAACTAACCAGTGAATTAAATCAAACGTGTGTGAGTGAATATCACCCATTACTGCGCTTAGTTGATAAGTATAATCAGTTGGTGTCTGAAGACGTTGTGCTATGGCATCAAATACAAGGACGTTTGGTACATGATGGGGATGAATGGTTATTTATTGATCGACAAGCAAATGAGTATTTATTAACATCAGAAGGTATGAACGGTTTGTTGGTTGAAGAATTAACAACGGCATATTATTATTCAGCACGACAACGATTGGATACTAAGTTTATTAGATTAATTCGGCAATTAAATATACCCGTTACGAATGAGCGTGATGTAGTCAAACAAGTGCATGAATCAGTAGAACCTATGATCGAAGCAAATTACCAAGTTTTAATTATTTCATGGTGGGGTGAAACTGTAAAAAATGCCACACAAAAGTTAAAGCGACTGGGTATTAAAGTTGTATGGCTTGATCCATCAGATGTTAATAATGATAAAATTGTGCATGAAATGCATAAGCCACAATATGATTTCCAATTAATTGTTTTGCGTGGGGCACATCATGAAATTGTGACTGCAGCACATCGGTTACGGCGTTTGGGACGCTGTGTGAAAGTTGCGAATAATCCAGGTGTCAGTGCAATGGTATCTTTTGTTCGAGAAGCTTTAAAAGAGAGGTGTGATCATCAAACCAGGGTTTAGTAAAAAATTAACTTGCGTAATTAAAAAAAAATCAGTATTATAGTTGAAGTATAAAAAAAGTAAATAACTCGACATCCTATCAAGAGTCAGGGAGGGACTGGACCCCATGATCTGACACCAACTACCGTTAAGGTGATGTGGTAATTTCTAGTAGATAGGCGCATATCGACTCAAACCCCGACATGCCGCCTATGTGTGGTACTCGGGGTTTATTTATTTTTGATTTTTGTAAAAGTAAAAAGGAGATATTGATATATTATGTCAGAAAAGCGTTTGTTTACGTCAGAATCCGTTTCAGAAGGACACCCAGATAAAGTGTCAGATCAAATTTCAGATGCCATCTTGGATGCTGTCTTAAAGCAAGATCCAGAAGCCCGTACAGCCGTAGAAACATCAGTAACAACTGGTTATGTTAATGTTTTTGGTGAAATGTCAACGCGTGCATACGTTAATATTAATGATATTGTGCGCAATACACTAAAGCGTATTGGTTATGATGATCCAGAAGCTGGCTTCTTAGCAGATGATATCCACGTTGGGATTACCTTGGATGAGCAATCACCTGATATCGCTCAAGGTGTTGATTCAGCTATCGAACAACGTGAAGACGGTGGTGTTGATCCACTTGATCAAATTGGTGCCGGTGATCAAGGATTAATGTTTGGTTTTGCAACAAATGAGACTGATGAGTATTTACCACTATCAGTTGTGTTGTCACATAAATTAGTTAAAAAGCAAGCTGATATTCGCCGTGCAGGCGTTTTGGACTACTTGTTGCCTGATGCTAAAGCACAAGTGACAGTTGAACTTGATGAAAATGGTGCACCTATTCGTATTGATACGGTTGTGTTATCAACACAACACCGTGCTTCAGTATCCTTAGAACAATTACGCCAAGATGTTCGTGAATATATCATTGATCCAATTTTACCTGCTGATATGGTTGATGATGATACGCGTTACTTTATTAACCCAACTGGTCGTTTTGTAATCGGTGGGCCTAAGGGTGATGCTGGTATGACTGGTCGCAAGATTATCGTTGATACTTATGGTGGTTATGCTCGTCACGGTGGTGGTGCTTTCTCAGGAAAGGATGCGACAAAGGTTGACCGTTCAGCTGCTTATGCAACGCGTCATATTGCTAAAAACATCGTTGCTGCAGGTTTGGCAGACAAGGTTGAAATCCAAGTTGCTTACGCAATCGGTGTTGCTGCACCAGTTTCAGTTAACGTTGAAACATTTGGTACAGCAAAAGTTGCTGATAATGACTTAGTCGCTGCAATCCGTGATTTGTTTGAACTGCGTCCGGCAGGTATTATTGACGATTTGGATTTGCGTAAGCCACGTTATGAAGCAACTGCTGCTTACGGTCACTTTGGTCGTCCAGAGTTGGACTTGCCATGGGAGCGTTTGGATAAGGTTGACGAGTTAAAGGCTTATTTTAATAAGTAAAAATGTTTAAAGGCTATCAATCCAATTACTGGATTAATAGCCTTTTTTATATTGTCATAAGATTCATTTGTGAAGAAAAAAATTTGGCTAATCGCAATCTAAATTTTTGGCAATTACTTGCATAATTTAGATGCAATTATTATTTAAAATGTAAAAACATTTCATGAATGATATGAGATGCGCAAAGTTAACTGATGATATATAAAATTCTATAATGGTCACTAGAATTTTATTAAAAAATTCGATTGTGAAGGCGGCCACAAACTGATTATTAGAAAAAATTAATTATTGTACATTTTATTATAACCATGTAAGCTTTATTAAAAGGAAAGATACCGCTTTCATTTTTGGGTGATATATGCATATGGAAGTGATATGTTTTTTTGTATCCAGAGGGGGATACAAAATATGTTTTTAAATGAATGTTAATACTAGATGCAAGGGGAGATATGATGAAGTATAATTTGTTGCTTGTTTCGCATAGTCAAAAGGTGACTGACGGGTTAAAAGAATTGATAGAAGAAATGAATATTTCTGAAGATACTGAGATTTATTCATTAGGGGGAACCCGCGATGGCGGAATTGGTTCTGATGTAACACGGATTACCGATATTATTGAGGCTTCTGACTCAGATACACATTTTTTGGCATTTGCTGATCTTGGTAGTGCTGTTTTGAATGTTGAAATGGCGTTAGATTTAATTAATGATGAACAAAAGCAACGCTACCATTTAATAGATGTGCCGTTGATTGAGGGCGCATTTGCGGCAGCCATTACGGTAGGGGTGACGGATGACTTAAACACAATTATTACTGAAGCTAAAAAGACGGTTGCAGATAAGTGGTATTAGGGGAATAACATGAAAAAAATAATTAACAACTTGGCGGATATTATTGATGAAATGATGAACGGATTGGCTGGTAGTTATGCTGATAAAATTCATCGTGTTGACGACTCACGTGTACTTGCACAAAATGATATTGCTGAAAAGCGGGTTGCTTTGGTGTCAGGTGGTGGTAGTGGTCACGAGCCAGCCCATGCTGGTTTTATTGGTGATGGGATGTTGAGTGCTGCTGTTGTTGGGGACGTGTTCACATCCCCAACTCCTGATCAAATTTTGACAGCGATTGATGAAGTTGATCAAGGTGAAGGGGTCTTGTTAATCGTTAAGAACTACACCGGTGACATTTTAAACTTTGAAATGGCACAAGAAATGTCGGAAATGAATGATCATGAAGTCGCAATTGTGGTTGTCGATGATGATATTTCAGTTGAAAACAGCGAGTTTACGGCTGGCAAGCGTGGCGTTGCGGGGACGATTCTTATTCACAAAATTTTGGGTGATGCAGCGCGTAATGGCGCTTCATTATCTGAATTAAAAGAATTAGGTGATCAAACCGTTGCTAAAATCAAAACAATTGGTGTGGCCTTGGGTGCAGCCACAGTACCAGAAGTTGGTAAGCCTGGTTTCAAATTAGGTGAAGAAGAAATTGAATTTGGTGTTGGTATCCACGGTGAAGCTGGTTATCGTCGCGAAAAAATTCGTCCATCTAAGGAATTAGCACAAGAATTAGTTACTAAAATTCTGGCTGATTATGCCAAAAAACCAACAAAAGTGGGGGTTTTGGTAAACGGTATGGGGGCTACACCGTTGATGGAACAATATATTTTTATGAATGATGTTTTGCATTTGCTTGCCGATGAAGGTGTTGAAGTAACCTTCACGAAGGTTGGCGATTACATGACGTCATTAGATATGGCCGGTATTTCATTAACTTTGATTGATTTAGGTGATGAAAATCTTGTAGCAGCTTTGCAGAGTGAAGTTTCAACGATTGCTTGGTAATTAGGGGAGTGAGCACACATGAATTTAACAGTTACAGAAGTACAAGCATGGTTAGCAAAATTTAGTACAGCCATTGTAGAAAATAAAGATTATTTGAGTGATTTAGATACACCAATTGGTGATGGTGATCACGGTAATAATATGGCTCGTGGTGTTATCGCGTACGAAGAAAGTGTTGCTAAGACAACACCAAAAGACATTAGTGCAACATTCCAAGCTTTATCAATGGCGATGCTATCTAAAGTTGGTGGTGCGTCAGGACCCTTGTATGGGTCAGCGTTTATGAAGATGACGAAAGCTACTAAATCAGTTGAAACTATTACGTCATATGAACAACTAGGTGATATTTTAGCTGAAGGGTTAGAAGGTATCAAGACTCGTGGTAAGGTTGAATTACAAGATAAGACCATGATTGATGTTTGGGATCCCGTCGTTAAGGCAATGCAAGTTGGTGAACTTGATTATGATATGGTGGAGACAGCTAAAGAATCCACGAAAGATATGGTAGCTCGTAAAGGACGCGCTTCATACTTAGGTGAACGTTCAGTGGGCCATATTGATCCAGGTGCGACATCTAGTGCATTATTATTTAAAATGTTGTTAGAAGTTGTTCATTAAAAATATAAGTAAAAACGCCACGGACACCCATTACTTTAAGGTGCCAGTGGCGTTTTTAATAGTTACAAATCTTGATCAATTCGGGCTCTTGTTAAAGCAATTTTTTCTTGTGCGTCATCATAATGATGACTGATATAAGTATAAAATAAAATATCGACAACATATAATTGTGATAATAGACCAGTAGTTGATGCGAAACGTACTTTATCAAATTGTGGTGTCGCAGTCTGTAATACCATATGGCTGTTAGTTGCCAGTGGGGTATCCGGATTACTAGTCATCACAATTGTTTTTAAGTGCAAATCAAGGCTAATTTTTTGGAATTTTAGTGTCTCATAAGTATTGCCAGATTCAGAAATAATAATGCTAATATCATTATCCGTTGCAATAGCTTGTACGCTGGTAATCATTTGATGAAAATCAGCATGATAAATCACTTCAATGCCAATACGTGTAAATTTTTGTTGTAAATCCTGTGCGACTAAAGAAGAAGCGGCAATACCATAAACGAAGATATGCTGAGCTTGTTCAATTAATTGTGTCGCAGTAAGAAAATTAACTGCATTATTTTGCTGCGCGATAGTATCAGGAATTAATTTAAAGCGTGCGCTGGTTTTTGCTAGGATGGCATCAACAGATTCATCTGCAGTGATTTCACTCAATGAGGGTTGCGTATTATCAGTCGTTGCTAAGGCAATGTCCAAGCGTAGTGCTGGAAAGCCTGAGTAACCTAATTTTTTAGCAAAGCGTACCACAGCAGCGCTACTAGTTTGAGTTTTTTCACCAATTTTAGCAGCTGTTGCGTCGAGAAACCATTGTGGATTTTTAAGTAATAAATCAGCAATTTTGCGTTCGCTCGCTGTAAAATGTTTTTCAGCCACTAAACGGGCGAATAATGAATTCATGTGTTACTCCATTTGATAATTAGTATATTATGATTTAATCGTTATGATTGTATCACCGATTTGAACATCTTGCGCAGAAATATCAGTAACAGAAGCAAAATCAGCACTGTTTGTTACTAGTATTGGGATTACAGTAGCGTAACCAGCTTGTTTAATAATGTTTAAATCCATGTTTGTAATTGGCTCACCAGCTTTTACAGATTGACCTGCTTCGACCAATGTCTCAAATCCTTGACCTTGTAAACTAACAGTATCTAACCCCATATGAATTAAAATTTCTTCATTATTATTACCAATAATGCCGATTGCATGCTTGGTTGGGAATACTGCTTGAATGGTACCGTCAATTGGCGAAACAACATGGCCATCACTTGGTTCGATGGCAACACCATCACCCATCATACCTGCGGAAAAGACGTCGTCTGGCACATCAGAAAGTGCAATCAAACGACCGTTAACAGGAGCTGTTAATTCAGTTGTAAATGACTTAGTTTCAGCAACTTCAGGAACAATTGGGCCATCAGTACGTGCTGAGTTGGTAGTCACTTGGTCCGTTGCCACGATTTTCATATCCTTTGGAATACCAAAGAAGTAAGTACAAATGAAACCACCGACATAACCAGCAGCTAAACCTATTAGATAGTAGACGACTTTATGGTTGGCAATCAATGGAATTAGTGCCCAGCCTGAAGGACCAACAGCGATGGCACCAACATGACCAAGCATTCCGATGACGGCACCACCAATACCACCACCGATACATGCGGTGATAAATGGCCGGCCTAGCGGCAATGTTACAGCATAAATTAAAGGCTCACCAACACCAAGCAAACCAACAGGGAGTGCACCTTTGATGTTTTGAACTAGTTCGGCTTGCTTGTCATTATGACGGAAGTATAACCAGAGTGCAAAAGCAGCACCAACTTGGCCGGCACCAGACATGGCAAGGATTGGCAATAGTGGTGTACTACCCATTTGGTTAATCATTTCTAAGTGGATCGGAATTAAAATTTGATGTAGACCAAGCATCACCATTGGTAGGAATAGCGCACCTAAGATAAAGCCAGCAACTGGCCCACCAACATTTAAGACCACATTGATAAATTGTAACAAACCATCTGAAACGACACCGGCAATTGGCATGATTAGGTAAATAGTTGCCAAGCCAATCACTAATAAGCTTAATGTTGGGGTAACAATGATATCAACTGCATCAGGTACCCATTTATGTAATCTTTTTTCGACTAATGATAAAATCCAAACGGCGAAAATGACACCGATGATACCACCTTGACCTGCAGCGATATCTTGACCATTAAATAAATTTTGAATTGGTGTATCAGGTGTGACACCGGATAACAACGTGACGGCTCCTACAGTACCACCTAAAGCAGGGGTAGCGCCAAATTCAGAAGCGGCATTGATACCTGTATAAATAGCCAAATAAGCAAACAAACCATTTTTAATAACATTTAAGACGGTTACAAATTGTGTGACATTATCGCCAGTTAATGTACCAGCTGTTACCAAATTTTGGAAAATAGAAGCAATACCGGCAATGATTCCGGCACCCACTAGGGCAGGGATCATTGGCACAAAGATATTAGCTAATGACTTCAAAATAGATTTGAATTTATTGGGCTTATTATATTTTTGTTTTGCTGCAGCTTTATTTTGGCTAGTTTGATCTTGTAAGTTTGCGTTATCAGGTTGACTGTTTTTTGTACTTGGGAAGTTTTCACCTAGTTTAACACCAACCGAATCTACCATACTTTGTGCAACTTTGTTGACTTTACCGGGTCCAACGACAACCTGCAAGGTCTCGTCTTCAACCACGCCTAGCACACCTGGAATGGCTTTTAGTTGCTCAATATCAGCTTTATTTTCGTCTTTTAGTGTTAAACGAACACGCGTCATACAATGGATGACTTTATCGACATTTTCTTCACCACCCACGTTTTTAAAAATGTCTTGTCCCATTTGATCATAGTTTTCATTTGCCATGATGTTATACCCCTTTGATTAGAATGTTTGATTAATAAAGCCATCAGCTTGCTTTAATTTAGCTTTGGCATCTGCATAGTTTACCCCTGTTAAAATCATAACAATTGCAGGCTTAACATGTTGTTCAGCAGCCGCAAATGCTTTTGCGGCAACGTCATATGAACAATCAGTTGCTGTCATGATAATGCCTTTTGAACGTTCAACTAATTTTTCATTAGTAGGTTGTACATCGACCATGAGGTTTTTGTAAATTTTACCAATACCAATCATTGAAATAGTTGAAATCATGTTAAGGACCATTTTTTGGGCAGTCCCAGATTTCAAACGGGTTGAACCGGTCAAAAATTCAGGGCCGACATTAATTTCAATAGCTGTTTGAGCATGTTGACTGATAATGGCATTAATATTTAAAGCTAAACTAACAGTTGCTGCATTAACGCTTTGTGCATAGTCTAAGCCACCAACGACATATGGTGTTCGACCACTGGCAGCGATACCAATAACAGTATCTTTGTCGTTTAATTGTAAGCTTTGCAAATCACTTGGGCCTAAAGTAAGGCTATCTTCAGCACCTTCAACGGCATGGATCATGGCTTTTTCACCACCAGCAATTAAACCTACGACTGTTTCTGGACTCACACCAAAAGTAGGGACACATTCAGCTGCATCTAAGACGCCTAAACGACCACTTGTACCAGCTCCCATGTAGATAATACGACCACCAGCTTTAAGTGAAGCCGTTGTTTTAGCAATGGCTTCTTCAATAGTAGGAAGTGCTTGCGCAACTGCATTTGCAACAGTTTGATCTTCATTATTCATTAATACAGCAGCCTCATGAATATTAAGGCTATCTAAGTTCATGGTGCGTTCATTGCGTTGTTCGGTTGTTAATTGATCTAAATTCATCGTATAAAGCTCCTTTTGTAAGCGCTATCTATTATAGTTTGCATTATAATAGTTATGAAATAGAATTACAACTAAACAATATTATGATTCGTTAATGAAATTAAATTTCAATTTTGCTAATGTATTTAACTTAGGTTATAAATGTTATTAGGTATTTAAATCATAAAAAGGGTGAATTTGAATAAAAAAGAATTTTATTTGCGATAGATTGGAATAAAATATGTTTAAAAGTTTAAATTTTTCTAAAGTTTAGCTATTTCAAAAAAATAAAGACACTTTATATATAAATATTAGTTTGTTTTTTAGTGTAGATTTTTACTATTTGTTTGTAATGCAAATGATTGTTTTTATATTATAATTAGCTATTTTTTTAAAAATAGCATGCGAATTATAAAAAAATTTGATAAAAATACATAAAAAAAACAATATTTTTATATAAAAGCCAACTTGACACGTGGCCACTATTTCCAATATAATTTTAAGTGGTAAAAGAAAAGTAAGCGTTTTCAAACGCGTCGAGTAGGAGAATGTGGAATGTCAGATAAGAAAATTTCTGCTGGATTAGCAGCATTGAAGGTCATGGAAGGCTGGGGGGTACCTACAGTTTATGGTGTTCCTTCTGGAACGTTGAGTGGCTTTATGAATGCTATGGGTGATCCAGAGAATAACATTAAGTTTTTGCAAGTTAAGCACGAAGAAGTTGGTGCTATGGCTGCAGTTATGCAATGGAAGTTCGGTGGTAAGCTAGGTGTTGCTGTTGGTTCTGGTGGACCTGGTGCAACTCACTTAATTAACGGTTTGTACGATGCAGCAATGGATAACGTTCCTGTATTGGCTATCTTGGGATCAAAGCCTGTTCGTGAGTTGAACATGGATTCATTCCAAGAATTAAACCAAAACCCAATGTACGAGAGCATTGCTGTTTACAACCGTCGTGTTGCGACTGCAGAGCAATTGCCTCACTTGGTTGATGATGCGATCCGTACTGCTATTGCAAAGCGCGGAGTTGCCGTACTTGAAGTTCCTGCAGACTTTGGTTTTGCAGAACTTGATGAAGATTCAATTTACTCAACACCTTTGTACTCATCAGGTTTGAAGTTTAAAAACTACAAGTCAGCACCTGTTGAAGAAGAAGATATTGATGAAGCTGTTGAATTATTGAACGCTGCAAAGCGTCCAGTAATCTATGCTGGTGTTGGTACTATGGGTCACGGATCAGCTGTTCAAGATTTGGCTCGTAAGATCAAAGCACCTATTATCACAACTGGTAAGAACTTTGAAACTTTCGAATGGGACTTTGAAGCCTTCACTGGTTCAACTTTCCGTGTTGGTTGGAAGCCAGCTAACGAAGCTGTTCTTGAAGCAGATACGGTATTGTTTGTGGGAACTAACTTCCCATTCTCAGAGGTTGAGGGAACATTCCGTAACGTTGACAAGTTCATCCAAATTGATAACAACCCTGCAATGCTAGGTAAGCGTCACCAAACTGACGTTGCTATCTTGGGTGATGCTGGTGAAGCAATTGATGCTATCCTTGGTAAGGTTTCAGAAGTTAAGGAATCAACTTGGTGGAATGCTAACGTTAAGAACGTTCAAAACTGGCGTGACTACATGAACAAGTTGGAGCAAAAGACTGAGGGTGACCTACAAGCTTACCAAGTTTACAATGCTATTAACAAGTATGCTGCAGAAGATGCAATCTTCTCAACTGATGTTGGTAACGTAACACAAATGTCAATTCGTCACTTGCACATGACACCAAAGAACCTATGGCGTACTTCACCATTGTTTGCAACAATGGGAATTGGTTTGCCAGGTGGTATCGGTGCCAAGAACATCTTCCCAGAACGTCAAGTATGGAACTTGATGGGTGATGGTGCCTTCTCAATGACTTACCCAGACGTTGTGACAAACGTACGTTATGACATGCCTGTTATTAACGTTGTCTTCACAAACACTGAGTATGGTTTCATTAAGAACAAGTATGAAGATACTAATACTTATAACTTTGGTGTTGACTTTGGTGATGTTGACTACGCTAAGATCGGTGAAGCTCAAGGAGCTGTTGGTCTAACTGTTAGCCGTATCGAAGATATTGACAGTGTTATGAAGGAAGCTGTTGAATACTACAACCAAGGTCGTGTTGTGGTTATCGATGCTAAGATTACTAAGGATCGTCCAATTCCAGTTGAAACTTTGAAGCTTGACACTAACTTGTATAGCGAAGATGTTGTTAACGCATACAAGGAAAAGTATGAAGCACAAGAATTGGTACCATTCCGTGAGTTCCTTGAAGCTGAAGGCCTAACTTCAAAGTACATCAAAGAAGAAAACGGTAACAAGTTCAGCTTCTAATCTAAATTAAACAATTTATAATATCTATTAAATACGATAAGATTATGAATTGTGATAAAAAGCTACCAAATCTATCTGATTTGGTAGCTTTTTTGTTGGTTATTTTTAATAGCGAGTTTATTGTTCACGATTAATTTAAAACTTTGTTGTAAAAGTGCCGTTTCACTATATACTAATTATATAGAAGTGAGTATCTTTATGAATGTTGTTTTATTTAAAGAACTGGTAAATAGTTATTGAACGTCATAACATATAGCTGGTTTATGGTAGTAGTAATTTATTTTTGGGAGATCGTATGAATAATCATTATTTAAAACAAACAACGTTAATGATGATGTTGTTATTGGTTTATAATTATATTGCATCAGTCAGCATTGGGTATATTAATGACTATTTGCCACCAGCTTATCAGCTTGATACGTCAGGAGTATCAGCGTTGTTGAGTGACTTAAAAGCAAATGGTTTACAATATGGTATGTCGATGTTGGGCTATTTTTTAGTTTATTTAGTCTTTGTTATCTTGTTGATTGGGGTTATTTTATATCATTATCACAAATTAAGTATTAAAACGTTGTTGCATAATATGCATCGAATTAAAATATATGTTTTTACATTTATTTTATTATTAATTTTATTACCGCTGAATCAAGTCGGATTGAAAGTGCCCGTTATTAATTACATTCCAATTCCTGAAACTTTTATTGGTATGATTAGTGGATTTTGGTTAAAAGTAATTGCAGCATTTGTTTATATAGGTATAGTGCTAGTTTTACTTAGATTTAAGGATTCGATGTATTATCTAGTCGTTGCGGATGATAAGCTAAAAAACGCATTAACTAAAAGTTGGCATAGAAATAGTCATCAATTAAGCGCAAGTATTATGGCGGTATTACGATTAGTTGGACAATTATTAATATCAGTTGGCGTATTAATGGGATTACAGTATCTAGTTGATCAATTAGGCAATTCAGATTTTAGTACTTTGATGGTGAACGTATTAACGGCCTTTTTGATGGGCATGTTGTATTTTATAACTGCTGAAGTATTATTGTTGTTTACGACTAATTTAAATCCACGTATTGGTAGGGAGCCGGCTAAAATAACGTGGTTGCTAACGATTGCAACGATGGGCGCAACTGGCGGGTTATCGTTAAGCTTAGCAAATCGATTTATTCAACAACCTATGGATTCACAATTAGTGATGGCCCATATGGGTGTAACGTCTAAGAACGATGCGCAAAATGCCATTGAAAATTTGGAAAAAGTGAGCGCAACAAAGCCAGACTATGTTGAAATTGATATTCAACATACAAAAGATGGGGTTTATGTACTAAGCCATGATGCTAAGATTACAGCGCTTAATGGGCAAAAATATAAAATTAGTGAGACGAATTGGTCGGAACTAAAAAATATCAGCTATGATTCAAATGGGCATAAAGTTAGCGTATCCAATTTTGGTGACTATCTTAATAAAGCCAATGAGTTAAATCAAAAATTGTTAATTGAGTTAAAAATTAATTCATCAATTAGCAATCAAGAGCTAAAAGATTTTAGTAGCAAATATGGACAAGCAATAAAACAAAATAAGGCACAGATTCAATCGTTAAATCAAAATGCATTGAAGCGTCTATCTGATTATATTAATGCCACGAGCGGGCTACTATCGCCACTCAATAATACGATTAATCGTGACAAGTCGCATCAATTTTATGCACTTGAATATTCAAGCGTTGTGCCAAAAACAAG
The DNA here is from genome assembly GCF_005405285.1 of Weissella sagaensis. GTDB lineage: Bacteria > Bacillota > Bacilli > Lactobacillales > Lactobacillaceae > Weissella > Weissella sagaensis. The sequence goes on along the minus strand of NZ_BJDT01000002.1, from coordinate 169,074 downwards.
CGATCAGGCACATCAAGTAGGTAAAAAATTATATGCATGGACAGTAGACGGCCATGTTAATATTATGACGATGTATGCATATGGCGTAGATGGCTTTATTACTGATGAGCCTAAAAAAACACGGGCATACTTAACCAAGATAAAGAAGCAGCCAAATTATGCATTGGTACTTTGGAAGAGCATGATGTTTACGAAAAATAATTTTTAAAGTGAATGGATGAAAAACAACCTAAGCTAGGTTGTTTTTTTGTATGCATGAATCATGACACGCCACAATAGAAAAAATCACTAAATTCGATAGAATTTAGTGATTGAATCAGGCATATTAAGCTTTATTAGCATTGCCAAAGACATCAATGCGTTCAGTGAGAGCAGATTCAATGCCTTTAACACCAGTTGCCAGCAACTTACGTGGATCATAATTTTTTCCTTCTAAATCATGATCAGCTAGAATAAATTCACGTAGCGCTTCATGGAAGGCGAGCTGTGCTTCTGAATTAACGTTAACTTTTGAAACGCCCATTGAAATAGCGGTCTTTATTTGATCGTCGGGGATGCCAGAACCGCCATGTAAGACGATAGGCATTTCGTGACCAATGGCCTCGTTAACCGCTAAGGTGATGTTTTTTAAGTGGTCTAGATGTAGCCCTTTCCAGTTATCAGGATAAGGACCATGAATGTTACCAATACCAGCAGCTAAAAAGTCGATGCCTGTATTAACCATTGCCACAGCATCCGGGATAGGTGCGATTTCGCCGCCACCGATGATGCCGTCTTCCTCACCGCCTATTGAACCGACCTCGGCTTCAACAGAGATGCCTTTAGCATGTGCGAGATTTACGATTTCTTGTGTTTTAGCAAGGTTTTCATCAATGGGTAAGCTTGAACCGTCAAACATAACCGACGTGAAACCAGCTGCTATAGCTGCTTTGGCGGCTTCAAAGTCACCATGGTCAAGATGGATAGCAATTGGTACGGTAATGTTTAAATCATCATGCAAATCATGGATTAAATCGACGACAGTTTTAAAACCACCCATGTATTTAACGGCACCCATTGAAGCGGCGATAATTGTTGGCGCCTGTTGTGCTTGTGCTACCCGTAAAATGGCTTCGGTCCATTCAAGATTATTAGTATTAAATGCGCCAATCGCATAACTGTTTTGACGAGCTTTGTTGATTATGTTTTTTCCTGAAACAATAGTCATTAATTATTCCCAGCTTTCTTTTTTAAATTCAGTTGTTGCATGACGCAACTGGTACTGCTTTTGCTCATTAGCCTGAACGATAGCTGTGCGTAAAGTTTGCTCATCATTTTGTGCAATGCTAATTAAAAAAGGCACGAGGTCGTCAGTCCAAACTAGGCGAGGATCGTATCCGTATTGTAACCAAAAGCTATCAAGCATTTCATCGTCCCAATCGCTTGCACCGTGATAAGGACGATCGTCAAGCAAGATACTATTGGGTAATTTTACAAGATTTTTTTTGTGAGTTAATACAACCTTTTTGTAAAAGGGACTGTTTTCATCATTGCCAAAGTATTCGGTAAGCCAATTAATTTTATCTTGCCAAGAACTTGGGTTTTCCCATGGAGCAGTTGATAAAATGTAAAGATCATAGTAATTTGCTAGTTTGAAGACGCCATCAATGGCACCAGGAATTGGCTGTAAATTACGAAAAATACCAGGAATTTGATCTGGTTTATTGACATGATATTTTTGGATATTTTTACTCTCTGCATTTAACACGGGTAATGTGTCAACCAGCGTATTATCCATATCGATAAATAATTTTTTGATAATGCCCCTCTTTTCTATACATTATGTCATAACATTATTTAGGAAGAGTATACCTCTAAAAAGGGAAGTTATCAAGGTGAAAACAAAAATGGTATAGTTATTAAAATTTATTATATTTATTTAAATAGTATGTAAAATGACTGTATTAGTTTAAAACAATGTGATTAATAGTTGATTTAAGGCTTTTGTGATAACGTTAACGATTGTGAAATGTATGGAGGGGTTTATATTATAGTGATGATGATACGTGATGTGATTTTAATATTGGTATAGGCTTTGTTTTGTAGCGGTAGTTTTTAGCGTATAATAGTAAACTAACATTGTAGGTAAAATTAACACGTAAGTGACTTTATATGTGATAATAGATATAGTAAAAATAGGTTATTAGAGGAGTGGACAATGACCGATGAAGAAAGATTGCGTCAGTATCAAGAATTATTGAATAGTGGCGTTATTACAAAAGATGAATATAATGATATGACAAAACATTTGCAAGCAAGAGTGCAACAACATGCAGAGTTTGATGCGCAAGTTGTACCCGAAGCAAAAGAGGAGGTAAAACAAGACACGTCTCAATCGGCGGTGGATGACGCGCAAATGTCATCAGAATCTAGTATCGATGAACAAGCTGAGGCACCAAAGGAAGTCGAAACGGTTATTGATGAGCGCAAAAAACCAATTATTTTGATGCCAAGTCAGACAACAAAAGAAGCTGTGACAACTACGCTTGATGAACAGCCGTCACGTGTGACGCGTATGGCCAATGAAGCTGACCAAGTTTCTCCAAAAGGACCTAAGAAGAATAGTGATTTGTTAATTGCTATCATCATAGTGTTAGTGGTTTTGATTGGTGGTGGCGTTGTTGTAACGCATCATAATCAAAAGAATGCCCAAATTGGAACTGAAAATGTTAAAAAAGAAACCAGCAAAAAGGCAGCTGCATCTTCTTCAGTAAAGAAAAATGCTAGTGAAAATGCAGAAAAGAAAAAAGCAAGTAGTGAAAAGAAAAAAGCTGAAGAAAAGGTGCCAGCCCAATGGTCTGATGCACAGAATAAAGAATTAGCAGATTACATGGGGATATGGCAAACCGCTGTTGGCCAAGACTTTGTTGGTACCTATAATGGTGGTACGCCAAAGCACTTAGCATATAAATTTCCAGATGCCCTTAAAGATGGTCAATTAAAGGATCATTTGAAACTCGATGATCATAAAGTGGCCTTTACTTGGTCACCAAAAGCTGATAAAAAAGCTGATTATCAAGTCGTTGCAGTTGCAACAGGATCGCGCCAAGGTGTTGATTCACCTACTTCTTATTTCTTTGTTATTCACGAAGGTCAAGGACAAGTGTATGCAACAGAAACGGCTAGTGGTAAAGATTTGACACTTACCGAAACGCAAAATGCGGACTTAAAGAATAATTTTGCTAGCATTGTTGCGGAAACACAAAATGCTGCAAGCGAGGCACAATCAGATGAAACGCCACAAGAAGATGTCACCATTAGTGATGATGCGACGGTTACAGAGTATTAAATAGTGCAATTAACCAGTATGACCTGCGCCAATGCGCTAGTCATACTGGTTTTTTTGTTATTTTGAGATGAGATAAATTCTTTACGAATATCTTTAAAAAGCATATACTTACTTTTAGTAAATTAAAAAATAAAAAAGAAAGTCAATTGGTGAAAATGAAAACAGCACGATATGATATTCAACATTTAACAATACGCGTAGTTGATGAAAAACGGACTCGGGTCTTTTATGAAAAAGTTTTGGGATTAGTGGATGTTGCATCAGACGAAACGCAAATTAATTATGCATTTCATGCAGGTGAAGCACCATTTTTAACGATGTTACTAGGTGGAAAACCACAAACGGTGGCACAAACTGGTTTATATCATATGGCATTGCTTTTTCCAAATGCTGCCGAGTTAGCATCCATTTTGCATCGTCTATTAACCTTACAGATTCCAGTGGGAGCTGGTGATCATGACGTCAGTGAAGCAATCTACATTAATGACTTTGAAGGGAATGGTATCGAATTATATCATGACCGGGATGCGCAGAATTGGAAATGGCAAGATGGCTTTGTCACAATGGGCACAAATGAAGTTGATGGCGATAAGCTATTAGCACAAAAGCAACATGATTGGACAGGCTTTCCAACCGGTATGAAAATTGGACATTTGCATTTTATGGGGAGTCATTTAGTTGATGCTGACAAGTTTTTCTTAAAATTTTTACAAATGGACTTAGTGTCAAATGTTTCAACTTCAGCGCATTTTTATTCAAATAATCATTATCATCACCATCATGCGGTTAACTTATGGCAGAGTGAAAACAGTGATTTACGTCATTTGGATGAAGCAGGATTAATTGATTGGCGTGTGGTTGTTGACCAAGCGTATTTTGATTTATTGGCACAACGCGCACAATCAGAAGAGGTGACTGTTAGTGTGAATAATGATAAACAAATTAAGGTTATAGACCCTATGGGGACGACTTTATTGATTATGCATGACTAAGATAGCGTGCTTAGTTATTAACACTTATCACTAATACGATTTGTTAGACAGGTAGCTGATGACTATGTTACGCTTCCAATAAGATAATGATTGTTATAATTAATTTTAATGAACAACGTTCTTTTAGAAAGAAGGATACAAATAATGACAACAATTTATGATTTTACTGAAACAGAAATGAATGGAAAGCCAATTAATTTAAAAGATTATGAAGGCAAGGTCGTTATTATCGTCAATACTGCAAGTAAGTGTGGCCTAGCCCCTCAGCTTGAAGGATTAGAAGCTTTATACAAAGAACACAAAGATGAAGGGCTAGTTGTTTTGGGATTGCCATCTAATCAATTTAAGCAAGAACTTGATAGTGATGGAGAAACTAACGAATTTTGCCAAATGCACTATGGTGTCACTTTTCCAATGACAAAACGTGTTATGGTTAATGGTCAAGATGAAGATGAATTGTTTACATATTTAAAAGAACAATCTGGTAATGGTGCTATTAAGTGGAATTATACAAAGTTTTTGGTTGGGCGTGATGGTAAATTAATTCATCGTTACGCACCAATTACGACACCTGAAAAAATGACGGATGATGTGTTAGCAGCGTTGAAAGACTAAGCAAACATGTTGATTTGTGTAAAATAAAACAATCTACAACGGTGGTTATATAGGTTTTCAAGTCTATATAACCACTTTTTTGTTAAAAAAATCACAAAAATGATTGAATTAATAAAGATTCCCGTATTTGGGAATTTTGTTGTTTCGTATAGGAGTAATGCCTTAGTTGATTATGGATATTGAGAGCGATAAAATGTAATTGTTGATAGATAAGTTTATGAAATATAAATTGATTGTAATTATATATAATTTCTAGTTACTCGTATTATTTGGGGGTATTAACATGAAGGCAGCAGTTTGGCATGGTGTAAAAGATATTCGCGTAGAAGATGTAGATTTAAAGCCAGCGCAAGATAATGAAGTCGTTGTTCGCGTTGCCTATGCGGGAATTTGTGGTAGTGATTTGCATGAGTACTTAGAAGGACCTGTTTTTATTCCAGTTGATAAGGTGGATGAGTTAACGGGTGGACAAGCACCATTAACAATGGGTCACGAGTTCTCAGGAGTTATTGAATCTGTTGGTAAGGATGTTAAGAATTATAAAGTTGGTGATCATGTATCAGTAAATCCAACTGTTACACATGCACAATCACCTGATGATGTTGATGTGTATGATGGTTATAGTTTTATTGGACTAAGTTGTGATGGTGGTTTTGCAGCACATGTTAATGTACCAGAAACTAATTTGTATGCTTTGCCAGCTGATTTCTCATTGAAGTTAGCAGCAACGATTGAACCAACAGCTGTTGCAGTTCAAGCTGTTAAAGAAGGTGGCTTAAAGTTTGGTCAAAAGGTTGCTATTTTTGGTGCTGGTCCAATCGGTGTTTTGGTAGCAGCTGCAGCCAAAGCAGCTGGTGCAACTAAGATTGTTGCAGTTGATTTATCAGCTGTTCGTTTGGAAAAGGCACTCACAATGGGCGCAACTGATGTTGTGAATCCAGCTGATTTTGCGGACCCTGTAGCAAAAGTTCGTGAAATTTTAGGTGGTGGTGCAGATGTATCCTTTGAAGTTGCAGGAGTACAACCAACTTTTGAGCAAGCTATTTCAGTAACTAAGGCTCGCGGAACAGCTGTTATTGTTTCAATCTTTGCCCACCCAATTTCATTTGATCCAATGCAATTGATGAATGCTGGTGTTAAGTTAACATCAACGATTGCATATTCACGTGAAACATTCCAACAAACTGTTGATTTGGTAAGTTCAGGACAAATTAATGTTGAACCTGTTATTACGGATATGATTGACTTGGATGACGTGGTTGAAAAAGGATTTGATCGCCTATCAACTGATAAGTCACAAGCGAAGATTTTGATTGATTTAACTAAAGAAGATTAAACTAAATATAATATCTAAAACACATGTATTTCATATAATATGTGTGTTTTTATTTTGCTTATTTAAAATAAGTGTTTACAACTTTGTAAAAGTAAGTTAAGTTAGTATTAACGACGAAAACGTTGTACATAATGATTAATTTTAAGGAGAAATATCATGGCAAAATATGGTGTAATTGTTGGATCAACTCGTAAGAACTCATACTCATTGGGTGTAGCAGAAGCATTGGTTGCTGGTTTACCAGCAGATGCAGAAGTTACTTATTTGGATATTGCAAAGCTTCCTTTGTATAACCAAGATTATGATGAAGCTTCACCAGTAGAATATACTGAATTCCGTGATGCTGTTAAGGCACAAGATGCATTTATTATTGTAACGCCAGAGCACAATCGTAGTGTGCCAGCTGCTTTGAAGAATGCTTTGGATGTTGCTTCACGTCCTTGGGGACAAAGTGTTTGGGCAGGTAAGCCAGTATTGCCAGCTTCACAATCAATTTCTGGTATTGCTGGTGTTGCAGCACACCATGTTTTGCGTAACTCATTGGACTTCTTAGACATGAAGATTATGCACCAACCAGAATTGTTCATTGGTAACACTGCTGAACTAGCTGATGAAAATGGTAAGATCACTAACGAAGGCACAAAAGAATTTTTGGCTAACGTAGCTGGTCAATTTGCAGAATTTGCAAAGAACTAATAAATTAAATCAATAGTCATTGATTTAATTATCTAAATAGCAAACCACTAACACACTGGTGGTTTGCTATTTTTTGTTTATTAGTTAAGTAATTATTTTTTCATATAACAAATGCATTAAAAACTAATGTAAAATTTATTTTTGACAGCTATAAAATAAGACGGTATAGTTTTTAACGGACTTTTAAAATTTTATTTGATAGAAAACAGAGGTATTATATGAAGAAAAGATGGTTATTTATTTTAAGCATTGTTTTGCTTGGTGTGGTAATGCGGTCAACGTTTACAACAATTCCCGTAGTTATTGATAATGTGGCTAATACATTTGGCTTGCCAGTATCTCAACTAGGTATATTAACGACACTACCTTTGTTAACATTTGCAGTTGTTTCGCCAACAACAACATTTTTTACAAAACGTTTTGGGATTGAAAAAACATTATTAGCTGCTTTGTTGTTTGTCTTGGTTGGATCAATTGCCCGTATTGTGAGCGCACCAATGTTATTTATTGGCACAATTTTAGTTGGAATTGGTATCGCCTTTATTAACGTGTTATTACCAGCAACATTAGTGAAATTTACACCTAACAAAATAGGCGTTTATACATCACTGTACAGTACAACCATGACGTTAATGACAGCAGTATTTCAAATTATCGCAGTGCCAATTACCAAAACATTTAGTTGGCAAATGCTAGTTGTCTTTATCACAGTCATTGTTTTACTAGTAGTGGTGACTTGGATAGCGCATATGTTAGTTAATACTGACCCGGAGTTAGATAAGGCAGTAACACAAACAACACATACGACAACGAGAAAAATTAATCCTTGGCGTAATAAGTATGCCTGGTCATTACTAGTGATGGCAGGGATTCAATCGGCAGTTTTTTACACGTCGATTGCATGGGTACCGACGATTGCACAACGAACAGGTGTAACAGCCATACAATCAGGTTGGGTAATTGGTGTCCTATCATTAATTGGAATTCCAGTATCAATGTGGGTGCCTAGTTTTTTGGAACGCTCGTCATATAAAGGACGACGGACATTGATGACAGGTGCTACGGGTCTATGGTTACTTGCCATCCTAATGATGTTTAATCAACATGCTGGTCTTGTCTGGTGGTTAATTGTCACTGCCTTTATTGGTATTGGTGGAACTGCTGTGTTTGTCTATATGGTAACCTCTTATGCTATTCGGACACGTAACGCAAATGAGAGTTCAGCGTTATCAGGAATGGCACAAACGGGTGGCTATCTCATTGCAGCAGGTGCACCTTGGGCTTATGGTGTTTTATATGCGCAACTTAATAACTGGATTTTGCAAACAGCTGTGATGGCTGTTGCAATTGTTGTATTTATTATTTTAATGTGGTTTTCTGAACGTGATAAAACGATTTTTGAATAGTCTAGTTTAGTTAGATTAGTTGATTTAATATACGTCTTGAGAGTAGCAAGCTACCAGGTTAATGGTTAGATTGTTACTCTTTTTTTAAGGGTACGTTTGTACTCAAAATGTGCCATAAAATAAGGGGTACGCTGGTTAAAACAATACTTGCAATAGATAAAATTAGCTATCGCCTTAGTAAAGGCGAAATCAAAATAATTGTAGCAATTCATGGCTGATTGGTATGGGTATCGACTTTGTCGAGCATGATTTGGCTAATATAACAATCGTGTGAGTTAAATAGAAGTCGATTAATTAAGGCATTAAGTAGAATGATTGCCTGATATTGATAAACTAGTATAATGAAAGACAGTAATGCTAAAGATAATGAGAGAGATAATATGAGTCATACAATCATGCCTGTACGATTAGGGCAAATACTAACAGGAAAAGTCGTCGAAGTGCTCTATAATGGATTCGGTGTTGTTATGTTGAATGATTATCCGATTCGCATGGCAAATGCATTTACAGACGAGACTGTTAAGTTTGAAATTACCCAGGTAAATCGTAAATTTGCGCGTGCTGAAGTTGTGGGTATTATTGACCCGTCACCAGATCGTGTTGAAATGGGCAAAGATTACTTGTTGGATGTAGGGATTGCACCCTATGTAAACTTACGTTATGAGGCCCAATTAAAGTTAAAGCAGGCGCAAGTTAAAAAAATTTACGAAACAGCAGGGATAGCAGCAACCATTGCACCAACTATTGGTATGGCACATCCTATTCAATATCGTAATAAAACAGTCGTACCGATTAAATATGATGGTGAAAAATTAGTAACGGGTTTCATTAAGCGACGGACACCTGGAGAAATTTTGCCGTTAACGGACTATTATGTCAACGATCCAGTTATTGATCAGACAATTGCCACAGTACGTAATATCTTAAATCAACACCAAGTAACGGTGTTTGATGATGATACCCAACAAGGGGCAATGCGCTATATTATGGTGCGTCGTGGTTATTATAGTCATGAATTAATGGTTGTTTTGGTTTCTCAAACTGCGACAATTAAGGATGAAGCAATAATCGCACAAGAAATTGTTGCCGTTGTTCCTGGTATTCATAGTGTTGTCTTAAATCATAACCCGCGTTCATTACATTTGTTGATGTCTGGTAATAACCGAACGCTATGGGGAGAAGATGTTATTCATGATACTTTGTTAGGAATTGAATTTGAAATTGGTCCTAATTCATTTTATCAAGTTAATCCACAAACAACAGAAGTGTTATATGCATTAGCTGCTAAAAAAGCTGAATTAAAGTTAACAGACACGGTCATTGATGCCTATTCTGGTATAGGTACAATTGGGTTAACAGTTGCTAATCAAGTTAAACAAGTGTTGGGTGTTGAGGTAATTGAGCGTGCTGTTATTGATGCACAAAAAAATGTTGCGAATAATCATGTAGAAAATGCCAGCTTTATTACAGCAGATGCGCCAGAACAAATGCGTAAATGGCAACAATCAGGAATTAAAGCGGATGTTATTTTCGTTGATCCACCGCGCCGTGGGTTAACAAATGAATTATTGGATGCAGTAACAGAAATTCGACCTAAGCGCTTTGTTTATGTGTCATGTAATCCAGAAACCATGGCGCGTGATGCCAAGTATTTGATTGAAAAGGGATTCCACATCAAAGGGGATGTGCAACCATTAGATCAATTCCCACAAACAGCCCATGTTGAAGTGGTAACGGTTTTTGAACCTAACAATTAAGCGGCGCAAGCCAAAGCACAATAAAAGTCGATTTTGAATATGTTTGAGTACCGTCAAGCGACAGCGCAATGTTGTTAGTCTGACGGTTTTTCTGTTATATAATTAATAAAAATTGTTAAGGCTTATTGATGAAAATGATTATTTGATTTCTAATAGAGCATGCATTTTTGGAGAATCTAGATGGTCAAAATCAAAGCGTATGACTGGTGAGCTTTGATATAATAAGCTTATACAAGATAATTTTTGAAAGGTAAGCACGGTTAGTATAATGAAACCTAAGTTAGAAGATGTCGCAAAATTAGCGGGTGTATCAAAAACAACAGCCTCTCATGTGCTTAATAATCGTGGCTATTTAAGTGAGAAAACGCTTGAAAAAGTACATGATGCAATGGAAACATTAAATTATCAACCAAATGCAGCCGCACGGCAATTGTTTAAGCAAAAGACGGGATTGATTGGGCTTATTTTCCCAACTGTGTCAAATCCTTTTTTTGGTGAGTTAGTAAATTATTTAGAGTATGAATTATATCAACGAGATTTTAAAGTAATTATTGGTAATTCATTGCAGGATACACATAAAGAAACGGATTATTTAAATCAATTATTAGCAGGACAAGTAGACGGTTTAATTTTGGGAACACATAATCAGGGGATTGCTGAGTATAAATATAGTCATCTACCAGTTGTGGCAATTGATCGTGTTATGAATAGTGATATTCCAATTGTTGAATCTGATAATTATAAAGGTGGTATTTTAGCAACACAACGACTAATTAATGCTGGTGTTACACGTATTATTCATACAAATGGACCAAGTTCGTTAGAAACACCAGCACAGCGACGGCGTACTGCTTATGAAAAGGTCATGACCGATTATGGATTAGAGCCACATACTTTCACAATTGATTTTAGGTTATCGTTTGCTGAGAAAAAGCAACGTTATAATGAACTATTTGAGATATATCCAGATATGGAAGCGATATTTGTTTCAAATGATGTCGATGCAGGCATTGTGATGTCAATTGCAAAGGAACGTGGCCAAAATATTCCTGCTGATTTATTGGTTGTCGGATATGATGGTACTGAACTCATGAGAAATATGGTGCCTGAATTAACGACAATTGTTCAGCCAATTGAAGAAATGGCTAAAGTAGCCGTTGATGTTTTATTAAAACGGATTTCGGGAACGAAGACGGAATTGGAATATATACTACCTGTCGATTTGTGGGAAGGGGAAACAAGTAACAGATAGTTTTGAGAGACCAGGTAACTGGTCTTTTTTTTGTCGCTTTATATCAACCGGTTGACATACTCCAGAAACCCGGTTTATAATATCAATTGTGAAAGCGATTACATTTTTGTTTTAGTTACATGACACGATTTTTTGTTTATTCGAAGGGGGACTATCTTGTGTCAAAATATATGAAAGCTTTTAAAAATGAATCTTATCTTCAAAGTTCGGTAACAATGTTTTTGTACTTTGCATCCTGGGGGATTTGGTGGTCATTTTTTCAATTATGGTTAACATCTAAAAGTGGTTTGAATTTAAACGGTAGTGCTGTGGGGACAATTTATTCTGCTAATTCATTAGTGACATTAATTTTGATGTTCTTTTATGGGGCATTACAAGATAAATTGGGAATTAAAAGACATTTGCTAATATTTAGTGGTATCTGTGCAGCGCTAGTAGGGCCATTTTTTATTTACGCATATGAACCCATGTTGAATAGTAATTTTACAATTGGGTTGGTAGTGGGTTCAATTTTCTTGTCAGCAGGCTTTTTAGCAACTACGGGTATCTATGAAGCTTTAATAGAGCGATTTAGTCGGGTATTTAAGTTTGAATACGGTCAAGCACGTGCTTGGGGATCATTTGGTTACGCAGTGGTAGCACTATTGGCAGGACATTTATTTGTTATTAATCCTGATTTAAATTTTTGGATTGGTTCAATTTTTGGTGTGCTATTACTGTTAAATGTTTGTCTTTGGGTGCCTAAAGCAGAGCGAGAAGAAAAAAAGCGTAGCAACCAAGCAACACAAACGTCAGTACCTAGTGTTAAGGAAATGTTTTCCTTATTGAAGTTACGTGATCTTTGGATTGTTATTATTCTAATCTTTTTTACATGGACATTTTATACAGTGTTTGATCAACAAATGTTCCCAAGCTTTTATGCAGGTTTGTTTGGGTCAGTTGCTCAAGGACAACAAATGTATGGTAATTTAAATTCAATCCAAGTTTTTGTAGAAGCTATTATGATGGGAATTGTCCCCATTATTATGAATAAGATTGGCGTACGTAACACGCTATTACTAGGAATCACAATTATGGCAATTCGTATCGGCCTATGCGGATTTATTGATAATCCAGTTGCGATTTCATTTGTTAAAATGCTACATTCTTTTGAAACACCACTCTTTATTTTATCGATTTTTAGATATTTCACATTACATTTTGAAACCAAGTTATCAGCTACTTTATATATGATTGGTTTTCAGGTTGCGGCTCAATTAGGTCAAGTTGTTCTTTCAACACCATTAGGAATGTTACGAGATAACTCAGGCTACGCAACAACTTTCCATATCATTACGGTTATTGTGGCCATTGCCGGTGTTTATGCATTCTTTATGATTAAAAGAGATGATCAAGATGTAAATGGTGAGCCATTAGTTAAGCCAGCTGCTTAAGAAGAAAGGAATTTGACATAATGACTGAAAAATTAATACAAGTAACTAATCCACGTTATCGTCCTAATTTTCATGTGGCAGCACCATCAGGTTGGATTAATGATCCAAACGGTTTTGTTTATTTTAAAGGGTATTATCATATTTTCTATCAATACCATCCGTACAGTGCAGAATGGGGACCAATGCATTGGGGGCATGCCCGTAGTTTAGATCTTGTTCATTGGGAATCATTGCCAATTGCATTATCACCGGAAAAACCAATTTCTAAGAACGGTATTTTTTCAGGAAGTGCGCTTGTTAAAGATGATAAATTGTATTTGATGTACACAGGACATCATTTTGGCGATAGTGGTGATGATGATGACTTCTATGAGGATCAAAATATTGCTGTTAGCGAAGATGGACTTAATTTTGAAAAATATGCAAATAATCCAGTTATTTCAACGCCACCCCGTGATAATACAGCTAATTTCCGTGATCCAAAACTTTGGCAAAGCGACGACACTTATTATGTAATTCTTGGTGGGCAAACGCTAGATTCAAAAGTAGGGCGCGTATTGCTTTATTCATCAAAAGATTTGTTGAGTTGGCATTATGAAGGTACAATCGCGCAATCGCAATCAGTCGCTACAGAAGGTTATATGTGGGAGTGTCCAGATATCTTTTCACTTGCTGACCAAGATGTTTTGTTGATGTCACCACAAGGTATGCAACCTGATCATGAAAAGTATTTAAATCTACATCAAACAGGATATATGATTGGTAAATTGGATGTGGCGACAGCAAACTTTGAAAGAAGTGGGTTTGTTGAAATTGATCATGGTCATGATTTTTATGCTAGCCAGACCATGTTAGCACCAGACGGTCGACGCATTATGTTTGGTTGGATGGCCATGTGGGAAAGTGAAATGCCTGAGAAAAAAGATGGCTGGGCAGGAGCATTAACTTTTCCCCGTGAATTAACGCTCAAGGACAATCATGTTTATATGCAACCGGTTGCCGAACTAGATCAGTTAAGGATTAAGCAGACTAAAAATAAAATATCATTTGTATCAGGTTCAACAACGCAATTATTGCTATCAGATGCTGATAGTCACGAAATTCAAATGCAATTAAAGGCAGATGAAGATTTTACGATAACGTTTATGGCGGCTGATGATGCGGCCTTAGCCTTACAATTTGCGCATCAAGAAAATAAGGTAACGATTTCAAGATCTGATCGCATAGACAAACGAATAGCTTACGTTAACGAATCAGCAATAATAAAGTTACAATTATTGATTGATCGTAGTTCAGCAGAAATTTTTATTAATGATGGTGAAACAGTATTTACAGAACGGTATTATAGTGAGATTCATCCAAATATCATCCTAGATAGAATAAACTTTGATGATGTGCAAGTGACCACGTATGAGTTAGAGAAAGATGCTGTTAAATATTAACATAACTAAAATAGGAGAAATAAAATGTCACTTTTAGGAGCAATTGAAGCAGGCGGAACAAAGTTTGTTGTTGCAGTAGCTGATGTAAGTGATCCAGATACAGTTATTGCACGTGAAAGTTTCCCGACGTTAGATGGATCGGCAACAATTAAGCAAGTTACGACATTCTTTGATCAATTCGATGATATTGCTGCGATTGGTGTTGCTGCGTTTGGTCCAATTGATATTAATCCACACAGTCGGACATATGGGTATGTCTTGGATACACCCAAAAGAGGTTGGTCGGGTTATGATTTTTTGGGAGCTATGAAAGCATGGCGTGACATACCTTACTATTGGACGACAGATGTGAATGGTGCCGGTTGGTCAGAGTATGTTTCCGGCGCCGCAAAAGATGTTGAAAATGTGGTTTATCTAACGGTCGGTACCGGTATTGGGGCAGGAATCATTCAACATGGTCAATTACTAAGTGGGCATTCACATCCTGAGGCTGGTCATATTATGATGCGCAAACATCCTAAAGACCAATATGTCGGTCATTGCCCCTTTCATGGCGATACATGTTTAGAAGGATTAGCTTCAGGACCAGCCATTGAAGAACGCTGGCAAGAATCAGCTAAGTCTTTACCTGATGATCATGTAGCTTGGGAAATTGAAGCAGATTATTTAGCACAGGCTTTGGTAACTTATACGACTATTTTAAGACCAGATAAGATTGTATTTGGTGGTGGTGTACCACATCGTCGAATCTTGTTGCCAATGGTTCGTCAATCATTTGCACGACAATTAGCGGATTATTTGCCAGTTGATGATTTAGAACGTTATATTGTACCTGTTGAACATGGGGACAATGCGGGAATCTTAGGATGCTTTTACTTAGCTAAATCATTGTTAATCGAATAAATTGATAAAACAAAAAGTCATTGCTTACTAACGATGTTGACCACACTAGTTAGATAAGCAATGACTTTTTTAGTGCCGTTGAATGACGAGGGCACTTTCGGTAGTTAATAGGTCTTCATAGTAAGAGACGCTATAAGAATTGGCGGGTAGTTTTGCAAAGTAGGCTTTGCTGGTGTTTAGCAATTGCGCATCGTCACTTAGCAAACATAATAAACCATCTGTTTTTAAAAACATTAAAATGGCCTTAGCAGCATTTTGCACAGCAGCTAAATCCATTTTGGAATCTACTTGAAACATGGCAGCACCAATGGGCTGTGTTGGTTCTAGGTAGTTAATAATATTTGAAAAATCTTTATTAATTAAATCAACTCGGTCGTTCAGACCACTTAAGAATAGTGAGGCAGCAACATCATCGATTTCATCTTTTTTTTCTGAAAAAGCCAAAAGTTTGCCAGTATCACCAATACGACTAGCTAAAAAACGAGTGATGTCCCCATGATGAATAGTGGCATCAATCGCGAGGTCACCAGGGTTTAGGTATTCATTTAGTGATATTTGAACTAGATTTTGAATTTTGCGCATTTTCGAAAACCTCTCGTGTACGATATTTAAAAATAATTTCCTTAGACATGATTAATAGGAAGACGCCCAAGCCAAAACCGGCCAAAACATCTGACAAGTAGTGTACGCCCAAATAGACACGACTAACAGGAATGGCAATAATTAAAGCCGCAAACAAAGTCATAAAAGCATAGCGAATATTATCTTCAGATTTTAAATAATAATGAACTAAAACAATTAATGAACCATAGAGCAAAATGGCATTTAACGCATGCCCTGAAGGAAATGAATAACCTGATTGCTCAATAACATGATAAATGTCGGGGCGTGGCCGTTTGAAAATATGCTTAAACACACTCATAACGCCACCACCAAAGACACCAACGTTGACAACCATAAATACAGCAACATCCCATTTGCGAATCAATAATGCAATGATGGCGGTGATAGCCATGACGAGAGCAGTCCATTTTGTGTTACCAGCACGTGTAATGTTGCGGAAAAACCAGGATCTTTCAGGGGTTAATGGTTCACGAATATAACGGAAACCAAAGTGATCGATTATGCCAATGTAACCAAGATTGTAGACATAACCCAATGCCATGATAATAAAGATTGCTAAACCACCTAAAGCAACGGCTAATTGGAAATAATCAAATTTACGTAAGTGCACTTGTTGCGACCTCCTTCTTATTTATTTCTCATTTTATTAGTTTAGCACAAAATGTCTTAAAAATATTAATAAGAATTAATTTGACGAATCCTTTATGAATATTGAAAGCTCGGTCTTTTTTTGATAAAGTAAGACTATTAAAGTGAGGTTATCAATCATGGCATATCAACACAAATTAGTAGAGAAAAAATGGCAACATTTTTGGGATGAAAATCAGACATTTAAAACAACAAATGCAACTGATAAAGAAAAGTTTTTTGCAATGGACATGTTTCCATTTCCATCTGGTCAAGGCTTGCATGTTGGTCATCCAGAAGGTTATACGGCGACGGACATTGTATCACGTATGAAGCGGATGCAAGGCTATAATGTTTTACATCCAATGGGATTTGATGCTTTTGGGTTACCAACTGAAGAATACGCCATTAAAACTGGTGAAGATCCAAAAACGGTAACGGCTAAAAACGTTAAGACTTTCCGTCACCAAATGAAATCATTGGGGTTGTCTTATGATTGGTCACGCGAAGTTAACACAACAGATCCAAAGTATTATAAGTGGACACAATGGATTTTTGAACAATTATATAAAAAAGGGTTAGCTTACGAAGATGAAATCATGGTTAACTGGGCCCCTGATTATAACGGTGGAACAGTGGTTGCCAATGAGGAAATCATTGATGGTAAAACTGAACGTGGGGGTTATCCAGTTTATCGTGTGCCAATGCGCCAATGGGCTTTGAAAATCACGGCATATGCAGATTGTTTAATTGATGATTTGGAAGATTTAGATTGGCCAGAAGCCATTAAGGAACAACAACGTCACTGGATTGGTCGTTCAATTGGGGCATCAGTTAATTTTAAAGTACAAAATACTGATGATGAAATTGAAGTCTTTACGACACGTGCTGATACGTTGTTTGGTGCAACATATTTGGTCCTATCACCAGAACACCAACTTGTTGAAACGATTGTTAGTGATGCACAACGTGATGCTGTTGAAGCTTTGAAGGCTGAAATTGCTTCTAAGTCAGATTTAGAGCGTACGGACTTGAATAAAGATAAAACTGGTGTGTTCACAGGGGCTTATGCCATTAACCCAGTTAATGGTGAAGCATTACCAATCTGGATTGGTGATTATGTCTTAGCATCATACGGAACGGGTGCTATTATGGCAGTTTCTGCTCACGACAGTCGTGATTATGATTTTGCTAAGAAATACGACTTGCCAATTCGTCCTGTTATTGCTGGCGGTGATCTTGAAAAAGAGGCTTATACTGGCAATGGTGAACACATCAATTCTGGCTTCTTAAACGGTTTGGATAAAGAAGAAGCCATTACAAAGATGATTGATTGGCTAGAAGAAAATCATGCTGGCCATAAGAAGGTTAACTTCCGCTTGCGTGATTGGATTTTCTCACGTCAACGTTATTGGGGTGAGCCAATTCCTGTTATTCACTGGGAGGATGGCGAACAAACATTAGTACCTGAGTCAGAACTACCATTACGTTTGCCAGAGGTTGACAATATCATGCCTTCTGGTACTGGTGAGTCACCATTGGTTAATGTTGATGATTGGGTTAATGTTGTTGATGAAAATGGCCGTAAAGGTAAGCGTGAAACGAACACGATGCCACAGTGGGCTGGTTCATCATGGTACTACTTACGTTATATGGATCCACACAATGATCAAGAAATTGTGTCACCAGAAGCAGAAGCTTACTGGAAAAATGTTGATTTGTATATCGGTGGTGCTGAACATGCGGTATTGCATTTGCTATATGCACGTTTCTGGCACAAGGTATTGTACGACTTAGGCGTTGTGCATACGAAGGAACCATTCCAAAAGTTAGCTAATCAAGGAATGATTCTTGGTGAAAACCATGAAAAGATGTCAAAGTCAAAAGGAAACGTTGTTAATCCTGATGATGTTGTTGATGAATATGGTGCAGATACATTGCGCTTGTATGAAATGTTCATGGGACCCTTGGAACAATCGATTGCTTGGTCAGAAGAAGGATTGGCTGGTTCACGTCGTTGGCTAGATCGCGTTTGGCGTTTGTTTATTGATGATGAAGATAAGTTGCGCGATCACATTACAACAGTTAATGATCACAAGCTTGATAAAATCTACAATGAAACAGTCAAAAAAGTAACTGATGATTACGAGAACTTACGTTTTAATACGGCAGTTTCACAAATGATGATTTTTATCAATGAAGCTTATAAGCAAGAAAACTTGGCAGTTGAATATGTTGAAGGATTTATTAAAATGTTAAATCCAATTGCGCCACACATGACTGAAGAATTGTGGAGCTACTTACATGCTGACGAGTCAATTGCGTACGCTAAGTGGCCAACATATGATGAAGCTGCTTTGGTAGCTGATGAAATAGAAATAATTTTACAAGTTAATGGTAAGTTACGTGGTCGGGTTACTGTTCCTGCTGATGCTGATCGTGAAGCAATGATTACGATTGCTACTAACGAAGAAGCTATTCAAAAGCAACTTGATGGTGCTGAACCAAAGAAAGTTATTGCCGTACCTGGTAAGCTAGTTAACTTTGTTGTTTAGTTTGACAATTTATTTGTAATAGGTAAATGAAATCACTGTATTCGTCTGAACACAGTGATTTTTTTATGTGTTATTTATGGTCAAATACGTTATCATTATTGAATATGGTGAATTACATCTACAAACAATGAGATTTATTGTGTATAATAATATATTGGGTTGATACTGGCGCTATAGTTCAACAGGATAGAACAAGGACCTCCTAAGTCTTAGATCACAGTTCGAGTCTGTGTAGCGTCATTAAATATTAGGAAGGGGACTACGCATGAAGGACGATAAAACACCCCAATCAAATTCACCATTTCGACGAGATATTACGTTTGAAGAATTAAATCAAATTATTAATGGTAAAAAAGTTGATGAAATTTTTGATGAGCGGCATGATGAGGCACTTTCTCCGGAAAATACAACGTCAGAGCGTACGAAACCACTGACAGTAAATAGTGCTAACGTTAAAATGCATAAAAATGGGGTTGCAACGTTTAAAGTACATGAAGTACCCGACACGGTCACTAGCAATTCAGCAACGCCCCTGACTAAACAACCAGTAACTGAGAAGGTGTTTAAAAACAGTGTTGCAGCGCCGCCTGTACAACCAGAAGTAACCAATCAAGAAACAATGACACCACCAGTAGAATCAGAGAAGGATGCAAAATCCCGAATGTTACGTGGATCAGCTTGGATGACAATTGGTAGCTTAGCATCACGTCTGTTAGGTGCATTATATGTGATTCCTTGGATTGCAATGATTGGTAATGTGTACTATAACTTAGCTAATTCACTATTTTCACAAGGTTATCAAATTTATAGTGTAGCTTTGCTGATTGCTACAGCTGGGTTGCCTAACGTTTTGGCACGATTAGTTGCTGAATATAGTGCTTCGCGTCAGTATGAAGCAATTCGGCATATTTTCCGGCAAGCTTTAAATTTAGGTGCTATTTTAGGCATTGTTTCTGGTGCAGCATTGTATTTGTTAGCAGGGTTATTATCACAAGGTGATCCTAACGTCGTTCGGGTTATCAGAGCTTTATCGGCTGCTGTTGTGATTATTCCGGTTCTATCAATGTTGCGAGGCTATGTGCAAGGGTTTGAATTCATGGCTTTATCGGCTTGGTCACAGTTTATTGAACAACTAGTGCGAGTCGTGTACATGCTGGCCATGACGTATTGGATTATGGTCGGACATCATGGTAACTGGGTTGATGCCACTGTCCAATCAACGTTTGCTGCCTTTTGGGGTGCTTTGGCAGCGATTATTATTTTACTATTTGGCATTTTACGTAGGCGTCGTTTCTTTAGTGAACAACGCCAGCAGGGTGTTCAAGTTAAGAAATTTGATGCTCGTGCTATTTTAATCAGAATGGCACGACAATCAGTACCGGTTATCTTTGCAGGGTCAGCCATTTCCTTAGTCCAAGTATTTGATCAGTATACATTCTTTAGAATTATACGTGCCTTTACTAGTGTTTCGAATGATGCAATGCAAGCAATGTATGCCCAATTTGCTTTTAATTCAAATAAGTTGGTCATGTTAGTTGTGTCGCTAGCAGTTGGGATGTCTGAAACAGCGTTGCCAATGATTTCAAGAGCACGTGAGCTGGGTGATCGTGAAAATATTGGCCATCAGATTCAATTTGCTTTTAAATTATTAGCGTTTGTTATGGTGCCGGCAGTTTTGGGGATGGTGGCAATTGCACGACCACTTTATATTTTGTTTTATCAAACATCTGATTTGACTAATGGTACTTTAATTTTACAATTTGCTAGTTATTCAGCTATTTTCTTGAGTTTATATATGGTTGTTTTAGCAATTTATCAAGGATTAGGACGATTGGGTTATACAGTTAGACTGTTAGTACTAATTTTCATTTTGAAATTTGTTTTGCAAATACCATTAACCATCTGGCTACAAGGTATGGGACCATTGCTTGCAACAACCATTGCATTTATGGTGGGGATGATTATTGCGATTCATCATCTATCAACGCTATATCATATTGATTGGTCATCCTTTAATGCAACATTCATGGTTATTCTGTTTTGGAGCTTGATTATGTATGCGGTTGTCACGCCAATTACGTACACGTTAGGTTTGTTTGTGCCAGATACTAAATCAGCACAATTATTATTGTTGCTAATTGCTGGTGCGATCGGGACCGTTATTTATGGTATTACTATCTTAAAAACGCATGTTGGTGAAGAAATTTTAGGTGCTCGTGCTGTTAAATTAGCACATAAGTTGCATTTGAAAAAATAAAATGATGAATATTACGATAAAGTTGGACTCAAATATTGAGTCCAACTTTTTTTATGCTAAACTGTGGAAAAACTTGTGCAAAAGATCGCTTGTTTGTGGAAAACTCGCGTGAAAAGGTGGAAAAGATGGTTAGATTTCCACCGACTATTTTTAATTTAAGTTTGAAGCCATAAAAAAATAGTAAAAAACCAATACAAATTGCTTGTTTGGACACTTTTTATTAAAATTTTTAACACTATTTACTGTGGAAAACGTAGATTTATGAGTTGTTTGCCAAAATTTAAGGCAGATAGCGTATAATTTAAAATAACATATATGAAGATAAGGATGAGAGTTAAACATGACACGTTCATTTGAAGAATTAACAACGGCAGAATTTGAAGCATTTGCCCAAACGCATGCTGATGGTAGTTATTTACAAACAGCCTCACAAGCTCGCCTGTTGGCTCGTCGTGGCTGGCAAACAAGATTAGTTGGTTTAGTTGAAGATCATAAAGTTCAAGCAGCTGCAGTTTTGGGATGGATTCCAGTTAAAATGGGAAATCTTTTTCAAATTGACGGTGGTATGTTGATTGATTTTAGTAATCAAGAATTAGTTACAGAATTTGTTGCAGGTGTTATGGCGTTTGCCAAGGAACATCGAGGTCTATTTTTACGAATTATGCCAAATGCAATTTATCGTAAATTTAATGATGACGGTGACCAAATTGGTACAGATAATCGTACTGTGATTGATGCACTAACAGCAATTGGGTTTACACATACGCCAGCAACCCAAGGCTGGACGACTAATTCATCACCATCTTGGCAATATGTGAAATCACTACAGCCAGTATTAGATGCTGGTGGTGATTCTAAGGCATTACGGGCATCGTTTGCCAAAGATGGTAAATATTATTTGAAGAAAACAGATCAATTTGGTATCAAAGTGCATCGTTTAGTCAAAGATGAATTACCAGCATTTAAGGCTTTAACGCAAGATACGGCTAATCGATTAGACTATCACGATAAAGACTTAGATTTTTATGAAACTGTCTTTGAAGAATATGGTGATGATGCGTACTTTGTGTTTGCTGAAATGGATTTTCCAGCCTATATTAAGGGACAACAACAAGCTCGTGATCATTTAGCTGAAGTTGTGGCTAATTTAGATACACGCATTTCTGAGAAACCAAATTATAAAAAGTTAAAACGACAACGCGCTGAATATGCTGATCAACATAAGCAACATGAGAAACGAATTGCGCAAGCACAGACTGCACGACAAGAAGCTGGTAAGGATGTTGTTGTCATTGCAGGTGCTTTATTCTTGGCGACAGCTAATGAAATGATTTACCTTTATTCAGGAACGTATGATGAATATAAGAATTTTTATGGACCATATGCTGTGCAAGAATACGCGTTTAAACAGGCAGTTGCACGTAAAATTCCAAATTATAATTTTTATGGTATTTCTGGTGTGTTTGATGGTTCTGATGGTGTATTAGGATTTAAACAAGGTTTTGCTGGTCATGCAGAAGAAAAAGTTGGTTCATTTATTAAGCCGATTAACAGTACCAAGTATGCCGTGTATCGCTTCTTAAAGAAAATTTTGGCTCGAGGATAGTGTGAATAAATAAAAAAATGTAACGAAGGCCGTTCTAAACGACGTTTGTTACATTTTTTTGTTTTATTTATTTTTTAAAGAAACCATAACGCCATAGAATTAGTGTGATAATAACCATAAAAATAACGGTAATCAAGATAGTGTATATCCAACCATCGTTAACACGCGTTAATGGTAGAATGACGTTTTGACCAAAGAAGCCAGAGATAATTGTGGGGACGGTTAAAACGATTGATGACACAGTTAATAATTTCATTGTCCAATTTAGATTAGCGTTGGCAACATTATCAAAAGCATTCGCAACACTACTGGTAACTTCTTGAGATAGTTTGCTAGTATCTAAAGCTTGCTTTAGTTCTACCTCAACATCTTCAATTCGTTCGATTTGCCGAGAATTTAGATTGTTATGATCATGATTTTTAAGCGTTGTTAGTAATGTATAGTCAGTTTGTAATGAATTAATTAAATAAATTAAGTCCGTTTGTAGGGACATTAATTGATTAATGGCAGGTTGAGTAGGTTTCGTTGACTTGATTGAACTTTGAATAGAAAGACGTTTCCGATTGATATTTAAAATTACTTTCATAAATTCATCAGACAGTTTTTCAGCAACGTTGAGAATAAGATCAATGGGTTGGATTTGTGAATTTTCATCTGCTTTATTGGTGAATTCTGTGATGTAATTAATAACATAGTCAGTTTCTTTACGTGTAAATATGTACAAATCAGGTTGGTCAATGTTGTATAAAAAGCTAATTGGTTCAGTTGTTGCACGATTTGATGTCGGAGTAACAACGTCAAAAATCATTAGATTATAATGATGGTCATCATCAAATTCCATGCGTGCACTTTCATAGGGATCGATAGCATAGTTTATTATTTCGTTTGGAATATTTTGGGAATTTATTAGCCATGCACGGTCGTTGGAAGTTAATTCATCGATTTGGTACCAAGTAGAGTTGGCAGATAATGGTTGCTTGTTAATCATGGGAGTGGCTCTTTTCTTTAATTAATTCATACATTTTTAGAGTATTTTATCATACTTTAACCAAATAGATGGTATATATAAAGACCGACAAACTAACTCATTGAATATGAGCAGCTTGTCGGTCTTTGGTTTGACTATAAATTTTATTGATTGTTGAACATAGAAGAGTCGGTTAAGCGATTTGTGTACCTGCTTCTAATGTGTTGTCTAATTTAAAAATATGCTCTACATCGATAATAACCAGAGCAGCGCGTGGAAAACGTTCGAAAATACTTTCAGGCAATAGTTCATTAGCTAAATCATCATTTTCATGTATGTGAGCTTGGCCTTCAAAGCGGAATCCTTTTTGCGCCTCTCTGTCAGCAACGGCAACAGCAGCTCGTCCGTTTTGTTGTAAATTATGGTATGCATGATGGAAAGTGTGCTCGAAATATACTAAATGTGAGTCGTCTAACACGTGTAATGATCCTTTTGGTCCAACTTTTGGCATACCGTTTTCATCAGCAGTTGCTAAAAATGGGAATTGTTCTTGTAGCATTTTTTTCATGTCATCAGTTAATTTAGCCATAATAAATGACCTCCCTCATAAAATTCAGACTATATCACTTACTAATTATAAGGAGTCGAAAGCTAGAAAGCAAATGATTATTTCTTATTTAGAAATTATGTAATCTAACGGTAATGAGGAGTTGACTAATTTGGTAAATATCGGTATACTTTAAAAGTTATCGATAACAAAAATGGAGGAATTAAACTATGACAGTAAAGTCACCATATAACTCATGGGCCAGCCGTCGTCCAGTTTCACATGACCAAGCAAAGAAGGCTCGTCATGCTGAAGTTGTTAACATCCAACAATGGGCCAAGGGTAAAGCTGAATTAGAATCAAAGTAATCCGATTCTAATTAGTGATTAAACAAAAACCGTACTGATGTAGATATACATTTGTACGGTTTTTTTGTTATTAAAAAAGCAGTGATTATAAGATATAGGTAAAATAGAAGATGAATGAGTTATAAAATATCAAAAGATTAATAGGAAGGTTAAACTATGGCAAGTAAATATCCGACAGCAGAATTGATCGGCGTTGTAATGCAACAAACCAATAATGGTCAATACGCACTAAAAGAAAAGCAAGTCGACCAGGTAATGTTCCATAGTTGGCGTATCGGCAAACATACTAAAGGTAAATTACTAGAACCAGGTCAATTATTTTTAACAGAAAATAATTTAATTGTGATGTTGATTGCAATTAGACCATTAGCGTTTAAAAATCGGCATGACTTAAATCCAATAGCACGCTTTCTAACAACAATGGGACCAGAATCGTTGAAAAATCAATTATTAACAAACTATACCAGTTAACTTTTATTATCAAATATTGGGCTGCTATTTTATAAGACTCAGGTTAAAATAATGAATATAGACTATTTTTATTTGAACAAATAGGGGGGATTTAAATATGGCAACAGCCGAATTTGGGGTTGTAGGACTAGCTGTTATGGGACGTAATTTAGCCTTGAATGTCGCATCACGTGGCTATAAGGTAGCACTTTATAATCGTACATCTGGGCGTACGGAAGACTTGGTGGCAAAGCATCCTGATTCAGGATTTGTCCCTAGTTATTCGATTGAAGATTTTGTCGCATCAATTCAAAAGCCACGTCGTATTCTGCTAATGGTTAAGGCAGGTGCCGGAACTGATGCCGTCATTGAAGAATTATTACCTTATCTAAATGAGGGTGATATTTTATTGGATGGTGGTAACACTTTCTTTGAAGATACGATTCGTCGTTCTAAAAAGTTAGAAAAATCAGGGATTAACTTTATTGGCATGGGAGTGTCTGGTGGTGAATTGGGAGCTTTACAAGGTCCTTCAATGATGCCAGGTGGTCAGCGGGGTGCTTATGATTTAGTCGAACCAATTTTGCAAGAAATTGCAGCAAAAGCGCCTGAAGATGGCAAGCCAACAGTTACTTATATTGGGCCTGATGGTGCTGGTCATTATGTGAAAATGGTACACAATGGGATTGAATATGGCGATATGCAGCTAATTGCAGAATCATATGATATTTTAAAGCGTGTTCTTAAACTAGATAAGCAACATTTAGCGGATACTTTTGCGCAATGGAATACAGGTGAATTAGATTCATACTTGATTGAAATTACGGCAGATATTCTAACGCGTGATGATGACTTGGGGTCAGGTAACCCAATGGTTGATATGATTTTGGACCGTGCTGGTAATAAGGGAACTGGTAAGTGGTCATCACAATCAGCCTTAGAAGTGGGGGCACCACAATCATTAATTACAGAATCTGTCTATGCACGCTATATTTCAGCATTGAAAACTGATCGTGTTGCAGCTGCTGAAGTATTATCAGGCCCAAATTATGAATTCCAAGGTGATCAAAATGCAACGATTGAAGATATTCGTAAGGCATTGTACTTTGGTAAAGTAATGTCATACGCGCAAGGATTTGATCAATTACGAATGGCTTCAAATTACTACGATTGGTCACTACCATTTGGTGAATTAGCACAATTGTGGCGTGCTGGTGCAATTATCCGCGCGCAATTCTTGCAACGCATTACTGATGCATATGATGAAACGCCTGATTTACACAATTTATTACTATCACCTTACTTTAAACAAATTGCTGAGTCGTACCAAGCTGCAGCCCGTCGTGTGATTGCATTAGCCACCACTGCAGGTGTCCCAGTGCCGTCATTGTCAGCAGCGGTGGCTTACTATGATTCATATCGTTCGGCAGTATTGCCAGCTAATTTAATCCAAGCACAACGTGATTATTTTGGCGCCCATACGTATGAACGTGTCGATAAGCCAGCTGGTGAAATGTATCATTATTCATGGTATGACGAAGCATAAAATAAAAACACATATTTATTTATGTTGTTATGCGATATAAAGTATGGTAATATTTATTTGGTTAAGCAAAACCCGTACATTGATTAAGGAGAGTTAAACAAATGATTGTATTTATGAACAATAATAATAATCGCTTGAACTCAACACAATTAGTGATTGGGCGTTTTGTGTAACGCTTAAACTGTGAGTACTTATCGAGCAGTCACCCAATTACTAAATTGGGTGACTGCTTTTTTTGTTTATTTTTATATTAGGAGAGTGATTATATGGCGCAGGATGTCGAGTTAAAACGATCGATGGGTATTTGGTCAGGATTATCGTTGGTCGTGGGGACGGTAATTGGATCTGGAATCTTTTTCAAACAAGCAGGTGTTTTACAAACAGCTGGTTCATCAACATTAGGGTTATTAGCTTGGCTAGCGGGAGGAATTATTACGCTGGCGGCTGGTTTAACCATTGCAGAAATTGGCGCACGTTTACCTAAGACAGGAGGGTTGTATAGCTATATTGAATCTTTATATGGTCCTGTTGCTGGCTTTTTAACAGGGTGGATGCAAGTCGTTATTTATGCACCAGCAGTTATAGCATCAATTGCAGGTTATGCTGCCTTTTTAACAGCTAACTTTTTAGGTGTGTCAACAAAATATGCGACTTGGATTTCTGTCTTATATGTTGCCTTCATTGCAGCTGTCAACTTATTTGAAAATCGTGTGGCAGCTGGGTTTCAAGTATTAACAACATCAATTAAATTAATTCCCATTGCAATTTTAATTATTTATGGACTATTTTTTGGGAAAGTTGATGCTCTTGGACAAACTGTGACACATACTGTGACACACGGTGGTGGATTTGGAATGGCTATTTTGGCAACATTATTTGCCTATGATGGTTGGATTTTATTGGCTAATATTGCTGGTGAATTAAAGAATCCTCGCCGCGATTTGCCACGATCACTTGTTGGTGGCGTTAGTATCATTGTAGTTGCTTATGTAGGTGTCTCGTTTGGTGTGTATCATGCATTACCATCAGATAAAATCGTTGCATTACAAAACAATGCAACATTTGCTGTTATGCGCTCGGCTTTTGGTGATTTAGGTGGACGTGCTTTGAGTATTGCCATTATTATTTCAATGTTAGGGACCTTGAATGGAAAAATGATGTCATTTCCTCGTATGGCCTATGCAATGTCTTTGGATGGCTTATTTCCAAAATATTTATCAAAGTTAACACGTAAAACGCAAGAGCCAACAAATGCCATTTTGACTGTTGCCGGTATGACAATTGCTTTAGCGATTGTTTATACAAATGGTGTTGATCGTTTGTCAGATATTGCTATTTTTACAATTTGGATTTTTTATACAGCTGCATTTATTGGTGTTTTCATCTTGCGTCGTAAAAAGACGGATGCAACATTAGATGAGAAAACTTTGTTTAAGACACCTTTGTTCCCAGTTACACCATTAGTTGCTATTTTCGGTGCTCTTTTTGTGATTTTTTCAACGATTATTAATGATTTCACTGGTGCAGTTATTTCTTTGCTATTAGTTGCGGTTGGATTACCAGTATTTTATTACTATAACCATAGGCGTCAGCACTAATTGTGAATGATTGTCAGCAATGTTAAAACGCGGTACACTAACTCTATTAGAATTTAATTAGAGGTAGGGATAATGACGTGGGCGACACAAGCAAAACAGTATGAACAAGCATTAATTAATGATTTAAATCAAATTATTCGGATTCCTTCTGTGTTGGATGTAAAGACGCAAACGCCACAGACACCATTTGGGATTGATATGATTCGTGCTTTGAGTCAAATGGAGGCGTTTGCCAGTCGCGATGGGTTTAGGTATGGGCGTGTTGATAACATGGTGACATGGATTGAATTTGGACCACAAGATGCTATTGAAACAGTTGGCATTTTAACACATATCGATGTTGTTCCAGCGGGGGATGGTTGGCTACGACCAGCGTTTAATCCAGAAATATTAGATGGTTTATACTTTGGCCGGGGTGCTGCTGATATGAAAGCAGATCTTATGTCAGCTTATTATGCGATTAAGATGCTAGCTGATCAAAATCGATTATTAAAGCGAAAAATTCGACTTATTATTGGAACTGATGAAGAAAATGGTTGGCGTGATATACCACGCTATATTGAACAAGAAGGCGAACCGACATTGGGCTTTTCGCCTGATGGTGCCTTCCCGGTTATTAATGGCGAAAAAGCTTTTCAAACGGTACAATTACGATTTCCTAGTATTTCAAATGGTACTTATATTTTAGAGCGGTTTATATCAGGAAATCGACCAAATGTCGTGCCAGGTGAAGCTAAAGCTCGTATTCAAGTACCACACGGTGTTAACTTGGTGCAAGATTTTGATAACTTCTTACAACAACAGCCTTTTTTAAACGGCGATGCACAACAAATTGGTCAAACAGTTAAACTGTCGTTGTTGGGTGTACAGGCGCATGGGGCTTATCCGGCTGATGGGAAAAATGCTGGCACTTATCTTGCTCATTTTTTGAGTCATTATGACCTTGGTGGGGATGCTCGTGCTTTTCTTGATTTTGTGGGTATCACCATTCACCAAGATGTATATGCGCATGGATTAGGCTTAGCCTATCAAGATGCACAAATGGGTGATTTAACGTTAAATGTTGGGGTGATGCGTTATAGTAATCATGGTCAGGGAACAATCTTATTGAACTTCCGTTATCCGCAGGGTGTTAATTTACAAGCGGTTATTACACAAGTTCAACGCCATTTAAATGGGTTACAAGCAACGGTAAATCAAGTTCAAGCGGGGATGCCGCCACATCTAGTACCAGTTGAAGATGAATTGGTACGAGTTTTATCCGATGTTTATGCCAAACAAACTGGGCAGTATTTACCACCTAGGACATCAAATGGTGGGTCATATGCACGTTTATTGAAACGAGGCGTTGCTTTTGGCGGTCAGTTTCCGGATTTAAAAGTGACCAGCCATCAAGCGAATGAAAATATACCAGTTGTTAATTTGACTAAAACGATGGCTATTTTCGCAGAATCTCTATGGCGATTATGTCAATAAAGAGATTTTTAATGTTTAATCAGCCATAAACAGTCGTTAACGGTTCATGAGGTGTACCCCGAAAGTTAATTTTTAACTTTCGGGGTATTTTTGTGATTAAAATGACTAAACAAATGAAATTACAAGCTAGTTATATCTATTTAAACTGTTCCAATAGTGTTAAGGAAATTTGTTAGTCAAATCAGACGATAACCAAATTTAATCCAATAGATAAAACTGGTAAAATGATAACAAACAAAACAATTAATGGGGGTAAGAAATGGCATTAGAATTATTGTTTGGTCGCGCAAGTGCTGATCATGAGCTAGCTTTGTTAGAGCGGGCACAACATATTTTAGCTAATGATGATCAAGCAGAAATATTTTATTTGGTGCCTAATCACATTAAATTTGAAACGGAAATTAAGGTTTTAAATCGATTGGCCAATTTGTCGGGACATTATGGTGCAGCTGTCTCAGTGCCACGAGTATCCGTGTTTTCCTTGAGCCGTTTAGCATGGTATTACATGCAAAATGATCCGTTATATCAACGAGCAACGATGTCACAAAATGGCTTAACCATGTTGGTACAAACGTTACTTCAAAAAAATAAAAAGTCTTTAGAACTTTATGGTAATTTGCTATCAAAGCAAGGGTTTATCGGTCAATTCACGACCCAATTACTAGAATTAAAGCAATCGGGTGTGCGTTGGTCAGAAGTTAATGAGATGGCTGATCAATTAACGAATCAAGAAACCTTACAGATGAAATTGCACGATTTAGCAACGATTGGGATTGATTTAGATAATGAGTTGATGCAACGTGAACAATATCTAAGTAGCGACTTGTTGTTAGCGTTACGCGTTTATTTAGCAACCGGTAAAACAGATATCTCGCATCATTACTTTTTAATTAACGATTATTCGCAAATGACATCAGTGGAGCAAAGTTTAGTTGAAGCTTTGATTATGTATAGTGCGGGGGTTATTTTAGCATTACCAGCTGATGATGGTGCAGCGAGTTTGACGCAAGCTGCAATCAGTGAAAACGATTTATTTTATCGCCCTAAAAAATTAGGCCGCCAATTACGTGATTTCTCAATTAAGCATGATATTCAGGTCGTAACGAAGACGATTGAACCACAAAGAAAAATTAGTTCAAGTATGCAGGCAATTGAATCATTTTGGATTCAGTATGAGCAAACTGGTGTCACGCAAACGGTTTATCAAGCTGATGATGTGGCCGTGTGGCAGTTGCACACACGTTATCAAGAAGTTGAACAAATGGCGCGACTAATTCGTCAAGAAGTTGCTAGTGGTAAACGGCGTTATCGGGATTATTTGTTGATGACTCGTGATTTAGGGCAATATGAAAATATTATGCCAGCAGTTTTTGAACGCTATAATATTCCCATGTTCATGGATTTAGATCGGCCGATGGCAGCTCACCCATTAGTAGCCTTTTTAGATAAATTATTGCGATTAGCACCAGCATACACAATTACTGATGTTATGAGTTTTTTAAAAACAGAATTATTTATACCAGCAGATGTATCGGTAGCAGATTATCGCGAAGCGCTGACAGAAACTGAAAACTTTGTGCTAGCTAAAAATCTTGGCGGGTGGCAATGGACAAATACAAATGCCTGGCGCTATGATCGGCAAGCACAAGTTAGTGATGATAAAGTAACGCGTGAACGAGTAGCTAGTAAAGATGCGCAATTGTCGCTGATTCACGATCAGATTAGCCAAGTAGTAGCGCCATTTTTAAAAGATTTGCAACATGCAACGAATGCTCGTGATATGGCTGTAAAGTTGTATGAATTTATGACGCAAATTGGTATTCAAAAACGTTTGATAGACTGGCGCGATACAGCAATTGCACGTGGTGATTTATGGGCAGCCCAGCAGCCTGAACAAGTTTGGCGGGTCTTTATTGATGTTTTAGATGATTTTGCCACAATTTTTGATCAAGACACGATGACTGTCGTGCAAATGCAAGAAATTTTTAAAGCAGCTTTTGATAATGCCAAGTATGCAGGTATTCCAGCAACGATGGATCAAGTGCGGATTTCAGAAAGTGGTATTGTACAACGAACGGGATATGAAACAGTCATTGTGTTTGGGGCAACCAATCATAATTTACCAGCTGTTACCCGTACTAAAGCTATTTTGCACGATGGTGATCGCGATATATTACAATCAATTTTACCGGAACATGTCTTTTTAAAGGAAACCTCCGAGCAACAAATGGCACAAGAATCATTATTGATGTATAAAGCGATGATGATCGCTGATCAACGTTTGATTTGGACGTATGCGACTAGTGATGGTGATAGTGGGCAACAACCGTCAACGTATGTCACACGGATTCAAAAACAATTTAATTTAGTAGTAAAGCAATTTGATGCTTTACCAGATCCTGATAGTGATGATTTAACACCATATGTTGGTACGCCAATAAGCACAATTGCACAATTAGTTGTTGTTAATCGACAAGCAAAATTACAACAAAAAGATCAAATAGTGCTGAGCTCAGCTTGGCAGAACCTGACGCAACAACTACAACAAATTGCGCCGAATAAGTTAAGACAGTTATTGGGCGGTCTTTATTATGTTAATGAACCCGAGCTCTTACAACCAGCATTAGTGACATCATTATTTGGTCAAGAATTAAAGGTATCTATTTCACGACTAGAAAGTTATTCACGAAATCCATTTGAATTTTTCTTGCAGTATGGATTAAAACTACAAGAACGCCAAGTTTTACAATTAACACCAGCAGAAAAAGGAACATTAATGCATGCATTGTTAGAACAAGTATTCCAAGCATTAATTGCACAACAAAAAGCCTTAGGTGAACTGACCGAACAGGCGCTACAGCAATTAGAACAAGACATGTTACAAGGCCTTTTAAAGAGTGATGATCCAACCTATGATATTTTTAATAGTTCATATCGTATGGGCTTTTTAACGAAGCGATTGGCTGATCAAGTTCATGAAACGATTATGAGTATGCGTCGGGGGCAACTGGATCAAGGTGGTGTACAAACAATTGGTGTAGAAGCTGGCTTTGGGTTACCACAAAGTCAATTAAAACCTGTAATGTATGAAATGCCATTTGGTAAAGTGACCGTCCGAGGCAAAATTGATCGGTATGATTTGGTTACCACAGCGGCTGGTAATTTTTTGACAATTATTGATTACAAATCAGGAGCTCGTAAATTTGATTACAAAAAAGCATATGTTGGTCTTGAATTGCAGTTAATGACATATTGGACCGCTATTTTGATAAATCAGCAGTTGTTACCAGCAAGTCAGATGGGCGGTGCCTTGTTTTGGTCATTGAAAAATCCCTGGATTGAAATGAAAAATGTTACGGGCGATACGTTCACCCAAATGCAAGATAACGCGGGACAATTAATGGTTGAACAAGGTCGCTATCGCGGTGTTTTGAAAAATGATGAGGATTATATTAGTCGTTTAGAAAGTGCTGATGAAATTGTCGCACCCTATGCGATTGATCGTAAAAAGGATGGCTCATTTAAAGCAGCTAGTGACGTAGTGACTGATGATGATTTGGACACGCTATTGTTATTTAATGAATTTAAAATTAAAGAAATCGCTGAAAATATATTGGCAGGTACTTTTCCATTGTCTCCTTTTAAGGATGGTGCTACGAGTACAGGATTAATGTATTCACCATATACGCCGGTGATGATGTTTGATGCCATGATGGGAAATAAATATAACGATATTAGTGGTGCACTTAAAGACAATGAGGTTTTGACGGCAATGAAGGCATTCATCGCACAGTACAATCAGACATCATCGCAAGGAGAAAAATAATGAATTTTACGGACTCACAAACTGCAGCAATTACCACAAAAGGACAAAATGTTTTGGTTTCTGCCTCTGCTGGTTCTGGTAAAACTCGTGTTTTGGTGGAACGCGTATTGCGACGCTTATTGGCAGGGGAAAACGTCAATCAGTTTTTGATTGTGACGTTTACGGAAGCAGCAGCAGCAGAAATGAAAGAGCGTTTAGAAACAGAAATTCGTAAAGCATTAGCAAATGCTAGTGGGCAAGAACGACAACACTTGTTAAAACAATTACGGTTATTAAATGTTGCTAATATTTCAACCTTGCATGCATTTGCATTACGTTTAATTGAACAATATCATTATACGATTGATTTAGATCCGCAGTTTCGGTTGATGGATGATGCAGAACGTACTTTAGTGATGTTAGAAGTCTATAACACATTATTAGAAACGCAGTATACACAAGATGTCGAAGATGAGTTTGCGACTTTTGCAACGCAGTTTACAAGTAGTACGACTGATGATCAAAGTCTGCAAGATGCTGTGTTCTCATTATATAATTTTGCAACAGCACGCCCGGATACTAAGGAATGGCTAAGTCATTTAGCAGATTTATATGATATTGGGACTGATGATTTCACCCAAAGTGATTTTTACCGTAATTACTTACGCCCAGTTATCTTAACAGAATTACAAGCGATTTATGATAAAGCACATCAATTAAGCCAACAAGCGCCAGATACCATGGATGCCGCACCGGCAATCAATCGGTTATTAAATTTACAAACTGATGAAACAACGTATCAAAATGTTTTAAAGGTTGTACAAAATGAGACAAGCGATTGGCATACGATTCGCCAAGTCGTTCAGAATGCTGATTTGATGGGATGGGGAAAGGACGATCAAGGTAAAGGCAAAAACTTTACTAAAAAACACGATCCGGCACTAAAGGCAGCTTGGGAACAAGTTAAGGTTGAACGAGTAGCTTTAAAAGATCGATTTGATAAATTACAAGCGCAATATTTTACCTTAGATCAAGATGGTTTACGTTTTGCTATTCAAGGCGCGAAAAAAGTCATGCAACAGCTTGTGGCATTGACCACAGCATTTAGTGATGATTTTCTAACTGAAAAATTACAGCGGAAAGTTTTAGATTTCAATGATTTAGAGCATTTTGCATTGCAGATTGTAAATCAAGAAAAAGTAAAAAAAGAGTTGCAAGCACACTATAGTGAAATTATGGTGGATGAATACCAAGATACAAATCAATTACAAGAAGCCATTTTGCATGAAATGACTGCAGGCGATAATTTATTTCAAGTAGGTGATATTAAACAATCAATTTATAAATTTCGTCAAGCTGATCCAACATTGTTTGCGCATAAACTGACAACATATCCACAAACTACCGATAATACTGTGATTACATTGCAAGAAAATTTTCGCTCGTTACCAAATGTCACCAATTTTATTAATTACATCTTTGCCCAATCGATGAGCCAATCATTAGGTGACATTGATTATGAAGGGGATGCTGAACTAGTAGCTGGTGCTGATTATTATCCAGATGAATTAGTGAAAAAAGCTGATTTATTAGTGTATTTGAATGACGATCAGGATGAATCATTAGATGAAACAGCAGCATCATTGTTGACATCAGAGAGTTATACAAAGGCTACTGGTCAAATTCGCATGACGGCGTTGAAAATTCAAGAATTAATGCAATCCAAATTTGTCATATTTGACCGTAAAGCTGGAATATCACGACCAATTAAGTATAGTGATATCACAATTTTAGTCCCAACGAAGGGACAAAATTTAGAAGTGTTGGACGTTTTTCGTGAAATGAATATTCCCATTGTGATTGATGGTACAGAAAATTATTTTCAAACGACTGAAATTTCTGTCATGATGAGTTTTTTGAAAGTAATTGATAATCCGCATCAAGATATTCCGCTAGCAGCGGTTTTGCGTTCACCTTTGTATAATATTACTGAAAATGGCTTGGCCTTAATTAGATTACAAGCAACGGATGCTGATTTTTATACGGCTGTTCAATCTATGGCCAAGCTCGATATCGCTAACCAGACGGCAACGGATGATACACAATTAGCCAGTCAAACGCAGCAAAAAGTCCAACAATTTTTACATGATTTGGCTATTTTTCGAGACTTAGCAGTCCAAAATCAAATCGTGACATTACTATGGTCAATTTATAATGAAACTGGTTGGCTCGATTATGTAGGTGGTTTACCATCTGGTGCCCAACGGCAAGCTAATCTACATGCACTATATGAACGTGCTGCAGCCTATCAAAAGAGTAGTTTTATTGGTTTATATCAATTTATTAATTACGTCACACAGTTGCAAAGTCAAACGAAGGATCTTGGTGAAGCTGATGCGAATGTTGCCCAAGAGACAGTTTCTTTGATGACAATCCATCATTCCAAAGGTCTAGAGTTCCCAGTTGTCTTTTTGCTAAATGCAACACGCACGATGATTAGTACTCGTGAAACGCAAGGTAGTATTTTATTAGATGCGCATGCTGGTGGTGGGTTAAACTATGTTGATATTGCACATCATTTGAATTTATTGACACCACAACATGAATACATCGCACAGGTGAAGCGGAAGAATGCCTATGCAGAGGCGTTACGCGTGTTATATGTTGCCTTAACACGTGCAGAGCAACAATTGTTTATTGTGGGTGCGTATGACAATGTTCAAAAACTTTGGTCAATGTGGCAACAAAGCGCGGGTGAGACAGAATGGATGTTGCCAGAGACAGTTCGTTTAGCTGGTAAATCATTTATGGATTTAGTGGGGATGGCATTAGTACGCCATCCCCAAGCGCCAGAAAAATTAGCAGCATTGGTAAAATACGATACGGATGATAACATGCAATTTGATGATATTCGGATAAAAACGCCTAAACAACCGTTTGAATTCAATGTGGAAGCTTTGAATGCGCAAGAATTAGCTGATGCGATGACGAATTATCAACCAATTATTAAGGAGACAACAACGCCGATAGCTGTTGCAACGTCTACCAGTGATGTTACCCAAGATTGGCGGCAAGTTTTAGAATTTAAATATCCTTATGACAATGCCACTCGCGCAACCTCATATCAATCCGTTTCAGAAATTAAACGGTTGTTTGAAGATCCGGACTTGCCACAAGGTCGGGTTCCAGTCGACCGACGCTTAGTGACTGATGATTTTGCTGGATTACGTGCGTTAGATGAAACATTGCCCGAACCGGCGTTTATGCAGGTTAGTACACCGCAGGTTTCACCGGCAGCTATTGGAACAGCGACGCATTTAGTGATGCAGCGGATTGATTTAGCTAATGGTCAGATTGATACCGCAACGATTCGGGCGCTTATTCAACAATTAGTTACGGATAAAATGATTGATGAAAAAGTTGCCCCATTAATTAGTGTGACGAAAATTCAGCGTTTCTTTACTGAATCTGTTCTAGGACAGCAGATGGTGCAACATGCGAATACTCTGAAACGTGAAGTGCCTTTTTCGTTGTTATTGGATGCCAATCGTTTGTATCGCAACTTTGATGGTGATGATAAGGTGTTGGTCCATGGAATTATTGATGGTTATTTCCAGGTAGGTGATGAAGTATGGTTATTTGATTATAAAACAGATCATGTTAAGCCGGCACAGGCAGCCACAACTTTAAAACAGCGATACGCTGGTCAAATAAATATCTATTCACAAGCGTTAATTGCGATGGGATTAGCAGTGCCTAGAAAGTTTATTTATGCGTTAAACGCAGAAACCTTAATCGAACTAACGAATTAATATAAAAAGAAATCCTGATAGCTATTGATATATGAAATCAATAGCTATCAGGATTTTTAATGTTATATCAGCCCTAAATTTAGCAGAAGCAGTCTGATAATTTATGCTCTTTTATGTAAGTTACTGAGTAACCAAGTTAATATGATGAAGAACAACATTATAATAAAGACTGACGTAAATAGTAATTTATACGAACCACTGTCAATTAATAAGCCACCGTATAATGGTCCGATTGCGCGTCCTAAGGATACAAACATGGTTAATAATCCTTGGGCATGTCCTTTAGCATTTGGATCACTAACATCATCTACCCAAGCAGGAATTTGAGGACTAGCTAAAATTTCACCAATCGTCAGAATCAAGAAACTAACAATAAACATTGAATAAGTTGTCGCTTGAATCAAAACTAAGAATGAGCCGGCAAATAAGGTTGAACCAACTAATACGGTCCAACGTACAGGTAAACGTTCGATAAAACGATCCAGCAAGCCTTGACCAAATATAATGACGATACCGTTTAGCGTCCATAAGAATGAATAATCTTTGGTCGTCATGCCTAAATCAGTCATGTGAGTCGCAATAACAGTTTCCCAGAGGATGTATGCCATATAAAATGAAAAAGCTAATCCTAAAATGGCATAAATAACAACGGGGGTTTTAAAGTTGCTTTTAGAAGCCCTAGCGGTAGCACGAGCGCTTTGCTTAGCAAGACCTTTGACGTTGAAATAGTAGCAAACCAGGATAAAAAAGATACCATACATGATGGCAGCACTACCAAAGACCAATTGAACACCATGGTCGAATAAAAAGCCAACAATAGCAGTACCAGCAACAACACCAACATTCATAAATAAATATTGTAAATTAAAAACTTTACGTGTATCAATTTTTTGAATTGTTGTGGCGTAAGAATTTAATAATGTATAAATTAAGCCATCTGAAAAACCTAATAGTAATAAAAAAATAGCAAATACTGGCCAACCATTCCAAAAAGTTAAGCATAACAGTGTGGTTAAAGCTAGGCCAACTGAAATGACGAGGGCTTTAAACGGATTCCAATGATCAAAAAGTTTGCCACCAAACCAATTGCCAAGCATCATTGCAGCAGAAAGCCCCATGACAACACTACCTGATATTGTCATATTTTTATGTAAGACATTATGCATATATAAAGTTGTTATTGGCCAAATTAATGATGCGCCAGTTGATTGGAAAAAAGTTGTGATATAAAGAACAATAGCGTTAATTTCGACGTGCTGTGATCTGAGCACATCGCCGTCTTGTGACGACTGACTTATCATAAATCCTCCATGATGATGTAGTTTTATTTAAACTAAAATTTGATGCCAGATATCATTTAAATTATATCTGGCATCGAACACATTTTTAATGTGTTTGTCCGTTTTTATTAACGAGAAAAGTTTAGCATAAATCAAAGGAGTTGGTATACTTAAAAAAGATAAGTTTCAAATTTATATAGAATTATTGGGGAATAGAAGATGGCGATTAAGAAACCAGAATACATTTTAGCGATTGATCAAGGGACGACAGGGACACGGGCCATCGTTTTTAATCACAATGCTCGCCGTGTGACATCAGCATCGATTCCAATGACGTTAATAGCACCACAACCAGGTTGGTTAGAACAACAACCTTTGGATATTTGGCATGCAACGCAAACTGCCATCGCAGATGCATTGATTAATGCAGGTATTCGTGGTGACGAAATCAAAGCGTTAGGCATTGCAAATCAGCGTGAGACGGCCATTGTATGGAATCGTCATACTGGTCAACCGATTTATAATGCTATTAGTTGGTCGTCAACACAATCACAAGCAATTGCACAAAAAATTGCAGATGATGAACAAAAAACAGAATTAATCCGCCAAAAAACAGGATTACCAATTAGTGCCTATTTTTCAGCTACTAAAATTCGTTGGATGCTAGATAATGTACCTGATGCACAAGCTGCAGCGCAACGTGGTGATTTGTTGTTTGGAACGGTAGATACCTGGTTAACATGGCAATTAACAGATGGTGCAGTGCATGCAACGGATGCAACTAATGCAGCTCGAACAATGTTGTACAACATTCATACACAAAAATGGGATGAAGAGTTATTAGCATTATTCAATATTCCAGCAGCAATGTTGCCACAAGTGCATAAAAGTAGTGAAGTCATCGGTCATACCAGCCCAATGACATTTTTTGGTGGCCGTGTACCAATTGCTAGTGTGATTGGTGATCAAAATGCCTCAATGGTGGGTCAGTTAGCCTTGGAAAAAGGGATGGTTAAAAACACTTATGGTGCAGGAGCATTTATGATTATGAATACTGGTGAACAGCCAGTTGTTTCAAATAATCGTTTGGTAACAACGATTGCTTATCAAGTTGAAGATCAACCAGTTTATGCTTTAGAAGGATCTATTTTTTCAGCAGGAACTGCTATTCAGTGGTTGCATGAGCGACTAGATATGATTGATACACAATTAGACGCATGGATGTTAGCCGAAGATTCTAAAAATCATAACGAAGTTTACGTTGTCCCTGCTTTTAATGGTTTGGGTGCACCATATTGGGACCCACATGTACAAGGAACTGTATTTGGTATGACTAGAGGGACTAATAAGGCTGATTTTGTTAAGGCAACGTTGCAATCAATCGCGTATCAAACAGCGGATATCTTAGATATTATGAAAAAGGACTCGGGTTATACGTTAGCAACAATGAAGGCGGATGGTTCTGTATCACGTAATCCATATTTGATGCAATTCCAGGCTGATATTGCTCATGTTGCAATTGAACGTTCATTAGATGAAGACGCAACCCCAATGGGAGCGGCCTTTCTTGCAGGATTAGCAGTTGGTTATTGGCGTGATTTGTCAGACTTAGAGCAATATGTACAAGCAGGTCGGCATTTTGAGCCACAGTTACCAAAAGAACAAAGACAACGTTTGCACAAGGGCTGGCAATCAGCGATTAAAGCGACCCAATATTTTGGAGAAATTTAAATAAGTAAGCGTTTCACATTATGATAGAAAAAAGATGATAAAAAGTTTATAATTAAATGGTGAATATAGTAACGAACTTATTAAACGACCATTTTAATGAACTAACTAGCAAAGGAGCATCCATCGTGCCTAAAGAAATTACAACATTGTTGACGTTTTTTGGTGGAACAGGAGATTTAGCTAAGCGTAAGCTATATCCATCTACTTACAACCTTTTTAAGAAGGGATTTTTGCAAGAGCATTTTGCAATTATTGGAACTGCTCGTCAAGATATGACGAATGATGAATTCCGTGAAGTTGTTCGTACATCTATTGCTGATTTTACGGAAGATAAGGCAAACGCCGAAGCATTTATTGAACACTTTTACTATATTCAACAAGATATCACTGACCAGTCTGGTTATGCTGATATGCTTGCTTTGAATAATAAGTTAGACGCGCAATATGATTTGAAGGGTAACCGTATTTTTTATATGTCAGTTGCGCCTCGCTTCTTTGGTACTGTAGCGCAATATTTGAATTCAGAAGGTTTAATTACTAAAAATGGTGAATTCAACCGTTTGATGATTGAAAAGCCATTCGGTTCATCATATGAAACTGCTGAAAAATTGCAAAATGAATTATCAGAAGCTTTTGATGAAAATCAAATTTATCGTATTGACCACTACTTAGGTAAGGAAATGGTTCAAAATATTGCAGCTGTTCGTTTTGGTAATCCATTATTTGATGCAGCTTGGAATAAAGACTACATCGAAAACATTCAAGTAACGTTGTCAGAAGTCTTGGGTGTAGAAGAACGTGCTGGATATTACGATACAGCTGGTGCTTTACGTGATATGATTCAAAACCACACGATGCAAGTAATCGGTTGGTTAGCAATGGAAAAGCCAGCATCATTTACTGATAAGGAAATTCGTGCTGCCAAGAACGCAGCATTTGATTCTTTGAAGATTTATAATTCAGCTGAAGAAGTTGCACAAAACTTCGTTCGTGGACAATACGGTGAATCTGCTGATGGATCTCAAAAGAAATACTTGGATGAAATGGATGTTCCTGCTGATTCACAAAATAATACGTTTGTGGCAGGAAAATTGCAATTTGATATGCCACGTTGGGAAGGTGTACCTTTCTACATTCGTTCAGGAAAGCGTTTAGCTGCCAAGTCAACGCGTGTTGATGTTGTCTTTAAGAAGGGTTTGAATATCTTTGGTGATGATATTTCATTAGCAAATCCGGTGCTATCAATTTTGATTGATCCTAAGGGTGGTATTGAATTTAAGATTAACGCCAAGGATATTAAGTCAGCCTTTGATACACGTACAATTGATTTGGCATGGCAAGTATCAGACGAAGATAAGGCCGTTACACCAGAGCCTTATGAACGAATGATCCATGATGCTATGAATGGTGATGGTTCAAACTTCGCTGATTGGAATGGTGTTGGTACTGCATGGCGTTTTGTTGACGCTATTCAAGCTGCTTGGGATGCGAAGAAGGAACAATTCCCTAATTATGTTTCAGGTTCAATGGGTCCAGCTGCATCTGATGAGTTATTAGCTAAAGATGATAATGAATGGGTCTTTAAAGGTTAATATTTAAATAATTATAAAATTGATAAACAAAATAAACCTTCGTGATACATGCTAGCTTGCTGGTAAATTGCGAAGGTTTATTTTTGTTAATGAGAAAGGCATTGGTATGGCTAGATATACGGAAATTGAATTAACAAATATGATTATGATTGAAAATCCTGTAACGCAAGAGATTTTAGTTGAAAATCGACAAAATCCCAATTGGGCAGGCGTGACGTTTCCTGGTGGACATATTGAAGTAGGAGAAACGGTGACACAATCAGTTTACCGCGAAGCTTATGAAGAAACGGGTCTGACCATTGTAGAGCCACAATTGAAGGGCATTAAAGAATGGCCATTGGCGAACGGGGCACGTTACATTGTGTTTTTGTATAAAGCGACCTCTTATACTGGCGAAATTCATGCGAGTCGTGAAGGTGACATTTTTTGGACAACACGTGAAAAATTATTACATGGTCAGTATCATTTGCCAAATACATTTGCGGAAATGTTGCCAGTATTTGATGATGCAAATATTAATGAACTGGCACTGCATACGATTGTTAACGGGGTGGAACAACATATTGCCTGGCAATAAAAATCAAAAAACGAACGTCCGATAAAAGCGGGTTTCGAAGTTTAAAATAGTTGCTGAATTCGTGTTTGCTGTCATTTTTAAAACTTAAGATGAACAAATGTGTTATAATGCCAGTATTAAATTAAAAATTACCGAACGTTCGAGGTTATAAAATTATGAAAACACGCCGAAGCGATCGTCTAGTAGATATGACTCGTTATTTATTAGAACGACCACGTACATTAGTATCACTAACACATTTTTCAGAAGAATATGAAAGTGCTAAATCTTCCATTTCAGAAGATTTAACAATTTTAAAGCGTACTTTCCAAGAGCGCGGCATTGGTTTATTGGAGACAATTCCAGGCGCTGCTGGCGGGGCTCGTTTTACACCTTATATGACGCAAGCTGATGCCAAAGATTTTGTGGCTTCATTAGTTAATGCAATCGACGATGAAACTCGGGTATTGCCTGGGGGCTATGTCTATCTATCAGATATTTTAGGTCAACCATGGTTTTTGCAGCGAATCGGGCGCTTGATTGCAACGCAATACTTGCGTGAGCCAATTGATGCAGTTATGACTGCTGCAACAAAGGGTGTACCTGTTGCACAAGCAGTTGCAGCGCAACTAAATGTGCCTTTTGTTATTGTCCGTAATGACACAAAAGTCACTGAAGGACCTACAATGTCGGTTAACTATGTAACTGGTCAATCACAACGTTTAGAAAAGCTGGAATTATCACGACGTTCATTACCTATGGGTTCACGTGTGTTAATTGTGGATGATTTTATGAAGGCCGGCGGTACAATTCGTGGTATGGCTTCGCTAGTTAAAGAATTTGAAGGCCAAGTTGTTGGTGCGGCTGTGGTTGCTGAAGGTCGCGTGGCACACCGTGTGATTGATGATTATACATCATTGATCCATGTTGATACGAATAAGGATGATGGCATTATTAGTGTTACTGCAGGTAATTATGCAGATGAAATTTATGCTAATTTTGAAGAGAATTTAGAAAATAAAGTTAAATAAAAGGGTGGGAATCATGGAGAGATTTGTCATTGTTTTGGCAGCTGGAAAAGGTACGCGAATGAAGTCAACCCGACCAAAAGTTTTACATGAAGTCGGTGGAAAACCGATGGTACAGTTGGTAGTTGACACAGTAAAGCGTGCTAATGTTGGCAAAATTGTTACGGTAGTTGGTAATGGTGCACAACAAGTAGAGGAGGTTCTAAAAGAAACTTCTGAATTTGCTGTACAAGCAGAACAAC
This sequence comes from Weissella sagaensis, assembly GCF_005405285.1. Lineage (GTDB taxonomy): Bacteria > Bacillota > Bacilli > Lactobacillales > Lactobacillaceae > Weissella > Weissella sagaensis. The sequence goes on along the minus strand of NZ_BJDT01000002.1, from coordinate 125,247 downwards.
TCGGAACAGGACATGCGATTAAAATGGCAGCCCCGTTATTAGCTGATAAAAAAGGCATGACCTTGATTGCATCTGGTGATGCACCAATGTTTACAACAACAACGTATGAAGAATTGTATAGTTATCATGAACAATCAAATAATGCTGTCACTGTTTTGACTGCTAAAGCACCTGACCCAACAGGGTATGGTCGAATTATTCGTGATGAACAAGGCAATGTCTTGCGGATTGTTGAACAAAAAGATGCCGATGATGATGAAAAGAAAGTTGATGAAATCAATACTGGTGTTTATGTATTTGATAACCAACTACTCTTTGAAAGCTTGCAGCATGTCAATAATGATAATGCGCAAGGTGAGTATTATCTACCAGATACGTTAGAAATTTTACGTGAATCAGGGCATACTGTTGGGGCTTTCCAAATTAGTGATTTTGGTGAATCGATGGGTGTTAATGACCGAGTTGCATTAGCGAAGGCAAATGAAATTATGCGTCAACGAGTTAATGAAGCGCATATGCGTGCGGGTGTAACACTGATTGATCCAATGAATACATATATTGACGTCGATGTGGAAATTGGACGTGATACATTGATTGAACCAAATGTTTACTTAAAGGGAAAAACAAAAATTGGTCAGGGTGTTGTGTTAACGTCTGGCACCAAGATTATTGATTCGATTGTTGCTGATGGTGCCCAAATTGATAGCAGTCATTTGGAAGAAGCCGAGGTTCGTGAAGATGCAACTGTTGGTCCGTATGCACATTTGCGTCCAGCTGCTTATTTAGCTCGTCAAGCACATGCCGGTAACTTCGTTGAAGTAAAGAAGGCCGTTTTGGGTGAGCGTTCAAAGATGGGGCATTTGTCATACCTTGGGGATGCGACGGTCGGTAAAGATGTTAATATTGGCGCTGGCACGGTTTTTGTTAATTATGATGGTAAAAATAAGTGGCACTCAAATGTTGGTGATCGCGCATTTATTGGTTCTGGTTCAAAAATTATTAGTCCGGTTGAAATTGCGACTGAATCATTTGTGGCAGCCGGCTCAATTATTACAGATGACATTCCAATGCATGCAATGGGCATCGGACGTGCACGCCAAACAATTAAAAAAGATTTTTGGCAACGGACACCTTTGTTTAATAAGTTTAACTAATCGTAAGTGCTTTGGGGTCTTATTAGATAGTTTGGTCGATAATAATGGATTGAAGATTAAGGTAAAAAACTGTACAATAAAATTATTAAAGACTTGAGCACACATTTGAATGTGTCTATGGAGGAAAGCATGTCAACTTATTCGGATCCACATTTGAAAATTTTTTCGTTGAGTAGCAATCGCCCATTAGCGGAAAAGATTGCCACTTCTATTGGTGTGGAACTATCGGAAATAAATATCTCTCGGTTTAGTGACGGGGAAATTCAAATTAACATTGAGGAGTCTGTCCGTGGCGATAATGTATATGTTATCCAACCGACTTCAGCACCAGTTAATGATAGTTTAATGGAACTACTTATTATGATTGATGCATTGCGTCGTGCAAGTGCGCGTTCAATTAATGTTGTTATGCCTTATTATGGCTATGCACGTCAAGATCGTAAGGCGCGTTCTCGCGAGCCAATTTCAGCAAAATTAGTTGCTAATATGTTACAAATGGTCGGTGCAACACGTGTGTTGGCACTTGATTTACACGCATCACAAATTCAAGGATTCTTTGATATTCCTGTTGATCATATGATGGGTGCCCCTTTGCTAGCTGATTACTTAATTACAACGGGTATTGCAGATGATAATACGGTTGTTGTTTCACCAGATCATGGTGGGGTTACGCGTGCACGTGCTCTAGCAGAACTATTGGGTTCACACGAACCAATTGCGATTATTGATAAGCGTCGTCCTAAGGCTAATGTCGCACGTATTATGAACGTCATTGGTGATGTTAAGGGTAAGCGTGCAATTATGATCGATGACATGATTGATACTGGTGGCACTATTACACAAGGTGCGCAAAAGCTAAAAGATGAGGGCGCTTCAGAAGTTTATGTTGTGGCAACTCATGCAGTATTCTCAGGTAAAGCTGTTGAGAATTTGCAAAATTCTGTTTTTGAGAAAGTTATCGTGACAGACTCAATTAGTTTGCCTGAAGAAAAGCACTTCTCTAAGTTAGTTCAAGTTTCAACAGCTGAACTGATCGGTGAAACAATTAAGCGTATTAATGAAAATAGGCCTGTTTCACCATTGTTTAAGAGTCGCTTCCATCGCACGACTGATTAAGAAAAAGCATATCGTTGTTCTAGCATAGTTTAGAGCAACGATTTTTTATCATAAGGGGAAAATAATGGCAAAAAAGAAAATGATTTTGGACTTAGATACTGGTGTTGATGACGCATTGGCACTTGCATATGCTTTGGCAACACCGGATGCTGATTTGATTGGAGTGGTGACCTCATTTGGTAATACACAAATGCAAACGGCTGCTCAAAACACATTAAAATTATTAGAATTATTGGGTGAGGATAAGGTGCCGGTATTCTTGGGTGCTAGTCATTCGTCGACAACAACTGATTTTGAGACAATGCAGGTATCAAAGGATATTCATGGAGATAATGCCATTGGGGATGTTATTTTGCCTGAACCAAAACAAGATGTGGCAGGACAAACAGCTGTTGATTTTCTAATTGAATCAGCACACAAATATGCGGCTGATTTGGTTGTTGTGCCAACTGGACCATTAACTAATTTAGCAGCAGCATATCAAAAAGATTCGGCGATTGCCGATTTAATTGGTAATGTTACATTAATGGGTGGTGCATTAACAGTGCCTGGTAATGTGACGCCTTATACAGAAGCGAATATTAATCAAGATCCAGCGGCAGCTGACTATGTTTTTAAACATGCAAAGCATCTGGTCATGGTTGGTTTAGATGTGACGTTGCAAACATTGTTGACCAAAAAAGAGACCCAACAATGGCGTGATTTAGGGACTGAAAAAGGACGCGTGTTTGCTGATATTTTTGATTTTTATATTGATGCTTATGATAATTTGAATATCAATAAAGCTGGTGCAGCGTTACATGATCCTTTAGCTGTTGGTGTTGCAGTTGATCCTAAATTAGTCACATTGTTACCACTAAATATGATAGTTGATACTAATGATGGTCGTACAATTGGTGATCCGACTCGTTTGCGCCAGGCACACAAGAATAATTTTGCGGCAGTTGCAGTTGACGAACCGTTTTATTTAGAACGCTTTATGAACTACACGTTAGCTATTTTGAGTTAATACGAAGGTGTTATTGCTTGCAAAAAGGTGTATTGTCGTGTATCATGAATGTTTGTGAGTTATCAAATAAATGATGACTCTCCTTGCCGGCAGGTAGTCGGCCACAGACCAAAAGGAGGAATATATATAATGGCATACGAATTAACTTACATTATTCGCCCTGACATGAATGCTGACGATAAGAAGGCATTGGTTGAGCGTTTTGACAAGATTTTGTCAGATAATGGTGCTACGGTGGCTGAGTCAAAAGACTGGTCATCACGTCGCTTTGCATATGAAATTGCGGGTTACCGTGAGGGTCTATACCACATCGTTAACTTTACTGCAGAAGATGACGCAGCTATTAACGAATTCGATCGTTTAGCAAAGATTTCAGAAGATATCTTGCGTCATATGGTCGTTAAGCGCGAAGTAGCATCAGCTAAGTAATTTTTGAAATTACCTATTAATTTAATAAGTTTGGTGTTTAGGTGTAAAAACCTTGGAAGGAGGCTTTCCATATGATAAATCGTGTTGTTTTGATTGGTCGTTTAACGCGTGATGTTGAATTGCGCTATACGACTAACGGTTCTGCTGTTGCTTCGTTTTCGCTTGCTGTTAATCGGCAATTTACAAATGCCAATGGTGAACGTGATACTGATTTTATTAATGCGGTTATTTGGCGTAAAGCAGCAGAAAATTTTGCTAACTTTACTTCAAAAGGCTCATTAGTTGGTATCGAAGGTCGGATTCAAACACGTAATTATGAAAATCAACAGGGCCAACGTGTTTATGTCACGGAAGTTGTTGTTGAAAACTTTTCATTATTGGAAAGTCGTGCTGAAAGTGAAGCGCGGCGTAGCCAAAATGGTTCAAATAATACGAATAATTTTGGCGGTGGCCAACAAGCTAGTCAAGGGAACTATAATGCTTCGGCATCACAAAACCCATTTGGAGCACCCGCTTCAAATGGTAATGTGTTTAATGGCAACAACTCGGCTAGTTCGCAATCAGCTAATGATCCTTTCGGTGGTGGCCAAGAGATTGAAATATCAGATGACCAACTACCATTCTAATTTATTAAAGACAACATTGTCTTAGACATTCTATCAGGAGGAATTTAATCATGGCACAACAACGTCGTGGTGGCGGACCTCGTCGCCGTCGTAAGGTTGACTTCATCGCAGCCAACCACATTGAATATGTGGACTACAAAGATACTGAATTGTTGGAGCGTTTCATCTCAGAACGTGGTAAGATTTTGCCTCGTCGTGTGACTGGTACTTCATCAAAGAACCAACGCAAAGTTACGACAGCTATCAAGCGTGCTCGTATCATGGGACTTTTGCCATTCGTTGCAGAAGACTAATTTGCTTAAAAAGGCTATCACTTTATAGTGATAGCCTTTTTTGTGTATTTTGTTCATAAAATCAGATAAAATAAACAATAAAGGAGGGTGGTTATGAAAAGGGTTCTATTGTATATTATAATTTTTGTATTGGGCGTACTTGCTGGTGGTGTAGGTGTTCATTATTGGACAGAATACCAAGGGGATAGGACTGAGAGTCAATATGAGTCAAGTTACCGTGGGACGCAAGCTTCTTCTCTTGCTGAGAGTCAGACGAGTAGCGATTCACAGTCAGCATCTTCTGCAGTAGATTTACCATCCCAAGATACTGTGACGAAACGAGTAAATGATGATCTAAACAAATTTATTAAGGAACAAAAGCAGGATTTGATTAAACAAACATCAGTTGATGATGCTGTTGATGCTTTTGAAGATTCTTACCTTGATACGTATGAAAATGAATTACAAGCACAATTTCCGGGTGAGACAAATGAAAATCAAATTGAACATTTAATTGATGTCGCTGTAACAACAATCAATGTCCACCAAAAAGTAACAGATGCGAAATAATTCGTGTGTGTATACGGGGCATTTATGAAAAAAAGCACAAAAAAAGAGAGTGATGATTATCACTCTCTTTTAAGTAGTGGACAAGCAGGGGCTCGAACCCTGGACCCACGGATTAAGAGTCCGTTGCTCTACCAACTGAGCTACTTGTCCAAAAAAGTATATGTTGTCTCATAACAACGTATATAATATTAACACATAATAAATCAACATACAAGATGTTTTTAGATAAAAAGTCAAAACTAATTATCGATGGACAAGCAGGGGCTCGAACCCTGGACCCACGGATTAAGAGTCCGTTGCTCTACCAACTGAGCTACTTGTCCAATAAATTAAGTGTTGTCTCACAACAACGAATACTAATATATCATATAAATCAATACTATGCAAGCTTTTTCGTAATAAAATAGAGGGTTGCTTTTTTTAAAAACCCGTGTAAAATCAATTGATAAATAAATATTTAAATATTTTGTAGATTTAATCGTTAGATGAATGGGCTAACAAGTTTCTACCGCCTACCCAAGTTATAGGCGACAATCCACAAATGTTCTAAAATACGTGAGTTAATGGGCATTCGTAGGATTCTATACTATTCTACTAATGCTTTTTTTATACAAAAAAATGGAGGAATGATGGCTAATTATAGTATTGCTAATAAATTTGTACCAATGGGTTTGACGTTTCAAGATGTGACGTTACCAATCGACAAGACGGAAAATAAACAAGATGAAGTATTGATGCAAACTATATTGACGCCAACGTTAAAGTTAAATAAGCCAATTTTGTCAGCTGCTATGGATACGGTAACAGAATCAACAATGGCGATTGCTTTGGCTAATTTTGGTGGTTTGGGTGTTATTCACAAGAATATGCTGATCAAAGATCAAGCTGCTGAAATTAAAATTGTAAAAGATATTCACGTTGATTTTAAAACAGCGCCAAATGCAGCAGTTGATGCGCATAATCGGTTATTAGTTGCTGGTGCTGTTGGTGTAACTTCAGATACGATTGATCGTGTGACTGCTTTAGTTGAAGCAGGAGCTGATGCAATTGTGCTAGATTCAGCACATGGTCATTCAGAAGGTGTTTTGCGTAAGATTAGTGAGGTACGCAATGCCTTCCCTAAAATTAATATTATTGCTGGTAATGTGGCAACTAAAGCAGGGGCAAAAGCTTTATATGATGCCGGTGCCGATGTTGCTAAAGTTGGTATTGGGCCTGGCTCAATTTGCACAACTCGTGTTGTTGCTGGTGTTGGCGTGCCGCAAATTTCAGCAATTGCAGCGGCTCAAGAAGCGGCGCATGAGTATAACAAAGCGATCATTGCCGATGGTGGTATTAAAACGGCAGATGATATGAGCAAGGCAGTTCTAGCTGGTGGTAATGCTATTATGCTAGGATCAGTATTAGCTGGTACATTTGAAACGCCAGGCGAGGTCATTGTTGACGAAAAGACAGGGCAACGTTACAAAGCTTATCGTGGTATGGGTTCAATTGCGGCTATGGAAAATGGGTCAAAAGATCGTTACTTCCAAGGTGAAGTTAATGAAGCTAATAAGATGGTTCCAGAAGGTATTGAGGGACGAACAGCTTATAAAGGAGAGTTGCTAGACGTTGTTGTGCCGATGATGGCAACAGTAGCAAAAAATATTGGGCAAGCTGGTTTTAAATCAATTACACAAGCAGCTAATGAAGGTCAATTATTGAATACAACAACAATGGTTGATTATGCACAAGTTACACAGAATAAGCGTATTATCACAACAAAGGAGGCATTTGCATAATGATTAGTCAAGGTGGATTAGGGTTAGATGAAGTGTTGTTAGTACCTAGTGCTTCAGATGTATTGCCCAATACAATTGATATTCAAACGCAACTAGCTGATCAAGTGAAATTAGCTATTCCAGTTATTGGATCAGCGAACTTTACAACTGTGAATCGAGCAATTGAATTTGCACAAGAAGGTGCACTTGCTATCTTACCTTCAGCATTGGCTACCATTGAAAATATAGCCACAGTTAAAGCGAAAGATTCCCATTATTTAGTGGGGGCTATTGTGGATAATGCAACAAATGCCAATGCATTAGTTAACGCTGGTGCTGATGTTCTTCAATTAGTTGTAACGAACGATACAGATGCTTTGGTACAAAATATTGAAATGATTAAGGCGACAAATCAAACAGTTCCATTATGGGTTGGGCCAATTAATGATTTGGCTATCGCTAAACGTGCTTTAGCAGCTGGTGCTGATACTATTATTGTAGCTAATGCAGACGGTAAATCATTAGTAAATGTTGTTACAACAGTAATGTCGTTTGCGCAATTAGCTGCTGAATATGATGGCAACGTTATTTTGGGATCAGATGTAAAATATTCAGGCGATGTTGTGAAAGCTTTGGCGGCCGGTGCTGTAGCTGTTATGGTTGATGACGCCATTATGACTGATGTGATTGCAGATAATCTTTTCCAAATTAGTGGTGGTTTACGTTCGGGAATGGGGTATACCGGATCAGGTGATGTGTCCACACTACGTCGCCAAGCACAATTTGTCCAAATTACTGCTGCTGGTTTAACAGAAAGTCATCCACATGACGTTGAATTGACGAGGGATGCACCAAATTATCATCAACGTTAAATTTAAAAGATGCATCAAAAAACGACCATCACATATGTGATGGTCGTTTTTAATGATGGACAAGCAGGGGCTCGAACCCTGGACCCACGGATTAAGAGTCCGTTGCTCTACCAACTGAGCTACTTGTCCAAAAAAGTAATAGTTGTTTTTTAACAACGTTTATAAATATATCATGTATATACATATAATGCAACAAAATAATTGCTTTTTCTAAATATTTAGGTATAAAAGTCGTTTGAATATCTAAATTAGAATTTTTTTGATTTGCGAATATTTTGAAATTATTCAGAGATAATTATTTATAAATAAAGTATAATGTGGACTGCCATATCATTTATGAAGTTTTATTTTGGTAAAATTGGCTCGCATGCTATAATGAAAATCAGAGACCCACATTGGGAGGAATGATAATGAGTAAAATATTAGTTGTAGATGACGAAAAGCCTATTTCAGATATTATAAAATTTAATTTGACTAAAGAGGGTTATGAAGTTGCAGTCGCAATGGATGGTCGTGAAGCTTTAGATTTATTTGAAAGTGAAACGCCTGATTTGGTATTGTTAGACCAAATGTTACCTGAGGTTGAAGGAACAGAAGTGTTACGTCAAATTCGAACAACTTCTCAGACGCCAGTTATTATGGTGACTGCTAAAGATTCAGAAATAGATAAAGTTTTAGGATTGGAAATGGGTGCGGATGATTATGTCACCAAGCCATTTTCAAATCGTGAATTATTAGCGCGAATTAAAGCTAATTTGCGTCGTAAGTCATCCGTAACGGGTCAGGGCCAAGTTGATGATAGCGGTGATATTAAAATTGGTGCTTTGACAATTCATCCGGAAGCTTACATGGTTTCTAAGAATGGTCAAGATATTGAATTGACGCATCGTGAATTCGAATTATTGCATCATTTATCAAAGCATATTGGTCAAGTTATGACGCGTGATGACCTGTTGCAAACAGTTTGGGGTTATGATTATTTTGGTGATGTACGAACAGTTGATGTAACAGTGCGTCGAATTCGTGAAAAGATTGAAGAAACACCTAGTCATCCACAAATTTTGATGACACGTCGTGGTGTAGGTTACTATCTAAAAGCTTCAGAAGAATAAAGTGTTTAGACACAGAGGCTAGTGCCTTGCCGAAATGGCATGGGACTAGCTTTTTTTCAATTAAGAAAGGTAGTATATAAAAGATATGGAAAGTGGGCATAAGCGACGTCGTTTTTTTGCGTCGATTCATTTTAAAATTGCATTGGTCTTTACGTTAACGCTAATTGTGACTTTGGAATTAGTGGGTGCTTTTTTCGTGCGTCAATTAGAACAGCAAAGTTTATCAACATTCCGTGATCAAATTACACTACCTGCCTATGTTGACGATTCGTTAACGCAACAGTTAGCTAGTAATAATCAGCGTAATGTTAATCAAAATATTCATACAATTTTAAATTCTACCAATAATGCAGCTATTTCAGAAATTCAAGTTTTTGACACCGTTGGTATTTTACGAGGAACTAGTGATGTTAATAATCAAGATGAAATTGGTAAAAAAACAACTGATACCAACGTTAAAGCTGCAATTGCGGGAGGAAAGTATAAAAAAAATGTCATTGTGACGCAGAATGGACTGCGTTATCAACTAGTTATCAAAACTTTAACAAATACAGTTGATGGTGAAAGTAATGTGGTTGGTGTGGTTGTTGTACGTGCTAGTGTAGAGACCGTTTATGATAATTTATCTAAAATTTCATTTATTTATTTTGCGTCAATGGTGTTTGCAATTGTGCTAGGAATTATCATGGCGATATTTATTTCACGTAGTATCACACGCCCAATTGCACAAATTAGTGCACGAACTAATAAAATTGCCCAAGGTGATTATTCTGGAGGGATTAATGTCCATACAGATGACGAAATTGGTCAATTAGCACAAAATGTTAATATGCTAGCGGAACGGATAGAAGAAACAACTAATTCAATGGACTTTGAACGGCGACGTTTGGATTCAGTTCTTGAATATATGACTGATGGCGTGATTGCGACCGATAGGCGCGGCAATATTAATATCATTAATATTGCAGCCTTAAGAATGACAGGGCTTGCAGATAATCATGATGCAATAGGACGTTCAATTCTAGATATCTTACGCATTGCCGATCAATATAGTTTGCGTGATTTATTGGACAATCGTCATGAATTATTGTTAGATTTTAGTACCAATGAACATCAATTAATGATTCGGGCATACTTTAGTTTAATTGAGCGGTCATCCGGATTTATTTCTGGATTAGTCATTGTGTTGCATGATGTTACTGAACAGCAGCGCACTGAACGAGAACGTCGACAATTCGTATCAAATGTGTCTCACGAGTTAAGAACACCATTAACATCAGTTAAGTCATATGTTGATGCCTTGCAAGATGGTGCATTAGAAGATCCAGAAGTGGCTCATAGTTTCTTGAGTGTTGCACAAGATGAAACAACACGTATGATTCATATGATTAATGACTTGTTAGAATTATCACGCATGGATTCTGGTACGATGAAAATTGATAATGAATTTATCAATATTGCTAATTTATTTAATTATGTTTTAGATCGTTTCGATATGATTATTGCAAATGATGATAAACCTGAAAAATATTATACCGTTAAACGAGTTATTCCAGATTTTCAAATTTGGGTTGATGTCGATACATCAAAGTTAACTCAGGTGCTTGATAATATTATGAATAATGCAATTAAATATTCTCCTGATGGCGGTGTGATTACGGCACGACTAGAAGATCATCAAACTGAGGTTGTCTTAAGTATTACAGACCAAGGTTTGGGTATTCCAAATAAGGATGTAACGCAAATATTTGATCGTTTCTTTCGTGTTGATAAAGCACGTTCACGTGCACAAGGTGGTACTGGGCTTGGTTTGGCAATTTCTAAGGAAATTATCGAACGTTTTGGTGGCCGCGTTTGGGTTGAATCAACTGAAGGCCGTGGATCAACATTTTTTGTAGCATTACCATATGAGCCATACAACGAAATAGATGATGATTGGGATGATGGTGATTGGGATGAAGAAAGATAGGCAATGGCGGATTCGCTTAATTTATTTTCGACAACGATATGGTTTAATCATAGCCCTAATTATTGCCATTTTAATTAGCGTATTTTTGTCAGTTCAATTATGGCAAACACCAGGACATGTCACGCAAAAAAAGCAAATAACAGCTACACAACAAGAAGAAGCTGTGGGGAAGAATTTAGCGAATGTTTACGGCCTTTCAAAATTGACGTTTAATGGTAAATCAAAAAATTTAAGCGTGTTGGATTATCAAGCAGTTTCCTCGAAATTAATTTCGCGAGTTAAAGGTTGGCATCTGAAGTATAAAGGTGATCAGAAACTTTCTAAAAGCGCTTATTTGCAATCTTTATCAAAGCAAAATATGCTTGTGATGAGTTTTCCGGATTCAGTGTCAGGAAGTGTTATTAAAAACGTGTTTGGTAAGGATATCAAAATTGCTGATAATGTCATGATTGATCACGTACGTTTGCCACAAAGTGGAACAAATATTATTTTGTATAATGATGCTCATCATAAAACTTATCATTATCAAGGAACTGATGTTGTACAAACGATTAAACAGGTGAAACGTAGTGAAAGTGCAGTACCGGTAGATTATCGATGGATTGGTAAGCATGTTGTGACTGCACCAACAGAACGTGTTCAGTTACAGGCGCACAGTTATTTATTGAATTCTGATGATACGATGGCACAATTATTAAAAATTTTCCCTGATGGTGGCAAACGCACAGTTAATAATGATCAAGAAATTCTGACTTATACAAATGGGAATAATCAGCGTATGACTCGTAATATGACGACTGGTATCATTAGTTATGATGCGTATGGTATAAATGATCATGTTGATCAAGTTAGTCAACGACAACGGCAAGGTTATCAATGGCTAGTTGATTTGCATCAATTGACGGATGATTTATATTATTTTGAAGAAACTAATAATGCCAAGTCGTTAATGTACCGTTTGTTTGTAAATGGATTGCCTGTATTTAACCAAACTGATAATGGTACGGTACAGGTAAAACAAAAACCTAATAACCATGAACAAATTATTTTGTCGCAATATTCATTACGGGTGCCGTTACCAACTGATAATAAAAATAAAGTAACGTTACCAACGATGGATGAAGAAATTAATAAATTAATGGCAGCTGGGATTGATAAAACTGATATTCAAAAAATTTTACTGGGTTATCGTTGGCGACTTAATCCCAAAGATCAAATTGTGACGTTAGAACCAACTTGGTATTTTGAACAAGATCATGTATGGCGTTCGGTAGATAACTGGACAGCTGATAAAGGAGGGCAATAAATGGATTTTAAAAAAGTCTTAACTGCCTTCTTGATTGTCTTTGTGTCTTTGGATATATTCTTAGGTACGCAATGGTTACGACAATATCCATTTAATGATCGTCGTACAACGGAAGAACAAATTATAGACGAGATGCATGATGATGGTATTGCTTACCGGACATTGTCAAAGAGTCGTACAACAGGATCGTATGTGGCTGGTAAAGATGGTAGGAGTATTTTGGCTGCACATCAAGCACAGTTGAATCATGATTGGAAAAGTAAAATGGTAGGCGATACGTTGAAGGTAACGATGCCTACACCAGTTAAATTACATTATCCAAGTAAAAATGATATTCATGCTTTGAATGATTTTATAAAGCAGGACGATCAAGTTATCAATGGTTCCCAATATAAGTTGAGCACTAAATTGAGTGAAATTGCGCAAAAAGATAATAAATCAGCAAATAAATTATATGTTTATGTACAAAAGATTGCGAAAGAGAAAAGAACATTTACTACAAAGCGTGCGCAAATTATTTTTGAAGTCACACCAAATCATGAAATTAAGGGGTATGAACAACGTTATATAAGTGATACACAGTATTTACGGGATGACGTACAATTAATTTCTGAAGAGCAAGCATTGATTTCATTGTATCAATATAATGATTTATCGAATAACAGTCAGATTACCTTTTCACAATTAGGGTATCGTGAAATGACGACCGTAGGAAAAGATGTTATTTTTGTGCCAACATGGCAATTTTGGGTGTCGAATAATAAACGGAAGGCAACAATTATTACAGTTAATGCAATAAATGGTGCAATTATGAAATAAAGGTTTTACAACGTGTTAAAATATAACAAGTGGTGGAATCAGAAATAAAAAGCCGCTTGTTTTAGGATAACTAAAATAAACGGCTTTTTATTTGATAAGGAGTTAGGAATGTCAAATGATTTTAAAGTATCAATGTTAGCATCTGGTAGTAAAGGTAATGTGACATACATTGAAACTCCCAGACATAAGGTGCTTGTTGATGCTGGCTTATCAGGTAAAAAAATAACGGCGCTCATGTCACAAATTGGGCGTTCACTAAATGATGTTGATGCATTATTTGTGACACATGAGCATAGTGATCATATTGCTGGCGTAGGCGTGTTGGCGCGTAAGTATGGTATGGATGTTTATGCTAATCAAAAAACATGGCAGGCGATGGCTGGTAAAATTGGAAAAATTAATACCGATCAAATTCAATTATTTGAACCAGGTCAAACCAAATTAATGGATGATTTGGACATTGAAAGTTTTGGCGTTTCGCATGATGCGGCTAATCCGCAGTTTTACGCTTTTCATCATGATAATAAAACTTTTGCTATGTTGACAGACACGGGCTATGTAAATGATCGTATTGTGGGGACATTAAAAAATGCGGATGCAATTTTGATGGAAGCCAATCATGATTATGAAATGTTACGTATGGGGAGTTACGCCTGGCCATTAAAACAACGTATTTTGGGTGATCAAGGGCATTTATCTAATGAGGATGGCGCATTAGCGTTAACCCAGATATTAGGTAATCGTACAAAACAAGTTTATTTAGGTCATTTGAGTCAAGAAAATAATCAAAAACCCTTGGCACATTTGACTGTACAATCAGTTTTGTCAGAACATGATTTTGGGGTAGATCATGATTTTAATTTACTAGATACAGATCCAAATATTGCAACGAGATTGATTCAAATATAGCCTGGGGTTAAGGCGATTTAAAGGGAATCAGCTTAAAGTAACAACTAACGTTAGTTATGATAAATATATGATGAAATGAATAAGATATGGGGCATAGATATGAAATTATCTTCGGGAACAAAAATTGTTGTCATGAGTGTTGTTGCTGGTTTAATTGGTGGTGGTGTTGCTGCCGGTGGTGTCGTACATTTTACACAAAATGATCAAGCAGCAAACGTGACGACTGCAAAGAATAGTGCAGTTAAAGTGAATGAAAATAATGTAAAAGGCAAGTCTAGTGCAACTAAAGCGTTTAAAAATGTTTCTAGCGCAGTCGTGTCTGTTATTAATTTACAAAAACAACAATCATTACAGTCCGATTTTTTTGGGGATCAAACACAAAATCGTGATAGTGATTCGTCAGATTTACAAACAGCTTCGGAAGGATCAGGAGTTGTGTATAAAAAAGATCGTAATACGGCCTATATTGTGACAAATAATCACGTGGTGGCAGGTTCGAATGCGATTCAAGTCTTATTAAGTGATGGCACGAAGTTAACAGGAAAATTAGTGGGGACTGATGAACAAACCGATTTGGCAGTTTTGAAGGTGAAAGCTGATAAGATTAGTGAGGTTGCTAACTTTGCCGACTCTGGTAAAGTTGAAGCAGGACAATCAGTTCTAGCTATTGGGTCGCCGCTAGGATCTGATTATGCCACTTCAGTAACGGAAGGTATTATTTCGGCAACGAAGCGTCAAGTTGATGCAACAGATGAATCAGGAAATTCTCTTGGTAAAGCAAATGTTTTGCAAACTGATGCAGCTATTAATCCTGGTAACTCTGGAGGCCCACTAGTTAATCTAGCGGGTCAAGTTGTTGGTATTAATTCGATGAAGTTAGCGTCATCTGAAGATGGTACATCAGTTGAAGGGATGGGTTTTGCAATTCCGTCAAACACAGTGGTTACCATTATTAATGGTCTGGAAAAAGATGGTAAAATTGAACGGCCAGCTTTGGGTGTATCAATGGTTGATTTGAGTAACGTGTCAGCTAGTGACCAAAGAGAGGTATTGCATTTGCCAGATAGTGTTTCTGATGGTGTTATTATTGTAGAGGCACAAGATGATTCGCCAGCAGCAAAGGCTGGACTTGAACGTTATGATGTGATTACAAAGATTGACGATACAAAGGTGAGCGATTCTGGTGAATTACGTGATGCGCTTTATAAGCATAAAGTTGGTGATTCTGTTAAATTTACGTACTATCACAAGGGACAAGAAAAGACGGTTACAGTTAAATTAGATAAAACAACCAGTTCTTTAAATAATGCACAATAAACATGACGAGAAAGTACACTTCAAGTATACTTTCTTTTTTTGTGTTTAAATCGAAAGAATTATGAAACTTTTTTGTAACTTTAGTTGTATATATTATATATATTCACTTTTGTTAGTGGAATTCATTACTCCCCAAAGTATATGAAATTACATAGTTCCCCAAACTATGTATCCCCCCTTCGCTGGTTGCGATAGTAGCCGGCGGTGGACCATCGTTGCGTTCCCCCTCTTGCACGATGGTCTTTTTTTTACCCCAAAAAACCGTTTACAAAAGAATTGACAAGTGTCAATCTATTTTTGTAAACGGTTTTTGTTTTATCAGTTAGCTTTTGCTATGGATAAATTTAAGGCATAAGTGCCAATGATGCTATCGTTATTAAGCAATGAATAAGTAATCGCTAGTTGCCCATAAGGATGGTCAGCAGTGATTTGATTAACAAATGAATCAGTACGAACTGCTATTGGTATGTTTCCTTGAGAGGTAACATATTGCGTTTGAAAGGTTTTGTTTGGCACGAAATGCAGTTGCATATCAGTAAAGTCATTATGACGATGCAACAGCACAGCATCAATCTGTGATATTTTAAACGTAACGGGTGTTTCAAGGTTTTGTTGATGCTCTGTGTAGCGAATGTATAATGCGTTTTGCGTACGTGTTAAAATGCCGACTTCTTCAAATGAAAATTCTTCATGACTTGTATCCTGGGTAATTTGTGTGGTGAGGGTGACAATAGTTGACCAACTTTTTGGTGTGGTTTGCATATTAAACTCCTTATAATTAAAGATTACTTCAGTTTATTATACCGTGTTCAATAAGGTATAATATAGTAAATTAGGTATTATTCGTCAGAATTGGAAAGGATATCATGGCACAATTTATTAAAACAGGTTCGGAAAAAGTTTTTAGGGATCCTGTGTTAAATTCAATACGAGTAAAAGATCAAGTGATTTTGGATTTGATTGGAACGTCAGAATTTCAACGTCTACGTCGTATTAAACAACTAGGTGTTGCCAGTGCAGTCTTTCATGGTGCTGAACATTCTAGATTTTCACATTCATTGGGCGTGTATGAAATTGCGCGTCGGTTTGCGAATCACTTAGCGCAATTTTATCCTTCACAGGAGCCTGGGGATGGGTTATGGGATGTGAATGAACGATTGGTGTTATTATGTGCAGCGTTGCTACATGATGTTGGACATGGGCCGTATTCTCATACTTTTGAACATATTTTTAATACTGATCATGAAGCTTATACGCAATCGATTATTTTATCACCAGATACTGAAATTCATCAGGTCTTGGTAAAGGTAAGTACAGATTTTCCACAAAAAGTTGCGAGTGTTATTGCCAAAACATATCCAAATCCACAAGTTGTCCAGTTGATTTCCAGTCAAATTGACGCAGACCGCATGGATTATTTATTACGTGATGCTTACTATTCTGGCGCTACATATGGTCAGTTTGATTTATCACGTATTATTCATGTGATGCGCCCGTACGCAGGTGGCATTGCCTTTGATGATAAAGGTTCATATGCTATTGAAGACTATGTGGTGTCACGTTACCAAATGTACGTTCAAGTTTATTTTCATCCAGTATCACGTTCGTTTGAAGTTGTATTGCAACATTTATTAGAGCGGGCAAAATTTATATATGATGAAAGTAAGCACGATACTCGCGTTAATATTAATTTCATCTCACCGACGCTACAACCGTTATTTGCAGGTGATTTAACCTTGCAACAGTATTTGATGCTGGATGATGCCGTGATGATAGCTGATATTAGTGCTTGGCGGCATGCTGATGATCCCATTTTGAAAGATTTAGCAACACGTTTTATTGATCGCAAGCCATTAAAATCGATTGTGATTACAGATGAAACACGAAATTTGTTGCCAACCATTAAACAGTTAATTGATTCGGCTGGGTTTGATACACGTTATTATACTGCTGAAAATGATAGCTTCGATTTGCCGTATGATGCTTATGATCCCAAGGTTAAAAAGCCACGTACCCAAATTGAATTAATGCAGTTAGATGGCTCGCTGGTTGAATTATCAACGCAAAGTGCTTTGGTAGAAGCGATGACTGGGCGCGTCTTTGGTAATGCACGCTTTTTCTTCCCGCGTGAAATGTTAGTACAACATGCAGTGGATGATATTATGGCACCAATTTATTCAGATTTTCAAAGGTATGTCCATAACGAGACGTTGGTGGCACCAAAATAAATAACTAGGGGAAATATTATTAAAATGGGAATAGAATTAATTACAATTGATATTGACGACACATTGGTGAATTCAGATAAAAAAATTACGCCACGTGTCAAAAAAGCTTTGCAAGATGCGACTGAGCAAGGGGCTAAAGTCGTGTTAGCAACGGGACGTCCACTGTCTGGCGTAAAAGATTACTTAGCAGAGTTGGGGTTGGCTGATGAAACAAATCAATTTGCCATTACATATAATGGGAGTATTGTACAAACAACAGCCGGCGAAAAATTGGGTGGTCATGAATTATCATTGGCAGATTTTAAGAAATTTAAGGCGGTTGCTGATGAATACGATGCGTATTTTCAAATTGAATCGTTAGACTATGCGATTACTGCCAATACATTGATTAATCGTTATGCAAATGGTGAAAACAACATGGTACAAATGCCATTGCAAATTAAGTCAGTTGATGACATGTCGGCTGATGAGCATTATATAAAATTTATGTTTATTGATGAAACAGAAATAATCGATAAATTAGTTGCTAATATGCCAAAAGAATTGCAAGATAATTATTATATTGTGCAGTCGACACCTAATTTTTTAGAGGTCATGCATAAAGAATCAACAAAAGGTAATGGCTTAGCTATTTTGGCGGATAAATTGGGCATTGATCTAGCAAAGACGATGGCGTTGGGTGATCAACATAATGATCTAACAATGATTCAACAAGCTGGTTTGGGGATTGCGATGGCCAACGCAGTTGATGAAATTAAAGATAATGCTGATTTCATAACAACTTCACAAAATGACGATGGCGTTGGTTTGGCTGTTGAAAAGTGGGTTTTAGGTAAAAATGTGCCTGAGTTAGAAAAATAAAGTGAAAAAGATTTGCTGAAAAGCTAGAAATATTGTAATATTAGACATTGAGTAAAATCGCGAAAGGACGTGCAGTGATTTGGCATTAACACAATTTGACGGCCAAAATAAGGATGAGCTTTCAATGATTGAAGTTGCTCGTGCAATTTTGTCTGACCGTAATGAAACAATGGGATTTAATGATTTGTTGAATGAAGTACAATCATTCACGGGTAAGTCGGACGAAGAGATTCGTGCGCGCTTATCACAATTTTATACTGATTTGAATATTGACGGCTCATTCATTTCATTGGGTGATACGATGTGGGGATTGCGTTCGTGGTACCCAATCGACTCAATTGATGAGGCCGTTCATTTGGATCTAGAAGAAGAAGTTGAAGGCAAGCCAAAGAAGAAGAAGCGTAAGAAAATCAACGCCTTCTTGGCAGATGCTGACGCTGATGATGATGTTATTGATTACAATAATGATGATCCTGAAGACGATGATTTTGATGTAGATGCGACGGATGATGAAGTAGCAGATGCAGCAGATGATGATGATATCGATGATGACGATACCGATGACGATGACAGTACGGATGATGATTTTGGTCATGATGAAGTTGCTGGCGGCATTGGCGATGAAATTAGTGGTATTAAGACTGATGTCGATGATGATTATGGTTCAGGAGATATTGAACACTAATTAATCGGTTGAAGGTTGTCTTTGATTAATTGCTTGACAGTCATGTGTTTTTAATGTATAGTTAAATTCCGGGCTCTTGTATTAATATACAAGGCGTAATCAAAGTTGATTAATGCTCCCAACGCTACCTAAGCATTGGGAGCTTTTTTATTTTTTTTGGCATTGACATAGAACTCGGAGGATATATTTATATGACGGCTAAATACATCTTTGTTACTGGTGGTGTGGTTTCATCATTAGGTAAAGGTATCGTTGCAGCTTCATTAGGACGCTTGTTAAAAAACCGTGGCTTCAAAATCGCAGTACAAAAATTTGATCCCTACATTAACATTGATCCTGGTACCATGTCACCATATCAACACGGTGAGACATTTGTGACCGAAGACGGTTTAGAAACTGATTTGGACCTTGGACATTACGAGCGTTTCATTGATATTAACTTAAATAAATATTCAAATGTGACGTCAGGACGTGTCTACTCAGAGGTTCTTGCAAAAGAACGTCGTGGTGACTATGATGGGGCAACTGTTCAAGTAATTCCACATATTACAAATGCACTAAAAGAAAAAATGATGCGTGCAGCGGAAACGACAGATGCAGATATCGTGATTACTGAAGTGGGTGGAACTGTAGGTGATATTGAATCACTACCATTCATCGAGGCTTTACGTCAAATGAAGAGTGAAGTAGGAGCAGAAAACGTTGCTTATATCCACACATCATTGATTCCATATTTACGTGCTGCTGGTGAAATGAAAACTAAGCCAACTCAACATTCTGTTGCTGAATTACGTTCACTAGGTATTCAGCCTGATATGTTGGTTGTCCGTACTGAACAACCAATTAGTCAAGGCATGCGTGATAAGTTAGCTTTGTTTACAGATGTTAAACCAGAAGCTGTTATTGAATCATTAGACGTTGATATTTTGTATGAAGTTGTCTTGAATATGCAAAAGCAAAGTATGGACGACGTTATTTTGAAACGTCTAGGCCTAACGGCACCTGCTGCTGACTTGACTGAATGGCGTGCGATGATTGATAAAATCCGCTATTTAAAGAAGGAAATTAACATCACTTTGGTTGGTAAGTATGCCGACTTGCAAGATGCGTATATCTCAGTTAATGAGGCGTTACGTGCGGGTGGTTATGCCGTTGATGCCGACGTAAAGATTACGGCTATTAATTCTGAAAAGGTTAATGCTGAAAATGTTGCTGAGATACTTGCTGATGCTGATGGTGTGATGGTTCCAGGTGGATTTGGTTCTCGTGGTACTGAAGGTAAGATGGCAGCTATCCAATATGCGCGTGAAAATAATGTGCCATTCTTGGGTGTTTGCTTAGGAATGCAACTGGCAACTGTTGAATTTGCACGTAATGTTTTGGGACATGCTAACGCTAACTCAATTGAATTAGATGAAAAGACGGATACACCAATCATTGCTTTGATGAATGATCAAAAAGAAATCACTGATCGTGGTGGCACAATGCGTTTGGGATTATATCCAGCTAAATTAAAAGAAGGTAGTTTAACGAAAAAGTTGTATGGAGATAAGACTGAAATTACAGCTCGTCACCGTCATCGTTATGAATTTAATACGACTTACCGTCAAGAACTAGAAGAAGCTGGTATGGTATTTGTCGGCACTTCACCTGATGAAACATTAATGGAAATTATTGAAATTCCAGCAAATGATTTCTTTGTGGCTGCACAATACCACCCAGAATTCACATCACGTCCAGATCATCCTGAACCTTTGTATGCCGGATTTGTTAAGGCTGCCTTGGCTCATCATGAAAATTAATAAATGATATAAAAAGAGCTGATAATTTTAAATTGTCAGCTCTTTTTTAGGTTATTATAGTATTCAGTTGTTATAATAAAATATATAGTTATTTTTTGAATGTTTTGTATTATTTTAAAGATGTTTAATAACGACATGTTGTTGTAATTTAAATGTAACTACTGTAAAATTGACTGAGTATATTATTCATGATGATATGGGATCATTATCGTTTGGCGATAGTCATGCGAAGTAAAATAACAAAAAATTTTGAATGAATGGACCTTGATTAAGGATGATAGAGTTTTAACTCTAAAAGGATTAATAAAATGAAGAAGTTGATTATCCATGGTGGACGGCGACTCAGTGGTGAAGTGACCATTGGGGGGGCTAAAAATTCGACTGTCGCGTTAATTCCAGCAGCTATTTTAGCTGAGACACCGGTGAAATTCGACAGTGTACCTGATATTTTAGATGTTTATAATTTGCAAGCTATTTTAAGTTCTATGAACGTTAATTCAACGTTTAAGGGTGGCGAGTTGATGATCGATCCAACGGAAATTGTTGAATCAGAGTTACCATCAACAGCCATCAAGTCTTTGCGTGCATCTTATTATTTTATGGGATCTTTACTGGGACGCTTTGGTCGTGCAACAGTGACGTTCCCAGGTGGCGATAATATTGGTCCACGTCCAATTGACCAACATATTAAAGGGTTTGAAGCATTAGGTGCAACTGTATATGAAAAAAATGACACCGTGTATATTAATGCTGAAAATGGCTTGAAAGGTGCTCGTATCTTTTTGGATGTTGTTTCAGTAGGTGCCACAATGAATATCATTATGGCTGCTGTTCATGCTGAAGGAACGACAGTTTTAGAAAACGCTGCTCGTGAACCAGAAATTATTGATTTGGCAACATTTTTGAACAATATGGGTGCCCAAATTCGTGGTGCAGGAACTGACGTTATCCGCATTACTGGGGTGTCACGTTTAGAGTCTAAAAATACACATACAATTATTCCTGATCGTATTGAAGCAGGTACGTATCTTGCTTTGGCTGCGGCTCAAGGAGATGGTGTTTTAGTTAAAAATGTGATTCCAGAGCATTTAGAATCATTTACAGCGAAGTTACTTGAAATGGGTGTCAAATTAGATGTTCGCGAGGATAGCATTTACGTCCCTAAGTCAGTTGACTTAAAGCCTATTCAAATTAAGACAGCACCATTCCCTGGCTTTGCAACAGATTTGCAACAGCCAGTGACGCCATTGCTAACATTAGCAAATGGTGAAAGTATTGTGCATGAAACAATTTATCCGGAGCGTACACGTCATGTACCAGAGTTGCAAAAACTTGGGATGGCAGTTACAAATCCAGAACATGGCAAGATGGTCGTCGCACAATGCAGTGATTTCCATGGTGCTCGTGTTTCGGCTGCTGAAATTCGTGCCGGTGCTGCGTTGGTTTCAGCGGGGTTGATGGCTGATGGCGTAACAGAAGTAATTAATGCAGAACACGTATTACGTGGTTACGATCGCATTGTTTATAAGTTAACCATGTTGAACGCTGATATTGAAATTGCTGAAGAATAATGTCTCAAAATGTAAAAGTCAAACAGGTCATGAAAGCGGACTCATTTTGATTTTTACATTTTTTTTGAGTAATTAAGTAAAAAAAGAGTGTTAATGGTTGCTAATTGCTGATTATAAGGATAAACTAGATAAGTTACAAAAATTAGCGGACGATTACTAAAAACAGACGCAGTAGGGACGCCGGATTGTGTCTAGTCTGTTTTTATGTTGATAAGTTCAAGACAATTAGAGAACGTTTGTTGCGGCAATCGTTACTGGAGGAAAAATTTTGAAGTTTTCAGAGTTAGGTCTTACACAAGACCTTTTGACGGCCATTGAGAAGCATGGCTATGTAGAAGCTACGCCAATTCAGGAAAAGACAATTCCGTTGACGATGGCTGGTAAAGACGTTATTGGTCAAGCCCAAACAGGAACCGGTAAGACAGCTGCATTTGGTTTGCCAATCCTAGAAATGATTGACAATGATAATAAAGATGTTCAAGCCTTGGTTGTTTCACCAACCCGTGAATTAGCTATCCAAACCCAAGAAGAATTATTCAAGTTGGGTCGTGATAAGCATGTTCGTGTACAAGCCGTTTTCGGTGGTGCTGATATTCGTCGCCAAATTAATGGGTTAAACCATGGTGCCCACATTGTTGTTGGAACACCTGGTCGTTTAATTGACCATATTCGTCGTGGTACGATTAACCTATCACATGTTAAGACATTGGTATTAGATGAAGCCGATGAAATGTTGAACATGGGATTCTTAGAAGATATTGAATCAATCTTGAAGGCCGTCCCTGATGAGCGTCAAACATTGTTGTTCTCAGCAACGATGCCTGCAGCTATCAAGCGTATTGGTGTTCAATTTATGACTAATCCTGAGCACATTCAAATTGCTGCTAAGGAATTAACAACAGACTTAGTTGACCAATATTACGTACGTGTACGTGATTTTGAAAAGTTCGATGTACTAACGCGTATTTTGGATGTACAACAACCACAACTAGCTATTATGTTCGGTCGTACAAAGCGTCGTGTTGATGAATTGACACGTGGTTTGGAATTACGTGGCTTTAATGCTGCTGGTATTCATGGTGACTTGACACAACAAAAGCGTACACAAGTTTTGAAACAATTCAAGAATGGTGAAATTCGCATTTTGGTTGCAACTGATGTTGCTGCTCGTGGATTAGATGTTTCTGGTGTTGATTACGTTTATAACTTTGATATTCCACAAGATTCAGAGTCATATGTTCACCGTATTGGTCGTACAGGTCGTGCCGGTGCTCATGGAACTTCTGTAACTTTCATTTCAAATGCTGAGATGGATTACTTGAAGGATATTGAAAAGCTAACTAAGAAACGTATGCAACCATTAAAGCCATACACACACGAAGAAGCACTT
Source organism: Weissella sagaensis (assembly GCF_005405285.1). Taxonomy (GTDB): domain Bacteria; phylum Bacillota; class Bacilli; order Lactobacillales; family Lactobacillaceae; genus Weissella; species Weissella sagaensis. Next base: position 101,470 of record NZ_BJDT01000002.1, on the reverse strand, counting down.
GCTGGTCGTATGAGTGTTGCAGCTGCATCTGTTGATGCAATTGTTAAGACGACTGCTAACGTTGCTGATTCAGAATTAGTTGATCAATTAGCTGAAAAGTATGATGCTCGTGAATTAGCAGCTGCCTTATTAGGTTCTGCCGCTAATGTTGAAGAGATGGATGCTGAATTTAAGTTATCACACGAACGTCCTTTGCCACACAAGCATGGTGGTAATGGTGGTCGTCGTGGTGGCGGTAACCGTGGTCGTCGCGATGGTGACCGTCGTCATGGTAATGGTGGTGGTTACCGTGGTAACCGTGGACAACGTGAGCGTCGTTCATATGATCGTGGTTCACGTACTGGTTCAGGTGATCGTTCACAACGTGGACATTCAGGTGCACCACGTCGTCAATCACGTAACTTTGTGATTAAGAATAACGACTAATCATTAAGTCAAAAATTATTAAAAGCATCACAAGAATTTATTCAAATTCTTGTGATGCTTTTGTGTATGGTAGAATAAAAATTAAGCGAATATATTTGGACATAGAGGGTATAATGAAATTAGTATTTTTTTGGGAGGAAACAACATGATTGTGGGACATGGAATTGATGCACAAATGATTAGTCATGTTGCTGACGTTGCAAAACGACGTCCGAGTTTCATTGACGTTATTTTGACACCAGCTGAACTAGCAGTGTACAATGCTCGAAAAGGCAAACATCAAAAAGAATTTTTAGCGGGTAGATTTTCAATTAAAGAGGCTTATAGTAAGGCGATTGGAACTGGTATTGGCACACAAGCTCGTTGGCAAGATATTGAAGTTTTGCCAAATGAAGCAGGTCAGCCGGTTATGGTTAAGCACCCTAAGCAAGGGGAAGTTAACGTACATATTTCAATATCACATACAGGTGATATGGTTCATAGTTCTGTTATTTTAGAAACGGCTACATCAAAAATAACTGCACCACATCAACTTGATGTCATCGATCAAGCTGTTATTAGTACTAGGCGTCCGGCTTGGATTGAAGTTTCAGCAAGTGCCATTGCACATAATATAACGGCAGTACGCCATTTAACGGGTACTAAACGATTTATCGCAATTGTAAAAGCGAATGCGTATGGTCATGGCTTAACACAAGTGGTGTTGGCTGCGCAAAAGGCAAATGTTGATGGTTTTGGTGTCGCAACAATTGATGAAGCCATCTGGTTACGTGAATTTGGCATTGACTTACCAATTTTTATCCTTGGTGTAACGCCGGCTACTTATGCAGCTGATTTAGTTAAATATCAATTAATACCAGTTGTAACTAGTGAAGCTTGGTTAGATGAGTTAATTAACAATATGCCTCAAGGCAAGCGGCTAGACGTGTCAATTGGGGTCGATACGGGGATGGGACGAATTGGTATTCGTCAAAAAGATGAGTTGGTACGAGTCGTTGCACAAATAATAGCACATCAGCAATTATCTCTAAAAGGAATTGGTATGCATTTTGCAACAGCTGATCAAAAAGATACGGCTTACTATCAAAAGCAACTTCAAAATTGGCATGACTTGGTTGATGATTTAACTTTGCCAGCGGATGTTTGGTATCACATGGCTAATTCAGCCACGACATTATGGCATGAACAACCGACGTTAGATACCGTGCGTGTTGGAGCAGCTATGTATGGTTTTAACCCGTCTGGTGATGAATTAGCAACTGATAAGTTAATCGCTGCTTTATCATTAAAAGCAGCTTTAGTGCATGTTAAACAGGTAGCGGCAGGAACATCTGTATCCTATGGGGCGACTTATACAACTAGCCAACCAGAATGGATTGGGACGTTGCCAATTGGTTATGCAGATGGTTATGCACGTCAATTACAAGGAATGTACGGTTTGTTACCCGATGGCCGCCGTGTTGAAATTATTGGGCGCATTGCAATGGATCAATTAATGGTTCGTTTACCAGAAGCGTTACCAGTGGGAACGGTTATAACGTTAATTGGTCAAGCTGGTCAAGAAACAATTACGCTAGAAATGTTAGCCAATCGCTTAGGAACAATTCCGTATGAAGCAGCAACCAGTTTAGCGCCCCGCTTACCACGAAAATTAGTGAAGTAAAGAGAGACGTATGGCAAATAAAAATGAAATTAAACGCGGTGATATCTTTTTTGCAGACTTATCACCCGTTATTGGTTCAGAACAAGGTGGTCAACGCCCTGTCGTTATTATTCAAAATAATGTTGGTAATCAGCACTCACCAACTGTTATTATCGCACCAATTACAGCAAAAATTGCCAAGCCTAAATTACCAACACATGTTGGCTTACCGGTAGAAGCAACAGAAGCTGGCATTGGTCGTGATTCCGTTATTTTATTGGAACAAATCAGAACCATTGATAAAAGACGTTTGCAAGATCGTATTGGTTTGATACCGGATGAATTATTAGTTAGAGTTGATCAGGCATTAGTCATTAGTTTGGGACTAGTGTAATTTAATGTTAGATAGGTGGATAAAGCGCTAATGCTTTAGCCGCCTGTTTTTATTAGTAACATCCGTGAAAAGGAGGGTAGTATGGCTAAGGAAAGAGATCTTGAACAACATAGATTAAATGATGTGGCTCAAGAAATTGATAAGCAATTACAAAAAGCTGAAACGTTTTATGATAAAGCACATTCAGAGACCCGGGCAGTTGAAAGTAATTATATTGCCAATACTTCGATTAATACTGCTGAAGTAGATGATGCAATGGAAACGAATGCCGAAATTCAACAACAACGAAGTATTGTCGCCCGTGTTACGGAAACTGAAAATATCATGGCTAAAACAGTTGGTACACTTAAACTTTTACGGAAGAGTCCTTATTTTGGTCGCGTAGATATTATTGAAGATAATTGGCCTGAAACTTTATATATTGGTTTAGCATCTTTACAAGATGAGGCGGGTAATTTCCTGATTTATGATTGGCGGGCACCAATTAGCGGTATTTATTATAATGGTACGTTAGGTAAAGTTGCTTATCCCACACCAAATGGTGAACAAACGGTTGACTTACAAAAAAAGCGGCAATTTGTTATTCAGGATGGTCAAATCACGAGTATGTTTGATACAAATGAAACTGTTGGGGATGAAATGTTACAATATGCGCTTGGACAACAAAACGATGATGTGATGCGTAATATTGTGGCAACTATTCAAAAAGAACAAAATCAAATTATTCGTGATACAACTAGTGATTTATTAGTCGTACAAGGTGTTGCTGGTTCCGGTAAAACATCAGCCATTTTGCAACGTATTGCTTTTTTGCTTTTCCATTCTAGAGAAGAATTGAATTCTGATCAAATTGTGTTGCTTTCACCTAATCGTTTATTTTCAAGTTATATTGCGGATGTCTTGCCGTCACTTGGTGAACGAAATATGCGTCAGGTAACGTTAGCAGAGTTCTTTAGCGCTCGTTTGCAAGGGTTAATCGTTCAGACGTTGTTTGATCGTTATGAGCAAGAACAGCATTTTATCGGTCAGGCTAGTTACTCTGTACGCCAAGAATTAGAAAGTGAACAGATTGTATCGTTAATTGATGATTATATGGCACAACTATCTGCTAGTGATATCCATTTTGTTGATATTTATTACGAAGATAAAGTTTTCTTTGGTGCGCAAGAATTTCAGGCATATTTGGCAACGCTATCAACCAGTTATACAATACGCGAACGGATTAGCCAACTTCAAAAACATTTTATGCAAGTGTTAACTGATCGTATTGAAAGTTTACAGGACGCTGACTGGGTACAAACAGAACTAGATAATCTAACAGACCAAGAATATCAAAATTTACTTGGCGATGATGATCTTGAAGAAACGCTGGTTGCTGAAAATGAAGATAGTGTTATTTCATTAGTTGCTAAACGTTATTTAACAAAACAATGGCAAGCTATTGATGATGCTTTGTACAATAATTTTTATTTAGATATTTATCAACAATATCGTTCATTTTTACAATATGTTATGCAACAAAAAAATGATGAACAAGCTGAATGGTGGCGGGCTAAGCAACGACGTTTTGATCTGCAATTAGAATACCATCGCATTGATTTAGAAGACGCAGCACCCTTATTATTTTTGCGTGACGAGTTAACTGGTGGGGGAACTAACCAGGCAATGTCCTATGTCTTTATAGATGAAATGCAAGATTATGCGATGGCACAGTTACTATATTTGAAACATGCTTTTCCTAAGGCTAAATTTACCGTTTTGGGAGATTCTGAACAAGCATTATTCCGACAAGTTGAGACACCGCAAGCCTTGTTAAATAAATATGCGCAAGGATTTGATGCACAAAAACCAGCATTAATTAAATTAAATCGAGCTTATCGTTCAACGCATGAAATTATGAATTTTGCTAAAGCACTCTTACCTGATGGTAATGATATTGTGACTTTTACACGCCACGGCGAAAAGCCAAGCTTACGGCAAGCATATCCAGAAACGATTGTGGAGGTTTTAAATGATGAAGTAGCCCAGCTACGTCAGAATTTTCAAACAGTGGCGATTTTAACTAAAACAGCAGAACAAGCTGAATTAGTACTGGAAGCTTTACGCCGTTACCCAGAAAAAGTACAATTGCTACATGCAATGGATCGTACACGGACAGCTAATGTGTTAGTGATGCCAATTTATTTAGCCAAGGGATTGGAATTTGATGCCGTTATTGGTTATGATGTATCACAAAGCAATTATCCTGATGATAAAGCAATTGGTTTATTATATACATTAGCTTCCAGAGCAATGCATGCGTTACATTTGGTGACAATTGGTCCGGTATCACCATTAATAATTCAAGTACAAAATACGGTGGCGTCATCATTATTAGTACAATAATGATTTAAGTGCTTGTTATCATGCAAAAAAACTTTTACAATTGGGTTTGACGAATTTAAATTTGTGGTTTTACCGCATAGAAAGAAGAAAAGATATGGATGAAAAGAAAGTTTTGTTAACGGGTGATCGCCCAACTGGTAAATTACACATTGGGCATTACGTTGGTTCTTTAAAAACACGTGTTGCAATGCAAGATTCTGGTTTGTACGACCCATATATTATGGTTGCTGATAAGCAAGCATTTACGGATAATGCACGAAATCCCGAAAAAATTCAAAACTCTCTTTTGGAAGTTGTTTTGGATTACTTGGCGGTGGGCATTGACCCTAAGAAAACAACAATTTTCGTGCAATCAGCAGTACCTGAATTATCTGAATTAACGGAATACTTTCTTAACTTGGTCTCAGTTGCACGTGTACAACGTAATCCAACTGTTAAAGCAGAAATTCAACAAAAAGGTTTTGGTGAAAGTATCCCAACAGGTTTCTTTATCTATCCTGTATCGCAGGCAGCTGACATTGCTTTGTTTAAAGGCCAAGTTGTTCCGGTAGGGGATGATCAAAAGCCTATGTTGGAACAAACACGTGAATTAGTTCGTACGTTTAATCGTTATTACAATACAGACCTTTTGGTTGAACCAGAAGGTATCTTCCCACCAGAGGGTCACGGACGTATTCCAGGATTAGATGGTAATGCTAAGATGTCAAAATCTTTGGGTAACGCAATTTACTTGAGTGATGATGAAGAAACATTATGGGCAAAAGTTAAGTCAATGTATACAGACCCAACACATGTTCGGTTGACTGATCCAGGTCATATTGAAGGTAATATGGTATTCACATATCTTGATATTTTTGATGAAGATAAAGCATATGTTGCGGATCTTAAAGCACAATATCAAGCAGGTGGCTTGGGCGACATGAAAATTAAAAAGTATTTGTTTGAAGTATTAAACAAAGAATTAGCCCCAATTCGTGAACGTCGTGCGCGATATGCGGAGGATCATGATGCTGTTTTGCAGATTGTTAAAGAAGGTTCGGAAAAAGCACGCTTAATTGGACAACAAACCATGGCTGAGGTTCGTCACGCTATGGGTGTTGATTATTGGGGTTAATGATTAATTAGTACCTTTAAGGAGTATTAAATGAGTTATTTAGCAGTCATTGACTTGGGTTCAAACTCAACTCGTATGGTAGTTGAAGAACTGCAAGCAGATGGGAATTTTATTGAATTGCGTCGCCGTAAATTGGACACACGTTTGGCAGAAGGTATGGCCGAAAATGATGGTGAATTAACAGATGCAGCGATGACACGTGTTGTTAATGCATTGTTAGAGTTTCAACAAGATTATATGATGTTTGACGATGTGACAGTTGTGGGTATTGCAACAGCAGCTGTGCGTGAGGCTGAGAATCAAGCTGTATTCTTAGATAAAGTTTTCCGTGCAGTTGGTGTGGAAATTCGAGTACTAACAGGTGATCAAGAAGCCTATTATGATTATCTTGGTGCTGCATCAGCGTTGGATATTACTGATGCGTGGTTGTTAGATACTGGTGGTGCAAGTGTTGAATTAGTTGGTATTGAAGATCGAATGGCAACAAATATGATGAGCTTACCATTTGGTGCCGTTAATTTATCAGAAAAATTTAAATTGAATATTGAAGGTGTTGTATCACCTGAGTCCATTGAAAAGGCAGCTAAATATGTTAATACACAGTATGCTAAGTTGCCTTGGCTTGATGATACGGTAACGCTACCAATTATTTTATTAGGCGGTGCTAATCGTTCATTGGCCCGGTTAGATCGGGTAAAACATGGGTTACCTGCTGATTCAGATTTTCATGGATATGAAATGTCAACATCCGCAGTTGTCGAAACCTATCATAAATTAACAATGATGACTAAGGCCGAACGAGAAGAACTATTAGACTTAGAAGCTAATCGTGCTGATATTATTGTGAGTGGTTTGCTACCTTTGATTGAATTAATCAAACACACTGGTGCAAATAAAGTAATTTTCTCCGCTTCAGGGGTACGCGAGGGATTGCTACAAGAATACCGTATGGAAAATTAATAGAAAACAGCGTTTGGAGCATTGCTCCAAACGCTGTTTTGATTTGTTATACAAAACGGTAGTTATATCCGCTCTTCATAAACGCGCACCAATCAGCAACATTCCTTATATAAGCCCAATTTTGACCCAGACTCTTGGCAGAGTCAGGGCACAAAACAGGTCTTATACCGGAACGTTATTCGCAGATTGGCGACGCTCTCCATACAAAAAGCCGCCGGTTCGTTGACCCGCGGCTGTTTTTGTTAGATATGATACGTCTAACAAGGGGTACACTTTAATTTGTATCCCTATATTCAATTGTAATGGTAACTACTAGAGGTTTAATCTGCAGATTTAAACGACTGTCGCTAGCAATTACCTAAACCAACTACATCTTGCTGCAACTACTACTGCATCCAAAGTTATTCGTATAAAAAGCGAATCGTGTCGGGAGCAGCCTTCAAATCAAGATATATGCTTACGCCCTAATGTGGGTTATCATATCTCGTTGAAGAAACTGATGCTAATGATAACAAGATAGTCAATTCATGACTTAATGTTTATCTTTAAAATTTGATACGAAAATTATCTTGTTTCATTACTGTAACACGCCCATATGGATCTGTGTAGAAGAAGTGATGTTTGTGGTTAGATTAATATAATCTGTCAAATCACGCCCTCCTTTTCCTTTTGGTACACCTATATAGTAGCATTTAATGAAAGCGGTTACAAGAAAAAGTGTCTGATTAATCGTTAAAATTTACAATATGAGGACTAGGTGCTGATGCACCAGCTTCTAGAATACTAATTGTTGTGAGTAATTGCTCATTGGAAACCAGTTTATCCTGATGATTAACAAGTGTTTCATAAACGGCATCATAGACACGCCCATAATCACCATTAATAGTAGGAATGATTTTTTCGATACGATCGTTGTTTTGATTATAGTAAGTGACTTTACCATAATCTTGCGGTGCATCAATTCCAAAACCAGTATCACCAGGCATAATACCGGTTTTTAAATCATATTCTTGTTGGTCGATATTGTATTTAATATATGAACCTTTAGACCCATGTAAAATCCACTTAGGATAGTGTACTGCAGTTATTTCACTAGATTGAATCGTTGCTTTAAAAGCATCTTTATAAAATAGGTTGACTTCAAACTGGTCAGACAAACTGGCTGATAAATCACGCGCAACGCGTAAATCATATGCAACATGTTGTGGTTTACCAAATAAGGCAACCATTTGATCGACTAAGTGTGCACCATGATCAAACCAAGTTGTTTCCATAACGCCACCAGATTGTTTAGCATCATTCGGACGATAGTGATCCATATGTAGTTCAAGTTCAATAGGACGACCAATATAACCAGCAGCTAGCACATGCTGTAAAGTAATAAAATCACTATCAAAGCGACGGTTTTGGAATGGCATAAAGAAGGCGTTGTGTTGTTTGGCCAAATCAATTAATTCAGTAATTTCTTTAACAGTTGCAACAACGGGTTTATCGATCAAAACATTTTTACCAGCAGCTAGTAATTGTTTAGCAACAGCAAAATGAGTTGGCGCAGGTGTGACAACAACAACTAAATCTAGCGTGTTATCAGCAATGATATCTTGAATATCGGTTGAAAAGACAGTCCCAGTTGCCTCAAGCTTTGCACGATCACTGGGTCGTTTATCAATATGTGGTGCAACAATACGGCTAATGTGGAAATGTTCTGAACGCTCTTTAACGTAAGGAATATGATAACGATTAGTACTTTTACCAAATCCAATATAAGCAATATTAAGCATAAAAATTCTCCTAAAATATTAATTACTATTATTGTTACTTAATTAATGTATTTGTGCAATAGATGATAGAATAGTAATATAAAATAAAAAATATCGGTTAATCTTATACCACTATCTGGACGCGGTATAATTGATATACTAGACAAACGGAGCGTGACCATGGTTATTAATGAATTAAAATCAGATATTTTACATGAAGTTATTTTAAGGCGTCCTGACGATAGCCATAAAGGGGATTTTGGTCGTGTGCTGTTAATCGGGGGCAGCATGCAATATGGCGGTGCCATCTTAATGGCTGGACAAGCCAGTGTTGGTGCAGGTGCAGGTTTGACCACAGTGGCAACAGATAGGGTTAATTTAACTGCTTTACACACGAGAACACCAGAAGCCATGTTTTTAGATTGGCAAGATGATGACCAATTACTAACTAATATTGAAAAGAGTGATGTTATTGTTATTGGGCCAGGTTTGGGTGTTGATCAACACGCATTACATCTTGTGAAGTTAGTGTTTAAAGCAGTAACTAATAAGCACATTTTAGTTGTTGATGGTTCCGCTTTGACAGTGATGGCAGATAATCATTTAACTTTTCCAAGGTCAGCATTTACAATTGCAACACCGCATCAAATGGAATGGGCCCGTTTAAGTGGTATTCAATTAAATTATCAGACAGAGCACCAATTAAATGAAGTACAACGGCAAATTTTAAATTTGGATGTCTTAGTATTAAAACAACATCATACGTTGATTTATGCTGAAAACGTCTTGCATCAACTGATGATTGGTGGTGCATATCAAGCAACTGGTGGAATGGGTGATGTTTTAGCAGGCATTATTGGTGGATTTGTTGGTCAGTTTAAACAAAATCATCTTAAAGCAACGGAAGCAGCTGTCTATGCGCATTCAATTATTGCGCAAGAAATGGCAGTGCATAGCTATGTTGTTAAACCATCATTTATAGCGGATGCAATATCAAATTATATGTCACGCATTCAATCTAATTTGTAAGGGCATCTAAAGTAAGGTGTGTAATAATATAAAGAAGTGTATAATTGAGAACAAATATGAATGACTCTTGGAGGGATTTACAAATGGTAAAACAATGGCATGCTGAAGCCTTAAAATATGAAGATGATTTATTAACAGATTTAAAAGAAATGTTAGCAATCAAATCTGTTCGTGATGACGATGCAGCAACAACTGATGCACCTTTGGGGCCAGGTCCTAAGGAAGCTTTGTTGAAGTTTGAAGAGTTTGCAAAGCGCGATGGTTTCCGTGTTGGTAACTACAAAAATTTGGTTGCCTATGCTGAATTAGGTCCAGAGGATGCTGAAGAAACAGTTGCTATTATTGGACACTTGGATGTGATGCCTGAAGGGGATGGCTGGACTAAAGATCCTTGGACACCAGTTATCGAAGATGGTCGTTTGTATGCTCGTGGCTCATCTGATGATAAGGGACCAACTTTCACAGCTTATTATGCTTTGAAGATGATTAAAGATTTAGGTTTGAAACTAAACCGTAAACTCGTCTTAGTTGTCGGCATTGATGAGGAGTCTGATTGGACTGGAATGGACGAATTCTTTGCAGAATATGGTGAGCCAACAATGGGCTTCTCACCTGATGCAGAGTTCCCAATCATCAATGGTGAAAAAGGAAATGTTTCAATTGTAACGCGCTTTGCTGGGACGCAAGATGGTGCGTTGAAGTTGGTATCATTTACGGCCGGGCAACGTCCAAACATGGTGCCTGGTGTTGCTAAGGCAGTAGTTGAAACTGTGGATGCAGATGCATTAGTTGCTGCTATGAACAATTATCTAGCAACTGAATCACGCGTTAAGGGTGAGGCTGACGTTGTCGACAATCAGGTAACCGTTACTTTTTATGGTAAGCAAGTTCATGGTGCCATGCCTGAAACTGGTGAAAATGCTGGGACTTACTTGGCTAACTTCCTCCAAGAACAAGACTTTGGTGGTAATGCACAAGGATTCTTAACATTCTTAGGAGCGCAATTACATGATGATACAGTTGCAGCTAAAATTGGTGCCAAGACCCATGATGACTTGATGCATGACTTATCAATGAATGTTGGTATTCAACGCTTTGTTGATGGTGAAGATGGTTTTGTGAATGCTAATTTCCGTTATCCACAGAATACAACGGCACAAGAAATTGAAGACCATGTTGCAGCATCTTTGCCAGCTGGTTTTGAGGCAACTGCTAAGGCTGAAGGTCATGCTCAAGTACCACACTACGTGCCTGGGGATGATCCATTAGTTCAAACATTGTTGCAAGTTTATCGTGATCAAACTGGTTTGCCAGCAGCAGAACAGGTAATTGGTGGTGGAACATTTGGCCGCTTGTTGAAGCGCGGTGTTGCTTTCGGTGCAATGTTTGAAGGTGTTCCTGATACGATGCACCAAGCTGACGAATTTTATCCAGTTGCTGATCTAACACGTGCAATGGCTATTTTTGGTCAAGCGATGTATGAATTAGCAAACGTCTAAGCATATACAAATAGGATGTCGTAACAATAAACTACCTATTCTAACAAAAGCAAATTACCAATGTTATTGGTAATTTGCTTTTTTAAAAGGGTGCCGGTCAAAGTCAATATCTCATGATGCTTTTTTTCGTTTTCAATAAAAGTGTGTTACAATTATGTTACATGTCAATGCGTGATTGGTGCTTAATTAGCAAAAATGTTTTAAAATATAAGTCGTCACATAAAAGCATGTACAATTTTGTGCATGCTTTTATTGTGAAAAATTAATCGGTCAATTAAACTGAAAAGTGAAAATTAAAACAGATTGTTAGGGAACCTTAAGCATAACGCATTATACTAATAGCATAACGCATTATACTAATAATAGTTAATTAAAGAGAGTAGAAAGAGTTATGAATCGAAAAATATTCGTTTTGACGGGCAATACTGGCACTGGGAAAACGACGGTTGCTAATTATTTAAATGAATTTTATGAAATGCCAAAAGTGATTACGCACACAACGCGACCACCACGTGAAGGAGAGATTGATCAAATTGATTATTATTTTGAGTCAACTGAAAGTTTTGCAAAAAATCATTATTTAGAAAGTGTGGCATATGCTAATTTTCAGTATGGTTCATCATATGAAGGCTTAGAGCGAGCTTGGGAAAAAAGTCCCTTAATTACAATTGTTCTAGACACAGCGGGCGCTAAAACTTATGCTGATAAACTAGGAGATGAAGCGGTGATTATTTTTTTGACCGTAACTAAAACAGATGAAATTTTAGGACGTCTATCTAAACGTGGTGATAATCTAGAAGAGATGCGTCAACGTTTAACCAGTCAAGAGTATCAACGTGATATTCAATTACCAGCATCATTACAAGATACAGCTCATGTGGTGGTAAATGATGATTGGCAAAGTACTAAAATGGCAATTGATAGGATTGTCAAACAGGCTGTGATTGTTGAACCAGAGGAGGAATAACATATGGCATACCGTACACCACCATTTATGACACCGGTAGCATTAGTGTCAATTATTTTAGCAGTTAGTGCTGGAAATGCGATTGTTAACGTTTCAACGCATTCATCAAACGGGGCACCTAAATCATCAGTAGTATCAACCAATACATCAACATCTGAGATTGACTCAACGAATAGTAGCAAGTCATCAAGTGAATCAGAAAATTCTGATACAACCAGTAGTCAATCTGTTGAAGATGATGCGGATGTTTCTTCATCTAGCGCAGTATCATCAGCTAGTGATGCAGATAGTAGCCAAACAAACGAACAACAGTCATCAAGTGAAGAGACAACGGATGATGCTGACCAAGCATCAAGTAGTAGCGATGCTGGTGGCGCTAATGATGTTACCCCGGATACAAATAATGCAACAAATGATGCCACGAATAATGCGGCAAATGATGCACCCCAGGAAGGAGTAACTAATTAATGTTAACGATCTTAGATTTACTTAATCATTATTTGGGTATGTTCAATGTGAATGCGCGTTGGAAGGGGCAAGTATACTCAATTCTTGCCGGTGTTGGTAACTTTTATATTTTGTATTTGGCAATACGACATATTCAAAATGGGGCTTATCTACGAGGTGCCGGCTTATTAATCGTCTTTTTGTTTATTTTGTATTGTGTCATCCTAAATATTCTTTATTACTACACTAAAAAAACAGTTAAATGGGATATTTCACCGTTACTTGAAAAAATGTTAGGTGGTTCACAAGCGGATAAGTCAGATAACAGTTCTGCTGCGATGCCCTATGTCCCAGCCAATGGCTTATATGATAAACAACAAGTGTTACCAGCAACTGCTGTATCTGATGGTGACATGGAAGCCGAACTAAGTAAAGTTGTTGATCAACTACGTGAAAGTGGTATGTTTACCGATAATTATGGTGGTTTATCAGAAAAAGAACAAATGGCTTTTTTGGCCACAGGTCAACCACATATTTTTGCTAATCATCCGGGAACACCATTACCTTACTTTCGTTTAGAAGAGGAACGCGGTGGCTTGTCAGTTTATGGTGGTGTTAATGAAATGCTATCATCACGTTTGGCTCGTATCCAAACCATCGGTTTACAGCCAGTAGATTTAGCTTTAAAGTCATACAATTTATATATTGCTTCAGTTGTGGTATCTGGGGGGCCTGGTAAGGCACGTGGCCGCAGCTCATTAACGCCAATTGAAAAGCCTTATTTTTTATCTGTTGAATTAGCATATACCAAAAAACAAACATTTTAAATGAACTAATTTCACATGTCGTGTTAATAAACTTAACAAGATGTTTGACATTTTAGATAATTTAAGATTATTATTAGTTTAGCGACCCGTCACGATTAAACTCGCGGCGGGCCATTTTATATACCAAGATAATCCATTGAGAAGATTATCTATAAGGAGGAACCGTTATGTCGATGATCGAATTCAAAGATGTCAATAAGTTCTATGGTGATTACCATGCGTTGACGGACATTAACTTAAAGGTAGAGGCTGGTGAAACAGTTGTTTTAATTGGACCTTCTGGGTCAGGTAAATCAACATTAATTCGGACAATTAATGGTCTAGAACCGGTACAAGGTGGTCAGTTAATTGTTAATGGTCAAGACTTAGCCAATCCTAAGACTGATATGAATCGTACACGTAAAAATGTGGGAATGGTTTTCCAACATTTTAATTTGTACGCTAATAAGACAGTTTTGGAAAATATCATGTTAGCACCACGTTTGGTACTACATCGTGATGAAGCCGAAAATAAGAAAATGGCTATGGAATTATTGGATCGTGTTGGTTTGGTTAGTCAAGCTAATAAAGTACCGTCAGCATTGTCTGGTGGTCAGCAACAACGTATTGCTATTGCGCGTTCATTAGCTATGAAACCAAAGGCTTTGTTGTTTGATGAACCAACTTCAGCTTTGGATCCGGAAATGGTTAATGGTGTTTTGCAAATTATTAAAGACATTGTTAATGATTCATCAATGACAACATTGGTTGTAACACACGAAATGGGATTTGCTAAGCAAGTGGCTGACCGTGTTATTTTCATGGATAAAGGACAAATTTTAGAGGATTCACCAACCAATGAATTCTTTGCGCAACCAAAGGAACCTCGTGCACAAGAATTCCTATCGCAAATTATTCGCTAAGGAGGTGCAACATGAAAAGTAGATTTCAAGTTGTTATGAAGTCAATATTAGCGGCTTCAGCCTTTGCATTGGTTGCTGGTGTATCAGCAACCAATGAGATACATGCTGATAATGTTAAAAATGACACATACAAGCGTATCATGAAAACGGACCGTATGAATTGGGGTGTTAAAGGTGACACTAAATTAATGGGGTTGATGAACATCAAAACGGGTAAACTAGAAGGTTTCGATGTTGAGATGGCTAAAGAAATTACGAAACGTGTTAATCCAGATGCTAAGGTTGTTTATACACAAATTACATCAGGAACACGTGTGCCAATGCTAATTAATGGGAACATTGACGCGATTATTGCAACAATGTCTGTTACCCCAGATCGTCAAAAAGTTGTTGATTTTTCACAACCTTATTTTAATGCGGGACAATCTATTTTAGTAAAGAAATCAAGTAAATATCATAATGTGAAGGAGCTTAATACGCCTAAAGCACGTGTTTTGGCAGTACAAGGGTCGACTTCAATTGATGAAATTAAGGAATTTGCACCTAAAGCAAAGGTTGTTGGTCTTCAAGATTATGCAACCGCTTTGACGGCCTTAAAAGCTGGTCAAGGAGATGCGTTGACCACTGATAACGGTATTTTGTATGGTATGGCTGCTGGTTCTAAGTCATTAGAAGTTCGTGGTGGTACCTTTACAAAGGAACCATATGGTGTTGCGATGCAAAAGCAAAATCCAAAGCTAGTAAAAGCTGTTGATAAGGCCATTGATGATATTAAACAAGATGGTACTTATGAAAAGATGGCTAAAAAGTGGTTTGGTGACGTTAAAGGTATGGACTGGAAGGAGTTGGCTGGAGAATGATATCATTATTTCAATCACATGCCGGTGAATTTCTAACCGGCTTTGGCTGGACGATTCTGTCGTCGGTATTAGCGTTGATTGGCTCAACTATTTTAGGAACAGCTTTTGCGATTATGGAAGTCGTTCCCAATAAATTAGCCAACATTATCGGACGTATTTATATAGAAATTGTACGTAATATTCCATTATTGGTTATCACGATGTTCTTTTATGTTGTAATTGCTAATGTCATTAAAATTAGTGGTTTTGCAGCTGGAACTTTTGGTTTGACCCTTTATACGTCTGCATTTATTGCTGAAACGGTACGCGCTGGAATTAATGCCGTGCCAAAGGGTCAATTAGAAGGTGCGATGTCAAATGGCTTGTCATGGTGGCAAGGAATGCGTTATGTTGTTTTGCCCCAAGCTTTTAAGTTAGTGATTCCACCACTAGGTAATCAATTCATTAATCTAATTAAGAATTCATCTGTTTTGGCATTCGTTGCAGGGTTGGATTTGATGTATCAAGCTAACCAAATTTCACAGTCAACTTTTGATACATTTGGACCATTTATTATTGTTGGTATTTTCTATCTTATTTTGACGATGCCTTTGAGTTACTACATGCGTTATTTGGAGAATCGTCTTGAGAAGAAAGGAGGCCAAGCATGAGTGAATTCTTTTCAGCCTTTTCATGGGTTAATTTACGTTTTCTAATAACTGGATTAGGTGTTACGGTCCAAGTAGCTGTTATCTCAGTTATTTTGAGTTTTATTATTGGATCAGTTTTGGGTGTGATTAGATATGTAAAGATTCCCTATTTTTCACAAATTATTGGTTTTATTATTGATTTAATTCGTAATTTACCATTATTGTTGATTATCTTCTTTACTTATTTTGCTTTGCCTAAGGTTGGTATTCATTTTGGGGTGGTAACGTCAACTATCTTTGCATTGACTATCTTTGAATCAGCGATGTTGGCCGAAATTATTCGTTCAGGTATTATGGCTGTGCCAAAGGGACAATTAGAAGGGGCATTATCAAATGGTTTGAATTTCAAGCAAGCGCTATGGCATATTATTTTGCCACAAGCTTACAAGAAAATGATTCCACCAATTGTGTCACAGTTCGTTTCTTTGATTAAAGATACGTCGTTGGCAACGATTATTATGTTGCCAGAAGTGACGTATCGTGCACAAATTGTTTATGCCCAAGAACCAAATGCAATTGTGTCAATGTTCTTTGCTTTAGCGGTTATTTACTTTATCCTAAATTTCATTATCTCAAAAATTGGAGATATGTTGGATCGTCGTATGGCTGCATAACAAAATTTTGAATATAAAAGCATATGCCAATTATTTTTTGGGTTATGTTTAAAAGCGTCAATCTACCAGACTAATATGGCTAGATTGACGCTTTTTTAATAGTTTAATGAGAAATGCAAACGTCATAAAATGAGCTGAAAATGAGAAACAATATTTTGATGAAACGTTTTAATTCGTTTGTATATCAGTGTTTTTGGGGTGTAGTAGCAACTTTATTAAAAATAATCTTAAATAAATTGTTGACTAGGACAAATGTTTATTATACTATTATGAAAAAGTTATCACGTATTATAAATGTGGTTATAAGGAACGGGGAACGATTATGAATAAGACATTAAAGGTAAGTGCTTTGTTGTCTGGTGCAGTGATTTTAGGATCAGCTATTGTACCAGTTACAGCAAGTGCCGCAAAGTATAAGACAATTAACTGGACAGAAAGCGCTAACGTTGGAACGATGGACCCTTCAAAAACAACGGCCGCAATTGATTTTACATATCTACAATCAATTGGTGAAGGTTTGTACCGTATGGATAAATCTGGTAAGCCAGCATTGGCAGGTGCCACATCAGTTGATAAGTCTGATGATGGTTTGACATTTACCTATCATTTGCGTGATGCAAAGTGGTCAAATGGGGATCCTGTTACAGCTAATGATTATGTATACGGCTGGCAACGTACCAACGATCCTAAGACTGCATCACAATATGCATACCTATTCTCAGGTATTAAGAATGCCGATGAAATTCAAAAGGGTGACAAGCCTGTAGCTGACTTAGGGGTTAAAGCAATTGATGATAAGACACTTGAAGTAACCCTTGACCGACCAATGCCACAATTAGAATCAGTTATGACAATGGCTACTTTTGAACCACAGAACAAGAAGTTTGTGGACAAAGTTGGTAAGAAATATGGAACTGCTTCAAAGTATACAATTTCTAACGGACCTTTCGTCATGAAGGGTTGGACTGGTTCAAATAACAAAATTTCTTTGGTAAAGAACAAGGACTACTGGGATGCAAATACAGTTAAGACACCAAAGGTAAATATCCAAACTATTAAGGACCAAAACACAGGTTATAACTTGTATAAGTCAAAGAAGGTTGATTACACAACCCTATCACCTGATCAATATAAGGCCTCAAAGAACAAGAAAGACTACACTGTTATTTCACAAGCTTCAACGGCCTTCATTGAATTCAATGAGAACAAGAAGCCATTGGATAACACAAATATCCGTAAGGCATTATCAAAGTCAATTGACCGTAGCACAATGTCATCTAAGATTCTTGGTGGAGGTGGTAAGCCAGCCTACTCATTTACTGCTACAAAGTTAGCTAAGGATCCTAACTCAGGTAAGGACTTTGCTACAGTAGCAGCTGATAAAGATGCCAGTGGTTACGATCTAAAGGAAGCCAAGAAGCTATGGAAGCAAGGCTTGAAGGAAACTGGTAAGAAGAAGGTTAGCCTACAATACCTAACAGATGATACTGATGGTGCTAAGCGTTCAGCACAATTTATCCAATCACAAATGGAGAAGTTGCCAGGCTTGAAGGTAACTATCAAGACGGTACCATTTAAGCAACGTATTTCATTATCAGATGATAAGAAGTTTGATATGGTTAACACAATTTGGGGTGGTGACTATGCTGACCCATCAACATTCTTAGATTTGTATACATCTGATTCATCATTTAACAATGGTAGCTGGAAGAATGCTGATTACGATAAGTTGATGAGCGATGCTAAGACAACTGATGTTAATGATGAGAACAAGCGTTATGAAGATTATGCTAAGGCTGAAAAGTTGCTACAAGAAGATGCAGCAATTGCGCCAGTATACTACCAAGCAAAGCCATCACTATTGAATAAATCAGTAAAGGACGTTGTTTCAAATACAACCGGAGCACCGTTCGACTGGAAGTGGGCTTATAAGAAGTAATTTAATCCTTATATTAAATGACTGATTAAAAAGGGGGAGTGACGAATGCAGATTTGTCCTGCTCTCTTTTTTTATTCTCTAAAATAAGTAAAAAATTAGCATAGCTATTGTTAATAAGGTTCGTATAATGATTGATTTTATTAGGTAAACACGTATAAAAATTAAATGATTATGTGAAAAATTATCACAAACTCTTTTATAAACAGTAAACGTCTGGTAAAATTAAAAACATCTAATTAATAACTATGAGATATGAGAGTATGGTTATTTCAATAATGACTTTCTAGCATATTATGAATAGAAGTAAAAAATAGGGGAAGGCATAGCCATGTTCAAATATATAATTAAACGGTTAGCAATTATTGTGTTAACTTTGGTCTTGATTATTTCAGCCACATTCTTTTTAATGAAGCTGATGCCAGGATCACCGTTGGCTAACGCAGAACGTTTATCTGCCAGTCAACAAAAAATGATTGAATCACAGTATGGTCTAGATAAGCCATTAGTTGTGCAATACGTTACTTATCTTTGGGATGCACTGCATTTTGATTTTGGTGTTTCATTCCAATTTGCTAACCAAGAAGTTTCAACGTTGGTGGCACAACGTCTTGGCCCATCTGCTCAGCTTGGAATTCAAGCATTGATTTTTGGCCTAATAGCTGGAACAGGATTGGGTGCTGCAGCTGCCGTTCGACGTAACACAAAAACTGATACCTTCTTATCTGTTGTGGCAGTTTTGGGTATTTCAATCCCATCATTCGTATTCGCCGCTTTGTTGCAATATTGGATTGGATTGAAATTAGACTGGTTGCCAATTGCTGGTTGGAAAGGGTTTGCCGCAACTATTTTACCAACAATTGCGTTAGGAATGAGTCCGTTGGCAACATCAGCACGTTTTATTCGTACTGAAATGGTTGATGTGCTAGGTTCTGACTATATTGAATTGGCTCGTGCTAAGGGTCTTTCAAGTAATGAAATTATTTGGAAACATGCACTCCGTAATTCATTGATTCCATTGGTCACTTTGATTGGTCCAATGGCAGTTAACTTGCTAACTGGATCAATTGTGGTGGAGAATATTTTTTCAATTCCCGGTATTGGAAGTCAGTTCGTTGATTCAATTTTGACTAATGATTACCAAATTATTATGGGAACAACAATTGTTTATTCAATGATGTTAATGGTTATTTTGTTAATTACAGATATCCTTTACGGTATTATTGATCCACGTATCCGATTGGCTAAATAAGGAAGGAGCCGCTCATGTCTGAAAAAGTAAATTTAACAGCAGATGATTTTAAATTGCTTCCCGCTGATCGTCATACTGATAGTGAAGAGATTTTAAAGCCATCGGTCAGTTTTTTGAAAGATGCTTGGCGTCGTTTAAAGAAAAATAAAGGGGCATTCGTTTCACTTTGGATCTTAATTGCTGTTTTTGTGGTGGCTTTTGCGTCATCACCAGTGGCTAATTCAAAAGCAACTTCACGTCAAGATGTTACGATTCAAAATTTGCCAGCGCGTCTGCCAGGTGTGCTGGGTGAAATTCCTGGCTTTACAGGTGAAGCCAAATTAGATGGTACTAAAATTGATCAGTATGAATCAGCTGGTGTGTCTGATAAGAAAAATTATTGGTTTGGAACTGATCAATTCGGTCGTGATATTTTCAAACGTGTCCTATATGGAACACGTATTTCACTAGAAGTTGCCTTAATTGCGACCTTAATGGATTTGGTCATTGGTGTTATCTATGGTATTACGTCAGGTTGGCGTGGTGGTAAAGTTGATATCGTGATGCAACGAATTATTGAAATTGTTTCTTCAATTCCAAATTTGGTTGTCTTTGTGCTTTTGATTTTAATTATGAAACCAGGTATGTTGTCAATTTCATTAGGAATTGCATTAACTTCTTGGACTTCCATGGCCCGGCTAGTTAGAGCGCAGGTGCTAACAGCTAAGGAACAGGATTATATTCTAGCAGCTCGTACTTTGGGATCATCAACTTGGCGAATTGGATTACGGCATTTAGTACCGAACCTAAGTTCAACGATTATCGTACAACTAATGTTTACCATTCCATCAGCAATCTTCTTTGAGGCATTGCTTTCATTTATTGGATTAGGAATTCCAGTACCGATGGCTTCATTGGGTACGTTGTTAAATGATGGACAAAAAGCAATGCAATTCTATCCATATCAATTAGCAATTCCAGCTGTAATTTTGGGGATTATTATGATTGCGTTTAACTTATTAGGTGATGGATTACGTGATGCGTTTGATCCACGTACAAAGGATTAATGGAAGAGAGTGAAGAAATGGCAGAAAAAATTCTTGAGGTTGATGACCTTAAAATTAATTTCAATACCTATAATGGAAGTGTTCAGGCCATCCGCGATGTTTCATTTGACTTGTATAAGGGTGAAACATTGGCAATTGTTGGTGAGTCTGGATCAGGTAAGTCGGTAACGACACGTTCATTAATGGGACTATTGGCGAAAAACGCCCGAGTGGAAAAGGGTTCAATTACCTTTAAAGGTGATGAAATTATTGGTAAATCAGAAAAGCAGATGCAAAAAATCCGTGGTTCTGAAATTGCAATGATTTTCCAAGATCCAATGACGTCTTTGGATCCAACAATGAAAATAGGACAACAAATTGCAGAACCATTGATTAAACATCAAAAAATGAGTAAAAAGCACGCATGGGAAAAAGCTTTAGAGATGATGAAGCTTGTTGGTATTCCGAATGCTAAGGCACATATCAATGATTATCCGCATCAATTCTCTGGTGGAATGCGCCAACGTATTGTTATTGCAATTGCGTTGATTGATAGTCCTGAAATTTTAATTGCTGATGAACCAACGACTGCCTTGGACGTAACGATTCAAGCTCAAATTTTACATTTAATGAAGGATATCCAATCACGATTGGATACTTCAATTATCTTTATTACGCACGATTTGGGTGTGGTTGCCGGTATGGCTGACCGTGTTGCTGTGATGTACGCTGGTGAAATTATTGAGATTGGTAAGGTCGATGAGGTCTTTAATTTCCCGCAACATCCGTATACTTGGGGATTGTTAAATTCAATGCCAACAACCGCAACTGAACGTGGATCGCTAGAAGCAATTCCAGGTACGCCACCTGATTTGTTGAATCCACCTAAGGGGGATGCCTTTGCAGCACGTAATCGTTATGCAATTGCGGCTGATGAAAAGGTTAAGCCACCATTCTTTAAATTGTCACAAACGCACTATGCTGCAACTTGGTTATTAGATGAACGTGCACCAGAAGTTGTACCACCGGTAGAAGTTCAAAAACGATGGACACGTTTCCAAGCTGAGCACCCCGAAGCTGATCGGTCAAAGGCAGTTGCCGTTGAAAATTCAGCTGTTCTTG
This sequence comes from Weissella sagaensis, assembly GCF_005405285.1. Classification (GTDB taxonomy): domain Bacteria; phylum Bacillota; class Bacilli; order Lactobacillales; family Lactobacillaceae; genus Weissella; species Weissella sagaensis. Next base: position 79,620 of record NZ_BJDT01000002.1, on the reverse strand, counting down.
GTAATGGAGGTGGCAAATAATGGCTGATGAACGTAAAAAATTAGTTGAACTAAAAGGATTGGACATCACGTTTAATGCTGGTAAGTCTAATGAAACTAAAGCAGTTCAAAATGCTTCCTTTGATATCTATGAGGGAGAAACATTTGGCTTAGTTGGAGAATCTGGTTCTGGTAAGACGACTATTGGGCGTGCAATTATGAAATTGTATGAACCAACTAATGGCCAAATTTTGTTTGAAGGTGAAGATTTAGCACAAATTAAAAAGCGTGGTAAGTTAAGTAAATTCCGTCAGGCAGTTCAAATGATTTTCCAAGATCCGCAAGCATCTTTAGATTTACGTATGAAAGTTAAAGATATTGTTGCAGAAGGAATTGATGTTAATCATTTGGCTAAAAATGATGCTGATCGTTCAAAGCAAGTAGAGGATTTATTAGAGATAGTTGGTTTGAATCGCGATCATTCTAGTCGTTATCCGCATGAATTTTCAGGTGGACAACGACAACGTATTGGTATTGCGCGTGCACTTGCTGTTCAACCTAAGTTTATTATTGCTGACGAACCAATTTCAGCGTTGGATGTTTCAATTCAAGCACAAGTTGTTAACTTGCTGAAGGAACTACAAAAAAAGCAAGGACTAACATACTTGTTTATTGCGCACGATTTGTCGATGGTTAAATATATTTCAGATCGTATCGGGGTTATGCATTGGGGAAAAATGGTTGAAATTGGTCTTGCCGATGAAGTGTATAATCATCCTTTACATGACTATACACGTTCATTATTGAGTTCAATACCAGTGCCTGATCCAACTGTTGAAGAACAACGCGTGCCAATTAACTATGATCCGACTGCAGAATTAGATGGTCGCGATCGTCAAATGGTTGAAATTGCGCCCCAACATTTTGTTTGGGCAGCTGAAGATGAAATTGCAATCTATCAAGAGCGTGCGCGTGAGTTTGGCTTAATTGACTAATTGCTTGACTGCTCGTAAGCAAAAACGTAAAAATTAATAGCAACAAATAAAAAAGTTTGTAAGGTTGACGATTTTGTCAGCTTTGCAAACTTTTTTGGTTCGTTTTAATTGTAACAATATATTAAAGTCGAGTTGTAGCGATTCTTATGAGTATACTTATGTCTTTTTATGCAAATTGCACAACATTTTATTGGAAAGTTTCTTTATGTTATAATAATACGATACAAATAAAAGAATAGGCTAGGTGGAACGGGTGAGAAAATTTACGGTGTTACCGACATTCTTTAAAAACCAACGCCTTGGTAGTATGGCAGCGTTAGTGTCATTTATTGCCGTTGTGGGAGCAATTTTAGCATGGTTAGTTAATTGGGTTGTAGGAATCATTTGGGTAATATTAGTCGTTATTGCATTGATTGTCATTTTTAAAACTTTGCAAGATCTAAGTGAACAAACAACACATTATATTGAAAATTTGTCTTATCGTATTAATCGTGGTGAACAAGAATCAATTATTCAAATGCCATTAGGCGTGATGTTGTGTACTGATAGTGGTGATATTGAATGGGTTAATCCTTATTTGCAACAATTACTTGGTGAACAAACAATTGTTGGTCAAAACTTAAAAGATGTTTCAAAGCCGTTAACTGAAGTTGTTGACTTATGGTCAGATAACGAAAAACGCATAACAGAATGTCATTGGTTAGATCGTTTTTTTCAAGTACAGGTTCAGCCAGAACTAAATGCGATTTATTTAATGGATATGACAGCATCAGCACAAGTTACAGCAGATTATGAGAATCATAAATTGTTTTTAGGAATTGTTTCTTTAGATAATTATGATGAAGTTACGGAAGGAATGAGTGATGCAGATGCGTCTACGTTACGAACTTATGTAACCAAAACACTGTCTGACTGGATGACTGATCATGATATTTATGCGCGACGCCTTTCTGTTGATCGTTACCTATTAGTTGGTTATCGTGAATCACTGATAAAAGCGGAAAATGATAAATTTAATTTATTAAAGGTTATTCGTGAATCAACATCAATGCAGAATACGCAAATTACATTAAGTATTGGTATTGCTTATAATGAAATGGCAATTGATGTGCTAGCAGAAAATGCGCAATCTAATTTGGATCTGGCACTTGGTCGTGGTGGCGATCAAGTTGTTGTTAAATCTTCCACTGGTTCGGCACGCTTTTATGGTGGGAATACTAATCCAATGGCTAAGCGGACACGTGTTCGTGCTCGAGTGATTTCACAAGCGTTGGCTGATTTGTTTGATCAAGCTGACCAAGTGTTTGTGATGGGACATAAACGTCCTGATATGGATTCATTTGGTGGGGCATTAGGTGTGCGACGTTTAGCAGAAATGTTGGGGAAACCAGCATGGGTTGTGTATGAAGAAACCGGTCAAGAGCATTCTGACATTCGCTTACTATTAGATCAAATGGCAACGGATACTTCTGATGAAAATGCCATATTAGCACCAGATGATGTTATTGCGCAGATGACGGACCAAAGCTTATTAGTAATTGTTGATCACTCAAAACCATCGTTATCTGAATCACAAGATGTTTATGAGGCAATGAAAGACAGTGTCGTGATTATTGATCATCATCGTCGTGGCGAGGAGTTCCCCGATGAGGCTCAGTTGGTCTACGTTGAGTCGTATGCATCATCAACTTCGGAATTGGTAACAGAATTATTTGAGTATCAGCCACGTCGGGCACAAGGCTTACGTCGTTTGGAAGCTACTGCCATGTTAGCGGGTATCCAAATTGATACCAAATCATTTACGTTACGTTCAGGAACTCGGACATTTGATGCAGCGAGTTATCTACGTGCAGTGGGTGCAGATGGTTCATTACTACAAGATTTTATGAAGGAATCAGTTGATTCTTATCGACAACGTGCTCACTTAATTGAACGAGCAGAAATCCATGATAGTGCAGCTATTGTTACTGGTGAAGATGATATTCAATATGATTCAGTAGTGGCTGCACAGGCAGCGGATTCGCTGCTGCAAATGATTGGTGTGCAATCAGCATATGTCATTAGTCGTCGTGATAATAATACAGTAGCTGTATCAGCACGTTCGACTGGTAATGTTAGTGTTCAGTTAGTAATGGAAGCTATGGGTGGCGGTGGCCATCTAAGTAATGCGGCAACGCAATTTAAGGATACGACAACAGATGATGTTTACGATCTGTTGTTAACGGAACTTAATCAAGATAGTGATCAAGAGAATGAATAAAAAAGAAGGTATAAATTAATGAAAGTTATTTTCTTAGAAGATGTTAAAGGTCGCGGTAAAAAAGGTGAAGTTAAAAATGTACCTGATGGTTATGCCAATAATTTTTTGATTAAAAATAATAAGGCTAAACCAGCATCAAACGCAAATGTTTCAGCATTACGTGGGCAAAAGAAAGCGGCTGATCGTGAAGCTGCTGAAGAAAAAGCAGCTGCTGTTGCATTAAAAGAGCAATTGGAAGATGATAAAACGGTTATTGAGTTAAAGGCCAAGGCTGGTAAAGATGGTCGTTTATTCGGTGCTATTTCATCAAAGCAAGTCGTTGCTGGTTTGCTTGATCAATTTGGTATTAAAATTGACAAACGCAAAATGGATATGAAGGAACCCATCCGTGCGTTGGGTTACCGTAATGTGAAAGTAAAACTACATCATGATGTTGAAGCAACTATTCGCATCCACACTGACGAGCTATAATGAAGTAAATTTATAACAATAGGTCAACTTTTGGTTTTATTAACCTGGGTTAGACCTATTTTATTTTTCCCCATTGTCTTTGGTAATTTGGTACAATGAAGTTTGGACAAAACCACAACAATATTGTGGTTGATAAATAATGGAGAGGAGGTTATGTTCACATGGCTGATCAAAATTCTGGCGTGCCATTACAAGTGCCGCAAGATGTCGAAGCTGAACAAGCAGTTCTGGGTTCGATTTTATTAGCGACAGATCCACAGGATTTGTTAGCGGATTTAATGACTGTTTTGGCACCAGATGATTTTTATCGTACAGCTCATCGCTTAATTTATACGGCTATATTGGCCTTAGATGAGACACAAAGAGCAATTGATATTCTAACGATTACAGATGAGTTAGATAAAGATAATCAAGTTGAAAATGTGGGTGGCATGGCCTACCTAACAGAATTAGCATCAAGTGTGCCGGTTGCTGGTAATGCAATGTATTATGCGCGTATTGTTCGTGAACGTGCAGTGCGTCGCAATATGATTGATACCCTGCAAAATAGTTTGACACAAACTTATGAAGGTAGTGATTCTGTTGATGATGCTGTCGCTGATTTGTCGACGAAATTAGATTTAATCAATAGCGGCGAAAAAAGTGCTGATTTTAAAAACATTGCGGATGTTGTTAATAAATCATTTGAAGAAATTGAAGAAAACTCGCGTACTGAGGATACTGTTACGGGGTTAGCATCAGGTTTTCCAGCATTAGATAATTTAACGACAGGTTTTCATGACGGTGAAATGATTATTATTGCTGCACGACCTGCAGTTGGAAAAACAGCTTTTGTTTTAAATATTGCACAAAAAGTAGCAGTAGCTGATCCAAAATTACCAGTGGTTATTTTTTCATTAGAAATGCCTGATACGTCACTTGTTAATCGTATGTTAGCGGCGGAAGGCAACATTAATTCACAACATATGCGTACTGGTCAATTAGAACCTGAAGAATGGGATTCATTAGTTGTTGCAACGGATTCATTGGCACGTACGAATATCTATATTGATGATACACCGGGTATTCGCGTAACCGATATTCGTTCAAAACTACGTCGCTTGTATAAACGTGAGGGTCAATTAGGCTTAGTCATTATTGATTATTTGCAGTTGATTGAAGGAACACGTAGCGAAGGACGTCAACAAGAAGTTTCAGCTATTTCACGTGCAATTAAAATGATGGCAATGGAGATGAACGTGCCAATTATTGCCTTATCACAGTTATCACGTAGTGTGGAACAACGACAAGATAAACGACCAATGTTATCAGATATTCGTGAATCTGGATCTATTGAGCAAGATGCGGATATTGTGGCGTTTTTATATCGTGACGATTATTATGAGAAGTCAAATGAAGATGATGACAACCAAAATGATCCACGTGATGAAGAGCAGCAAGATATTGGTGAAATCGAAGTTATCTTGGAAAAGAATCGTTCAGGTGCACGTGGCACAGCACGATTATTATTTGTGAAATCTTATAATAAGTTTTCAAATATTGATTATCATAATGAAGAACCAGGTAGTTTTAATTAAACGGTCATAACAAAGAGTCGGGGTTGATGATGTCTATCATTGACCTCGCTCTATTTTATGTGGATAAAAAGAAAAGAGGTTTATGATGCAGGAGGTTAACAAGGGCATGTCATTACGCTGGCTATTGATAGCAAGTTTTATTAATAGTTTTGCATTTGGCTTTATTTGGCCGCTAACATCTGTTTATTTGTATAATGAATTATATCAAACGTTAGTAACCATTGGCTGGGTTATGATGGCCAACGCTGTTGGACAAGCAATTGGCTCGTTAATTAGTGGCCGTTTATTTGATCGCTTTAAACCATATGTGTTAATTCAATTTGGTGTTAGCGCTATGATTATTTTGCAAATTGCTTTTATTATTTGGCATGGTTGGCCAATTTATGCCATTATTTTAACACTAGTCGGCTTTTTTGGTGGTTGGATTACAGCGGCTGTAAATTCGTACGGGACACAAGTACGTTCTCATGATGGTCGCTTTGTTTTTAATATGTTGTACTTTACAAGTAACTTTGGTATGGTTTTTTCAACGGCATTAGTGGGACCGATTTATCCTTTAGGTATTACGTGGTTGTTTATTTTGGCCTTAATTTTATATCTTGTTTTATTTGTCATTGTTCATGCAAAATTCAACTTCACACTAGACAATCGATCAACTGGTAAAGTAATGGCTAAGATTAAATTACCTAAATGGAATATGGCATTGGTTTACGCCAGTGTCTTGGGGTTAGTCGTATTATGGATTTCATATGCACAGTGGCAGGGAAATTTGTCAGTTTATATGAACAGTGTTCTAAAACTACCATTATGGCAGTACTCAATGTTATGGACGATTAACGGTATTTTAATTGCTGCTATTCAACTGGGGATGAATGCTTTGAATTTATCAAGCAATCATCGTTCGATGTTTATTCAGATTTTCTTAGGAATTGTCATGTTTGGCTTATCATTTTTGATTCTGCCGTTTAGTCATCATTTTGTTGGCTTTGCGGTCGCAATGATTATTACGACAATTGGTGAGGCAACGGCTTTCCCAATGATTCCAGCGCTAGTTAATGAATTAACGCCAGTATCGTTAAAAGGTCGTTATCAAGGATTATCAGCAGCCGCGCCATCAGTTGGTCGTGCTGTTGGACCGTTAGTAGGTGGATTAATCATTCAACAACAAGGCTATGGGACCTTGTTTTATGCAGCGGCTGCCTTAACATTTGTTGCATTTGTTGGCTTGTTGTTTAGTATCATGACGGGATATCGTCATACTGTACGTTATGAAGAAAATTAAATAATTAAATGTTGAACGTCAATCTAATGATTTGTTAGATTGACGTTTTTAGTATGCTTAAAAAATTAATTAGCGTTTAACGGGTTTCAAATCATCTTGGGGTGCACACTATTTTGCGTATTATGAAAGAATAGATTAAGATTATCTTAGAATACGACAAGGGGAATATGATGACAGATCAAGATAAAATAACTTTATTAAGTGATTTAGTAGCGATTAAAACGGTCGCTGATCATGAAAAAGAGATTGCAATGTATTTAAAAAACTATTTTGCACAACATGGTATTGATAGTAAATTGGTAGATGTTACGCCAAATAGGGCTAATTTAATAGCTGAAATCGGTGAGGGCCATGGCCCGGTATTAGCCTTTGCCGGCCATATTGATACGGTACATGAAGGTGACTTGAATACTTGGGAAACCGATCCGTTTACGCTAAATGTGCAAGATGGTAAATTATACGGTCGTGGTGTAACGGACATGAAGGGTGGCTTAGCTGATTTGGTTATCGCTTTTGTAGAATTATACGAAAGCGATGTCCCTTTGCATGGAACATTGCGCTTTATTGCAACTGCTGATGAAGAAAAGAATGAATTAGGTGCTGACAAATTAGCAGCTGATGGGTATTTGGATGATATTGATGCAGTTATTATTGGGGAACCAACAGGTGTCGCTTTGAATGAAATTTCAGAGTATTTCACTAGTGGTGGTGCTGTCATTGAGCCGGCAACCTTGAAAAAATTACAACAAGCGGCAAAAACTTCGCCGGCAGCTGAACAGCATTTTATCTTTTTTGCCCATAAAGGCTTTTTGGCGTATGATGTCACGGCAACTGGTAAGGCTGCACATAGTTCAATGCCTAAATTAGGGGTGGATGCGATTAATCATTTGGTACAATACTATCAAGCAGAACAAGCGCTTTATGATGATTTGCCTGAAGAGAGTCCTATCTTAGCTAAAACGATGCGTGGCGCTAATATTATACAGGGAGGTGCGCAACAAAATTCAGTTTCTGATTTGGCGACGTTAACTGAGTTAACACGCACTATTCCAGAATTACCAGCTCAAACATTGATTGAACGATTACAAGCATTAATTGCTGATTTAAATCAGGCTGATGAGACAATGAACTTATCATTACACGTTAACGCTTATGATGAGGCTGTGGTGACACCACGGGATAGTCAATTAATTAAAATCGTCCAGGCAATCATCCCCCAGTATTTAATTGAACCCATGGTTGCACCAACAATAGCCGTTTCATTAGGCACTGATGCTGCCGCATTTGTTCATGCTAATCCAAGTGTGCAATTAGCAATTATCGGTCCAGGTAATACTACTGCTCATAAAGCCAATGAATATGTGACACAACAGGCTTATTTTGCGATGGTTGATATTTATCGTGAGGTGGCAAAACGATATTTAAAGTAAAAAACAATTGGTAGTACTTAGACTAGCCAATTGTTTTTTGGAGACTTTATTTTTCTACAAACCATTTTGTTAACCACCAACCACGATAAAAGCCTTCCATGGCTAAAATTTGTGATAGTGATGCTAGAATTAAGGTTATTTGTAACCAAAGCTTGCCCGACATAAAGAAGGGGATACACATGAAAGCGGCTGTAACAATATAAATGACAAGGCGATTTTTCTGAGTCAATTGGCGCTTGTAAATACCATCATGGATATACTGTTGGTAATACTTATTGTGTTCTAACCAATTCTGTAAACGTTTGGAAGACCGGCTCCAAAAATAAGCAGTTAGTAGATAAAAAGGAGTTGTTGGAATACCAGGTACCCAAATAAAAACAGTACCGATACCAAAAGTAATTAGACCTAAAATAATGTAAATAAAACGCATAGCAACTCCTTAATGAATATATAAATGTAAGTATATCAATAAAATGATGCTAGGCAAAGTTGAAATCTTTAGGCTGGTTATTTAACAATTTAATTCAACTTGCTATAATTAACATAATGTTATGAAAGGATTAAGCCGCAATGGAAGTATTAGAGCAAGCGTACGCTAAGTTAAATATTAGCCTTGATACCCCATTTCTCCATGCTAATGGTGAACAAGAATGGGATATGTTAATGGTAGCTATCGATCTAGCTGATACAGTAACCATTCGTACGACTACTGACCATCAAGAAATTGTGGTTGAGTCGACAAGTGGTGTCCTGCCACTCAATGAAAAAAATTTAGCTTATCAGGCTGCCCGTTTAATGCGAGAAATTGCTGGTAAGACTGACGGCATTGAAATTCATATCATGAAGCGAGTGCCAGTAGCTGCTGGATTAGGCGGTGGCTCTTCAGATGCTGCAGCCGTCCTGCGAGGGCTAAATCGTATTTGGCAATTAAACTACACGGAAGAAAAATTAGCTGTTATTGGTTTGAAAATCGATGCTGATGTTCCTTTTTGTGTTTATTCAAGACCAGCACGTGTTCGGGGACGTGGTGAAATAGTGGAACCATTAACACAGGCGTTGCCACCACTGTGGGTGATTGTTGCTAAACCAGGTATTAGTGTTTCAACTCCTAAAATATTAAAAATGGTTAACTATAATACCATGCAACATGGTAATATGGCGGCTTTGATGACTGCTGTCAATCAAGCAGATTTTCAAACGGCTTATCGACAAATGTTTAATGTATTAGAAGCCATAACTGGTGGTAAATATCCAGAAATTTTAAAACTTAAACAAAAAATGTACGAGTTTGGTGCTGAAGCAGCACAAATGTCAGGGACTGGGCCAACCGTATTTGCCGTTACTGAAAAGGCATCACGGGCTAAACGCATTTACAATGCTGTGAGCGGTTTTGTACCGGAATCTTATTTAGTACGCCTGGTTAATTCTGAAAAATGTAAATAATTAGCGAAACGTTCGTGTTTTAACACTGTAGCGTTTTTTTTATGTCGTTTTTTTAGTAAAAAGCTTTACTTTTGGAACATTATACATTATATTTAATGAGTAGTTCGTGATTGTCGAACAATATAATTGGTTTTTTAATAAAAAGGAGTAAAAAATGGCTTCAAACGCAAAGATGTGGGTGGCAGGTGCCGCAGTTGTAATTATTGCAGGGGGTGCATATGCCGCTTGGTCTGGAAACAAGTCAGGTGATACTAAGGATGATAAGACCTCAGTTGCCTTGATAACTGATGGTGGTGGAATTGATGATAAGTCATTCAATCAATCAGCTTGGGAAGGTATGAAAGTTTGGGCAAAAGATAATGGTGTCAAAGAAGGTAAAGGTGGGTATGCTTACTATCCTTCAAAGACAAGTGCAGATTTTACCACTAATATGGATCAAGCACGTTCTGATGGTTTTAAGAATATTTATGGTATTGGTTTCCAATTGGTTTCAACAATTAATGAACAATCAAAGAAAAATCCAAATACTAACTATATGATTATTGATGATATTGCTAAGGCACGTAAGAATACTGTTTCGGTAACGTTTAAGTCTGAACAATCATCATACTTGGCTGGTGTTGCAGCTGCTAAGACAACTAAGACCAACAAAGTTGGGTTTGTTGGTGGTATGAAGTCAGCAGTTGTGCAATCATTTGAAAAGGGCTTTACTGCTGGTGCTAAGTCTGTTAATCCGGATATTGTGGTTGATGCACAATATGTTGGTAGTTTTACGGATGCTGGTAAGGGTAAGACAATTGCCTCAACAATGTATCAAAGTGGTACGGATGTAGTCTTTACTGCTGCTGGTGGTTCTGGAGCCGGTGTCTTTACAGAAGCTAAGGATCTAAACAAAGCTAAAAATGCAGCTGATAAAGTTTGGGTAATTGGGGTTGACCGTGATCAAAATTCTGATGGTGCTTATACAGCAAAGGACGGTAAATCTAACTTTACATTAACATCTTCTGTTAAAAAGGTTGGTAAGGCCGTAACCGATGTTACGGAAAAAACTGCTAAAGGGAATTTCCCTGGTGGTAAGCACCTTGTGTACGGACTAGATGATAAGGGTGTCGCTTTGACACGTGGTCATATGTCAAAGGATGCATGGTCAGCTGTGCAAGATGCTGAGAAGAAAATCATCAATGGTGACGTCAAAGTATCGGCAAAATAAATAAATAATAATTAAAAACAAGTATCGTTTATCTGATACTTGTTTTTTTAATTTCCGATAAATAGGTTAAACAAAAAAACTTGATACTAATAATAGGTTTAAGCGTTTACAAATTTGCTTTTACAATATTATTGAATAATAATGAAACTTGTATTAGTCAAGTTATTACCGGTAATAAAACTATATACGTTTAAATAAATAGGTTTAATGGAGAAGTTTTTTGGTAAATAAAGAGAAGTTATTTAATAAAGGGTTTATCAGTGTTACATTGATAAACTTTTTGGTTTATTTTGTTTATTATTTATTGATGGTTATTATTGCAGTGGTCGCCCAAGACAAATTAGGCGCAACATTGAGCCAAGCAGGGCTAGCATCAGGTATTTACGTTATCGGTACATTAATTGCCCGATTATATATTGGTAAAAAACTTGAGGTTATGGGGCGTAAACAGGTATTACGAATCGGTATTGTATTATATTTAGTCACAACGATTATGTATCTATACATGCCGTCACTGATTGTATTATATGGCGTGCGTTTATTAAATGGTTTCTTTTATGGTATGGTATCTACGGCAACTAACGCAATCGTTACAGCATACATACCACTTGCACGACGTGGTGAAGGCATCAACTATTACGGATTAAGTACGAGTTTAGCAGCAGCAATTGGTCCATTTTTAGGGATGTTATTATTACAAACAACGAGTATTAATTTTATTGTTATAATGGCTAGTGTTATGTTGATTGTGACAACAATGGGTTGTTTTACAATCAAGGTTAATAATATGCAATTAACAACTAAACAGCGGGCTATTGCTGATAGTTGGCAAATAAATACGTTTATTGATACAAAAGTTGTCTTTATTGCAGGAATTGCATTTTTGATGGGATTAGCATATTCAAGTGTTTTGTCGTTTTTAGCATCGTATGTTGTCACAATTAATCTTGTATCCATTAGTTCATTGTTCTTCGTTGTTTATGCGCTTGTTATCACAGTTACAAGACCAATAGCCGGTAGAATTTTTGATCAATATGGTGAAAATTCGGTGATGTATCCAAGTTATATCTTCTTAGCAATTGGTTTATTGGTACTAAGTATGACAACGTCATCTTGGTCGTTATTGTTATCAGGCGCTTTGATTGGATTAGGATATGGGACATTTATGTCAAATGGGCAAGCAGTTGCTTTACACTTAGAAAAAGATGTTAGCCGGATTGGGGTTGCCTTATCAACTTATTTTGTGGGGCTAGACCTAGGTATTGGCGTTGGTCCTTACCTATTAGGCGCTTTGCGACGATTTGTTGATTTTAAACAAATGTATATCATCGTGGCAGTGTTACCAATTATATGCGCTATTTTGTATCGTTTATTTTATAAAGGTTTACCTCAAAAGCAGCATATTTAGTAAATTTAGTGATTTAATACGGGGTATTATCTGCACAATGTTCGTTAATTACGAATGTTGTGCAGGTTTTTTATTTTTATTTAGGACATCAGAGGTTTAAAACCGAATTATTTGTTTACATTAATCTTTTTTTGGGATATGATAAATATAATGCTTGAGGGGAAACGCAAGCAAGATGAAATACATATAGGGGCATATGATATTAGTTAAAAAGATACTTACAGATACTGGGGTAGTTATTCTTTAACTTGTCATAACCTAAAAAAGGTTGGTAATTTTACCAACCTTTTTTAGTCTTGATTTAAAATAGCGATGCCTGACAAAGATAGTGATATCCGTTATACTTGTTAAAAAGAGATGAGAAAGAATTAAGGAGAATAAGCACGCATGGATAACCAAGATGAAGAATTACGCAATGATAAGCTGCTTGATGCAATAGCAGTTTTTCGTGAAGAACAAAACGAGGTTACAGAACATAATTTTATCCAAGCATTGATTGATGCTGTCTTTATTGCACCTGTAAATTTCTCAGAGCAACCAAAAATTAAAGAAGATGGTAGCATTGATATTCCAGAAAATGCACAAATGCAGTTATTGACGTTTGAATTGGAAGACGGTAATGGGGTGTTCCCAATATTTACTGATTTAGATGCTTACAATGCAAAACCAATTGAATCAGATTTACCAGTTTATCCTTGGGCCATGGCCTTGTCAGATTATTTGCCAATCTTGCAAAATGATGATTCACAAAGCATAGAAGGCTTAGCACTTAATCCGTTTACTAATGGTATGCCGATTACGCGAGACAATATCGCTTATATCGCACAACAGGTCGCCCAAGATGCACAACAAGCAGAAAATGCATCTGAAAACGCAGGTGACAGTGATATGGAAATTTCATCTGCTGAAGAAATTATTCCGACACCATTACGTTATGATTTAATTGGGATTGCTGATGACGCAATGGGTGTAATCGAGAGCATGCATTTATTGTGGTTAACAAATAATGATGCACAGACATCAAACTATTTGTTGGTAGTGAATGGTCCTAATCGTGAAGACGTGCAGGCCTTGTATCAAAAAATCGCCACGACATTTGAAGAAAAGTCAGGTGAAGAAGGCAGTGGTGTAGATATTGTCTTTGCAGATGATTTCCAAGTTGATTTATCTGAATTTGATAGTCTATACAATCGTACGTTAGATTAAACGTTATAAGTCAAGATGTTAGAAGGTATGAAGTAATGAATGAAGACGTTGATTTAACAATCGTTGGAGCTGGTCCAGTTGGGATGTTTGCAGGCTTTTATGCAGGTCTACGTGAATTAAAGGTTGTTATTGTTGAAAGTTTAGCGGATTTGGGTGGCCAAGTTACAAATTTTTATCCTAAAAAAACCATTTTAGATATTCCGGGATATGTGAATGTTTTAGGAAAAGACATCGTGACCGATTTAACAAAACAACTAGAACAATTTGAACAAAAAGTGTTATTGGGCACAACTGTAACAGATATTGTTTCAAGTGGTGATGGGTTCCAAATTAAGACCGATAAACAAGATGCTTTTCATACAAAGGGTGTTTTATTAGCGACTGGTGCAGGTGCTTTTGAGCCACGTCGAATTGCGGATGAAATTTTAGGTGATAATGTTAGCCAAAATATTCATTATTCGATTCATGATTTACAGCTTTTTGCAGATAAACGTGTGTTGGTGGCTGGTGGTGGTGATTCAGCAGTCGAAATGGCACTACAATTAGAAACAACTGCAAAAAACGTTAAATTAACACATCGTCGTGACAAGTTCCGGGCACTTGAACATAGTTTAACTAAGTTGTCAGATTCATCAGTGACGTTAGAAACACCTTATACCATTAAACAAATTACCAGAGATACAACTGGGGCATTGTTGGTGACGTTACAATTGGCGCGATCAGAGGAGACCAAGGACGTTATTGTTGATGAAATTGTCATTAGCTATGGTTTTCAAACAGAAAATAAAATTATGGCTGGCTGGGCGATTAAGCCAGAATATGATGCACAAAATAAAATTTTGGTTACTCAAAATATGGCGACTACAGTACCAAATGTCTATGCAATTGGTGATGTTGCCGTTTATTCTGGTAAGTATGATGTTATTGCCACTGGTTTTGGTGAAGCCCCAACGGCAATTAATGATCTCATGACACATATTTTATCTGATGTTAAGGGACCGGCACATTCAACAGCATTAACAGTTGAAGATGGAACGGTTAAACACTAATTAATATCAGTAACTACTAAAACTTCGTGAAATTTGATACAATAGTAACGAAAACTAATAGAAAAAAGAGGTGTACCAATGGCAAAGTTGGTTTTAATTCGTCACGGTCAAAGTGAATGGAATGCATTAAACTTATTCAACGGATGGGTTGATACAAAGTTAAGTGACAAAGGTGTTGCGCAAGCAAAAGCAGCGGGACAATTGTTAGCTAAAGAGGGCATTCAATTTGATCAAGCTTATACGTCAGTTTTGACACGTGCTATTACAACATTGCACTTGGCTTTGGAAGAAGCTGATCAATTGTGGGTACCAGAAGTTAAGTCATGGCGTTTAAATGAACGCCACTATGGTGCTTTGCAAGGTTTGAATAAAGCTGATGCAGCAACTAAGTGGGGTGATGAACAAGTTCATCAATGGCGTCGTTCATACGATGTTTTGCCACCATTACTAGAAGATCAAGCTGAAACAATGACTATCGACGGTAAGTCATATCCTGCAATGGATCGTCGTTACCATGATGTACCAGCTGGTGAACTACCTAAGGGTGAAAACTTGAAGGTTACATTGGATCGTGTATTGCCATTTTGGGATTCAGATATCTCAAAGGCATTGAAGGACGGTAAGAACGTTGTTATCGGTGCCCACGGAAACTCATTGCGTGCCTTAGTAAAGCACGTTGAACAAATTTCTGATGAAGATATCATGGGTGTAGAAATTGCTAATGGTCAACCTTGGGTTTATGAACTAGATGAAGATTTGAACGTTGCATCAAAGGACATCTTGAAGCCTGAAGCTTAATTAGAAAATAAATTAATGAGACTGCTGACAGTGATGTTGGTAGTCTTTTTATTTGCTAGGGCAGATAAATATAGTTAAAAATTTTAAATTAAAAGTTTCAAAAGACGTTCTCACGTGGACGGAGTGGATATTATCTACTTAACGATAGTCCAAATAAGCACCAAGCAACAAAATTAACTATCCAAAAAAGGCAGAAAAAAATCACATTCTCTCAATGAAAGTGGAAAAGGAAGTAGTTACAAAGTCCAAGAGAGTTCTGAAAATAATAGTTCAATTAGTACTAGTGTTATTGATATGAAGTGTTTGTCTGCTAAACAAGCAGGTTTATCACGGTTCGTGGCACAATGGCAAAGTGATATGCATCAAACATACGTATGTATATATGATGGGAAAAATGTTAATCATTGATATAAGTATTATAATGAATGTACGCCTGTTTACGAAAATTTTATATTCAAGGGAGAATCTAATTTACACAACGATCGGTTACTTTAAGTTCATAGATGACGAATATATGGGGGACTTTTTAATTTAAAAAAATTATTGTTATGAAGGTGCATTATTTCAGTTTAGATTGGCGTTGCCTGCTTTTATAACTAGTTTTACTAAAGTTACTAAAAATTATTTTGATGAAGATGGTTATTTAAGGAATGATATAGCAGAAGTATTAATTAATAACGAGGAAGCAACAGAAAAAAGCGTGATTTTGTTTTTATTCCAGAATCTAATATCGAATTATTGAAGCAGCGTATTTGGAATGCTATGACCGGTGAACGCAGTGGGGCTTTAGAAAAAAGTGATATATTTTCCAGAGAAGTAAAATATTTGAAAAACTATGAAGAGAAAATGGTAAATTTTGAACTGTAAATTCTGAATGGTTAAGTAAATAAAGAGCAAATAGGAGAAGCTATGTTGGTAACTAAAAGTAGTTCATATAAAATTCAAGATGAATACAGGCTTGGTATTGTGTCTTCACAAATGATAATAGATAATGAAAAGTTAGATAAGGAACTTGGAGCAAATGTTGTGTTAAAGCCTGTTATTAATAAGTTTGCAATAGCTAAATTTCCTAGAAATAAAATGCAAAATTTGAATGTACAAGAATTAAGTTTGCTTAATGAAGATTAGAGATGTTTTTAAATAGTATTTGATTGGTTTTGCAGTTACACGATAGAAATATACAAATTAATTGGAGTTATTATTAGTAATAAATTGAGAGATTAAATGCGAAAATTTAGGAGAAATGAATGAACTTATATTCTGAAAGACATGGGAAAAGATTGCCCAAAATTAGTACTTATAGTATAATGAAGACGCGTATGCATTATTGCTTAATTTGTGTAGTAGGTATAGAAAAAATTTGACTTCAAAATTTCCTCAAGAAAATTATTATGGATTTACGGGGGAAAGATATATTGATTTTGATGAAAGTACTTATGATAAAGAGATTCATTTCAGAATTCCGAATCTTTTTCGAAATGAAGCGGGATTGATAGCATCTCCTAAAATAACGGATGATTATGATCAGTTTGCATTATTGGATTTAATTGAATTCTATGCACAAAATATTCGCGATATAGATGAAAATTGGAATAATGGAAAATATAAAAATTATAGATATATTATTACTTACAATACTGCTAGGGTGTTTAAGATATTTCAAAATGAAGTTAATGATTTCTTTACGGAAATAGGGTTGTTGTATACACTTACCGATAAGAAAATAATTGAACGAAAAATCAAGGATGGTGCCATTACTGATAGCCTCGATAAGGAAATAAGTATGATACCAGAAGATGGACTACGTAGTCTTTTAAGAGATGCTGTTGATTTATACAGAACGCCTAATAATTTAGCTCGTCAAGATTCAGTAGAGAAAATATGGGATGCTTTTGAAAGATTAAAAACTTATTATACAGCGTTAGATAAAAAAAGAAGTAGTCATAAAATTTTAGAGGCTATGTCTCATGGAAATACCAAATTTTATGAAATGTTTGATTCTGAGTTTAAAAATTTAACCAATATTGGTAATAATTTTGGAATTAGACACCATGAAACGAGTCAACAAGATATAACGGATCCCAATCATTATGATTATTTGTTTAGTAGGTGTTTGTCACTAGTGGTTTTGGCAATTAAGTACCTTGAGGATGATGTTCAAAAGAATAGGTAAACGATTAGACATTGAGAATGTGATTTTGGAGGTACTTAGTATCTTTGAGACTTGTAACGACTGTCAAAAAAATTATCATATTTTCGATGGTAGAACTTTCTATGAATAAAAATTTGAAACGGTAAAAAATGTACTAACATAGAGGGAAATAGGGTTGTTTGAAAAATATCTTGCGTTAGTTCCAACTTTTATTGGAGTAGTTGATTATAATATGTGTAGGAGACTGCTCAAAATTGACTTAAAAAAAACACTAAATGGCACTTGAAATAGGCTACTTGTTGCTCGTATTCCTCTTGCTATCAACGTTTTCATTGAATTAATAAGCACCGATAAAGAATTCGAGAAGAATACAAAGAAATCATAGCTAAGTCATTAGCTAATAAAATGGCCTTACTAATTTGGTAGTAGGGTCATTTTTTGTTGCTATGCTAGAGTTTATGGATATTGATGTGTGATATTGACATTGAGTAGTGAAGATTGCTGATAAGGTGGATTGGGTTAAAACTGATTATAATTGACTCCAAAAAGTATTATAAATTGTCAATTACTTATTATTGCTTTTGTTCAAAATAAGTAAGATTGTGAATAAAGATATTCTCTTGGTTAACACCTCCTCGAAAAAAGCATTCCAAATATGAGTAAAGGGGGATTAAATAGTGTGTACAATGTAAGTAAGGAGACACGGCAATTTTGTCATTGAGCCAATTTATGAGATATAAGGGGTACGATTTATGGAAAAATAATGTACGAACTAGAAGATGTTGCACAAATATTTTTAATATTTGGCTATTTTTCTTTAGCAATAGGTGATTAGGAATTTGTCTCTCACTTGGTGACGTTATATTTATCATTTTCGAAAATAAAAGATACCACTGCCTGTATCGCTTTTGGGTATTTATTTGTGATGTTTGTTAACAAAATAGTGGAATATAATTCTATTCCGCTATACGTTGGTAGCATTGTTGAAAACAATACGGCAGATGATATATCTGAAGATACAGCAGCCTATATTGCTAATGAATTAATTTCTGAAGAGTCAAGAAATAGAAATTCACAAGATGATCTAAGTTAGATATGATAAAAAATTATATTAATTTGTAAGCTATGTTTCCTCAATAGAACGCCGCTTCCCATTTAAAAAGCTCCCCAAATTAGAGAAATTTGAATGTCATAAATATAGAAATTGAATTATGGTAAAATGATTAAAGTGATTGCGTATAAAAAAAGATTATTAGAGGGATAATCAAGAATGGCAGGAGATAAGTTTGAACAAGCCGTAATT
This sequence comes from Weissella sagaensis, assembly GCF_005405285.1. Classification (GTDB taxonomy): domain Bacteria; phylum Bacillota; class Bacilli; order Lactobacillales; family Lactobacillaceae; genus Weissella; species Weissella sagaensis. The sequence continues at coordinate 61,058 of NZ_BJDT01000002.1, read as the reverse complement.
CAAAAATTAGGAAATAAAGGCTGGGAGTATTTAAGCAATTATTCAGGATTGAAAGTCGATAGATTACATAATCATTGGCGTGATATTCTTAATCAAAATAAGACACTCTATGATGTATAACTGCTGCTGGCAGGTGGGACGCTACCTTTGAATAGTTACAAAAATATGATAGTGATGGGATGTATACGGGATTCTTTTTTTTACAGGTGCAGTTTATTCTATCCCAGCACTCAGCGCACTATCTCGTGCGTCCCAAAAATGAACGATCATATAATCATGACTTTGTTTTTGGTTGGCGAGATGAAAATGGAAAAGATGTTACTGACATGATGGCATTTATTTACGAAGTAATGGGCATTCCAGCACTACACCGCCTTGTTACCGTCAACATGATTTCAAATGCAGCCAATGACAATTTGATGGTCATGCGGTCATATCAAATTCAAGCAACTCGAAAAATTTTAGATTGTATGTGTGAAATAAACAATAATGATTTTATTGAGAGAGAAGGCGGTTACGTTTGACATACAATCGTTTCAGGTAAAACAGTAACGTCATTTAAAGTAGCACGGTTATTAGCATCAATGCCACGTGTCCAAGATGTATTGTTGATTGTGTGAAGCTAGTCAATTAAACTTTTGGAAATTTTAAATCAATTGCTTATAAAAGCTTTGAAAACAGAATCAAAATTGTTAATGGTCATGAACTAAACCGGAAAATAAAGACACAAATGACTTTCGCAAAGAAAGTTTCCAGATGAACAATTAAAATCAATGCAAAAAACTATTGGATCAATCACAATAAGTACAATTAATTGTTGAAAGGAAAATTGAAAAATTTACAGCTATTAATTCTAAACAAAATAAGCACGACAAACCAACTTTGAACAACGCTAATAATTTAAAAAAATGCCACCAGGCATTTTTGGGTAAGAATAAAATTTAACCATGTTAGGATGTGAAAATAATGGATACTTATTTATTTGAACAAAGTTCTGATCCATATACTCTATTGAATGGTATGTTTTCTACGCAATTACCTCCATTGCTTAATAATTTGATCACTGAATATTCTTCTAATGAATTAATTAAAGAATTGCGGAATAATCCCCAAAAAACACTTTTTACTATAGAGTCATCAACCAAATTAATTAAAAGACTTAATAATGGAATTAAACCTCCAGAATATATTTATGGAAATAACTGGGCTGCTGAATCAATTAAGTTTTTTACGATAAAAATGAATGATTCTTGGAGACCAATGGCGATACCAAATATAAAGCATTCATTAATGTTTACATATAACACCCTCATTATTGCAAATTCAGTGCTTAGTAAATTGTACTCTACTGAAGAACGTTTAAATGGCAAAACAAGTCATTCTGAATCCCCCATAATTGGTCGAGACGGACTTTTTTCATCTATGTTATATGACGAAGATACAGTTGAAGACGATATACCTGTTGGTTTTATAGGATACGATGGAACAAACAGATTTTTTAAAGAAAGCAAACTACAGCGTTTTAATATAGAGTCAACATACCCATATGTTTTGCAAATGGATTTAAGTAAATTTTTCGAAAACATATATTCACATTTATTGTCTAAAATTAGGATTACTGATTCTGAAACGTTTAAACATTATCTACTTTGGTTGGATGAGTACAATCAAAAAATAAATGATGCACATACAAAAGGGATAATACAGGGGCCAATCTCCTCTAAAATATCCGCAGAATTGTTTCAATTATCATTGGATAAAAAATATTCAAGTTAATCAACAAATTAAAATTAGATATTAACTTTACTCGCTATGTTGATGATTATCGTTTTTTTTTCAAAAGAAATTCTGATTTGGAATTAATAAAGCACCATTTAATAAAACTATTCAGGCAATATGAATTATCTTTTAATGACAGCAAATTTCAAATCTATAAAGGTTTTGAAATACAAAAACAAGCGCATTTAGAACGTTATCCTATAATAAAAACTCTTACAAACGGACATATAGAACAGTTTTTGTTTGAAGATTACAATACCCTAAGAGAAACTATTATTAATCTACTTGCAGAAAGCGATATACCTACTGCAAAAGCTATCTTATCAATAATTGAAAAACAATTAAAAAACAAAAACATAAAATTTAAGAACAATAAAGTTGTGATATCTTTGATGCTTTTTTTAATAAAAGTAACATATGTCAAACCTGTACTAGCCATGCATATTTACAAGGTTATTTCTGCAGCTATTTCTACTGCAATACCAATTATTAGACACAAAATTTGGAATACTCTTTTTGCAGAATTAGATTATATTGAAGAGAGCTTTTCTGATACAGATTTAGAAGTATGGTACTTCTATGCCTTGGGTAAAGCAGGTACGTCTAAAGAAACATCTAAAGCATTTTCTGCGTACAAAAAAAAGAAAAACCAAACAGACCTTAATGTATTGGTTTTAACAGTTCTGCTGAAGCAAAACAGCAAACAAACCAATCAACGCATTGAATCAGAAATTGTTAATATAGCAAATAGTAGTTTGTCCCCTGATGGATACTGGGCAACAATTTCTCAATCCAAATGGTGGCTCCCTATCTCAAAACTTTGGATAGTAACTGAAAGAAAGGTTTGTCCTGATATTAAAAAATTGTTTATCTCAAATAATGGTAACAAAATTCAGTGGGATAAACTTGGTATAATAGAGTTTCTACTAAAAAACAATAATTAGCTAAATACTATGTAACCTTTTGAAGGCCTATCCGTATAAATTAAGCCACAAAACCATAGATAGGTTATGTTAGGAGCAAGTGTTAAGACCGATATATTACTGAATGTTAGTTATTTCAATTCAAATATAAAATCAACACTTGAAAAAATCAATGAATTATACGAATTTGAAGAATAATTATAAGAGGCCGTTATTATATAAATTGCCCCTATAAAACCCTATTAAAACGGATTCATTATCTAGCGATTAGATAACGGAGCTGTTTTTTTGATAAATGATACACTAGGCGCTATATTAGCGTAAATAAATTGGGGGAATTCAATGTATGAAAACATCAAAGCAATTATAAGCGGAGTAGGTACCTTTTTAATTTCTCAATGACTATAACATGCACTATCACAAAATCCGAATATCAATATTGGGTTGCTAGACTTTTGTCTATCACTATCATTTTTATTCTATTCATTTTCGAATGAATAAAAATTTTGCCCTCTTTTTTCTAAATAAAACGTTTTTGGCTCCAAAGTTCAAAAAAGAAGTAAATGTTTGTAATGCTGAGTCGACTATTTTAGCAAACTTTGGCATTCCAGACATAAAGAAATATGAGATTAGTGTGTCATCTATAGAAGAGCAAGAGAAAATCGGAAAGCTACTTGACAATGTAAATAACCTAATAACTTTTAACCAGTGGATTGTTGGTTTATTCAATTTTCAGGAAATTTTACATTAACGCTTTATTTTAACCCGACTTAGGAAATAGATTCAAAAAAATCATGTTTTTTTGAAAATCCATGATCTTAAATAATACTATTTGTAATAGTTTATTGATTTCACATTAGCGTTTTTAAGTAACGCATAATTTTATCAGTATTGGCATTTTCTAATGCTTGTGTATCATGTAAATAAGTTCTTTGTGTTGTATTCATGTTTGAATGACCGAGTCGTTGAGTAACTGAGGCGATTGAAACTTTTGTTGATTTATAGTCCCGTGTTTTATTTACAGAAAGGGTTAATCGTGATAAATCAAAGACATCAGATGTAATTCCTAAGTCCTCGTTAAAACGAAGATCAGTCTTTGCAACTAATAGGAAAAAATAATCAATTGAAAGTTCTTTACCTAAGTTAAGCTGATTCAGAAGTTTTGTTAGCTGTTGTTGATTGAAATACTTAATTTTATGATGTCGCGTTACAGTTTCTTCGATAGCAACTTTTCCTGTTGCATCTATGGTTAAAAGACATTCTTCAAGAGCATCTAATACCGTTTGTTTTTCATGGGTCTCAGCATAAGTATTTAACAAGTCCTGATAAACTTGCTGATTTAAATCGCTTAATCATAAATTTGGTACTAACTTTTTTAATTGTTTGTAAGTTTGTTGATATTTAGCATAGGTTATTTTAAGAACAGTTCCCTCTTTATAAATTTTCATCCATTGGTGATAGTATTCATGAAAAAGTAATGCATTTTTTGTGACATAATAGTCACCTCCTGAAAGTATTACTTAACTAATTTTAGTAAGGTAATTTAATCATCAAGAGTAGCCTTACATAAAGCAACAGAATAGTTTTCAAATATTTGTATGAATTGAAATATCAAGTATATATTTTAAGTGTGACAGGATAAAGCTGTTGAGAAATATTTGGTATTAGAAAAAAATAATGAATATACAGCAGTATACGATATGATTTACCAGTATGTTGTTCCAACGATTACAGAATGGTTAGGTAGCAAAATAAAGATGAAATATACCAGATTTTTGGGAAAATAATTGATATTATCATATTGTGCACGGATGGTGCTTTAGAAATCGGAAGAGCAAGTGCCTATCGTATTCAAATTGTTTATGAATGTTTTGAAATCGCTATGTTACTGGAAGTGGGAACGGGTATAGTTATGTTGAGGTGTAGGATGAAACAATTTGGTCATATAGTTAGATTAACGGCTGAACAAGTATAAAATAATCTGGCAGTAGAGAAGTAGTAGGTGGATCATCCTGAATAAAGATGCAAGGTTGTTAAAGAAGGGGATAAATGCTTATGTATCAAGAACATGTTGTGTTAAATGGTCAGCATTGGATTGATGTGACTGATCCGACAGATGAAGATATGCAGCAATTAAAAACAAAATTTCATTTAACAAGTAAGTTTGAATCTTATGTGCGTGATTCTAGAGAACGTTCACGATTTGAATATAATGATCAAACGAAAATGGCGATGTTGATATGGCAAGTTATCGTGAAGGATGATCAACTTAATGAATATCAAGTTGTACCAGTTAGTTTTATTTTGACAGAAGAAACGTTAATTTCGGTAGTCCCAGAGAATACCAATATTGTTAATCAGACATTACATGAATTGTTTGCCCAGATGGGGACAAAGCCATTGAGCATTTTAACTGTGTTATTACAATTATTGTGGCAATTAAATGATCAATATATGGATCAAATTGATGAGATTAATACACTCCGTGAAGCGTTGACAAAATTCCATAATAATCCAAGTAACCGTCAGATTAAGGGGCTATCTTCATTGAGTAATCAGCTCGTGCACCTAACGACCGCAATCGATAATAATGCAATGGCGATTCAACAGATAAAAATAAATGCAAATGATGCTACGGATGAGTTAGTTTTAACTGATAAGGAACGAAATCTGATTGCAGATGTTGAGATTGAGACAAAGCAAAGCCAGCAAATGACGCAAGATACAGCTGACTTGGTGGACCGTTTATCGAATACGTATAATAATTTATTGAATAATACTTTAAATGATACAATGCGCTTTTTAACAATTTGGTCATTAATTCTGGCAGTACCACCAATTATTTCGGGCTTCTACGGGATGAATATGCATCTGCCTTTGGCAAAAGGCAATCTTGCTTGGTTTGGGACGATAATAATGACGGCTATTTTAATTATTATTATTGTGTATCTAGTTAAGAAGCGAAAATGAATTTTATTTGAGAGTAAATATGGAAATGTAAATTTTCTGTATTTACTCTTTTTATTTTTATGCAAGACATACCGTTTACAACATAAAAATTAAATGATAGAATTTTAGACAAATAAGTAAGTGAGTGATTACTTACTTTGTGAAAACGTAATAATTTGAGGAGATATTTTGCATGGGGAAGACAATTATTAGTTTAAACAATGTACAAAAGAATTTCGGTAACCAGCCAGTTTTAAAAGAAGCCAATTTCAATGTTCAGCAGGGGGAAATAGTCGGATTGATTGGACCTTCTGGAGCAGGTAAATCAACCATTATCAAAATTGTTTTAGGCATGGAAAAAGCAAATGAGGGTCAAGCACTCGTATTTAATACGCAAATGCCAAACCGTGAGTTACTAAATAATATTGGTTATATGGCACAAGCTGATGCATTGTATGACGTGTTAACTGGTTATGAAAACTTATACTTTTTTGCACAAATGAACGGTATAAAAAAAGCGGTCATTAAAAATGAAATTCAACATGTATCACAAGTTGTTGAATTAACTGAGCATCTTGCTAAAAAAGTTAGTGGATATTCTGGAGGCATGAAACGACGGTTGTCATTAGCGATTGCGTTATTGGGAGAACCGGATTTGCTTATTTTGGATGAACCAACGGTTGGTATTGACCCAGGCTTAAAGAGAAAAATTTGGCGAGAGTTATATCACATTAAAGAAGCAGGGCGCACTATTTTAGTAACCACTCATGCAATGGATGAAGCGGAGTTAACGGATCGGGTTGTTTTATTATTAGACGGTAAAATTATTGCTGATAAAAGTCCTAAAGAATTGGAAGATGCTTATCAAGTAGATTCAATCGAAGCTGTATTTTTGAAAGCGGAAGGTGAACAATAATGCGTATATTAGCGATATCTAAACGAGTCCTAAAAGAATTATTACGTGATAAAAGAACGCTAGCGTTAATTTTTATTGCACCATTAGTTGTATTAGCCTTGTTATCTTATGTGTTCAACGTAAATACAACGAACAATGCAACAGTTGGTACGGTTGGTGTGGAACGAGTCGTGCGAACAACGTTAGATGATAATAATCATGTAAGCGTTAAGACGTATAAGAATGATACAACTGCAAAAAAGGCATTAACAGATGAAAAAGTTGATGCAATTATTGAAAATAAAGCAGGTGACTTGTATGTTACTTATGCTAATACAGATGTTGGTAAAACAAATGTCACGAAAGCAGCATTACAAAGTGCTTTAACCAAAAATAAAATGACACAACTTGCTAAAGCTGTTAAAACAATGCAAGAAAAGTTGCCAGCTGGTAGACAAGTTATTCAGTCATCAATGTCATCACCCACGATACACAATAGTTATAATTATGGGGATGGGAATTCAACATTTTTTGATAAGATGATGCCTACTATGATTGGCTTCTTTATTTTCTTATTTGTCTTTTTGATTTCCGGCATGGCATTGTTGAAAGAACGTACTTTGGGAACATTAGATCGGTTACTAGCAACACCAGTAAAACGTTCAGATATTGTGTTTGCTTATTTGATTAGCTATGGAATTGTTGCAATTGTACAAACCTTGTTAATTGTTGGTTTCTCAGTAACTTTGTTACATGTTGAGGTTGCCGGATCAATTTGGTTAGTGATGTTGACGACGATTTTGATTGCGTTAGTGGCACTGTCATTTGGTATTTTTGTTTCAACATTTGCAAAATCGGAATTCCAGATGATGCAATTTATGCCAATTGTTGTTATTCCGCAATTATTCTTTTCAGGACTTATTTCATTAAGTGCAATGGGCACTTGGGCACAATGGTTAGCATCAATTTTGCCACTAAAGTATGGTGCTTCTGCATTAAATACGGTTATTTTAAAGGGTGGCGATTTTAATAATATTTTGGGTAACTTGGTGGCGTTAGTCGTATTTATTGTTATTTTGTCTGTTGGTAATATAATTGGATTGAAACGTTATCGAAAGGTGTAGTTATATGACTGATGTAGTAGGAAAGAATTTTGATGAATGGTTAGATCATGCCGATATGCCCAATGGTAAACGGGAAATTTTAAAAGCAACGATAAAATTACTTGCTGAGCAGGGCTATCAAGGGACTTCAACAGCTATGATTGCACGTGAAGCTGGTTTGAGTGAAGCAACAATCTTTAAACACTTTAAAACCAAAAAAATATTGTTAAATTCAATCTTGCAGCCATTGATGAAACAATTGTTGCCAAATTTTGGTGAACAATTCATTAATCATGTGCAAGAACATGCAACGACAATTGATGATTTGATTGCATATGTTGTACGTGATCGTTACTATTTTTTAATTGATAATTATCAAGTTAGTATTATCTTATTAAATCAGATATTAGTCGATGAAAAATTTGGTGATGATTTAAAACAGACGTTACTGCCTAAGCTGACACCCGGCTTCAAACGGATTCAGCACTTACTAGATGTAACGGATGATATTGATCCGCAAATTGTCCCTAGTGATATTGTTAAGTTAGTGCTTGGACAATTTATAACGCATTTCCTTGGACAGTATAAATTAAAATTGCCTCAGGAGGAACCGGAAATAGTTATCAAAAAAATAACGACGATTACGCAACGAGCCATTCGAAAAAATTAATTACAATAAAAACGGACATACTTTTTGATAAGTGTGTCCGTTTTTGGCAACATGGTATTATACTAATTTCTAAATTTCTACATCATCGATATTAACACCGATTGCCTCAGCAACACGCTTACCATAATCCATATCAGCACGGGCCGTTTGTTGGACCATTAATTGCTTATTTTCAAGACTATCAATGGTACCCAAATTGCTCTTAAATGTGTCTACTAAACGTTGCTTTTCGTCTTCAGACATTAAGTTATATAAACGGCCAGCAGCAGAATAATAATCCGTATCATATGGTTCATAGGCACCAGTCATGCCTTGGAACATGTCACCTGTAATTGATGCATGGGGATCTTCAGTTGGTCCACTTTGTGTATTTGGCTCGTAATTAACACTAGCATCCTGGCCTTGTGCCATAAATCCATCACGAGCATAGTTATGAACTTCGTTACGTGGACGGTTAGCCTTTAATTGTTCATAGTTAGCACCCAAACGATAACGTTGTGCGTCTTTGTATGAGAACAAACGACCTTGTAGTAACTTATCCATTGAAGCTTCGATACCGGGTACTAAATTAGCAGGTGAAAAAGCAATTTCTTCGACGTCTTCAAAATAGTTGTCAGGATTGGCAGTTAATGTCATGACACCAACTTCGTGAAGCGGATAATCCTTATGAGACACTGTCTTTGTCACATCAAAAATATCATATTTATAATCTAGACCTTCTTGATATGGGATGATTTGAACTGAAAGAGTCCATGAAGGGTAATCACCATCTTCAATGGCGTTGAACATTTCGTTTTGTAGGTAATCAGTGTCTTCGCTAGCTAATTTAGCAGCGAGTTCATTGGACATATTTGAGACACCTTGGTTGCTGATAAAGTGATACTTTACCCAGAATTGTTCACCATCAGCGTTTACCCACTTATAAGTGTGACTACCGTAACCATTCATCGTGCGCAAACTAGCTGGGTTACCACGATCACCCATTAGATAGGTAACTTGGTGAATTGATTCTGGGGAATGTGCCCAAAAATCAAATTGCATATTGACGTCACGTTTATGCGTTCGTGGGTCACGCTTTTGTGAGTGAATAAAGTCTGGAAACTTTAGTGGGTCATTAATAAAGAAGATAGGTGTATTGTTACCAACAATGTCGTAATTACCTTCTTCTGTATAAAATTTAATAGAAAAGCCGTGAACATCACGAATTGTGTCAGGATAACCAGATTCACCCGCAACTGAGGAGAAGCGAACAGCGAGAGGTGTTTCTTTGTTTTCCCCATTGAACAAATTTGCTTTGGTAAATTGACTCATATCATGGGTCAATTTAAAGACACCTTTGGCACCAGCCCCCTTAGCATGAACTACGCGTTCGGGTATACGTTCACGATCAAAATGTGCTAATTTTTCTAGCAATTGATAGTCTTGCATTAAGACAGGGCCACGTTGTCCAGCCGTTAAACTATGTTGATTATTGGCCCAAGGTTGTCCTGCTTGTGTTGATAACTTATCGTTCATTGTATTCCCCCATTTTTAATTTGTTGATTACACAGTATATAGATTTTGTTCATCTATATAAGTCATTATACTGTTAATTATGTATTATGCAAATTAGATAAATTTTATAATGCATATATTTTATATAAAAATACATGCTATAAGACTGTTTTAACTAATTGATTCGATTGCTTTTAATGGCTGAGGCTGATGGTGGTATCTAAAAGAATATATAAAAAGTAGCAAATCCACTTCATTGATTTGCTACTTTTATATTAGTCTATTGATATGGGTCTTATGATAGTTAGTAATAGATAAGTTAATGAGTGAAGTCAATTACCATGCGGCCAATAATTTGATTATTTTTCATTTCATCAATGATATCATTAATTTCAGATAATGATCGCGTTTTAACAATTGGCTTGACGTTATGTTCAGCACCAAATTGGAAAGCTTCGGCCAGGTCTTGGCGAGTTCCTACTAATGAGCCAGCGACTTTAATGCCATCAAGAACGGTTTTAGAGATGTTTAATCCCATGTCTCCTTTAGGTAAGGCGATAGCGACTAAGGTACCATCAGGACGTAAGGCATTAACGGCTGTCGTAAACGATTCAGAATTGACAGCAGTAATCAGTGCACTATGAACGCCACCAACTTTATCTTGGAGAATTTTTGAAGCATCTTCCTTTTTTGAATTAATGGTTAAATCGGCACCTAATATTTTGGTGGCAACTAATTTTTCGTCATCAATGTCAACAGCTGCAACGTGGGCACCAAAAACATGATGGGCATATTGAACGGCTAGATTACCTAGTCCACCAGCACCAACAATTTCTACCCATTGGCCAGGTTGTACATGACCAGTTTTTAGCCCTTTATAAACTGTAACACCAGCACAGGTGAGTGAGGTTGCTTCAATGGGATCAAGACCTGCGGGGACTTTAACGGCATAAGAAGCAGGAACAATGCATTCTTCAGCCATTGCACCATCAACAGTAAATCCTGAATTTTCAACATTACGACATAATGTTTCACGGCCTGTTGTACAATATTCGCAGTGACCACAACCACGATAAAACCAAGCAATGGAAACGCGATCACCAATGGCAAGATTATCGGCACCGTCAGCTAATTGAATGACTTTACCGACGCCTTCATGACCAATAATACGACCAGGTACTTTACCAAAATCACCTGCAGCGACATGTAAGTCTGTGTGACATAAGCCACAATATTCCATTTTAATGAGTGCTTCACCATATTTTAATTCTCGTAATGTGACTTCTTTAATGTCGACATATCCGTCACAATTATCTCTGACAACTGCTGCTTTCATAATGTTTATCCCCCTGAAAATGTACGTTATTAAAAACAACTAAAGTATAACAAAAACTTGTTTATAGATAAAGTGAAAAAGTTCACAATATTTAAAGAGATATGAAATAAGTATCTAATTACGTCAAAAATGGTAATATTATCTTAATTAATAAGGTAGTAGGGGATAAATATGGCAAGTATTCAAGATATTGCAACATTAGCTGGTGTTTCAAAAGCAACAGTTTCCAGAATATTAAATCAAGATCCGAGTTTTTCGGTATCAGACGGTACGCGTAATCGCGTTTGGCAAATCGCGAATCAATTACATTATAAATTAGCGAATGTTGCTAACCGCAATCATCAAGACAAATTACACTTAGCAATTGTGACAGCTTTAACAGCACAAGAAGAATTAGCAGACCCTTATTTTCAAGAAATATTAGCTGGTATCAATGAGCAAGCAACCCTGTGGGGCATGAAAATTGCAGATAGTATTAGACTTCCTGCAAATAATAATGTTGATTGGCAAAATTTGGCGGTTTATGGTGCAGTTATCGTTGTGGGCGTGCTAACCAATGATGTGTTGGCAAAAATTTATCAATATAATAAAAATGTTGTGATTATTGATGATAATCGTATTTTTGATAATTATGATGTTATTCAAAATGATTTTGGTCGCCAAACAAAACGATTATTAGATTTACTTTTTGCTAAAGGTCATCGGCAAATTACCTTTATTGGTGGTGAAAAAAAGCTAGTTGGAGAGCAACGAATTGAAAAAAGTGAATTATTGGATGTACGTCATCAAGCCTATTTAGATTGGATGACGTTACATCAATTAGAAGCATACAAAGATACCTATATTACCAATTGGACATCCGAAGACGCGATGCAGGTGACGAAAAAAATCTTGCAACAAGCAGAGCGCCCAACGGCAATTTTTGCAAGTAATGATTTACAAGCAATTGGTATTTATCGTGTCATTCAAGAAATGACTTATAAAATACCAGATGATATTGCAGTCGTAAGTTTTGACGGCATCGAAATGTCTGAATATTTGTATCCGTCATTAACAACAGTGCGACCAGCAACTAAAGAAATGGGGAAGGAAGCCATTAACTTAGCGCGTGAAAAATTAGTTGGTGATCGTGAATCTGCAATTCAATTAACTATTAATTCAAAATTAATAATACGAGAGAGTATGTAAATAAAAAAACATTTGTTTATCATTTTAAAAGCCTAAGATAGGATAATTCCTGTCTTAGGCTTTTTTTAAAATAAGTTGATTTTTAAAAAGAAAGCGGTTACAATCTAGGTATTGATTAGTAAACAAGTAAACAAAACTGAAATTACTTGTTTATGTGCACTGTTTTAATAAATCTTAGGGGAAGTATTATGGAAAAAGTTAACGATCTGGCTAAACAAAGTCCAATGCAAAAAGCAATTTCACGAATTTCTTATGCATTCGGTGCATTCGGTAATGATGTTTTTTATGGGGCATTATCAACATACTTCATCATGTTTGTGACAACTCACTTGTTTAATACAGGGGATAAGGCACAAAATGATCGCATGATTATGTATATCACGGCGATTATTACGATTTTACGTGTTGTGGAGTTAATTATTGATCCATTTATTGGTAATTGGATTGATCGTACCAAAACACGTTTTGGACAATTTAAACCATGGGTTGTAATCGGTGGAACTATTACATCCATTATGTTGCTCTTGTTATTTACTGATTTAGGTGGTTTGAACCAAAGTCATCCTTATTTATATTTAATTGTCTTTGCAATTTTATACATCACAATGGATATTTTTTATGCCTTTAAAGATGTTGCATTTTGGTCAATGATTCCAGCATTATCGTTCAATTCAAAAGAACGTGAACGAACATCGTCATTTGCGCGTATCGGATCAACACTAGGTGGTGGCCTTGTTGGTGTTGTCGTAATGCCATTAGTGTTGTTCTTTTCAGTTAACCAAGTCAACGGTACGGGTGATTCACGTGGTTGGTTTGCCTTTGGGTTAATTGTTGCTTTAGTTGGTATTGCAACGTCATGGGTTGTTGGTTTGGGAACCAAGGAAGTGCAGTCTGACTTACGTAAAAATGTTAAAGATACTGTTGGTTTCAAACAAATTTTTTCAACATTGGCAAAAAATGACCAATTGATGTGGATTGCTTTAACGTATGGTATCTATGCAATTGGTATCAACATTGAAAATTCGTTGGTTTTGTACTACTTTACATTTATTATGGGTAAATCAACCCTATTTTCAATTTTCCAAGGTGTTAATATCGTCATTAGTTTAATTTCTGTTTCAATTTTCCCAAAGTTAGTGGATCGGTTTAATCGACGCCGAGTATTTGCGACATGTATTGGGATTATGTTGGCAGGACTATTGTTATTCTCATTAGCTGGTAAGTCATTTGCAATGGTCATTGTTGCAGCTGAAATGTTCCAAGTACCACAAGCAGTTATCTTCTTGGTTGTATTGATGATTATTTCAGATTCAGTTGAATATGGTCAGCTAAAATTAGGCCATCGTGATGAGTCATTAACATTGTCAATTCGTCCATTATTGGACAAATTAGGTGGTGCACTTTCAAATGGTGTTGTTGGACAAGTAGCTGTTATTGCAGGAATGACAACTGGTGCAACAGCAGCATCAATTACAGCTAGCGGTGCCTTCAAATTTAAATTTATGATGTTTGGTGTGCCAGCTGTATTGTTAATTATTGCTTTCATTATCTTTTGGCGTAAGTCAACGTTAACTGAAAAAAGACACGCAGAAATCGTTGATGAATTGGCTAAGACATGGGGAAAGAATATTGCGGTTGAACAAGAAGAGACACGCAATGTACAAAATATTGTTTTAACAGCACCTGTTGATGGTCAAATTAAGCCATTAACTTCAGTGTCAGATCAGACATTTGCGAGTGGCCAAGTTGGTCGAGGATTTGCTGTTGAACCGACTGATGGTAAAGTGTATGCACCATTTGATGCAACAATTAAGCAGGTTTTCCCAACGCGTCATGCAGTTGGATTGGTTTCAGAAGATGGCGTTGCACTATTAATTCATATTGGATTTGGTACAGTGCACATGAATGGTACTGGCTTTGTTAGTCTGGTGACAGAAGGTCAAACTGTTAAAAAAGGTGACCAATTAATTGAATTCTGGGATCCAGCTATTCAAAAAGCAGGGTATGACGACACAGTAACTGTTGTGGTAACGAATTGGCAAAACTTTACAGATTTTAACGTCGTAACGCCGGTAGATAAGCAAGTGACAGCAGTGAGTGAAGCGGTGTTTACTTTAAAGCAAGCGACCAACGATAATAAAGGAGTAAGCAAATAATGACACAAAGTAATTTAATTGATTTTGATACAAAAACGCAATCTTTTCACTTGCATAACGACGATATATCATATGTACTCGGTATTGAGGCAGGCGGGGTTTTAGCGCACTTGTATTATGGCCAACGAATCAAACAGTATCATGGCCATCTTAAGAGCCCTAGACTTGATCGTGGCTTTTCGGGTAATTTACCCAAATCATCAGATCGTACCTATTCATTAGATGCAATTTTGCGTGAATATAGTTATGAGGGAGATGGTGATTTTAGAACGCCAGCGCTTGTAGTTCGGCAAGCAGATGGTAGCCGGTCAGCATTTTTTAAATATCAAGACTATACAATTTCAGATGGTAAGCCCACGTTAGCTGGATTACCAGCAACATATGTGGTAGATGAGCATGAAGCGCAAACATTAACGGTTAACTTAGTAGATGAGGTCAGTCAGCTAACCTTGGCAATGCGCTATACGATTTATCGACAACGACCAGTTATCACACGGTCTGTTCAAATCATTAATAATGGTGAGCAGGCGGTTCATCTAGAAAAAATTGCATCAATGATGATTGATTTACCTGTTGGTGAAAAAGATGTTATTTCCTTACCTGGGGGCCATGCCAATGAACGGAATATCAATCGTGAGCCAATCACATTTGGTACAAAAACATTCCAAAGTCGACGTGGCACAACAAGTCATCATATGAATAATTTTATTGCCATTGCAGATACACAGACTAATGAATTTAAAGGTGAAGTTGTTGGCTTAAGCTTTGTATATTCTGGAAATCATAAAGAAGAGGTCAGCAAGGATCCGTATGGTACTTATCGGATTGCTGTCGGGATTAATGATGATCAATTTGATTGGGAAGTGGCTGCTAAAGATAGTTTCCAAGCACCTGAAGTAATTATGACCTACTCAAATACTGGTTTGAATGGTATGAGTCAAGCATTGCATAATTTATTACAGCAACGAATGGTTCGTAGTAAATACAAAAATTCAGTACGACCAATTGTTGTTAATAATTGGGAAGCAACTTTCATGGATTTTGATGAAGCAAGACTACAACCAATTGTTGATGAAGCAAAGGATATGGGAATTGAGATGTTTGTGCTTGATGACGGTTGGTTTGGCCACCGTGATGATGACAATACCTCATTAGGAGATTGGCAGGTGCTTGCCAAAAAATTCCCACAAGGACTGCAACATTTCGCAAATTATATTCATGAACGTGATTTACAATTTGGTATTTGGTTTGAACCAGAAATGATTTCAATTGATTCCGATTTGTATAAAAATCATCCAGAATATATGCTTAAAGTGCCAAATCGCACACCGAGCCCATCTCGTAATCAATTTGTATTAGATATTGGACGACCAGAAGTTCGTGA
Source organism: Weissella sagaensis (assembly GCF_005405285.1). Lineage (GTDB taxonomy): Bacteria > Bacillota > Bacilli > Lactobacillales > Lactobacillaceae > Weissella > Weissella sagaensis. The sequence continues at coordinate 45,181 of NZ_BJDT01000002.1, read as the reverse complement.
AAATATTCATAGTCAAATGAAAGCAATCTTTGATAATACAGATATTGATTACGTAAAGTGGGACATGAACCGTAATTTAACGGATATTTATGCAACTGATTTGCCAGCTAGTCGCCAGGGAGAAGTCATGCATCGCTATGTATTGGGATTGTACCAATTATTAGAAGAATTAACGACTGAATATCCTGATATTTTATGGGAAGGTTGTTCAGGCGGCGGTGGTCGTATTGATGCTGGGTTCATGTACTACATGCCGCAATCTTGGACAAGTGATAATACAGATGCGGTTGCACGTATGAAAATCCAATATGGTACATCACTAGCCTATCCAATTTCATCCTTTACGTCACATGTTTCAGAGGCACCAAATCAGCAAACTGGTCGCTATACTTCTTTGCAAACTCGAGGTGCTGTTGCGATGAGTAGTGTCTTTGGTTACGAATTGGATCTAACCCAGATGACAGACGATGAAAAACAAGCTGTTAAAGAACAAGTTGCACAGTATAAGCAAATGCGTCAACTAGTGCAATATGGGCAATATAGTCGCTTGATCGATCCGAATGAGGGTAATCGTTGTGCTTGGATGTTTGTTAGTGATGATAAAAATGAAGCTTTAGTATTCTCATTTAATATTTTGTCACAAGCTCAACCAGAAAATAAGATGTTGAAGTTAGTGGATTTGGATGCTGACAAAGTGTATGAAGATGTTGCTACGGGTGATGAATTCGGTGGGGATGAATTAATGCATGCTGGCATTTATGAACCAGCAGTATTTTCAGACTTTAATGCGATGATTTATCATTATAAAGCGAAGTAAGCTTAAGCAGGGTTCATTAATTTTTAGGAGGCTATCATTAATTTGATGATAGCCTCATTTTTATTTAGTGAAATATAATGAGTAAAAACAAGTTATAATAACTTCATGGAAGGGAGGGTACAATGTTGAATAACAGCAAAATCACACAATATTGGCAAAAATTTTGTGAACGACAGGGAATATCGTCAGCAACAGCCTATTCTGCTTGGTCATATGGGGATAACCCAGCAATGGCAGATGAATTGTCTGAGTTAACGCGTTGTGGTCTTAAGACGGCTACAACATCTGCAGCTGATTTATATGAGCCAAACGAAGCGCGACCATACGTTGGTGAATATAATATAATTTTAGATGGACAGCAACAACCAGTCTGTATTACGGAAACGAAAGTTGTTGAGATAATGCCTTATAATTTAGTTTCAGCTGAGCATGCCTACCATGAGGGTGAGGGAGATCGTTCGTTAGCGTATTGGCGCCAAGTTCATGAAGCCTTTTTTAAAGCAGAATATGCTAGTGTCGGGCGTCGCTTTAATGAACAAATACCTTGTATTTGTGAAGTGTTTGAAGTCGTATATGTTTAAATAAAGAGGGGAAATAAAGGATGACACAAGAAATATTTAGCATGCAACAGTTTGATTTGACTGGAAAAGTCGCTATTATTACGGGTGGTGCTTCAGGATTGGGGCAATATTATACAAAGGCGCTTAGTACAGCTGGCGCAGATGTTTTAGTGATTTCACGTTCGCAAAAGGGGTGGGATGATATTAAAGCCCATGCTAAAGTAACAGGACATCGTGCTGAATTTTTAGCGATTGATATAACAGCAGATGAGGCAGCTGATAAAATTGTCGCTTATGCAACGACAGTTTTTGGTAAAATTGATATTTTAGTTAACAATGCTGGTATGACAATCCGTCATGAATGGGATGAATTTCCCAAAGAAGATTGGAATAAAGTTATTAATTTGAATTTAAATGCCCTATATTACTTATCACAAGCTGTTGCTAAAGTGATGGCAACACAAGAAAGTGGCAAGATTATTAATATTGCATCAATGCAAGCATATCGGGCAGGAAAATTCATTTATCCATACGCAGCCAGCAAGCATGGGGTTGTTGGGTTGACAAAGGCTTATGCAGATGCGTTAGCTGCGCATAACATTCAAGTCAATGCGATTGCACCAGGATATGTAAATACTGACATGACTAAACCATTGCAAGAAGACCCAGTACGTGGACCTGAAATTTTGAATCATATTCCAGCAGGTCATTGGGCAGATCCTTCTGAATTAATGGGAGTCGTAGTATTTTTGGCAAGTGACGCTGCTAGTTATGTGACAGGTGTTACACTACCAGTTGATGGTGGTTATCTACTACGTTAAAGTAAAGTAACTGTTTCTCATGAAAGTGGAGAGGACACATTCAATCAAGTATTTAATTATGGGGCAAAAATTAGATAAAATTAATGTGTATAAGGGCTAGTCAAAACTCCTGAAAGCGATTACAATTAATAATACCGTTTTGATTGTGAACGGTATTATTAATACTTTATTGATATTTTAATCGTTATCTTAAGGAGAAATTATTATGCCATTATTTTGGGTTTTCGTAGGCATTGTTTTATTGATTTTATTAATTGTCAAATTCAAACTAAACACCTATGTCTCATTGTTAGTGACAGCTGTATTTTTAGCACTTGTGTTGGGAATTCCGGTCGATAAAATTGGCCCAGCTATTGAAACAGGAATTGGTGGTCAGTTAGGCCATTTAGCAATTGTTTTTGGTCTTGGATCAATGATCGGAAAGTTGGTTTCTGATACTGGTGGTGGGTACAGAATTGCAAATACTTTGATTCAAAAATTTGGTCGCAAGCAAATTCAAATTGCCATCATTCTAGCTTCATTTATTGTTGGAATTGCACTATTCTTTGAAGTTGGTTTAGTTGTATTGCTACCAATTTTGTTTGTGATTGCCAGCGAGCTTAAAATTCCATTACTATACCTTGGTATTCCAATGGCTGCCACGCTGAATACAGCGCATGCATTCTTGCCACCTCATCCGGCACCAACAGCTGTTGCAGGGGTATTTAATGCAAGTATTGGTCAAGTTTTGCTACTTGGAATTATTGCAGCTATTCCAACTATTATTATCGCAGGACCTATTTTCAATATTGTTTTGAAAAAAGTATATCCAAGTGTTTATCATAAGGAAACACCAAACGTTTTTGGGGAATTCAAGACATTTAAGATTGAAGAAACACCAGGTTTTGGTATTAGTATCTTAACATCAATGATGCCTGTTATCTTGATTGGAATTGCGACAATTTTAGAACCATTCTTGTCTACTAAGTCAGTTATTGGTCAAACAATCACATTTATTGGTAGTCCAGATATTGCTATGTTATTGTCATTAATCTTTGCTGTATTCACAATGGGTGTGATGCGCCATGTTAAGATGACAGATATTGGTAATACTTTGACAGAATCAATTAAGCAAATTGCGATGATGCTACTAATCATTGGTGGTGGTGGTGCCTTGAAAGAGGTACTTATCGAAGGTGGTATTTCAGGTTATGTCTCAGCATTATTTGCTGGTACTTCAATGTCACCAATTATTGCTGCTTGGTTAATCACGGCTGTTTTGCGTGTTAGTCTAGGTTCTTCAACTGTTGCTGGAATTACAGCTGCTGGGTTGATTGCACCATTAGTTGCTTCATCAACTATTAACCCTGCTTTGATTGTCTTGGCAATTGGTGCTGGTTCAGTCTTTGCTGATCACGTTAATGATGCTGGTTTCTGGATGATCAAGGAGTACTTTGGCTTATCACTAAAGGAAACATTATTATCATGGACAACTTTGACTAGTGTGTTGGCAGTAGCTGGTTTAGGATCAGTGCTTGTTCTATCATTATTTGTTTAAATAAAAAAACCAGGATAGTTATCTATCCTGGTAATAAAAGCTTGGGAGCGACGTGATGTCAATCTTGAGCTTTTTGTTTTGCATTAATGTCTTTTGGTTTACCAACAGGTGCATCTTGTACACCTAAGATACTTAAAATGAATGCCACAATTGGAATACCAATGATTAATCCCCATGCACCTAACAAGTGTTCCATGACAATGATGGTTGCAAAGGTCAAAAAGATTGGTAACTCGGTACGATTAGCCATCAAACGTGGATGCAAAAAGTACGACTCAAACAAATGGATAACAGCAACTAAAGCCCAAACTTCAAACATACCCGTCCAACTCAAGGCAGCAAATGAAATAATGCTTAACGGAATTAATGAAATAATCACACCGGCAATTGGGATTAGACCTAAAATAAAAATCAATAAAGCCATCACCATAATACTTGGCACTTTAATCAAGCTCAAACCAATCACCATTAGGATTGTGTTAATAAAAGCAATCGTTAACTGCACCTCAATGACACTACCTAAAATGAGAATAAAAGTACTACTTAGATCGTAAACATGTTTGAAAAAAACAGGATATTCTGAGTTTAAAAACTTAGTGCCAAATTTTTGAAGCTTGGTCCATGAAATGGCACAAATAAAACTCAAAAAGATAGATAAGGCAATTTTTGATAGGACACCACTAATAGCCGTAATGGTATCTAAACCACTTGCCAATAGTGTTTGCCAATTTTTAGTCACTTCAGTTAACAAATCCAAATTCTGATATGTTTCGTCTAGATACTTTTTGACATCAGGAAAGTTTTGAATAAATTTCATCACTTCATCAGGAATAACCGCAAATTGTTCAATCAAGGTTGGCATGATAAAGGTAATCGACATTCCCAAAACAACTAAACAGACGATAAAGAAAAGTAAAACAGAAAAACCATAGGGGATTTTAGTCCATTGCTTAATTTTAGTAGCGCTTTTAATCGCTAAGTAACTAAAAATAATGGTTAAGAGGACAATGCTAATTAAATCTTTGATAACGTATAAAATAGCTAAAATAAAAATTAAAGCAATTAACTTTTGAACATCTACTCGTTTAAATAATGCTTTTAAATCGTTCACGTATGTACTCCTTAAATTTTTAATAACTATTTCTCATTATACGCATGTTTTAAAAAAATAACACGTGAGGAGGCATGTCGATAACTAATGGATTAAACGCATGAGAAAGAACATAAAAATTATTTGTTATCTAATTGTAAACAAAAAAATTAACGAATAGTAACGTTAAGAAAATAACACACTACGAAATTAAAACGTTTTATGCCAAACATTTTTAATTTCGTAGTGTGGTTTATTCGCTTTTTTATTTAATAAACAGGATAAAACCATGTAAAACGTTTTACTAATGTTATAAAAAACTAACAATAATAGATTGCACATGACGGCGTGACAAGCTATACTAGTCAAAGAAATTAACGATAAACGTTTTGTTAACCGAATTGTTAACCAAACGAATTAAGCAAATAGTGATGCATGAAAGTTGAGGAGAATGAAACATGGTTTCACGTCGTAATTTAGTAATTGGTGGAGTTGCAGTTGTTATTATAGCTGGTGTTGGTGCAACGGTACTGGGTAATAAGGACACAAGTACTGATAAAAAAGATTTTTCAGTTGCCATGGTAACTGATGTTGGCGGTGTGGATGATCGCTCATTCAACCAATCGGCCTGGAAAGGTGTTACTGATTGGGGTAAATCACATGATTTAACTAAAGGTAAAGACGGTTACAATTATTTTGCTTCAAAAACAAATGCTGATTTTGCACCTAACTTCCAACAAGGAGTTTCAGCTAACTATAATTTGCTAATTGGAGTTGGTTATGCAACAAATGATGCTTTGGTTGATTCAGCATCAAAAAATAAAAAGACTAACTATGTGTTGATTGATGATGTTGCGAAGAAACCATTGAAAAATGTGGCATCAATGATGTTTAAACAACACGAAGCATCATACTTAGCAGGTGTTGCTGCAGCAACAAAAGCACAAGAATTAGGTGACAATAAGGTTGGCTTTATTGGTGGTATGAGTTCAGCAACAATTAAAGCGTTCCAAGCAGGTTATACTGCAGGTGTTAAGTCTGTTGATCCAAATATGAAGGTTGATGTGCAATATATTGAATCATTTACGGACACGGCTAAATCAAAAACAATTGCTGATGCGATGTATACATCTGGTTCACATATTATTTTCCAAGCTGCTGGACCAGCTGGAAATTCAGTGTTTACAGCCGCTAAAGATATTGATACAAAACTACCTGCCAATGATAAAAACAAAGCCTGGGTAATTGGTGTGGATATGGATCAAAAAGATCAAGGTGCATACAAGGCTAAGAATGGTGATGCATCTAACTTAACCATGGCTTCAGCAGTTAAGAAAATTCCAAGTTCAATTGTTAAAATTGCCAACCAAGCAATGAAGGGTGATTTCCCTGGTGGTAAGACTGTTACATTTGGTTTGAAGAATAATGGTGTAGGATTAACAACAGCTAATTTGAATGATAAAGAAAAGCAAGCAGTTCAAAAAGCTGAAGATGCTGTAAAATCTGATGAAGTTAAGGTACCTAGTAAGGTAAATTAAGAACATTAGTCATAATAATTTGTCAAAAAAGCGGAACAAATTAATGTTCGGCTTTTTTGACTGTTAGTTAGCATATTATAAAAGTTATGTAACAAGAATATTAAAAGGCGAATTATTTTGTGTTGGATACTAGTAAAACGACTTGAATATATGTAAAATGACTCTTATATATTGAGTTTATGATCGGTAAGTTAGAAATTTTTTCAGGGAGAAAGAAAATATGGCAGATGAGCCAATTGTGCTTGAGATGCACAATATCGTGAAACAATTCGGTGAGTTTCGAGCAAATGATGACATTAACTTACAAGTAAGACGTGGTCAAATTCATGCCTTACTTGGTGAAAATGGTGCGGGTAAGTCAACTTTAATGAATCAGTTATCTGGTTTATTACAGCCCACTTCAGGTGATATTTTAATTAATGGTCAAAAAACAATTGTTGATAGTCCTGCAAAAGCAGCCGAATTAGGTATAGGGATGGTCCACCAACATTTTATGTTGATTGATGCTTTTACAGTAACTGAAAATATCGTGTTAGGGTCAGAGCCTGTTAACGGTATGAACCTAAATATCAAAAAAGCGACACAGGATATTAAAAATTTATCAGAACAATACGGCTTAGATGTCGATCCACAAGCCTTAGCTGGTGATATTTCAGTGGGGATGCAACAACGTGTTGAAATTTTAAAAACATTATATCGTGGCGCTGATATTTTGATTTTTGATGAGCCGACAGCAGTACTGACACCACAAGAAATTGATGAATTGATGAACATTATGCGTCATTTAGCAGCTGAAGGTAAATCAGTTATCTTGATTACACATAAATTAGATGAAATTAAAGCAGTTGCTGATCAAGTGACAGTTATTCGTCGTGGTAAATCAATTGATTCATTTCCAGTTGCTGGGGTGTCATCACAAGAATTGGCTGATATCATGGTTGGACGTTCCGTATCACTATATGATACAGCAAAAACACCGGCGAACCCTAAGAATACAGTAGTCTCATTAGAGCACCTAACAGTTAAAGATAGCCGTGGTATAGCAGCTGTTAAAGATTTAAGCCTTGATTTTAAAGCTGGTGAAGTTTTGGGAATTGCAGGGATTGACGGTAATGGACAATCTGAACTTATTTCAGCCATTACGGGCTTGATGCCAGTTACTTCTGGAAAAGTTGTGCTACACGGGAAAAATATTACAAATAAAAAGCCGCGTCAGATAACGGAAGCTGGCGTTGCTCATATTCCAGAGGACCGGCATCGTTTTGGCTTGGAATTAGACATGACTTTAGCTGAAAATATTGCCTTGCAAACATATTATAAACGACCACTTTCAAAAATGGGTGTTCTTGATTACAATGCCATTAATCAACATGCTCGTGATTTGATTGAGAAGTTTGATGTGCGTACGGTTAATGAATTAGTAACAGCTGGTTCATTGTCGGGTGGTAATCAGCAAAAAGCTATTATCGCTCGTGAATTAGATCGTGATGCAGATTTTGTGATAGCAGCGCAACCAACACGTGGGTTGGATGTCGGGGCCATTGAATATATTCATCAACAATTAATTAATCAACGTGATGCAGATAAAGCAGTCATGTTAGTGAGTTTTGAATTAGATGAAATTTTGAATGTTGCCGATCGTATTGCTGTTATTTCACACGGTGAAATAACAGGTATTGTGAACGCAAATGAAACTTCAAAAAATGAGTTAGGATTGTTAATGGCAGGGATGTCATTAGATCAAGCTCGGGCACAATTAGCAGGAGAATAATCTCGTGAATAAAATTAATTCATATAGTACAGGGCTCGTTGCCGGCTTAGCTGTCTTCTTTGGTTTGATAGTTGGTGCGGTGATTATGCTTATTTCAGGATTTAATCCAGTTACTGGGTATGTTAGTCTCGTTCAATCGGCCTTAGGATCTTCATTAAATATTGGTGAAGTCTTACGCGCAATGACCCCATTAATCTTGACGGCAGCTGGTTTTTTGGTTGCCCAATCAGCTGGGTTCTTTAACATTGGACTTTCTGGTCAAGTTTGGGTAGGTTGGATTGCATCAACTTGGTTTGTATTAGCTAATCAAGGTATGAATCCTTGGATTTTGATTCCAGCTGCTGTCATTATTGGTGCAGCAGGTGGAGCCGTAATGGGCTTTATTCCAGGTTGGTTACGTGCGCAATTTGGGGCTTCAGAAGTTATTACAACAATTATGTTAAATTATATTGTTTTGTATGGTGGTAATGCAGTTGTTCAAGGTTTGCCACAAAAATTGATGGCCACAACGGATATGACTAAAACATTATCGACAACGGATTCATTACGCTGGGATTTTTTGTCTAACTTAACAGGCGGGTCACGATTTAACATTGGGTTTATCATTGCAGTTGTCGCTTTATTTGGTATTTGGTTTGTGATGAAACGGACCACGTTAGGATTTGAAATTCAAGCTGTTGGTTTGAATCCGGATGCAGCTCGATATGCAGGTATGTCAGCTAAGCGTAATGCTATTATGGCAATGACTATTTCTGGTACATTAGCTGGCTTAGCTGGTGCAACTGAAGGCTTGGGAACTTATCTAAATATCTTCTCACAATCATCAGCACCACAAGTTGGTTATGATGGTATGGCCGTTGCATTGCTAGCATCGGGTTCATTTATAGGTATTTTGTTTGCCGCCTTTTTGTTTTCAGTTCTATCCGTTGGTGGTCTTGGAATGCCATTGGCTACCGGTGTACCAACTGAATTGGTTTCAGTTGTTACAGCAGCTATTATTTTCTTCATTGGTGCTAACTACTTAATTCGTTTAATTTTGGTTAAACTTGATGAAGACGATAGCAAATCAAAGCGTAAAAAAGATAAGAATAAAAAAACAACAAAACTTAACAAAAAGGAGGCCAAGTAATCATGAGTGTGGAAACGATTTTACAATTAGTGATTTCAAGTACATTGGTTTACTCAGCGCCGTTAATCTTTACTGCGCTAGGTGGAACTTTCTCAGAACGTTCAGGTATCGTTAACGTGGGACTTGAAGGAACCATGATTATGGGAGCCTTTGCTGGAGTTGTCTTTAATCTTAGTTTTGCTGATCAGTTTGGTAGCGCAACACCATGGTTGGGGTTGATTGCTGGTGCCGTTGTCGGCTTGGTGTTCTCGTTAATTCATGCTGTGGCAACTATTACATTACGTGCTGATCACATTGTGTCAGGTACGGTTATGAACTTGATGGCTCCTGCCTTGGGTGTCTACATTATTAAGTTGATGTATGGTAAGGGTCAAACATCAATGATTTCAGAAAACTTTGGTTATTGGAATGTTCCTGGGTTAAGCAAAATTCCATTCATTGGTCCAGTGTTGTTTACAAAAACATCATCAACAGCCTGGGTAGCAATTGCAATTGCTTTTGTTGCTTCATGGCTATTGTTTAAAACGCGTTTTGGATTACGTTTGCGTTCAGTGGGTGAAAATCCACAAGCATCTGATACTTTAGGGTTAAATGTTTATGCTTTGCGCTATTCAGGTGTCTTAATTTCAGGTATCTTAGGTGGTATTGGTGGTGCCTTGTTTGCACAATCAATTGCCGGTAATTTTTCAGCGTCAACCATTGTGGGGCAAGGTTACATGTCAATGGCCGCAATGATATTTGGGCGTTGGAATCCTGTTGGGGCTATGGCCGCAGCTTTGTTCTTCGGTTTCTCACAATCAATGGCCATCGTTGGCGCACAATTACCAGTTGTTAATCAAATTCCAGCTGTTTATCTACAAATTGCGCCTTATGTATTTACCGTGTTAATTTTGGTTATCTTCTTTGCTAAATCAAAGGCACCAGCTGCTGATGGTGTTAATTATATTAAGTCAGTTTAATGATTAATAGCTGTTTTGCGTTTTACAAAATAAGGCAAAAATATTAGTTTAAATAGTTATGTTTGAGGCCACTAAATTCTTATTGAATTTGGTGGCCTTTAGTACAGGCCGTTTATTGTTATAATAGGATTGGTAATAATAAATAATTAAGAGGGTGGAAAATATGATAACAACCATTGCATTAGATTTAGATAATACCTTATTGAACGCTAATAAAGAGATTTCAAGTGAAAATGAACGGGTTTTAAAACAGCTGCATCATGATGGTAAGCGGATTGTTTTATGTACTGGTCGGCCAATCCAAGGAATTCAAAAATTATTAAAACAACTGGCATTATTTGAAGCAGGAGATTATGCAATTACTTTTAATGATGGTTTGGTACAACATAATCAAACGCAAACTGTTTTAGATCAAACAACTTTAAATAAAACAAATGTTGCTGCTTTGTATGCTGATGCACAAGTAAGAAATTACCCACTTGATGTTATTGGGCCGGATCAGGTGTATTCATTGACAGCATTAGGTAAATCTGATTATGAAGATTTTATGGGCAATGCATTGAATTTTTCAGATGTCACATTTGACGAATTACCAGATAATCAAAATTTTGGTAAAGTGGTATGCTCAGCGCCGGCTGATAAGATAAAGGAAGTACGCGCAGGTTTGCCAGGGGCTTTAACTGATATGTTACATATTGTCCCTTCACGTCCAGAATTATTAGAATTTTTACCAAAGGATGTTAACAAGGCGCGAGGATTGACGCAACTAATGGCTCATTTTGATGAATCACTTGAAAATGTAATGGCATTTGGGGATGAAGAAAATGACTATGAGATGATTGAACAAGTTGGTGTCGGTGTTGCGATGGGGAACGCGATTCCTAAAATAAAGAAAGTCGCCACAGCTGAAACGCTAAGTAACACTGAAGACGGAGTTGCAGCATATTTAAAGTCATACTTTAATCTAGATTAAAAAAATAAGCCACCTTAATTTTAAATTAGGGTGGCTTATTTAGTATATTTAATTAGTTGTCATCTGTTTTACAATATTTTCAAGGTGAACACCGTGTGATCCTTTCAACATGATCATATCGTTAGCAGAAAGATCATTTAATAAATCTTTTAGTAGTGTTTCTTGGTCGTCGATAGCATAACGTTTAACACTACCAGCTGGATAGATGTCACGTAAGACATCTTCTAATGGTGCAATTTCTTCGCCGACAAGATAAACACGTTGAATTTTATCAGGATCTAAACTATCAGCGACGCTAGCATGTAAAGCTGCTGAAGCTTCGCCAAGTTGTAACATGTCACCAATTACGGCAAATCGGTGACCAGTAGTTGGAACTTCAGCAAAGAAATTCAAGACTTCTTTAGCTGCAGTTGGATTAGAATTATAAACATCAGATAGAATTTTGCCGCCAAAATTACCAACTAACCATTCAGTACGGTTTTCAGTAATCGGTGCATCTAATAGGGCAGTTGCAATTTGTTCATCAGTAATATTTAATAGATGACCAACACTAATAGCGGCTAAAGCATTGGCAACGTTGTATTTACCAGTTAATGGAATTGTAAAACGTTGTGTGCTTTGATTTGTGACGAAACTAGCCTGTAAAGGGGTCATTTCAATTTCACTAGCGAATAGGTCGTTGCTATTTGTTAAACCGAATGAATCATAATTTAGCGTAGCGTGTTGTGCAACGCGTTCATTAAGCAAGGGCTCGTCACCGTTAAAGACTAAATGACTATTTTTCTTCAAGCCGTTAATGATTTCCATCTTTCCGTCAGCAATACGCGCACGTGTCTTGAAAAATTCAATGTGCGCTTCACCAATCATGGTCAATAAAGCGATATCAGGTTCAACAAGCTTTGATAGAAAATCTAAATCACCAGGGTGATCCATACCAATTTCGATGACTAATAGTTCAGTATCATTTGGCATTGATAAAATTGTTTGCGGAACCCCAATTTCATTATTGAAATTAGCTGGTGTTTTAACAGTACGATACTTTTTTTGACCAATTGCAGCGATAAAATCTTTGGTAGTTGTTTTACCATTTGAACCAGAAACGGCGACAACTTTAGGGTTAACCTGGTTAAGGTAGTAATTGGCTAATTGTTGATAGGCTGCCAAAGTATCTGGGACAATAATGACAGGAATATCAGTTGGCACATCAGGATGGTCAGCCTGCCAAAGTGCAACACTAGCACCGTTTTTTTTAGCTGAGGCAATATAGTTATGGCCATCATTGTCAGCAACCAAGGGAACGAATAAGCTGTTTTGCGTTGCTTGGCGTGAGTCAAAAGTTGTGTTAGTAATAAATACATCAGCTTTATTTTGAATAGGCGCATTTAAAATGGTAGCCATTTCGTTAAGTTTTAATTTCATTTTTTTCAGTCCTTTAGATGTTTTTTGTTAATTATCATTTTACTATGTTCGCAAACAGCCGGCAATCAAAGTGAATGGATGCGGATTTTGCAAGATTTTTTTTTGCGTATGGTTTATACTATTAAAGATAGTATTTAGAAATTTGGACGAGCTTGCTCGATACAAAACAAGAGGTGAAATTCATGGCCAAAGAAATCGGCGTTGATTTAGGAACGGCAAATGTGCTGATTTATGTTGATGGAGAGGGAATCATTTTAAATGAACCATCTGTGGTGGCAATTGATACGAAAACAGAAAAAATTCTAGCAGTTGGGACGGAGGCTTATCAAATGGTGGGCCGTACGCCAGGTAATATTCGAGCCGTTCGTCCATTAAAAGATGGTGTTATTTCTGATTTTGATATGACTGAAGCGATGCTGTCACGGTTTATGTCAAAATTAAATGTTAAAGGCATCATGGCACGACCAAATATCATGGTCTGTGCGCCAACTAATATCACAAGTATTGAACGTAAAGCAATTATGGGTGCTGCTGAAAAGTCTGGCGGTGGTAAAGTTTATTTAGAATATGAGCCAAAAGTTGCTGCAGTTGGCGCTGGGTTAGATATTTTTTCACCCATTGCATCGATGGTTATCGATATGGGTGGTGGTACAACGGATATTGCAGTTTTGTCACTTGGCGATATTGTAACATCAGAGTCAATTCGCGTTGCTGGTGACAAAATGAACACTGATATTACAATGATGGTTAAAAATGATCATGGTTTACAGATTGGTGAACGTACTGCTGAACAAATTAAAATTCAAATTGGTACGGCTAATCCATTGGATGAACCGGAAAAAATGGATGTTCGTGGTCGTGATGCCTTTACGGGGATGCCGCGAACAATTACGTTAGATGCCAATGAAGTTGAGCTAGCAATGCATGATACTTTATCATTAATTGTTGATGCTGCTCATGAAGTGTTATCGCGTATTCAACCTGAATTAGCATCTGATATCATTGATCGTGGTATTGTGTTAACAGGTGGTGGTGCCTTGCTACGAGGTGTTGATAACTTAATTGCCCAACACCTAGGGGTACCCGTAATGATCTCTGACAAACCGTTGGATAATGTTGCTAAAGGAGCAGGTAAGCTTCTTGCGCATATGCATGCAAAATAAGGAAGGTAAAATATGGCGCGTAAAAATAAACCAGTTGCTGTTGAAATAAATGAACTTGATGATAGTGTTTCGCAAATCATCATTAACAAAGTGATCTTGGGGACTGTTGATGAAAAAGATTCGCCGCTTGTGGTAACTTTTGCTGATGGTCACACACAAACAGCAGATAATTTTGATAACGCAGTTGCTAGTCTGCTTGCTGAATATAATTTACATCATTAATATAATGAACCAATAAAAAGGGGGAAACATGCTTAAACGTTTTTTCTCAAAAGATGGTGGTGAAATTGATTGGTCAATCATCTTTGTTGTCATGATGTTAGCGCTGATTGGCTTGGCTTCATTGTATGTCGCAGGGACACATGATGCAGGTGTTAATGTAATTAGGATGGTTGTTTTGCAATTAGCCTATTATATTGTTGGTATCATTGGCGTTGCTATTTTAATGCAATTTGATTCAGAGCAATTATGGCGAATTGCGCCATACGCTTTTGGAGTCGGAATGCTGTTGATGGTAGCTGTCTTGTTCTTTTATTCGAAAGCTTATTACGAGAGTACTGGTGGTAAGTGGTTTGCAATTGGACCAGTAACATTCCAACCAGCTGAGATAATGAAACCAGCTTTCATTATCATGCTAGCACGTGTTATTACTGATCATAATATTGCTAATCCGACACATACAATGAAATCAGACTGGCGTTTACTATTAAAAATCATGTTGTGGACAGTGCCCGTATTGATTGTTAATGGTAGCGATTTTGGAACTAATTTAGTCTTTATTGCAGTTGTTTTTGGTATGACGTTGGTGTCTGGTCTATCATGGTTAATTCTGGGACCAATTATTGCTTTTGTTGGGGCGCTAGGTTCGGTTGCTATTTTGTTAGTGACACAAACTTGGGGTCGTCATATGCTAGAAAATATTGGGTTTAAGGCTTATCAATTTACACGTATTGATGCCTGGTTAAATCCACAAAATGATACGTCTAATGGGGCTTACCAATTGTGGCAATCAATTAAAGCGATTGGGTCTGGTGGTATTACGGGTACAGGATTTAATGTGTCACATGTTGATGTACCAGTACGCGAATCTGATATGATTTTTTCGGTTATTGGTGAAAACTTTGGCTTTGTTGGGGGCGTGTTGTTGCTTATCTTGTACTTCTTGTTGATATACCAAATTATTCAAGTTGTCTTTGATTCATCGAACCAATTTTATGCTTACATTGCAACTGGTGTTGTGATGATGCTATTGTTCCATATCTTTGAAAATATTGGTATGAACATTGGGCTAGTACCATTAACAGGAATTCCATTGCCGTTTATCTCACAAGGTGGTTCGGCATTAATTGGTAATATGATTGGTATTGGTTTGATTATGTCAATGCGCTATCATAATAAATCATTTTCATTGTCTGAACGTGAAGGCTTTTCATAATAATAAGTGAGTTAAAGTGGTTGCTATTTAAACGCTTTAACTCACTTTTCTTTTGCAATAATAGGGGCTATGTTATGATAAAAAATAACGAAAGTAATAAAGGAGTATAGTATGCTTACAATTGGATTTATTGGTGCAGGTAATATAGCACAAGCTATGATACAAGGATGGTCTGGTAATCCTGAAGTGCAATTAACTGTATATTCACCAAATTCTGGTAAAAAAGTCGCAAATGAGTTGGGAATTACGGCTGAAGATTCGGCGATGGCAGTCTGGCTAAAATCAGATTTAGTGGTTTTAGCAACACCAGCAGACCAATTAGCAGCAACAGCTAAAACGTTGCAACCAGCTATTTTAATGAAACCTAGTGTGATTGTCGCATCTGTTTTAGGTGGCATTTCCTTAGCACAGTTGCATGAAGCGTTAGGTGCACAGTTAATTATTACGCGTGCTCTACCAAATGTTAATGTCGCTGTTAAGTATGGGTATACTGCATTAGCTTTTGATAAAGACACGGATCCTGATATTAAGGGGGCTGTGGCCGCACTCTTTTTGGAATTTGGCCGTACTGATGAGTTGGCTGAAGAAAACTTTGGTGCTGCTAGCGCAGTAGCTGGCTCTGGTCCAGCATTTGTGGCTGCATTTACTGAATCACTTAAGCAAGCAGCAATAAAAAATGGCTTAACTGAAGAAATTGCTGCACGTTTAGCTGAACAAACAGTTGCTGGAACTGCCCGTCATATGATCCAAGCAAAAAAGACGCCACTGACACTTGCTAATGAAGTTATGACGCCTGGTGGTTCAACTGCAGCAGGCTATGATGTCTTACAAAAAGGTGATTTAAATCAACTTGTATTGGACACAATTGCTGCTACAATGGCAAAAAATGCTGAGTTTGAATAAAAAATAAAAAAAGGCTTGCAATACATCTTTTAAACTGGTATTATTATTTATGTTGTTGAGGCAACGTAATAATAATGGCTCATTGGTCAAGCGGTTAAGACTCCGGTTTTTCACACCGGCATCCAGGGTTCAACTCCCTGATGAGCTATCAGTTAAGAGGACTAACATTAAATTTGTTAGTCCTTTTTTTATGCCTTAGAAAGACAATCAAGCTTGCAGAGACTATGCTAAAATAGGTCATATATGATTATTAGTCATAAATGATAGGGGGATAATAGATTTATGGTAGCAGGACAACGTTTGGTAGATATATTTCAACCAACACATTATGATATTTATTTAGATATTAATCGGGTGACAAAAGATATTTCAGGTAAGGTAGCAATTAAAGGGAATGCTAAGCAGACAGAAATTTTGTTACACCAAAAATTTATGACAGTACAACGAGTTATGATTGATGATCAAGTTGTGAACGCGACAGTTGATGATGATAGTGAAACCATAGCGTTTACAGCACCACATACTGGCGAAATGACGATTTACGTTGATTATACAGCACCATTAACTGATACGATGATGGGCATTTATCCCTCATACTATCAAATTAATGGTGAAAAGAAACAATTAATTGGCACACAGTTTGAGACGACAGCTGCTCGTCAAGCATTTCCAAGTATTGACGAACCAGCTGCTAAAGCGACTTTTTCACTCGCAATTAAGTATGATGAACAAGCTGGCGAAACGATTATTGCCAATATGCCGGAAGAAAAAGTAATCGATGGTGTGCATTATTTCGCTGAGACAGTGAAAATGTCAACTTATTTGGTTGCTTTTGCCTTTGGTGATATGCAAAGTAAATTGACCCAAACTAAGAGTGGTGTCCAAGTAGGCGTTTTTTCAACGAAGGCACATCAAGCATCTGAATTAAATTTTGCGTTAGATATTGCTAAACGCGCAATTGAATTTTTTGAAGATTATTATCAAACACCCTATCCGTTACCACATTCTTGGCAACTAGCTTTGCCTGATTTTTCGGCAGGTGCAATGGAAAACTGGGGGTTAGTGACGTATCGTGAAGCATACTTGGCACTTGATGAGAACAATGCTTCATTAGAAATGAAGCAACGGGTTGCGACTGTTATTGCTCATGAATTGGCCCACCAATGGTTTGGTGATTTGGTAACAATGCAATGGTGGGATGATCTATGGTTGAACGAAAGTTTTGCTAATATGATGGAATATGTTGCTATTGATGCATTAGAACCTGACTGGCATATTTGGGAATTGTTCCAAACATCAGAAGCGGCATCAGCGCTCCAGCGTGATGCGACTGATGGGGTTCAATCTGTCCATGTCCAAGTTGAAGAGCCAGCAGAAATAGATGCCATTTTTGATGGTGCAATCGTGTATGCAAAAGGATCACGGATGTTGGTAATGGTCCGTGCTTTGATTGGTGATGATGCTTTACGTCGTGGTTTAAAGGCATATTTTGAAGCGCATCAATATGGTAATGCACGGGGTGCCGACTTATGGGCAGCTCTTGGTCAAGCAGCTGGTATCGATTTGACTACAATGATGAATACTTGGTTGGAACAACCAGGCTACCCAGTGTTAACAGTTGAAGTGGTTGACGGTCAATTACAAGTAAGACAACAACAATTCTTTATTGGTAATGGTGTTGATCAAGCACGTCAATGGCAAATTCCATTGAATAGTAACTATGCAGCTGTACAAGAATTAATGGTGACAAACAAGTTGGTCTTAGGTGACTACAAGACAATGCGCCAGAATGCTGGCACACCATTCCGCTTGAATGTTGGTAATACGGCACACTTTATTGTTAATTATGAACCAGATTTGTTACAGGAAATTTTGTCTGATATTGATAACTTAGATGCGATTACACAGTTGCAGCTATTACAGGATTTGCGTCTGCTTGCTGAAGGACGTCAAATTTCATATGCGGTCATTGTACCATTGTTACGCAGCTTTGCTAATAGTCACTCGGGTGTCGTTAATACGGCATTATATCAGGTCGTTAATAATCTGAAAAAGTTCGTCACAGCTGATACAAAGGCCGAAAGTCAATTACAGCAATTAGTCAATCAATTAAGTGTCAATCAATTTACACGTTTAGGATGGCAAGGTCAGTCTGATGAAGCAGTCGCTAATCAAGTGAGTCGACCAGTTATTGTGAACGCTTCTTTATATGCACAAAATGAAGTCGCTATTAGTTCAGCTCATGAATTAGTTATGACAAATCGTGCAGCATTGGTTGCTTTACCGGCCGATGTCCGTGCTGATATTCTAGCTAATGAAGTTAAGCGTTATGGTAACCGTGCTTTGTTTGATCAATTATTATCAGATTATCAAACAACGTCTGACGGTGGATATCAACGTGATATTATGACAGCTTTGACAAAGACTAAGGATGTTGACCTGATTAAAGAAATCATCACTTCTTTCAAAAATAGTGATGTGATTAAACCACAAGATCTCCGGGGATGGTACAGTGGTATCCTAAACAATGATCAAGGGCAACAATTAGCTTGGGACTGGTTGCGTGATGAATGGGCATGGTTGGAAAAGACGGTTGGTGGTGATATGGAATTTACAACGTATATTACGGTGACCGCAGCTGTATTCAAGACAGCAAAAAGGCTGGCCGAATTTAAAGATTTCTTTGAACCAAAGTTAGATACACCAGGATTAGGGCGTGAAATCACAATGGATGTGAATGTTATTGCGGGTCGTGTGGCCTTAATTACTGATGAAAAAACAGCCGTACACCAAGCAATTAGTAAAGAAGCATAATTAACAAGGAGAAGTTAATATGACGCGTTTATTTGTAAGTGATTTAGATCAAACATTTTTGGATGGCAAACGTCATTTTAATAAGCCACGATTTGAGGCTCTTTTAGATAAGTTAACAGCAAATGGTGATCAATTTGCGATTGCAACTGGTCGTGATGAAAAGTGGGTTAAAAATAAATTTGGCAAACTAGCTAATCGCGTTCATTTGGTAACGGGTAATGGGGCAACCTGGCGAGTTAATGGTTCTGATACATTGCATGAGCAAAATATTGATACGGCGGTATTGCCAAAATTGGAGTCGTTGTTATTGAGACCAGAATTTTCGGCTATCCGCGTGATTGCTTTTTCGGCTAATAATATGTATAAATTAGCTGGATTAGAAGATGATATTGACGGCATTAAATCAGATGTTACCCAAACTTATCCAAATATTATTGTCGTTGATCATTTAGCAGATATTACAGAACCGCTAGTCAGTGTAACGGGTGCATTTTCATCAGCGAATGCACAAGCGGTTATTGACGTTGTTGACGATAATCGTCTACCACTACATGTGACGACTTCTGGTTATGGCACTGTCGATATTTTGGCGGATGGCGTTAATAAGGCAACCAGTTTGGCTAAACTGATTAAACAAATCGATATTAACCCTGCAGATTTGATCGTTTTTGGGGATGGGATGAATGATTTGGAAATGATGCAGCTTGCAGGTCAAACTTACATTATGCCAAATTCTGATGAACGACTATTCGGTCGCGGCTATCATGTTGTTACAAATGATAATGAGCACGATGGCGTATTAGCTGAAATTGAAAAAATCATAGCATAATAAAAAGATGTGTTGTCTAAGCTTAATAGATAACACATCTTTTTTAGAATGTTAAGTTTGTTGACGGTGACTTTTAAATAGCGTAAACTAGCCAATAATTGTGGTAGCATAAGCAAGTACTCGGAGGAGTGTAAATGGCATATTTAGAATTAAGAGATATTCAAAAATCTTATTATTTAGGCAAAGAAAAGTTTCCTGTTTTAAAGGGAATTGACTTGGACTTTGAGTTAGGCGAGTTTGTCTCGATATTAGGTGAATCTGGTGGTGGTAAGTCTACCTTAATGAACATTATTGGTGGTTTAGATCGTGAATTTGATGGTTCAGTAACAATAGAAGGCAAAACTTTAGATCATCGTTTAGAAAATCAATTAGATGCATACCGTCGTGGCACAATTGGGTACATTTATCAATCATACAACTTGATTAGTCATTTAACGGTATTGGAAAATGTGTTAGTTTCATTAGAAATGACAACATTGTCACAGTCGGAAAAAACAAAACGGGCAACTGAATTGTTGCAACGAGTTGGCCTAGGTGAACAAATCCGTAAGCATCCAAATCAATTATCTGGTGGTCAAAAGCAGCGTGTTGCGATTGCACGAGCATTAGCTTCAGACCCGCAAGTGATTATTGCTGATGAGCCAACAGGGGCTTTGGATGCAGAAAATACAGCAGATGTTTTAGAAATTTTAAATGAAATTGCTGCAGAAGGTCGCTTGGTTATTGCTGTAACGCATTCACAAGATGTTGCTGATCATGGAACTCGGATTGTGCACTTGGCAGATGGGAAAATTGATAATGATCAACGTTTGCGTGAACCATTTGCGTTGCCTGAAAATGTTGATCGACTATCTGATCGACCATTGCCTGCAAGTTCGTCATATCGAAATGCATATAAACATTTAACTTTTAGTTTTTGGCGTAATTCATTAATTATGTTAGGAACAGCGATTGGTTTATTTGCTGTTATGCTATTTTCTGGTTTGGGGAATGGTGTTAAAGCTTATATTAACGATCAGGTTAATTCATTAGCTAATCCAACTGCCATTACGGTTGCACGTTATCAAGAAGATGATGGTAACGGTGGTGTTGGTCAAGCAACGGCTGGTGCAGGTGGCGTTGATATTGAAAAAACAACGATTTCAAACCAGCAAATGAAACAAATTCGTCAGATGAAGGGTGCTAAAAATGTCCAACCTGGATACCAATTATCAGGTGTTAAGGGAAAGTTAGACGATAAAGATTATAATTTAGGGACTGTACAAACTTGGTCGGCAACTTATCAAAAGAAATTGATTAAGGCAGGACATGTGCCGGGCAAGAATGAAATTTTGGTTGATAAGAAAACAGTTGCCAAGCAATTTGATAAAAAAGATTGGCAATCAGTTGTTGGTAAGCATATTAATGTTACTTGGGTGACGGTTAAAGATGACGGTCAAACACCAGTGACAATTAATAAAGACTTGAAGATTTCAGGTGTAATCGATGCTGGTAAAGCTGGAACAGCCAACGTTGTTGATGCCAAAACAGTTAAAGATACGTATGAGCAAACTGGTGCAACAACTAATGCATTGTTTGCAACTGTTCGTGTAAAAGATGCTGATGCGGTTAAGCCATTCCAAAAAGCAGTGCAAAACATTAAGACCAGTGATGGTAAGCGCGCATTTTCAGCGATAACCGTTGGTTCAATTCTAGATACAATTAATACGATTGTGTCATTAGCAACTAATGTATTGGCAGCTATTGCTGCAATTTCATTAATTGTGTCAGCATTGATGATCATTGTAACAATGTTTATGTCTGTTTCAGAACGAACTAAGGAAATCGGAATTCTACGTGCTTTAGGTGAAAGTAAAAAAGATGTTCGTCGCTTATTTACTTCAGAATCAGTATTAATTGGTTTGGCAAGTTTCGTCTTAGCAGTTGTATTGGCCTTTGTAGTAGGGGGCATATTGAATCATGCATTGTATAAAATTGCATCGTTTGATATGATTCAGATTTCATTTGGTAATATTTTCGTTACGTTAATTTTGGCGTTGATTATTTCATTCCTAGCAGCATTATTGCCTGCTCGTCGGGCAGCTAAATTGAATCCAATTGATGCTTTATCTGCAGATTAATTAAATAGCTGTATATAATATACGAAAGGTGCTAATCTATCATTTTGAAATGGTGGATTGGCACCTTTTGATATGTTTACGAATTAACAAGTTGTGACGGTTGATCTTAGTAAATATTTTAGCTAATGTTTTTTGTAGAAGAGATGACTAGAAAAATCGGTATAGACCGTGTAAACTTAGAGACGATTAGAGATGAATTTCAGACGGTCATTATCCGCTTGTGTCATTGAATGAATAAGGGGAATAATCATGAGTAAAGTATTAACACACGCAACTATTTATACAGGAAATGATAATCAACCACTACTAAAAGATGCTTATATACGGTTTGATAAACAAATTGAAGCGATTGGTATGATGGCAGAATTAATAATTAGTGCGAATGATCAAGTTATTCGCGCTGATCGTAAAGTGATTGTGCCTGGATTTATTGATGTTCATACACATGGTGCATATGGATTTGATACAATGGACGGTAATGCCCAAGATGTCGTTAATATGGTTCATGGACAAATTTCAGAGGGAATTACATCGGTTTTTCCAACAACGATGACCCAATCTGTAGAAAATATATCAAATGCAATGGTGGCGATTAATGAAGCTGCTAAACAAGAACCTGCTATTGTAGGTGTTCATTTGGAAGGACCATTTATTAATCCACATTTTAAAGGTGCACAACCAGAACAATATATTATTGCACCTAGTCAAGAATTAGTGCAAAAGTGGCATGAATTATCAGGTAATCGAGTGCGTCTGATTACTTACGCACCAGAACAAGCAGCAAATGTGGCTGATTTTGAAAATTATTTAGCTGAGCATAATATTATTGGCTCGATTGGGCACTCCAACGCAACACGAGAGTTTTTACAACAACATTCAAAAGCAAGTCATATTACACATTTGTATAATGCACAACGGCCGATGGCACATCGTGAGCCAGGCGTAACTGGTCATGCCATGTTAGAAGATAATATTCGTACGGAGTTAATTGTTGATGGGTTCCACGTGTATCCTGATATGGTTAACCTTGCTTACAAATTAAAGTCAGCACGTCGCATTGACTTGATTACAGATTCGATGCGTGCTAAAGGATTGGGTGATGGCGAGTCTGAACTGGGTGGTCAAAAGGTTTGGGTTAAAGATAAGCAAGCTCGGTTAGCTGATGGTACGTTAGCAGGATCAGTGTTAGAGTTTGATGATGCATTCCGAAATATCATGGCTTTTACAGGTGCGACAGTCCATGAAGCTATTCAAATGGCGTCGGTTAATCAAGCTGTTGAATTTGGTTTAACAACTAAAGGTACTTTAGAAGAAGGTAAAGATGCTGATTTAAATGTCTTTAGCGCTGATTTTTCTGAATTAACAGCAACTTATAGTATGGGACGTCGTTTTTCTAAACAAGATGGTGTGCAAACAAAGGAGTAAAGAAGATGGGTTCTCCGGTATATATTCAAATTCATGATGAAATTCATGAAGCTATTGATGCAGGTCGTTGGGTCCCAGGTGATCGTATTCCAGCAGAACGAGAATTAGCTGATCAGTTTGGTGTTTCACGAATGACGTTACGTCAAGCAATTATGCTCTTAGTTGATGAAGGTATTTTAGAGCGACGTGTTGGTTCAGGAACTTTTGTATCAGAACAAAAAGTACAAGAGCATTTAAATGGCATTACATCATTTACTGATTTAATGGCAGATGCCGGTAAACAAGCAACATCTAAGACAGTTAGCTTCCATATTGGGCGTGCATCAAATTCAGAACAAGAACAATTATTGTTAAATGAAAATGATCGAGTACTTCGTATGGAACGTGTGCGGTATGGGGATGGTGAGCCAATTGCCTTTGAGGTGGCGGCGATTCCTGAAACATTGGTGACGGGATTATCACGCCAAGCATTGACAGATTCATTGTACCGGACATTAGCAAAAGAACGGGGCTTGAAAATTGGGCGCGCAAAACAAGTTGTGACAGCAGCAGCAGTTAAAGAACGTGTGTCAGAGTATTTAGCCATTAAGCGCGGGGACCCTGTCTTAGTATTGCGACAAATCACTTACAATGAAAAAGATGTCCCTTTTGAATATGTTCAAACGCAGTATGTTGGGTCACGTTTTGAATTTTACATGGAAAAATCATAAGGATTCAAGTAACTAATCCTTGTGTATTATTCAGTAATTTGATAGAATACTTGAAGTGTTGAAAACTGCAGCGGGTTGTCCGCAAGCTCGTCAACAATTTACCGACCCGTTTCAATAATGGCGGAGAACACACCAGTAACTGCGCTGCAGCAGCGAACGTTTGGGTAAATTGCACGAATGTGAGGCAACTCTCTAGAATTCAACAAAATAAAAATTCTGGAGGACATTTTAATATGTCACGTTATACTGGTCCTAAGTACCGTTTGTCACGTCGTCTAGGCGTTTCATTGTCAGGTACTGGAAAAGAACTTGCTCGTCGTAACTACGCACCTGGTGATCACGGTGCCGGACGTCGTTCAAAGCCATCTGATTATGGTATTCAATTAGCTGAAAAGCAAAAGGTTCGTTTTACTTACGGTTTGACTGAACGTCAATTCCACAACTTGTTCTTGAAGGCAGGTAAGGTTCGTAAGGGTACTCACGGTGATAACTTTATGTCATTGCTAGAGCGTCGTTTGGACAACCTTGTTTACCGTCTAGGTTTGGCAACTACTCGCCAACAAGCACGTCAACTTGTAAACCACGGCCACATCTTGGTTGATGGTAAGCGTGTTGATATTCCTTCATACGAAGTTAGTGTTGGACAAGAAATCTCAGTTCGTGAGAAGTCACAAAAGAACGTTTACATCCAAGCTGCTGTTGAAGCACAAGCTGGAACTCTACCATTCGTTGAGTTTGATAAGGATGCACTAAAGGGAACTTTGGTTCGCGAACCAGAACGTGCTGAGTTGGATCACGAATACAACGAATCACTAATCGTTGAGTACTACAACCGTATTGGATAATTTTAATTATCACATTGGTATGTGGTTTAACGATACAAAAAAGCTAAGACATTTGTCTTGGCTTTTTTTGTATATCCAGTAATATATACAATAAAAAGTTAAAAAATGTTAAAGAACAACAAATAAACACTAAACCGTATTAAAAAATAACATGAATGGTGTGTCACGTGGTACGCTAATCATATTAGAATTCCCGAAAGTTAGGAGTATGGTGACAATGGTTCACCAGATAAAAGAGTATGACACAGATTGGACATATTGTAATTGGCTTGATTATTGTAGTTGCAGCCATTTATTTGATTATCTTTGTCTCTCAACGATTGACGGTGCGTAAGGTTAATAAGTTAGTTCAAAAAAAGGCACAATTAACTGAGATTCCAATGCGTGATCGGTTAATCAAGGGGCGCCAGTTAAGTTTGACAGGACAATCCTTGAAACAATTTCAATTGTTGGAAGCGAAATATAATCATTTGGAAAAAACAGAATTTAATAGTATCGATTTAAAAGCAAATACAGTGTTGTTTGACTCACAAGGATTAAACTTTTTAAAAACGTCGCAGGGAATGAAGGAGTTGCAACGTCAAATTCGTGAAGCCGAGACGACAATAGATGTTGTTAACCAAGGTCTAAATGATCTAGAACAATTAGATGAAGCACATAAGCAGGCAGTTAAAGATTTAGAAGCTAAGTATCAAGAATTACGTAAGTTATTATTATCACAAAATTTCACATTTGGTCCAGCAATTGATAAATTGGAAGAAATTTTGGGATCACTTGAAGAAGACTTTGATGAATTTTCTCGTTTAACTGAAATGGGTGACCACGCAACTGCAGCTGGTATTTATGAAACATTGAGTATGGAGACGAATCAGCTAGAACAACGTATTGAACAAATTCCAACGATTAATACTGAATTAACAGATACGATACCTGGCCAACTTGATGAATTACAAAATGCGTATAACAAAATGGCGGCAGAAGGCTTTAAATTTGAAACTAACATTGAAAAGCAATTAGCAAATATTGCGGAACAACGACAAGCAGCGTTAGAATTGTTGCAAGAATTAACGTTGAAAAAAGCCACAGAAGAAATTGCAAAAATGAAGGCACAAACTGAACTTTTGTATGAAACTTTTGACGAAGAAGCAAAAGCTGCGCAAATTGTTTGGGAAAATAATGAAAAATTAACAAGTTATGTGGCACAAAATAAGCGTCAAAACCATGAATTATATGCGCGTTTAGATCGTTTGAACCAAGATTTTGTTTTTTCAAAAGATGAATTAGGCCAAATTCGTAGTTGGGAAATTCAATTAGGCAATAATACAGTTAATTTTGAAGAATTAAGACAACATATTAGCCGTCATGAGGCAGTTTTCTCAACATTAATTAGTCAACAAGAGGCAATGTTTACTGACCTTGAACGTATTGCCAAGGAACAAACGACAATGTGGCAAGCATTTCAGGAGTTACCAATGGTGTTGGAACAATCAAAAAAGCGCGTTACGCTATTAGCTGATAAGTTACGATTGATTCAACGTTCGTTTGAACGGCAAGGTTTACCAGGATTGCCAGATACGTACTTATCGATTTTTTATTCGGTTAGTGATGAATTAGAACGTGTAAAACAACAACTCGGATTTTCACGAGTGAATATGGATGATGTTTTACGTCAATTAAGCATTGTGACAGCAGATTTAGACACGCTACAAGAACGAACGGATAGTTTGATTGAGGCGGCAACGATTACGGAACGTTTAGTACGAAAAGCTTTGATGTATCGTGATAATCCAGCGGTTGCACAGTCGACGCAACAAGCACGCTACTTTTATGAGACAAGCTATGATTATGAACAATCAATGAAGACACTAGCGGTTATTTTGGATCAAATTGAACCAGGATTAACCAATCGTGTTGTGCAACAGTATCGTCAAGAACAAGCAACGTTGCAAGCGGAGTATTTAGAACAAGAATAATTGATAACACTTTATCTGAAACATTTTGTTTCGATAAAGTGTTTTTTGTTGTCAAACAGCGCCTTTAAAAGTTACGTTTTATATGAAAACTTTACAAATGGCTGATGATTTGTTAGTATTTAATTAAGGGAAAGATGAAATTCCAACAACAAAGGAGAGAATATGGTAGAAAAAGCAAGTCAGGACCATGCCCTGAAAAGCGTGGATAGAGTTAATGGGTTAACGAGTGATCAAGTTCAAAGTGCAAGAGAACAGTATGGTCAGAATGTTTTTAAAGAAGCAGCGAAAGAACCCTTATGGCAAAAAGTAAAGCGTAGTTTGAGTGATGTAGCGACAATCATTTTGATTATTGCTGCTGTTATTTCATTGATAACATCGATAATGCAAGGAAATGGTCATTATTTTGAGAGTGTTTTAATTATTGCAATTGTTATCATTAATTCAGTATTATCAATTTATCAAGAAGGACGAGCTGAAGCAGCTTTAGATTCGTTAAAAAGTTTAGAAGTGGCGCAAGCAACCGTTAAACGTGACGGCCAAATTAAAACAATTCCAATCGCTGATATTGTGGTTGGTGATTTAATGATTTTAGAAAATGGTAAGCGTATTTCTGCTGATGCACGTTTGCTAGAAACAACAGAATTACGAGTTGAAGAATCGGCATTGACTGGGGAAAGTGATGCCATTGAAAAAGATGCAGATTTTGAATCTTCTGAAGAAGATGCGTTAGGTGATCGTTTAGACCGCGTTTATCGTGGTACGGCAGTTGTTAATGGTCGCGGTGTTGCAACAGTAACAGCCGTTGGTATGGAAACTGAAATGGGAAAGATTGCTGGTTTGTTAGGCGATCAAAAACGTGAACAAACGCCATTGCAGGTACGTCTTGCACATCTAGGTAAGCGTTTGAGTGTTATTGCGATTTTAGCTGCGTTAGTCGTGATTGGTTTAGGAATATTCCATGGTGAGCCATTACTTACTTTGTTCATGACGGCTGTATCATTAGCTGTTGCAGTGGTTCCTGAGACATTAATGATTATTGTGACAATCACATTGGCATTAGGTGTACAAAAGATGGCAAAGCAACATGCGATTGTACGTCGTTTGCCTGCTGTTGAAACATTAGGGTCAGCAACAGTGATTGCATCTGATAAAACAGGAACGCTAACGCAAAATAAGATGACTGTGCGTCGTGTATGGGATGCGCAAGCTAATCAAATTTTTGATAATCAAGAAATTGCAAGTAATTTACCAGACGTTTTGAAATTCGGAGCTTTATCAACTAATGTGACAAAGCCAGAAGAAGAGGTAGTGGGATTACCTACTGAAATTGCGATGGTTAATGCTTTAGGTGAATATTCAGAATATGAAAACCTACAAGCAACTTATCCAAAGGTTTTTGAAATTCCATTTAACTCAACACGAAAGCGTATGACAACCGTACACAAAGTAGCGGATGGTTATCTGGCAATAACTAAGGGAGCTTTTGATGTCTTGTTACCAAAGTTTCCGGAAAGTGTTCATCATGATGCAACTGATGTGAACGAGCAATTCGGTTCAAAAGCATTACGTGTGATTGCCGTTGGAGCAGTTAAATTAGCATCAATTAGTGACGAACCAACTGAAGACGAAGTTGAAAGTAACATGACGCTATTGGGACTGGTTGGTATTATTGATCCACCACGTCCTGAGTCAGCTGAAGCTGTTGCACAAGCCCGTGCAGCTGGTATTAAACCGGTTATGATTACAGGTGATCACGTGGTAACAGCTAGTGCTATTGCACGTGAGATTGGTATTTTAGGCGATGAAGACCATGCATTGTCAGGGGCTGAGTTGCATAAAATGTCTGATGAAGAATTAGATAAAAATGTTGAAAAATATGCGGTTTATGCTCGAGTAACGCCAGAAGATAAGATTCGTATTGTGAAATCATGGCAAAAACGCGGTGATGTTGTTGCCATGACAGGTGATGGTGTTAACGATGCACCAGCTTTGCGCAGTGCTGATGTTGGTATTGCAATGGGTGAAACGGGGACCGATGTTGCCCGTGAAGCATCAGCAATTGTTCTAACTGATGATAACTTTGCAACGATTGTCCATGCAGTTGAAGTTGGTCGTGGTATTTACGGTAATATTCGGAAGACGATTAATTTCTTGATGAGTGCAAACATGTCAGAAATTGTGATTATTGTGGCAGCAATGATATTTGGCTGGGGATCACCATTGATTG
This sequence comes from Weissella sagaensis, assembly GCF_005405285.1. GTDB lineage: Bacteria > Bacillota > Bacilli > Lactobacillales > Lactobacillaceae > Weissella > Weissella sagaensis. The sequence continues at coordinate 16,123 of NZ_BJDT01000002.1, read as the reverse complement.
CAACGCAACTGTTGTTTATTAATTTGGTAGCTGATGGTCTTCCTGGTTTTGCTTTGAGTCGTGAACCTGTTCACGATAACGTCATGAATCAAGAACCAGTAAGTCCAAAAGCAAGTATCTTTGCTAATGGTTTAGCTGGGCGCATCATGATAAATGTCATTTTATTTGCAGTTCCAACGTTGATTGCGCAAGGTTACGGTGTTTATGTGGGTAATCCAGAACTTGGAAACACAATGGCTTTCATTGTCTTATCACTAACATCAATTTTACATGTCTTCAATATTCGTAGTGAAGAATCAATGTTTAAGATTAAGTTTAGCGCTAACCCAATGCTAGTTATGATGGCGGCATTGGCCGGATTATTGACAATCTTACTAGTTATTGTGCCGGTAACACAAACGTTGTTTAGCTTTGTATCATTAACAGGTATAGCCTGGTTAATTACAATTTTCTTGTCATTAGTACCAAATATTTATTGGGAAATTGCCAAAGCCATTAAGAATAATAAGTAATTCATTTAAACGCACAAGACGTTCGGTTCTTGTGCGTTTTTTAGTGAAACAAAGTAGGAAAGATAGTGTTTAATGTTATATCATTAGCTTTTTAATGTTTTTTTTGATTAAAAGTCGAACTTTTAAAGAGAATAACATTGAAACCTAGCTAGTTTCTTGGTAAACTTAATTAAGTATTGAGAAAAGTTTATATTGTTCGTGTTTAGCGAACCTGAAATAGGAGGCCAATATGGCAGGGATTGTAGTTGTTGGTAGTCAATGGGGTGATGAGGGTAAAGGAAAGATTACAAACTTTATCTCACAAAACTCTGATATGGTGGTCCGTTATCAAGGTGGTAACAATGCCGGGCACACAATTTATGTAGATGGTAAAAAGTTTGAATTATCTTCTGTACCATCAGGAATTTTCAATCCTGAGCGTTTAGCTGTTATTGGTAACGGGACTGTTGTTACTCCTAAAGCATTGTTGGATGAATTGCATGAAATCCAAGCACAAGGTGTGACAACTGACAACTTACGTATTTCTGACCGAGCTCATGTAATTTTCCCTTACCATATGTTGATGGATAAACTAGCCGACGCTAAAAAGGGCGATGGCAAGATTGGGACAACTGGACGTGGCATCGGCCCAACTTACATGGATAAAGCTGCTCGTATTGGTATTCGCGTGGCTGATTTATTAGATGAAGATGTTTTGCGTGAGCGTCTAAGTAACGTATTAGCTGAAAAAAATGAAATTCTAGAAAAAATTTATAATCAAAAGCCGTTTGATGTGGAAACATTGGTAGCAGAATACTATGGCTACGGACAGACTTTAAAGCCTTATATTGTTGATACAACAGTTTTGATTAATGACTATTTAGATGATGGCAAGCGTGTGCTATTTGAAGGTGCACAAGGTGCAATGTTGGACATCGATCAAGGGACCTATCCATACGTAACTTCATCTTCACCAGTTGGTGGGGGTGCAACGGTTGGTGCTGGTGTTGGACCAACAAAGATTAACGGTGTCGTAGGAGTTGCTAAGGCATATACATCACGTGTTGGTGATGGACCTTTCCCAACGGAATTATTTGATGAAGTTGGTGACCGTATTCGTGAAGTTGGTCATGAATACGGTGTTGTGACTAAACGACCTCGACGTATTGGGTGGTTAGATACAGTTGTTTTGCGCCATGCTGCTCGTATTGGTGGTTTTACACACTTGTCATTGAACAGTCTAGATGTTTTGTCAGGACTTAAGACAGTTAAATTGGCTGTTGCTTATGAATTAGATGGTCAACGTATTTCACATTATCCAGCTAACTTAAAGGATGTGCAACGTGTCACACCAATTTATGAAGAACTACCAGGTTGGTCAGAAGATATTACTGGTATTAAGTCACGTGAAGAGTTGCCAGCAAATGCTGAAAACTATCTAAAGCGTGTTGAAGAACTAATTGGTGTACCGCTATATACGTTTGCAGTTGGCCCATCGAACGAACAAACAATTATTTTGTTTGATATCTGGAATGAGGGGTAAACATGCCGGAAATGAGATTAGCGCGCACTATTTTGTCAGTTGATGATATTGAAAAAATGGTCAATCGGGTAGCTGGCGAATTGAATGAAGTACTAGTTGATGTGGAACGTCCAGTATTTATTGGTGTTATGAAGGGTGCTTACATGTGGATGGCTGATTTAATGCGGGCTATGCAATGTGAGGTTGAACTTGATTATATTGATGTTTCTAGTTATGTTGGTGATAAGTCAACCGGTCATATTACAATTCAACGTGATTTGAAGGTTGATTTAAAAGATCGTACAGTTGTTATTTTAGATGAGGTTGTTGACTCAGGACTAACATTACGTTATCTCAAGGCAGATTTTGAGGCACGTGGTGCTAAAAAAGTTTATGTCGCAGTTGCAACTGATAAACGACAATCTGAATCAGCAGGTGGTATCACGCCAGATTTTATTGGCGCACATGTACCAGATGAGTTTTTAGTTGGATATGGTATGGATTACAACGAATATTATCGTGGTTTGCCATATGTGGCTGTTTTGGAATTAAATAATTAAAATAAAAATTCGTTAAGTTCATTTTTGAACTTAACGAATTTTTTGTTTTGAAAGATGAGTTAGATGGTGTTACATGGCTCATCAGTTTTATTTTTTTCCAGTTGAATTGTTGTGTGTTGAATGTGCATGTCATTTTGTAGCATATAACCTAATTGTGATAGCAAGGTCATATCACCAGGATTCTCAACAACCAGATGCACGGTTAATGCTGTCTCAGTAGTGGATAAACCCCAAATATGTAAATCATGCATACTGATAACTTGTGGGGTTGCTAAAATGGCATTTTCAACAGCTTCTTCATCGATATTTTCTGGGACACCATTGAAGATTAAGAGAATAGATTGTTTAAAAATCCCCCAAGAAGAAACGATAATAACAACGCCAATTAAAATTGAAACAACTGGATCAAGCCAATACCAGTCTGTCAGGAACGTTAGTAGTCCAGATAAAACAACGCCAAAAGATACACCAGCGTCGGCTAATAGGTGTACATAAGCACCTTTGGCGTTGATATCATGTTCATGATCACCAGCCATGGCAAAAAATTTAGCAGCTAAAAAGTTGATTACAATACCAATAGCTGACACAATCATAATTAAACTACCAGCTGGTTCACTGTTGCTATTGAGCAATTTATCAATCGCTTCAAACCAAATAATAAAAACGGCACCTAATAAGAAAAGAGCGTTCATGAAACTAGCTAAAATGGTGGCATTATGCCAGCCGTACGTATGCGTTGATGTCGCCCGTAATCCAAAAACAGCAACAGCAGCCCACGCTAAAATTAATGAGGCCACATCGCTAATACTATGCAATGCATCAGCAAATAAGGCTGTGGAATCCGCATAGTAGGCAAAAATCATTTCAGCAATAATAAATATGGAATTAAGAATAATGCCAATTAAATACGGCAGTTGTTTTTTTGGAACGCCTGCATGCTCATGATGATTATGCATATTATATTTTTTCCTCCAAGTGGTTTGATGCTAAGGCAATAATTTCATGGATATGGTCATCTTTTAAGGTATAAAAGATTTGTTTACCATGACGATGATGACTAATAATATCAGCTGCTTTTAATATTTTTAATTGTTGTGATATGTTTGATTGCGAATAGCCTGTCAAAATAACTAAACTGGAAACATTTTGTTCATTTTGATCTAAAATTTGTAAAATTTTAAGCCGTAAGACATTTGAAAATAATTTAAAAAATTCTGATAATTGTTTATCCATAAACATATTATAAAACGTTAATATGTTATTTGAAAGTAAAATTTCTTCCTATTTTTATAGTTGTTGCAAGAAGATAATCATAATTGTCAGTGTCTGTAGAACGGTAAAAAAGGTCATTTGATAGCGTTGTTTTAAATTCAAATTAATTAACACTAGCCAAGTAAATACGATAATTAGTACGCCCAAAAACATCCATAAGTTCCAATCTAATGCTAAAACATTGATTAGTAAAATAATACCAAATACTAGCGATGTTAAGCGTTTGTTACGTCCTTCTGGTACAAATAAGCTACTCATGAAAAATAGATAGCTGAAAAATAGGGGAAATAAACTAAGCAAAAATGGTTGGGTCAAGAATGTATTTTGTTGATAAAAAATAACAACAGGCATCACTAAGGCTGCAATACCTGAATATAAAATGAGCCCTAAAATATTTTTTAAGTTTAAGCCAGGAATATTAATTAACAATAGTGCAAGTGGTAATAGTGTAAGCAACATCACTTGTTGTCCAGTAAAATGTTTATACAAAAAATATAAAAATAGTAGTGGGACTAAGATAACGATGTAATTAAACCATTGTGCAAAATTGCGATTAAACGTTAAAAAAATAGCCAATGATAAAATAATACTATAGGTTAACAGGAGCGGGTTGTGTTGAATTTGGCCACTAACTAAACGATTAGAGTATATTAAAGGATAAACCCACCAAACCACATTTTGGGCGATGACACTGATTAACATTGATAGCCACGGTATTTTTGCTTGTGAGAAATTAAGTAAACGTGATGCAAGTGGATTTGATGATTCACGGTGTTGCGTACGAGAATCTTTAGAATTAGAACTTGGATTCATAATAAAGCCTTTCTAGTTAATTAGTTTTGCAAGAACCTATGATAATAATTGTAGCAAACTAACTGTTTAGTGGTGAGTCTGATATAATATTTTGAGTATAATTTTGTAAATTTATCGAAATGGAGTAATAAAATGCGCACAATCATGGCAAAAATTGTCAAGTATCGTATGCAACTAATGTATTTAATATTTGGTGTTTTGACAACTCTGGTAAATATTGTCGTTTATAGTGGTGCTCGCTGGATGGACTTAACGATCAATGTATCGTATGTTCTAGCATGGTTGTTGAGTGTGTTGTTTGCTTATTTAACTAATCGTAAATGGGTATTCGATAGTCAAACAACCGGGTTCGGTAATATTATACTAGAAATGATAAAATTTTTTCTGGCACGTTTGGCAACGGGCATGTTAGGATATTTAATTTTACTATTTGGTGTTCATGTGATGCACCAGAATGATATGATATGGAATGTTATTCAAAATATATTTGTGATAGTTTCGAATTATGTATTAAGCAAATTAGTAATATTTAAACTAAAGGAGAAAATTAAAAATGACGATTAAGTTAATTGCAACAGACATGGATGGCACGTTATTACGTGATGATCGTACATTTGATTATGCACGTATGGAAGATTTATTAGATGAATTGGATGAACGTGGTATTCGTTTTGTTGCAGCAAGTGGTAATCAATACACGCAATTACGTTCGTACTTTAATCCAGTTAATCCTGACCGTGTGACATATGTGTCTGATAATGGTGCATTGGTTATGAACCATGAAGAAGTGATTGCTGAATCTTCAATTACTAATGCCCAAATTAAACGGGTTATTGACTGGAATAATCGGACTAATGCGGAGTTGGAAAATTTGATTGTGCTATCAGGACACAATGGTGCATATGTTTCTAATCATGCAACCCCCGAAGTCATTGGTATGGTAAAACAATTTTATCCAATTGTTCACCAAGTTGAAAAGTTCAAAGAAATTGATGATAATATTTTTCGTTTTACTTTTGTTTGGCCACAAGGTATTGATGTGCACCAATATATTCAACAATTACGAGTAGAATTTGGTGAAGAATTACATACAACTGGATCAGGATTTGGAACTGTTGATATCTTAGCACCAGGTGTCAATAAGCGAACTGGGTTACAACAACTAGGGGAAAAATGGCATATTAAGCCGGAAGAAATGGCAGCCTTTGGTGATAATGGGAATGATTTAGAGATGTTGCGGTATGTTAAATATCCATTCGTGATGCCAAATGCGGAAGACTTCATGAAAGTCCGGGTTAATAACTTAGCTGTTAATGACAATAATCACAACGGCGTTTTGGATACGATTGAAGCATTATTAGCTGGTGCTTTTGATTAATAAAGTGAGTAAAAATTTTGATAAATAACCAATAATAGTAAAATGTTTCGTAACAAACTGTTATAATGTATAAGATTATGATGTGCTATGCAATCTATTAATGATTATTTATCAAGATATCGGAGGGAAAATCGTGTTTTTTAATGACCAACATGAGAAACATGTTGATACGCAAACAATTGAATTGGATAATGAACAAATCCCAAAACATATTGCGATTATCATGGACGGTAATGGCCGATGGGCAAAAAAACAGAATCTACCACGAGTTTCGGGTCATCAGCGTGGCATGGAAGTTGTTAAAGATATTACAAAAGCTGCCAGTGATTTGGGTGTAAAGGTGTTAACGTTGTATGCTTTTTCGACAGAAAATTGGAAACGCCCAGATACTGAAGTTGGTTTTTTAATGAAATTACCTGGTAAATTTTTTGATACCTTTGTGCCAGATTTAATTGCTAATAATATTCGTGTAAATGTGATTGGTTATATTGACCAGCTACCGATGCACACACAAAAAGCAGTGCACAATGCCATTGCAAAGACAGCCAATAACACCGGAATGGTATTAAATTTTGCTTTGAATTATGGCGGTCGTGCTGAAATTGTTTCGGGTATGCAACAAATTGCGCAACGTATCATAACAGGTGAAATCAAACCAGAAGATATTGATGAACAGTTGGTTGACCAAGCGATGATGACCGCATCATTAGATTATCCAGATCCAGATTTATTAATTCGAACAAGTGGTGAAGAGCGGTTATCTAATTTTTTGCTTTGGCAGATTGCCTATGCTGAATTTGTTTTTGTGGATGAACATTGGCCAGAATTTACACCAGCCGTTTTGAAACGAACTATTATGACTTACCAATCACGACACCGTCGTTTTGGAGGTTTAGCAGAAAATAAAAGTGATAAAAAGCAGGAGATAAAAAAATGAAAACACGGGTGATTACAGCAGTTGTTGCACTAGCAATCTTTATCCCCATTTTAATAGCAGGCGGGATTTGGATTCAAATTGCTGCGTCAGTATTGGCAGCTGTGGCTGCTTCTGAAGTAGTCTTGATGCGTCGCACATTGCTAATTGATTTTGGCGCTGTTCTAACCATGTTAGGTGCAGTCGTCATGACATTGCCAACTAGTATTTGGCATGAATTAAACTTGCCAGTAACTTTGCAACGTTCTTCATTATTATATATTTTTGTTATTTTAATGTTATTGCATACAGTTGTTGCACGTAATAAATTTAATTTCGAAGACGCTGGTGTCTTTACGTTAACGATGATTTATGTTGGACTAGGCTTTGGGATGATGGTTGCAGCACGTACAGCTGGTCTTGATACGTTAATGTATGCTTTCTTAATTGTCTGGGTAACAGATTCGGCTGCTTACTTAGTCGGGCGTAAATTAGGTAAGCACAAACTAACGGCTATTTCACCTAATAAAACCTGGGAAGGATCAATTGGTGGTAGTGTGATTGCTGTTGTATTGGCAGCGATTTATGTTTACTTCTTTCCACAACGTTATAACTGGGGAATCATGCTTCTAATTAGTATTGTTTTGTCAGTTGCTGGACAATTTGGTGATTTGATTGAATCATCTTTGAAGCGTTTTTATCACGTTAAAGATTCAGGAAATGCTTTGCCAGGACATGGTGGTATTTTAGATCGTTTCGATTCAATGTTGATTGTATTGCCATTGATGTATTTGTTAGGTGTCTTTGCGTAAGTTTTCTGTGGGAGTCACGGTATATCCAAATAACCTAACATTAAGGAATGATTTTTGAAACAAGTTCAAAAGGATCGATGATTATCATCGATCCTTTTTCAATAGTACCGTGGAAACGGTTTTTATTGTATACTAACCCTACTTAGAATGGGGATGGAGAGAAAAATGACAGCAATTATTACATTTATTATTGTGTTTGGCGTAATCGTTATTGTTCATGAGTTTGGACACTTTTACTTTGCAAAAAAATCGGGTGTACGAGTACGGGAATTTGCGATTGGCATGGGACCAAAAGTTTTGCAAACGCAACGTCATGGCACAACATATACTTGGCGTATCTTGCCAGTAGGGGGTTATGTACGCATGGCTGGCCGTGGTGATACGGACAATGATCCCATTCAACCAGGTATGTCTGTGACAGTGGTCGTGACAGATGATGTTGTCACGAAAATTAATTTGTCTGAACAAGAAGAATTAGTTGGGGGTCAAACGATGACTGTCAATCAAGTTGATTTAATTGATGGTATGTTTATTGAAGGCTATTTGGCGAACGACAATCAGTTAGTACGACTAACTGTTGATCATGATGCGTCAATTATAGAACCCGACGGGACCATGGTATTAGTTGCACCAAGAGATACGCATATTGAGTCTGCCAAGCTTTGGCAACGCGCATTAATTAATTTTGCGGGTCCACTTAACAATTTTATTTTGACATTAATTTTATTCATTGGGTTAGCATTTTCTTTACCAGGTGTTTCAACAACAACCGTTGACCAAGTGAACAAGGATTCACCAGCAGCTTTAGCAGGATTGAAACATAACGATGAGATAACGGCAATTAATGGTGAGAGAATCCATTCATGGCAAAAAATGCAAAATACAATTCAACCTTTAGCAAATCAAAAAGTTAATATTACATACGAGAGAAATGGTAAGGCGCACCATGTTACGCTTAAACCTAAAGGTGTTAAAAATGGTGGTATGGTTATTGGTCAAGTGGGTGTAACGTCTAAACAGACCAATGCATTAACGGCACGCATTCGCTATGGGTTCCAAATGACTAGTCAATCTATGACACAAATTTTTAGGGCTATTAAAAACTTGGTACAAGGTTTCTCACTAAATAAATTAGGCGGACCAGTTGCCATTTATAAAAACACATCAGAAGTCAGCCATATGGGAATATTGGCAATTGTGTCATTCATGGCTTGGTTATCGGTTAATTTAGGAATGATGAATTTACTACCAATTCCAGGTTTGGATGGTGGTAAGTTACTGTTGAACGCAGTTGAAGCAATTATCAGACGCCCTGTGCCTGAAAAAGCTGAATTAGCGGTAACTTTGGTGGGTGTTGGCTTATTGTTTGTTTTGATGATAGCAGTCACTGGAAATGATATATTACGTTATTTCATTAAGTAATTAATCAGCTTGAAATGTTGTAAAAAGACAAATGTGTTAAAATAGTAAAAGAATTTTAATGTGCGTAAAAGCGCAGAGATGAGGAATGGGTATAAATCATGAAACAATCAAAGGTTTTTATCCCGACATTACGTGAAACACCAGCTGATGCAGAAGTAATTTCACATCAAATGATGTTACGTGCGGGATATGTTCGTCAGGTTACAGCAGGGGTATACGCCTACTTACCATTAGCACAACGAGTATTAAACAAAATTACAGCTATTATCCGTGAAGAAATGGAAAAGATTGATGCTATTGAAATGACTGCACCAGTTTTGTTGCCAGCAGAACTATGGCAAGAATCAGGTCGTTATGAAACATATGGGCCTAATTTGTTTAAGTTGCGCAATCGTCATGGACGGGATATGATTCTTGGCCCCACACATGAAGAAACGATGACAACTTTGATTCGTGATGATATTAAGTCATACAAACGTTTGCCATTGACGCTGTACCAAATTCAGACAAAGCTACGTGATGAAGATCGCCCACGTTTTGGTGTTTTGCGTGGACGTGAGTTTATTATGAAGGACGCTTATTCGTTTTCAATTGATGAAGCCAGTTTAGATAATACTTATAAGAAAATGGAATCAGCTTATATTAATATTTTTAATCGAGTTGGTTTGGATTATCGTGTCATTGTTGGTGATGCTGGTGCCATGGGTGGATCTGATTCAAAGGAATTTTCAGCCCCTGCTGCTGCTGGTGAGGATACCATTGCATATTCTGATCAATCAGAATATGCTGCTAACTTAGAAATGGCCAAAGATTTATATGTACCAAATAAATCACATGCCCCATTAGCTGATTTACAAAAAATTGCAACGCCAGAAGTAGGGACGATTGCCGAATTGGCTGATTATCTACAGACAACAGCTGATCAGTTAGTTAAGACCATGTTGATGATGGCTGATAATCAACCAATTTTAGTGTTAGTTCGTGGTGACTTTGAGGTCAACGAAGTTAAAGTACAAAATTATTTACATGTAGACGAATTACGTTTAGCAACTGAAGAAGAAACGCAACAATACTTAAACGCCCCATTTGGTTCACTAGGACCTGTTGGTGTTGGCGAAGAAGTAAAAATTATTGCTGATGAATGGGTCACAGACATGGCCAATATTGTCGTTGGCGGCAATGAGCAAGGATTCCATTACTTGAACGCTAATATTGATCGTGACTTTAGAATTGATGAAGTAGCAGATGTACGTGTTGCGCGCGAAGGTGATTTATCAATTGATACTAAAGGACATTTGCAATTTACTAAGGGAATTGAAATCGGTCATATATTTAAGTTAGGAACACGTTATTCTAAGGCCATGGGGGCACAAGTCTTAGATGATAATGGTCGTCAAGCAGATGTTATTATGGGATCATACGGTATTGGTGTTTCTCGTTTGCTTGCAGCAATTGCTGAACAAAATGCTGATGAACACGGCCTTTCATGGCCAGCTAGTGTAGCACCATGGGATGTTCACCTAATACCAATTAAGTATAAGAATGAAGAGCAGGCTAAGCTAACAGATGAATTACATAATAGTTTGACAGCTGCTGGTTATGAGGTGCTTTTGGATGATCGTAATGAACGTCCTGGTGTTAAGTTTGCAGATTCTGATTTAATTGGTTTGCCTGTACGAGTAACAGTAGGTAAAAAGGCTAGCGAAGGCATTGTAGAAGTTAAATTACGTAAAGCTGATGAGGCAATTGAAGTTCGAGCTGAAGAACTTGTGTCAACGTTACATGTATTTTTAAATGGTAATAAAGATTAATCGATTGTAAATCTTTATTCTTTTTTTAAGATTTTAGATTTATAGTATAACTATCGATGAGGGATACAGAGATATCACATCGATGCCCATAATGATTACTCATAACCTAGCAGGAATGCCCGTTCCTGCAACTACTCCTTAAACTGGTATGTGTTAAATATACCTTTTCTAATCAAGTTGGACGCCCATCTAACTTGATTATAGTAACGACATAGTATTAGTACTATTTGTTACGAAAAGAGGAAGCAACTTGCCCGTTGCTTCCTCTTTTTTTGTGCTTAACAAAGCAATTAATTGTTTTGTTGTTTTTATCTTACGAGGACAATGTATAATAACAATAGATTACAAAATTCGTGAAAGGGGCGATAAGTGATGGCATTAAACCCACAAGAACAATTTCAAGTATTGTTACAACAGTTGCAATACAAGGAGGTGCCGGACACCTTTAAAGAGGCAACTTTAACAAAATTAACGGTCCATAAGCAATCACGTGTTTGGCAATTTCATTTATCATTGCCTGAATTGCCAGAAGTGACAACATTGGCAATGTTAATTAGTAAATTACAAACAACATTTGCTAGTATTGCAACGGTTAATTACGAAATTAGTTTGACAGTTCAACCAAAGTTACCCCAAATTATTAATTATTGGGGGTGGGTATTAAACCAACACCAAAATGAACCAGGGGCATTTCAACGAGCTTTTAACCAAGTAATGCCAGTGATTGATAATGAACAATTAGTGTTAAACTTTGCATCGACAGCTTGGAGTAAATATGCGACGCAAACAGGCTTACCAATCATTCAAAATGCCTATCGACAAATAGGTGTTACGACAGAATTACCATTTAAAGTGAATGTTGATGAACAACTAGTTGCAGAATCGCAAGCAACTGCTATGGCCCAACGTGCATCTCAAGATGAGCAGTTATCACAAATGGCGCAAGTTCAAATTGAACAAGCAGCTAAGCAACGTAAAACAGTCAGTTATAATGGTAAAAATGTTGGTAGCAATAATTTGGGTCGTAAAATTGCTAGTGATGCAGACGTGACGGATATGATTGATATTGTTGATGAAGAACGGTCAGTCATTGTTGAAGGCTATATTTTTGCGGCTGAAGTGAAGGTATTAAAGTCTGAACGCCAATTATTGACGATGAAGATAACTGACTATACAAGTTCGTTTGTTCTAAAAAAGTTTTCACGTGATGATGCAGATGTTGCGTTTTTTGAAAATATTAAACCTGGCATGTGGGTCCGAGCACGTGGACCGGTACAACAGGATGATTTTTTGCATGATTTGACTATGATGGCTTATGATATTCAAATTGTTAAGCACCAACCACGTCTGGAAACCTATGAAGGTGACAAAAAGCGGATTGAGTTGCATACGCATTCATTGATGTCGACTATGGATGCCACCAATGGTATTAAAGATTATGTTAAACAAGCCCATAATTGGGGAATGGATGCGATTGCCATTACTGATACTGCTGGTGCTCAAGGCTTTCCTGAAGCATCAACATCTGCAGCGGCGAATGATATGAAAATGATTTACGGTGTTGAAGTGAATTTGGTTGAGGATGGTGAACCAATTATTTTTAATCCAGCTCATGTTGAACTGAGTGATGCTGAATATGTGGTCTTTGATGTGGAAACGACTGGGTTGTCAGCAGCCTATGATAAAGTAATTGAATTATCAGCTGTTAGAATGCAAAAAGGTAATGTTGTTGCTGAATTTTCTGAGTTTATTGATCCAGGATTTCCGCTTAGTCAAACAACGACGGATTTAACATCAATTACCGATGATATGGTTCGTGGTTCAAAGTCTGAAAAAGATGTGTTTACAGCTTTTCGTGAATTCTATGGTGATGCCATCTTAGTTGGACACAATGTAACCTTTGACATGGGCTTTATGAACGAAGGCTATGAGCGTCATGGTATGCCAGTCATCTCTAATCCAATTATCGATACTTTGACGTTAGCACGTTTCTTATACCCACATATGCGTTCTTACCGTTTGAATACATTAGCAAAACATTTTGGTGTGCAATTGGAACAACATCACCGAGCAATTTTTGATTCGGAAACGACTGGTCATTTGAATCGTATATTCCTGGAAGAGGCTCGTGAGGCATATGGTATTACACATGCTGATCAACTAAATGAGCGCATGACAGAAAATGATGCTTGGCGTCATGGCCGACCAAATCATGCTGTTGTTTTGGTGAAAAATCAGGCCGGTGTTAAAAATCTATACAAAATGATTTCTGAATCAAATATTCATTATTTTTATCGTAATGCGCGAGTACCACGGTCGTTACTAAATAAATATCGAGATGGTTTATTATTAGGAACTGGTGATACATCTGGCGAATTTTGGGAAGCCTTAATGCAAAAAGGTTATGCTGCTGCTAAATCTAAAGCAAAGTATTATGACTATATTGAAATTCAACCTTCAGCCAATTATTTACCTGAAATTGAAGGCGAATTAATTAAAGATGAAGCGCGTTTGCGTGAATTAATGATGCAAGCCGTTAAAATTGGCGATGAATTGGATAAACCGGTTGTTGTGACAGGAAATGTGCATTACTTGAATCCAGAAGATGCGATTTATCGTAAGGTTTTAGTTAGTTCACAAGGTGGTGCTAATCCGCTAAATCGACACAGTTTGCCTGAATTGCACCTACGGACTACCCAAGAGATGTTAGATGATTTTAGTTGGATGGGGCCAGAGCTTGCTCAAAAAGTAGTGATTGATAATACGCATGTGGTTGCTGATATGATCGATGATGTTGAAGCGATTAAAAGCGGCAATTACCCACCTAATATGCCAACGGCTAATGACGAAATACGCCAAAAATCATATGAAACAGCGTATCGTATGTATGGTAATCCATTGCCGCAAATTGTTGAAGCGCGTGTTGAACAAGAATTAAATTCCATTATTAAAAATGGATTTGCGGTTATTTATTTAGTTGCACAACGATTGGTGGCTAAATCAAATAAAGACGGTTATTTGGTTGGCTCACGTGGATCAGTTGGATCCTCTTTGATTGCGCTATTGATTGGAATAACTGAAGTGAACGCTTTACCACCACACTATCGGAGTGTGAATGGTGATTATGTTGAATTTGTAGATCCAAGGAACTATGAGTCAGGATATGACTTGCCAGAAAAATATAGCCCCATTGATGGTACAAAACTAATTGGTGATGGTCACAATATCCCATTCGAGACTTTCTTAGGGTTCAAGGGAAATAAGGTTCCTGATATTGATTTGAATTTTTCAGGGGATTATCAACCTTTTGCGCATAACTATATGAAGTCATTGTTCGGAGAAAATAATGTTTTCCGTGCTGGAACAATTGCAACGGTCGCTGATAAAACGGCGTTTGGGTACGTGAAAGCGTACGAACGTGATCACGATAAGCAATTTAGAGGTGCTGAAATTGAGCGGCTAGCTATGGGCGCAACTGGTGTCAAGCGAACAACAGGGCAACATCCAGCTGGTATTTTGATTGTGCCGGATGATATGGAAATTTATGATTTCACGCCTATTCAATATCCAGCTGATGATCTATCAGCAACTTGGCGAACAACCCACTTTGATTTCCATTCAATTCACGATAATATTTTAAAAATGGATATTTTGGGTCATGATGATCCGACGATGATTCGTGCCTTACAGGATATGTCGGGGATTGACCCAACAACTATTCCGATGAATGATCCAGGGGTGATGAGCCTATTTTCATCACCTGAAGTGTTGGGGGTGACTGAAGAACAAATTTTTTCTAAGACTGGGACATTAGGGGTACCTGAATTTGGAACAGCCTTTGTTCGAGGGATGTTGGAAGAGACGCATCCCAAGAACTATTCTGAATTACTACAAATCTCAGGTCTATCTCACGGAACGGATGTTTGGCGTGGTAATGCTGATGAATTAATTGAACGTGGTGTGGCTACGATTGGTACAGTTATTGGAACGCGTGATAAAATCATGACCGACTTAATTAATTATGGTGTTAATTCAGAGTCGTCTTTCCAAATCATGGAAAAAGTACGTAAAGGTAAAGGGATTACAGATGAATTCCAAGCAGAAATGCGCGCAGCTGGCGTACCTGAATGGTATATTGAATCTGGTTTGAAGATTAAGTACATGTTCCCACGAGCTCATGCGGCAGCGTATGTCTTGATGGCTTTGCGTATTGCGTACTTTAAAGTCTATTTTCCAACGCTTTATTATGCGGCTTATTTTTCAGTTCGTGCTAGCAATTTTGATATTGTTTCGATGTCGCATGGGTTAAATAGTACGAAAGCAAAAATAATGGAAATCAAACATCAAGGAAATGATGCTTCAGCTAAAGATAAAGACTTATTGACTGTACTTGAAATTGCAAACGAAGCACTGGAACGCGGTATTGATTTTAATATGGTAGATCTTTATAAATCAGATTCTGAAGAATGGTTAATTGGGGGTAATACACTAATTGCGCCATTTAATGCTGTGCCTGGTCTGGGTGATAACGTGGCGAAAAAAATAGTTTCAGCGCGAGCAGCTGGAGAATTCCTCTCAAAGGAAGATCTTGCACAACGTGGTGGCATTTCAAAAACATTGTTACAGTTTTTAGATGAAAATGGTGTGTTAAATGGTATGCCAGACGAGAATCAACTAGCATTGTTTTAATTATAATTGAAGATTATTTATAGCAAAAGCTAAGGCAAATCAAGGTTTGCCTTAGCTTTTATTGTGTTTTAAGAGGGTTTTAAAATTAGTTTTGATATTTGTTTCACTTAAAGTGTTGACTTTTAATAAAATGGTGTGTAATATATATCAAGTTGGCAACGACATTACATCAATGCATATCAAATATTGTTAATATTTATTCTTAAAAAGATGTTGACAAGTTTGTATGAGTTCTGTATTATTAATTAAGTTGTCAGCGAGACAACAACGTTGATCATTGAAAACTGAATATCGTTTCGATAGAACAAATGTGTAGGGTCTTCAAGCATTAAGCTTGAAACAAAAACATTTGCGAAGTCAATTCGCTAATAAATTCGTTTAACTTCTGTTAAACAATTAAAACAACAAAATTGAGTTATACTCAAACTTTTAAAATGAGA
>NZ_BJDT01000001.1:34725-533369 GCF_005405285.1 Weissella sagaensis | reverse complement strand
TGTTTCCAAATGTTATCCCCTGCTAAGAGGTAGGTTACCCACGTGTTACTCACCCGTTCGCCACTCTTTGAAATCAAAAAATCAAATCAGAGCAAGCTCGTCATATCAATTAAGCACAAAGCGTTCGACTTGCATGTATTAGGCACGCCGCCAGCGTTCATCCTGAGCCAGGATCAAACTCTCATTTTAAAAGTTTGAGTATAACTCAATTTTGTTGTTTTAATTGTTTAACAGAAGTTAAACGAATTTATTAGCGAATTGACTTCGCAAATGTTTTTTGTTTCAAGCTTAATGCTTGAAGACCCTACACATTTGTTCTATCGAAACGATATTCAGTTTTCAAAGAACTATCTCGTTAAGCCTTTCGACTAACAGTTACCTTTAAATCATAACATTTTATTTATTCCTTGTCAAGAAGTATTTACTTGATGAATTAAACAAACTTGTTATTCCTTAACGCAACTTAATAATCATATCTCACTAAATGATGATTGTCAACATTTAATTTGAATTAATTATTATTGAATTTAAATGAAGAATGTAATCTTTCCTGAAAACTCAACTTTTTAATAATACCGAATTTATAAAATAAATGCAAGCTTTTTTTGAAAAAACATTAATCTAATTGAATAACGCCTGCCATATCAACATTTTTCAACAATCTCCCAATGTCACGCGCATTAATAAATTGCAAACCTAGTAAATTCAGCCGCTCTAAATTCAACAATTTTGAATCAATTGCTTCAAATGTATACAAAGAAACAAGATCTTCACTTGATTCAGATTCTTGTAAATGCCATGCCGCTAATTCACCAAAACGTAAATTATCAAAGTCAATTCCTAATTCATCCCTCATACCATTAACAATTGAGCCAAGCGCAGTATCCCCATCATGCTTATGCATTTTAACCGTATAAAACTTAGGCTTAGGTAACTCATCAGTTACTAAAAAATACGACTGATCATCTCGTGTAAATATAATTGTTCCCGCAATTAACGACATTATTGTGGCTCCATTTCTTTATTGATGTAATCTTTGTAGTGCTTCATTAACCATTGTTGGCCCTGATTTAGCAATCGTTTCAAATCCGATTGCTAAATGTTGATTAGTCCAATAATGATGTTGTGTAAATTTATAGTCTTGATTTATTTTCTCTTTATCTATCGCTGTCCTATTATAACCATCTAGTACGGTCCTTCTTGATAAAGAAATTTTTTCACTATAAATATCAATATCTAAAATCATTACCGTCACCGTTTGACCAACAACTAGCTCATCCCCAATTTCACGTATAAAAGCAGAACGACATTCAGATATATGAATTAAACCTTGATGATGATCATCTAATTGAATAAAAGCACCATACGGCTGAACACCCGTTACAACCCCCTCAACAACATCTCCAATGTGAAACACCATTACTTCATCTCCTATATAGTAATTAATATGTATCCGAGAACTAAACTCGGTTTAAAATAAGCTTGTTAATTACTCACTAACAGTTGCTTTTAAAATTTTAATTTCTGTCTCTGGCTTATCTGCGTAATCAACCTTTTGAATTGCCATCTTGTCAATAACATCCATACCTTTAATAACTTGACCAAAGACAGTATGATGCTTATCTAACCAAGGTGTCCCACCATTCTGACCATAAGCTGTTACAATTTCATCCGGTACAACACCAGTTAATGAACGCAACATACGAGCAGGTACTTTATTAGCTTGTACAATAAAAAATTGTGAGCCGTTTGTATTAGGCCCAGCATTTGCCATTGATAACGCTCCTCGTAGATTAAATACTTCATCAGAAAACTCATCAGCAAATGGCTTACCCCAAATTGATTCACCACCCATACCAGTCCCAGTAGGATCACCGCCTTGAATCATAAATTCATTAATAACACGGTGGAAGATAATACCATCATAATAACCTTGCTTAATCAAGCCAACAAAGTTTTCAACTGTCTTAGGTGCTTGTTCTGAAAATAATTGCACCTTAACATCGCCCATAGTTGTTGATAAAACTGCAATTGGACCTGTTACTTCATTAATATTTAATTGTGGATATGTCATCATTTTCTACCTCTTAAGTTCTATTAAATACACTGTGTTTATTATAACATATAACTTACAGTGCCTTAAAAAAGTGATAAACTAGTAGCTAAGTCATTTTAGTTAATCAAGTAATTATAGGAGCTTAAACATACAATGATTCAAATCATCGACATATTTCTCCACTTAGATGTTCATTTAAATAATTTAGTTAACACCTGGGGTGGTTGGTCATACGCCGCTTTATTTGCAGTTATTTTTATTGAAACCGGGGCTGTTGTCTTACCATTTCTACCGGGTGATTCATTACTATTCGCCGCTGGATCCATTGCTGCACTATCGGGCAATTCACTAAACCATTGGTTATTAATGCTATTATTTTGGATTGCTGCTTTATCTGGTGATTCACTTAATTTCTTTTTAGGTCGTACTGTTGGCCTTAAATTAGTTCGTCATCCCATCCTAGGGCGCTTCATTAAGGAAAAGCATCTTCAAGAAGCTAATGATTTTTTTGTTAAGCATGGTAAGATGGCAATTATTTTAGGTCGTTTTCTACCAATTATTCGTACCTTAGTACCGTTTACTGCAGCCGTTTCTGGTTTCCGTTACCGTAATTTTATTATTTTGGAAACAATTGCCGTTACAGTATGGGTCATTATTGCCGTAGAAGCTGGTTTCTACTTTGGTGGTAATGCATTTGTTAGCGAACATTTTTCATTGGTACTAATTGGCATACTATTAGTATCTGCCCTACCAGCTATCATTAGTGCTATTCGACAAATATTGCTTAATAAAAAACAACAACAAATGAATAAATAACAAACAAAAAGAGGATGGTTTTAACCATCCTCTTTTTGTTTTATTTGTTATGATCAATAACAACGTTGCCTGCTTCAATTTCTTCAAAAGCTTGGCCAATAGGCTTTACTGAATCAAACTTTGCTAAAGTAGGTAATTCACCTTGTTCTAATTCATGCGCACGCTTTGCACCTAGTGCAATTAACTTATAACGTGAATCAACTTTTTCTAATAACTTGTCAACAGATGGGTATAAAATCATGCTTCTAACTCCTCAATCATCTTAATATACTCAGGCAATACGCGATTAACACGTAAACGCTCAACTTTAATAATATCTTTTATTCGATTAACTGCCAATGATACTTCATCATTAACCACTGCATAATCATAGTTAGCCATCATACGAATTTCAGCAGTTGCTGCTGAAACACGCCGATCAATAACTTCCATTGCCTCAGTACCACGACCAATCAACCGTTCTTTCAATGCTGCTAAATCTGGTGGTGTCAAAAAGATATACGCCCCTTCAGGCATTTTTTCTTTTACTTGCAACGCACCTTGAACATCAATTTCTAGTAAAACATCACGTCCGGCAGCCAAAGTCTGGTCGATAAACTTTTTAGGAGTACCATAGTAATTACCGACATACTCAGCATATTCCAACATATCACCATTTGCAATCTCTGTTTCAAATTCATCACGAGTAACAAAAAAGTAATCTTCACCGTTTACTTCACCACTTCTAGGCTGTCTAGTTGTCATTGAAATAGAATATTGAAAATCAATATCTGGCTCCTCAAATAAGGCTTTTCGTACAGTTCCTTTACCTACTCCAGACGGTCCAGATAGTACGATTAATACGCCACGCTTCATGGTACACATACTCCTAACTTTTTATCTAGTTGTTTAAATAATTATTTTACTCGCTTTTTGTCATGTAAACAACTTTATTCGACTGAATTTTTATGTGTATGCGCTCTTTTTAACAAATCTCGGGCATTTTCTTTAGCTGCCGTGGTTAATTCATTCCCCGATAACATTCGTGCTAATTCGTCAATTCGCTGGTCTTTTGCCAACTGACGAACAGATGTCTCAGTTCGTTTATCGATCACTTGTTTTTCAATAAAGAAATGATGGTCTGCAATCGCTGCAACTTGTGGCAAGTGCGTAATGGTCAAAACTTGGGAATACCGACCAATTACTGCAATTTTTTCAGCAATCGCTTGTGCCACTCGACCAGAAACACCGGTATCAACCTCATCGAAAATAATTGACGTAATCCCTTGTTCACGAGAAAAAATTGTTTTCATTGCTAACATCATTCGTGACAGTTCACCACCTGATGCAATCTTTGCTAATGGCTTGGCGCTTTCACCTAAATTAGTTTGAATATAAAATTCGACGCCATCCTGACCAGTCAGGCTTAACTTTTGTTTCATAAATTTCACCGAAAAAATGGCTTTATCCATGTACAAATCTTTTAGTTGTTCATGAATTTGGTCAGTTAATACTACTGCAGCATCAGATCGAATGTCATGCATTTGTTGGGCTAATTGTTGTGCAGTTTGCTTAGCAGCATCTAGTTGATCCGCCAAGGCAGCCGCATTTTCTTCATTCCCCCCCATTTGCATTAGCTCTTCATCTACTTGTTGTTGGTGCTTTAACACATCCGTAATCGTTGCCCCATACTTTTTTTCTAGTGAACGAATTAAATTTAACCGGTCATCCACATAGCGTAAGCGTTCTTCATCAAAAGCTAAATTATCACGCACATTTAAAATTTCCGAGGCTGCTTCTTGTAGTTCATAATAAGCTCCCCGCACAGCTTCGGTTAATTTAGTATAACGTGGGGCTAACTCTTCAATGTCTTCTAACTCACTAACAGCTGTCCCAACTGTTTCTAAGCCATTATTTTCCCATTCACCTTCAAGTGCTTCATATGCTTTTGATAAAGCTGTTAAAACATCTTGAAAATTCGACAATTCTTGATATTCAGTCTCCAACTCTTCTTCTTCACCAACAACTAAATTGGCCTCATTTAACTCATTACTTTGAAAACTCAACATATCTAATCGTTGTGCCCAGGCTTGCTCATCTGCCTGCCGCTTATGATATGCATCATTTAGTTGTTGATATTTTTTAAAAGCATTTTGATAGGCTGCCTGTACTGGTTGCAATTTTTTCTGTGCAAATTCATCTAACAACCCTAAATGTTGCTCTGGTTGCATTAATGCCTGGTGCTCATTTTGACCATGTATGTCTACTAGATGTCGGCCTAATGATTTTAAAGCCGTTGCGTTAACCAATACATTATTAACACGAATCACATTCCGACCGTTTCGATGTAACTCACGATGAATTAATAATTGATTATCTTCAAGTGGAATACCTAATGATTCAAGTACACTTTGTAAAGCCTCATTTGGTTCAACATCAATTAATCCTTGTAAAACTGATTTATCAGCCCCTTGACGAATGTAGTCTTGCGAGCCACGACCACCTGTTAACAATCCCACAGCATCAATGATAATTGATTTACCTGCTCCAGTTTCTCCAGTTAATACGGTCATGCCAGGTTCAAAGCTAATATTTAATTTGGGAATAATTGCAAAATTTTGAATGGATAATTCTTGTAACATGCCGCCTCCTAAAATATAAACAACTTATTGGAATTTTTGCGTCACAAATTTTTGAGCTTGTAATTCTTTTTTTAAAATCATTAAAACATCAGCATCATCTCCGAGGATCCCAAATAGCTCGTCAAAATCCGCTTCTTGTAAAGCTAACTTCAAAGCCGGACCTGTTCCAGGCGCTACTGAGATCATCACAAAATTATCTTGTGTACGAATTGTTGTTGTCGGCTCTTGCATAATTCGTTTAATATGCGCCAATGCATCAGCTTGTGCCACAACCGCGTAAGCAAAGCCGCCTATTTCTAACGGTACTTTAACCAACTGCATTTCAGCAATATCGCGAGAAATTGTTGCCTGTGTAACATTCCATCCCATTTTATTAAGCGCATTGACAACATCTTCTTGTCGCTGCATGGTCTGTTTTGTAATGAGATTGCGAATCGCCAATTGACGTTCTTTTTTAGTTTTTCTCATCTAGCTTACCTTCACGATGAGCATTTAACTGTTCATGAGCCATTGTCACCACCGCTTCACGCTCATCCAACGTCATTGTACTATCACCACCATCTAACACTAAGTGCGCTAAGAATTCAATATTTCCTGACCCACCCTTAATTGGTGAATAGTCTAAACCAACAATACTAAGCCCAGCTTCATGTGCATAGTCAGCTACTTTATTAATCACCTGACTGTGTGTTGTTGCGTCCTTGACAATGCCATGCTTACCAACCGCTTCACGCCCCGCCTCAAATTGCGGTTTAATCAGTGTTGCAACTGAACCACCTGAGGTTAGTATTTTTGATAGAGGGGGTAAAATCAAATTCAATGAAATAAAAGAAACATCGATTGTTGCAACTTGCGGTTGCCCCTCTTTAAAATCTTCTGGCTCTGCATAACGAAAATTCATATTTTCCATCACGATTACTCGTTCATCTGAACGTAATGACCATACCAGTTGATTAGTCCCCACATCAAGTGCGTAGACTCGTTTAGCACCATTTTGCAAAGAAACATCAGTAAAGCCACCTGTTGATGAACCAATATCCAAAACTGTTTTATCTTGTACATCAATGTTAAACACTTGTAAGGCTTTTTCTAGTTTAAAACCGCCTCGGGACACATATGGCATTGGTGCGCCTTTTAAATGCAATTCAGTTGTAACAGGTATTTTTTCACCAGCCTTATCCATCCGCTGTTCATTTGCGCCTAAAATTTCACCAGCCATAATTGCCCGTTTTGCTTGTTCTCGTGATGTAAATAACCCTTGTTGAACAGCTAAAACATCAACACGTTCTTTTTCTACTGCCATATTTACTCCGTTATATCTTTAAAATAGTCTAAAAATGAGGCTAACAATTGTATATCTAATTGTGTTAATTTATGAAATGTATTCAATGATTTTTTTGCAGTATCGATTTGCTTTTGCAACATTTCTTTAGTAGATGCTACACCAAGAATCGTTGGATATGCCTGTGCTTCAACTTTACCTGCATTATAATCATCTAAATCATCTTTAATTTGAAATGCTAGACCATATGCCATGCCAAAATCATATAAACTATTTTGTACTGCTTGAGTAGCATTAGCCATAATTGCACCTGCTTGTAAGGCATATGCAATCAACGCACCTGTTTTATGGTAATGGATTGTTTGCGTCTCATTTAGTGTGACAACATCACGCTGCATTCCTGCGATATCAAGTACTTGACCTGCTACCATACCTGATGCACCAGCAGCTTTCGCTAATGCCGTTACTAGTTGAACTTTTTGCTCAGATGAAATTGCATGGTTACCGTCTGTTAACCATTCAAAAGCTAATGGTTGCAAGGCATCTCCAGCTAAAATGGCCGTATCTTCACCAAATGCACGGTGCGTTGTCGGCTTACCTCGACGCAAATCATCATCATCCATTGCAGGTAAATCATCATGAATTAGACTGTATGTGTGAATTAATTCCAAGGCACTAGCTGCTTTAAGAAAATGATTAGTTGGTAATTGATATGTTGTTAAAACAGCCAACGTCAACATTGGTCGCAATCGCTTACCGCCTGCCATAACGGCATAGGTCATCGCATCACGTAATTGTGGTACAAATGAACTATTTGCTAGTTCATCGGCCAGGGTCTGTTCAATTTTTGGCACCATTACTTTTGAAAATTCTTGCCAATGCATCTGCTTTATTCCCCTTTATTAAAATCACTCATACTACCGTCAGCATTAACAATCTTAGCTAGGCTCGTTTCTGCATTTTGTAATGTTTTTTGTAAGTCCTGACTAATTTTAATTCCCGTTTCAAATTGTTTTAGCGCTTCTTCTAGTGGCACATCCCCTTTTTCTAGCTGGCTCACAATGGTTTCTAATGTTGCCAAATTTTCTTCAAATGTTTTATCTGCCATATTATTTCTCTTTCTTTTCTATCACCGAAGCCACAATCTCGCCATCAGATAATTGTACTGTAATTTCATCTTGAGTAGATACTTCTTGTAACTGATGAATAACCACACCATCTTTTCTGGTCACACTATACCCACGGCTTAAAATTGCTAATGGGCTCACTAGCTGTAAACTAGCGATAACATGCTTAAAATGTTGCTTAGCTTGCGTCATTTCATAATTCATACTTTGATTTAAACGCGGCACCAAATTTTGCAGTTGCTGATTTGGTCGTTCAATTTGTAATGTCATTGCCCGTACTAATTTGTCCTGCGCCAGATCTAAACGTTGTAAGTAACCTTCGTATAAACGTTCTGGATTCGTTAACACGTAGCTTTTTTGTAACCGATCTAAATAATTTTTCCGTTGCGCGATTTCTCGTTGTAAAATCGTTACTAATTGTTGTTGTGCTTGTTGTATCGATAACCAAAGGTCTGCTAAAGGAACTGGCGTTGCTAGTTCTGCAGCTGCAGTCGGTGTTGCAGCACGCTTGTCAGCAATAAAATCAGCAATCGTGGTATCCGTTTCATGACCTACTGAACTAATGATTGGTATGTCAACAGTCAACATTTGACGCACCAATGACTCATCATTAAAAGCCCATAAATCTTCAATTGACCCACCACCACGGCCAATAATCAACACATCATAATCATCAGCTTGATTAACTGCATCAATTTGCTTACTCAAAGAGGGGACTGCGCCGCTCCCCTGCACAACTGCTGGATATAAAACAAGTTGGGCAATCGGATAACGCCGGCTAACCGTCGTCATAATGTCTCTAATAACAGCACCACTTGGCGATGTAATGACCGCAATTTTTTTAGGAAACCGTGGAATGGGGGCTTGTCGCACATTAAATAAACCTTCTTGCTCTAATTTATTTTTTAATTGTTCATAAGCTTGGTACAATGCCCCAACACCATCTGGTTCCAATGAATCAATAATCAAACTATATGACCCGTTTGGTGCATACAGATCAAGATGGCCAACAATATTGACTTTCATACCAGGTTCTAACTGGAATTTTAACCGACTAAACGATGTTTTAAACATCGTTACGGAAAGAACTGCTTGATCATCCTTTATTTTAAAATATTGATGCCCTGATCGTTGTCGAAAGTTAGAAATTTCCCCCGTCACGTAGACTTTTTTTAAATATGGGTCAGCGACAAATTTGCGTTTTAAATAAGCGGTTAGTGCTGAAACTGTTAAATATTCTGCCATCCGTGCTCCAATTCTATATGATGATGCTGAGCTGCTAGTTCTACTGTTGTTTCTAACAATGTGGCAATTGTCATTGGACCGACACCACCTGGAACCGGCGTAATCGCACCAGCAACTTTTTTAGCGGTATCAAAATTAACATCACCGACTAATGTATTATTTGGTAAGCGATTCATCCCCACATCGATTACTGTAGCACCAGGCTTCAAATCAGCGCCCATAATCAAATCAGGCACACCAGTGGCAACGACAACAACATCAGCCGTTGCTAAAAGTTGTCGTCGTAAATCAGCTGGTGTATAGCGGTGCAACAGCGTCACACTAGCATTAGCCATCTGCAATAAAGCAAACATTGGGCGACCAACTAAGATTGATCGTCCAAGCACAACCGCGTGTTTACCAGCTAAATCAATTTCTTCATGATGAAGCATTGTCATAATCCCACGTGGCGTATTTGCAATTGGATAATTACCAGTTTGACCGGCAAACAAGCGTCCACTATTTTCGGGATGGAAACCGTCAACATCTTTTGCCGGTAAAATAGCTTCTTGAATTGTTTGTTCATTAATTTGGGATGGCACTGGACTTTGGACAAGAATCGCATCAATTGTTTCATCTTGATTCAATGCAACAATTTGCGCTAATATTTCTTCCTCAGTTGCATCATTAGGATATTTAAATGTTTTGGCATTAACACCTACTTTAGCTGCAGCACGTTCTTTATTTCGTACATAAATTTCACTAGCTGGATCGTCACCTACCAAAATAACTGCTAGTCCTGGTGTAACTGCTTGCTCTTTTAGCGCTACCGTTTGCGTTGCAACAACTGCTCGTAACTTTTTAGCAATCGCCTTACCATCAATAATTTTAGCCATCTCATCCTCACTTTTATTCATTGTTGTTGCATAAATTTTATCACAAAACAACGTTTTTAACCACGCCATTAACCTATAAAAAAAGCGAACAAATCGCTTTAATATAACGATTCGCCCGTTTTAAATAACTAACATTTTATCTTTTTAAATCATTGCATAAACATCATAACTATTCAACAAAGAAATGTTGATAAATCTTTAATAGTCCTGTACCAACGATTGCAATTGTCAAGAAATTAACAACTACTAAAATTAATCCTTCTTTAAACGCAACCCCCAATGATAAGTTGTACACCCAATAATCACCCAAAGGGGCTACTACTAACCAAACGACAATATTAGCAACGAGTTGCCAAATATTGAATAAGACTAATTTCCTTGTTGTCAACTTACCAATTAAAATACCCAAACGTTTCGTTATTAGCCCAATAAATAAACCAAATAAACCATCCGCAATGACCCAAGTCCACCAAGCCGTTCCATTATTAGTCAACGCATCACTTGTCGCATGACCAATAAATGCCGTTACAGCACCGACAACTGGTCCAAAGATTGCTGTCACTAGTGATAACCAAGCATGTGCTAATGTCACATTGTCTGACGTATCACCAATTTGGACTGCTAAATATTTAAACAACACAATAAAAATAATAATGCCAACAATCGTCCCAATCACTTTATGCGCTGCGATAATATTATGTTTCATTATCTCACCCCTTTATAACAACAATTATTGATTTCTTGTCTCCGCCGCAGGCTCATTTTCAACTTGTTCTGCTTGCTT
Organism: Weissella sagaensis; assembly: GCF_005405285.1. Classification (GTDB taxonomy): domain Bacteria; phylum Bacillota; class Bacilli; order Lactobacillales; family Lactobacillaceae; genus Weissella; species Weissella sagaensis. The sequence goes on along the minus strand of NZ_BJDT01000001.1, from coordinate 522,563 downwards.
AGCAGACTCTTTATTAGCATTAATCTGTGCAATTTGTTCATTGAAAAATGCAGTTATCTTTTCTGCAACTGACGTTGGATCATCTAAAAACGATTGCACTGAGGCTGCCTTTTTAATAAACAAATGTGATTTAGTCACCAATGGATGCTCGACAATCATATATAATGATATTTCTTTTGCTTCATCATTTACGACAATTTTACGAATAGCATTCGTATAACGAATAGGTAAATTAATTAAATTCGTTTCAATTCGTAAAATAATTGGCTCTTCTTCATTGATGATTAGGGCATCACTAAAAATTTGGTTAGCTGCCGTTGCTTTTGTGACGTCTGCAAACAACTCATCTAAGTTAATTGTTGCTTGATCAGCTGCTTCAAACGTCTTTGTTGTATAGGTTTCATTGGTTAGAATCTTAATGAAATCATTTCCTGTCATGTCCATGGGTTATCCCCTCTTCTTTAACTTTATATATAAGTTTAGCACACCAACCATATTTTACACTAGGTAACATCGTCAATAAGCATAAGCTATTGTATGATATCAAAAGCATATAGACAACAATAAAAAAGCAAACGACCTAAAATAGGTCATTTGCTTTTTCGTTATTTACTGACTTTATCTTTAAGCAATCGTTGTGATAAGATTACGGTTTTTAATTTTTGAGGCCGCTTTTTCATCAATAATCACAATAACATCGTCGTGATTTTGTAAAACACTGGCAGGTACATCAGTTGTGACTGGTCCTTCAATCATATCGGCAACTGCTTGTGCTTTATTTTCACCATAGGCTACCAATAAAATCTTCTTTGACTTCATTATACTACCAATTCCCATTGAAAATGCTTTACGTGGCACTTCATCTTCACTAGCAAAGAAACGAGCGTTTGCTGCAATAGTTGATGGTGTTAAATCAACTAAACGTGTTTGGGCATCAAATGGTGTACCTGGTTCATTAAACCCGATATGGCCATTTTGACCTAATCCAAGTAATTGTAAATCAAGGGGATGCTCAGCAATCAACGCATCGTAATGTGCTGTTTGAGCCTTGCTATCTTCAGCTAAACCATCCGGAACGTATGATTCTTTAAATGGCTTTTGATTAAATAGATGCTCTTCCATGAAATGACGATAACTTTGCTCATGCGTACCAGCTAAGCCTTGGTATTCATCAAGATTAATTGAAATTTTGTCTGAAAAATCCAGGTCACTAGCAGTTAATTCCTTATAAATTGTGATTGGTGTTGAGCCCGTTGCCAGACCAAAGACTTGCGCATTATCTGCCAAAGCCTCTTTAAAAATCTCAAAACCTACTTTTCCACCCGCTTGTTCATCTTTCACTTCAATAATCTGCATGATTTTAACTCCTTTGTTTTTGGTATAGACCAATTATATACCTACAAATTTCCTTTTGCAATCATTAAGTATTTCAACAATCAACAGACATCATAAAAAAAGCAAATTACCCCAAGTAGGTAATCTGCTTTTTTAGGTGATCCTTCTTATTTTGGCATCACCTTTAATTATTCACCTTTAACAGCTTTTTCTAACGTATCTAATGCACGTGAATGACTGGCAATATCAGCTAATAAATCCTTTTCAAATTGATCAACCGACTTAGCCGCTGTATCACGTGAACCGAAACGACGAATCGTAACCGTATTATTTGATACTTCTTCATCCCCAATTACTAACGTATATGGGATTTTCAAAGATTGTGCATTGCGAATTAAGTAACCTAACTTTTCATTACGTCCATCATATTCGGCACGCACACCTTGCTTAACCAATCGATCAGCCAAAGCTTGTGCATACTCACCATGTGCTTCACGATTAACTGGAATAATACGAACTTGATGTGGTGCTAACCATGTTGGGAAAGCACCCTTATACATTTCAGTTAGATATGCTGTAAAGCGTTCCATAGTAGAAATAATACCACGATGAATCATAACAGGGCGGTGTAATTCGCCATCTGAACCAACGTAGTTAACATCAAAGCGTTCTGGTAATAGGAAGTCTAGTTGGATAGTTGACAATGTTTCTTCACCACCCAAAGCAGTCTTAATTTGTACATCAAGCTTTGGACCATAAAAAGCAGCTTCACCCTCGGCCTCGAAGTAGTCTAGTTTCATATCATCCATGGCTGTCTTTAACATGCTTTGGGCCTTTTCCCACATTTCATCATCATCAAAATACTTTTCCGTATTTTGTGGATCACGATATGACAAACGGAAGCGATAATCAGTAATGTCAAAGTCCTTATAAACGTCAACCATCAATTGTAAAATCTTCTTGAACTCATCTTCAATTTGATCAAGCATAACGAATGTGTGGCCGTCATTTAATGTCATTTCACGCACACGTGATAATCCAGTTAAGGCACCTGATTTTTCATATCGGTGCATCATTCCTAGCTCAGCGATACGGAATGGTAGATCACGGTATGAACGTTGGTGGTGCTTAAAGACCATGATGTGTGAAGGACAGTTCATTGGACGTAACTCCAAGAATTCGCCATCTCCCATGTCCATTGGTGGAAACATATCATCACGATAATGATCCCAGTGACCAGATTGCTTATATAAGTTTAAGTTTGACAAAACTGGTGTATAAACATGTTGGTATCCGTCTTGCACTTCACGGTCAACAATATAACGTTCTAGTGTACGACGAATTGCGGCACCATTTGGCATCCAAACAGCTAAACCAGCACCAACTTCTTGTGATGTAAAGAATAGGTCTTGATCAGCCCCGATTTTACGGTGATCGCGTTCCTTAGCTTCAGCACGACGCTTCATCTCAGCATCTAAATCTTCCGCATTCCAAAAAGCTGTTCCATAAATACGTTGCAACATCGGGTTAGATGACTTGCCACGCCAGTATGCACCAGCCACTGAAGTCAACTTAAAGTGCTTAATCCATCCTGTTGCTGGTACCAAACCACCACGATCTAATTCAATATGTTCCCCTTGAACAGCAATTGAAATATGCTCATCTGCAGGCAAATCATTGATCAACTCAATTTTATAAGGATCATTTTTAAACATTTCCAAAGCTTCATCACGCGTAATTTCACGTGAGACAATTGGTAAGTTTTCTTTAGCAATACGCTTCATCATTTTTTCAATTTCTGGGAATTGATCAACTGAAATTTGATTGCCTTCAACTTTATCTGTATCGTAATAAAAACCGTTGTCAATTGCTGGTCCAACCCCATAATGAATTTGATCAGGATACAAACGGTTTAACGCTTGTGCCAATAAATGTGATACGGAATGACGTAGTAAGCGTAGTCCTTCTTCATCATCTTTCGTAATCAATTCAAATTGACCACTTTGACTAATTGCATCCTTCATACCAACATATTGACCATTCAATTTTCCTGAAACAGCCTTTTTTGCTAATGATGTTGAAATGCTCTTAGCAATTTCCATTGGTGTCGTACCCATTGGAAATGTCTTTTGGGCACCATCAGGAAATGTCATTTGTACATCTGCCATAATTATTACTCCTTTTTAATTCGTTGTTCGTGAACATATCTTAAAACAAAAAGCGCCCCGTTATCGATTTTTATCCGATAACGGGGCGCTTAAACGCGGTACCACCCGAATTTATAACAGTTACCTGTTACTCTCAAATCCCTTAACGCGGGAAACGTTGTTACTTAAATCGTAACACACTCAGAAATAGTACCGTTTATTTCATGCTACCAACTCCCACCACCATTGGCTCTCTATAAGCATTATTTGTTAAACGACGTGTTTTCTTCAACGTTTTAATATTCGTCTACTATTATACCTGAAATTTTTAAAATTAAAAACTTTTTTATTAACTCAAGTGTTGCGCAGTGGTAATTAAAGATTGCGTAAATTCTTGTAATGCTTTTGTAGCTGCTTGATCAGGGCTCAGATTAACTTTTACGCCAACCGCACCTTGAAGCGCACCAGTTTTTTCAAATTGTTGTTCAAATTTATCAATGGCTACTGCAAAGTCATCGCCATAAAAATCATCACCAGAACCTGAAACACCATAGACGATACCGCTCAAATCTGTGTCAGCAAGATCCTCATAAAAGTCTAGCGCTTCATCTGGTAATGACCCATTATCAAACGTATAAGGGACAACCACCACAATATCGGTTGTCGCTTTATCAATATCTTGTGGATCAATTAATTGAATATCCTCTTTACTGACTGCAACATTAGCCGCCTTAAATGCAGCAACAATCACATCTGCTACATCTTCATTATTACCAGTAATTGTCGCAAAAAAAACTCTGGCTTGCATACTTTATTCCCCTTGTTGATTAAAATGGATGATTATCATACTCAATCCATGATTCATGTGAATCCTGAATTCGTTTAAACATTTTTTCCATATCAATATTAGTAAACGAAACTAATACTGGTCGACCATGCGGACAATTATATGGATTCGTTGCCTGCGATAACTGTGTCAATAAGCCCCGTGCTTCATAATCATTTAATGACCAATTTGCTTTAATCGATCGTTTACATGACATCATGATGGTCGTTTTTTCACGGAACGCTTTCGTTGTAATGTTGCCATCACGTAATAGCCAGTCAATCATTTCACGAATAGTTGACTCTTCTTGCCCTTTTTCAAACCAAGCTGGATGCTCCCGTACAATTAAAGCATCATCACCAAAAGTTTCTAAATGTAAGCCAACAGCTTGCAACTCATCTTCATGTGCTTGAATTTTTAAAATATCAACTTTAGGATATGTCAAGACGATTGGCACTAATAATCGTTGACTATCTAAGCCAATTTTACCAATTTCTTCTCGAAAATATTCATATTTAATTCGTTCTTGTGCTGCATGCTGATCAATAATGTAAAAGCCATCTTCAGCTTGCGCAAATAAAAATGTGCCATGCATTTGACCAATGTACTCTAGCGTTGGAAACCCAGTTTTAACAGGCGCATCTATTGTTGTTGCTTCATCATTCCAATCTAATTGCATTTCATCGGCCGCTACTGGCGTCGAAACTTCCGTAAAAGGTTGTATATTATCTTCAAGCCGATATTTTGCTGCAAACTCTTGGACAGGTTTCGTCTTCAAATCAGTCGCATCAGTAATCATAATGGGATGAACGCTTGTTTGTTCCTGGCTTGCATGCGTTGCTTCATTTTGGAACTGTAAATGGCGTGATGTTCCATCAATAGCTGATGCCAAGTTATCATCATTTATGCCCTGATTTGGATTAACATGATTAGTACTTGTCCCTGAAATTTTTTGTAATTGCGCCATAAATTGTGCATCGTCAGTTTCAGGCACTATCTGATCATTAATTTTACCATGCATATAATTATCATAAGCGTCCGGAATTAGATTTTGGTTTGTAAAACATTTAACAATCATTTCTTCAATCAAAGCCATTAATTGTACTTCCTTAGACAGGCGCACTTCATGTTTTTGAGGATGGACATTAACATCAACTAATAGTGGATCCATGCTAATTTGTAATACAGCAATTGGAAAACGACCAACCATCAGCTTTGAACCATAACCTTTGACAATGGCTTTACTTAAATTATAGTTTTTCACAAATCGTCCATTAATTAAAATGGAAATATATGATCGATTTGAACGTGTTAGTTCTGGTAATGACACATAACCTGAAATCGCAAAATCATTATCACTTATATTGACTGCGACCATTTTCTTGGCTTGTGACAAACCATAAACACTAGCTATGACTTGTTGTAAATTTCCATTACCGGCTGTTTGTAACAACTCTTTACCATTATGGACAAGATGAAAAGCGACTTTCGTATAACTCATGGCTAAGCGATTAATCACATCAACGATTTGTGCTAATTCCGTTGCCTGTGATTTTAAATATTTTAAACGTGCGGGTGTATTAAAGAATAAATCCTTTACTAAAATATCGGTTCCTTGCCGTGCATTTGTCCCCGTTTGTGATACTAGCTCACCACCACGATAATGTATCTTTGTTCCTTCTTTAGCATCCATTACGGCAGTTTTTAAGACAACATCCGCTACTGATGCAATTGAAGGCAATGCTTCGCCACGAAACCCAAGTGAATGCACGCGAAATAAATCTTGTCGAGAACTAATTTTTGACGTTGCGTGACGTAAAAAAGCTCGTTGTACTTGATCATTGGTAATGCCCGCACCATCATCAATAACCCGAATTGATTTAATACCAGCATCTTCTACTAAAATATCAATTTGCGTTGCTTGTGCATCCAGGGCATTTTCAACTAGTTCCTTAACAACTGAACCTGGTCGTTCAATCACTTCACCAGCAGCAATCTGGTTCGCTAAAATATCAGATAATTCATGGATTTCAGTCATTTACGTACCTCTCTTACTGCATGTTTTGTTGCCACTCATTTAATTTCATTAATGCTTCTAATGGCGTCATAGTTGCCACGTTAAGTTGTTTCATTTCTTCAAGAATTTGTTGCATATGTGAATCAATTGCATCCGGCAGTGAAAACAAATCCAATTGCCCGTCATCAGCTGTAGCTGGTTTAGTTGGCTCGTCAACTGATAACTCAGCTGATTTATCGGCTAAAGTCGTTTCAGTCATTGGTGCCGTCCTTAATGAAACATCTTGTTCTTCCAAATGACTTAAAATATCAGCTGCACGCGTAATTAAGGAGGTTGGTAATCCTGCTAACTTCGCAACATTAATACCATAACTTTGGTCGGCCGGTCCTGGTAATACCTTATGTGAAAAAATAAGTTCACCATTTTGTTCATTAGCGCCAACGTGAACATTTTGTAATTCAGGTAATTTATCGGCCAAAGCCGTTAACTCATGATAATGCGTTGAAAATAGTGTCTTAGCATGTGTATGTTCATGCACATACTCAATAATTGCTTGTGCTAATGCCATCCCATCATAAGTCGCAGTACCACGTCCTAATTCATCAAATAAAATGAGTGAATGTTTGGTTGCATTCTGCAAAGCTGTATTGGCTTCTGCCATTTCAACCATAAATGTTGAATTACCAGAAATCAAATCATCAGCTGCTCCAATACGTGTAAAAATTTGATCAAAAATAGGTAGTGTTGCCGCTGTTGCTGGTACAAATGAACCTATTTGTGCCATGACCACAATTAATGCTAATTGTCGCATGTACGTTGACTTACCAGACATATTTGGTCCAGTAATTAACAAAATCGTGTCCTTAGCTTGCATCTCCACATTATTTGCGACATATTCTTGATGACCTAATACTTTTTCAACAACTGGATGGCGTCCCGCTTGAATATCAATCACATCTTCATTTGTTAGTGTTGGCCGTACAAAATGGTACCGCTCAGCCACTGTTGCCAACGCTTGTAAAACATCTAACTGCGCTAAATGAGCAGCTAAAGTTTGAATACGTTGAATATTTTCTTTGATAGTTTGCCGAACTGTCGTAAACAACTGATATTCTAACTCGCTTGACTTACTTTCTGCCTCTAGAATCATTTGTTCACGCTCTTTTAATTCAGGTGTAATAAATCGTTCAGCATTTACCAAGGTCTGTTTGCGAGTATAACGATTGGCATCTAGCTTAGCAATATTGGCTTTTGTAACCTCAATATAGTAGCCAAATACTTTATTAAACCCAATCTTTAAAGAATTAATTCCTGTTGCTTGCCGTTCATGTGCTTCTAACTCTGCTAACCAAGTTTTACCATTTGTCATCACATCACGATATTTGTCTAACTGTTCATGATAACCAGTTCGAATAACACCACCATCAGTCACTGAAATCGGCGGTTCATCTGTAATGGCCTCACCGATTAAACTTTCAATATCTGAAACAGGATCTAGACTGGTTCTTAACTCACCAAAAATTGATGGATCAAGGTCATCTAAAATGCTTAAAATTTCAGGGACTTGTTGTAGTGACCGGCGCAGTTGTAAAAGATCACGTCCATTAGCTGTACCATATGCAATACGACCAGCAAGCCTTTCCAAATCATAGACTGATTGCAAGGCTTCTTGTAACGCTGAACGCCCAAAAAATTCTTTTACTAACTCACCGATTTTATCATAGCGCTGATTTAAAATATTAGCATCTAATAGTGGTTGTTCTAGCCATTGTTTTAGCGTGCGTCCACCCATGGCCGTTTTAGTTTCATCTAACAACCAGAGCAAGGTTCCTGATCGTTGTTGTGTCCGCAAATTAATTGTTAACTCTAAGTTAGCGCGTGAATGTCGATCCATTTTCAAATATTGTGCCACTTCATAGGCTGTTGCCTGTTGAAGATGATCTAACGAACGCTTTTGCGTATCAAACAGATATTGCAATAAAGTATTAGCAGCAGTTTTAGGTGTTGTTTGCTGTAATTGTTGCGTTAAATAGGCAATTTCTGCATGCGTTTCATCTTGGGCTTTGGTTTTTGAAACTAAAATGCCCAATGTTGTCAAATTGGCTTGTAAGTCATTAGGTAACTCATCACTTGTCACAACTTCTTTTGTTTCCAAACGGCTAATCTCATTCAAAACACTATTTAAGCCTTGCAAACTGGTTACTTTTATTTCGCCAGTAGATAAGTCTGTGTAAGCTAAACCATAACAATCAAGTGGTGCAACTGATAATCCAACCAGATAATTATTTTCTTTAGCTGCATCAGCCGACGTTTTCATACGGGTTCCGGGGGTTACTAGTTGTACAACCTCTCTTTTCACCATGCCATCAGCTTCTGCCGGATTTTCTACCTGCTCAACTACGGCAACTTTATAACCCTTATCGACTAAGATATCGATATAGTTTTGCGCAGCATGATGCGGAACACCCGCCATTGGAATTGGATCAGCTGAATTTTTATTGCGTTGTGTTAACGTTAACTCCAGTAGTTGTGATCCCACCACAGCATCATCATTAAACAATTCATAAAAATCACCCAGACGATAAAATAAAAATGCATCAGGATACTGCGCTTTAATCTCGTTATATTGCGCCATCATAGGCGTTATTTTGGGTTTAGCCATCGTTATTCCTTTCTTTAATAAACAAGACCAGAACGTGATTTGCTCTGGTCTCGTTTCTATCAATATACTTACCAACAAATCTTGGTTAACCTAATTGTCTGAATCCTTTAATAAATCGGCTAGACTAGCTAATGGGGTATTTTGCTTCTCTGTCTCTTGTTTTAGATTTTCGTAAGTTTCCTCAGAAATAACAGACCAATCCTTACCTGTAGGCATTGTATCATTTGTTGCCTCTTCATCAGTTAATACTTGCAATGGAATTGACAAAACGATGTATTCTAATAAAGCTTCATCAAAATTAATGACACCATCTTCAATCAAAATAACTGATTGATCGTCACTATACCGTTCTTCATGTTGCTTATCTTTAATATAGATTTCATCAATATCCAAATCAATTGGTAATGTAACTGGTTGTAATGATCTCGTTGAGGGCGTTATTAATTCACCAGTCACATGCGCATGAACCAATACATCGTCATCTTCTGTTTGTGCAAATCCAACCACATTGACAGGCTTAATTTCTTGAATAACATCACTAAACTGGCTCACTAGCTTACTATCAAGTGTTAGTGTTTCGCTAAATTGTAATGGTTCATCTTTATACGTTTGTAATTGTGAAAATTGCCACTTCATATTTAATCCTTCCTTACTCATAAAATACTGGTATACGGCCTGTATCCATTGCCTGTTGTAGCGGTTGCTTTGCCATCAATTCATATAATTTTCCGGCGCGATAATCTAACTGTAAAATATCAGTTACCATCTCATGCGTCACGTGATTGATAACAGGTAATTGTACCTGATCACGATTCTTTTTAATAAAAAAACGCCCTTGTTTTGTTGCACCAAGTACCCGTAAATAGGGACGTTGCATCGCTTGCATCATTTCATCATGACTTATATTTAATAGTGTATATAAAAGGGTGCGTTGTAGACGTGCCCATGTATACCGCTTACTTTTAAACATTGTCATAAATGTTTGATAGTCAGCCTGTGTATACCGTGTCATTTGTTCTTTTAAGCGATACGCAAGCCCATTAGTTAATTGATAAATCTGTTCTAATTGATAAATTGGTGTTGTTAACACTTGATATTGTAAAAATGGATACCAAGCTTCCGACCAACTTTTAGATTGCTCACCACCCGCTAATAACTCTGCTGCTGGTTTTGATACATAATCTGTAAAGTCACTCGCTGGCTTTTCTTGCGACATTAACTCACGTAACGCTGTTGCACTGGCAATCCGAGTATCAGTAATACCCGTTTGATGATAATCAGCGCCCTTACGCTGAATAGGCACTAAGTCCACTTTATCCGCATACCCTAAATCCAATAGTGCCATTGCATACGCAAAACCTAATAAATCATTAGGTTGTGATAAACGCTGCCCCGTAACATCCGCTAAGACATCATTAAAAACAGTTGCATAGGTTTGTGTATAATCATTTTTAAATGCAGCATTCTCACTTAATTTTTGGCGAGCAATTTTTGCCAAAGCCAAAAAATCAAGTTGGGCATGTTCTGCCCCAAAAGCAATACTTGTCACCCCTGCTGCTACCAGCACATTAACCGCCCCACGAGCGAATAAATGGGCTGGCTGGACAGCAAATGCAAATGGTAATTCATATACGACATCAGCACCACCTATCAATGCTAATTCTGCGCGCTGCCATTTATCAAAAACAGCTGGTAACCCTCGTTGCACAAAATTACCCGACATCACAACAACTGTTGTATCCGCATTGGTTATTTGTTTAGCTTTTGCTAATTGATATGCATGTCCATTATGAAATGGATTATATTCGGCAACGATGCCAACTGCTTTCATAACTATCTTTCCTTTTAAGCTTTAGTAGCACTAAAGAACCAACGATCCGTTTCTGCCGTAACATCATGACGACCATAATCAGCAGTCACCTTAATATCTTTAAAGCCAGCCTTTTTTAACAAACGCATAAAGGTCTCTAAATCATAAGTTCGTTCAGTGTGTATTTCTTGTAGCTGCTGGTAGCCATCAATTTCTTCGTTATACACAAAAAATGTTAATTCATGCTCAACAGTGTGTGTCATACCTTCAACACCATATGATGACCACATAAAGGCAGTTTCATCGTCATGCCAATTAAACATATAGCCTGGATAATAAACATCAGTTTGCCATGGTGAAATCACATCAAATAAAAATTGACCATTATTTTCCAAGTGCTTTGCAACTTGTTTAAAAGCTTCTAACATTTCTTTCGTATTTGCCAGGTAATTAAAAGAATCTGCAAATGATGTAATTGTCGCATATTTTTGCTTCAAATCAGACCACTCACGCATATCACCTTCAATTAGTGGTAATTCAAGTTCTGCTTCTTGCGCATGTTGTGCAGCTAAAGTTAGCATTTCTGGTGATAAATCAAAGACTGTCACATCTTTAAAGCCATTTTGTTTGAGTAAAATGGCTAATCGACCTGCGCCACCCGCTAGCTCCAATAATTTACCATCTTTAGAGGTTATATTCTTTTGTGCATAAGATAACCAATCTTGGTAGGCATCCTCGTCAAATAAATCATCATATAACTTCGCAAATGTTTGGTAATTCATTAGAAATCTTCCTTAATGATCCATTGATCAATTGCTACTTCTGGAGCAGCCTGCCAGTTTTTTTCAAGTCGATAAAAGTCACGTGTTGCTGTTTTAAATACGTGTACAATCAAATCACCAAAGTCCAATAATACCCATTGTCCCTCACTACGTCCTTCTTGACGAACTAATTGGAAGTCAGCTTCTGCCATCTGATCAATAATTTCATCAGCAATTGCAATCACTTGTCGTTCAGTTGGTGCACTCAAAATTAAATAATTATCAGTAATAATACTCATTTCATGAATATCCAAAGCTACTAAATCTTCAGCTCGCTTACCATCAGCAGCCTTTACTGCTACTTCCAACATATCATTAACATTAGTCATTATTTATCAACACTCCATGTATTATAAGTTAATAGCGTTCCCGGATAGATGGTAACCTTTTGCGTTAGTAAAAAGGTTAATGTATGCGCCGTTTGCCAACCAACACTAGCTGCCAAATCATCAAACGCCAACGTACGAACTTCTTCTACCCCAGGGAAATCACGCCCTGCTTCGATATAATCAGCCATATATAAGATTTGGCTGAGTTTAGTCATCACCGTAGCACCAGTGGTATGTTGCCGAATAGCATTTAAGATATCTTCATGCGCAATGCCTAATTCATCTTTTACCATTTCAGCACCAACAACACCATGCCAAATATTATTACCCCAATTAATCAAATCACGATCTAATTGTTTTTTTTCAATTTCACGCAAAAAGTCTTCATCAGAACGTTCTTTCGCATAGTCATGTGTTAAAGCTGCAATTGATGCTAATTCTGCATCAACATGCCATTTTTCAGCTAATTGTAAAGCCATCTCTTCCACACGTAAAACGTGTTCAAAACGCTTTGCTGATAGGGCTTGCGAAACTTTATCAATTAATAGTTCACGTGAACCAGTAAAAATTTTTTGTGTATAAATTAGTTTATCTGTCATTTAAATATAACCCGTTTTCTACAATATAAGCCGCTACCAAATCAGGAACTAAGTAACGGACACTTTGATGACGACTAATTCGTTGTCGAATATCAGTCGAGCTAATCATCAAATCAGGGACATCAACCCATATTACCGGGTATGCCGATTCTTTTACTTGGCCAGGGCGGTTAACCCCAACAAATTTAACTAGCTTCAGTAAATCATCAATCCGATACCATGTCTTAAGATAGGCAACCTCATCCCCACCAATTATAAAATAATATTCATAATTAGGATGTTCAAGCTTCAACTGCAACATCGTATTATAAGTATAGCTTTTACCACCACGTTGAACTTCTAACGGTTCAATATCAAAACGACTATTACCTACAATCGCTGCTTGGACCATCCGCGCACGATCAATTGGATTAATTGCTGCTTTAAAGTCGACATGTGGTGGCTTTGCATTAGGCATAAAATATACCTTATCCAAGCCTAATTTATCGGCAACTTGTTCAGCGATGATGAGATGACCAATATGTGGCGGATTAAATGTGCCGCCAAGAATTCCTATTTTTTGCTTATTTTTTGCAACCTCTGGTTCAAGTTGAAGTTGCGTCACAAATTGTTGAAATGTCGCTACCATAAGCCATCTCCCATTGCCTATTATTTATTAAATCTTTTGCACCATTACTGAATAATGACGATTCTCTTTTTCATCAGACTCGCCAAACAATACTAAAGTATGTCCGATTGTTTGTACAACTTGAATATCTGAATTTTCTTCAATAAAAGTTTTTAATTCAGTTGTGTCAACCTCAGAATTAGCTAAAATATTTACTTTAAACAACTCACGTTTATTGATTGCATCCTCTAATTGATCTAACCAATTTTTTGTTAAACCTTGCTTACCAACACTAAATAGTGGTCGCATGTCGTGTGCTGATGCTCGTAAGTAACGTTTTTGTTTTCCGCGTAGTGATATCATGTTTTAAATCATTGCCCTTCTTGTTAATACTGAAACACCCTTTGGTGCCCAGCCTGCGACAACAGTATTTGCTGGTACGGTTAGCCAACCTAATCCGTCAATCACAATATCTGTCTTTTCTGTTGTTTTAAATTCATAGCGTTGCAACGGTGGCAACATAGCTAAGTTTTCGGCTGTTGGCGGTGCTAATAAGTCACCAGCATGTTTTTCATAAAATGCATCTGCATTAGCTAACTTCGTTCGGTGAATCAACAAATTATTTTCAAAATATGCTGTGATACCAGTGCGCTGGCCTTGAATATAATCAAAACGTGCCAAAGCCCCCATAAATAAAGTCTGTCCTTCATTTAATTGGAATGTCTTAGGCTTAATTTCTTTTTGTGGTGAGACGTATTTCAAATCCTTTGCACTTAAATAATGTGCCATTTGATCTTGATGAATAATACCAGGGGTATCAATAATATTACTGTCATCATCCAGCGGAATTTCAATACGATCCAATGTTGTCCCTGGGAAGCGTGATGTTGTAATAACATCATGACGATCACCCGTTACGGACTTAATAACTTGGTTAATTAAGGTTGACTTACCAACGTTAGTAACCCCCACAACGTAAACAGAACGGTTTTTACGATATTTTGCAATTAAATCAAGCATTTTTTCAATATCTTCACCATTTTTTCCTGATGTCAAAGCAACATCAACTGGACGAAGGCCAGCAATATTAGCTTGCTGACGCATCCAATCTTTAATCTTACTGCGCTTCAATGACCGTGGTAACACATCTACCTTATTACCAACTAACAAAACGTCATTGTTTCCAACAAAGCGATGCAAACCAGGAATTAACGAGCCTGAAAAATCAAAGACATCCATAACATAAACGACCAATGAATTTGTATCTGCAATTTGCTCTAACAAATGACGAAAATCATCATCAGTTAGATTAACTGGTTGAATTTCATTATAGTGACGCAAACGGAAGCACCGTTGACAAAAGACTTCATCATTCTCAAAGCTCTTTTTAAGCGCTGACATTGGTGTGTAGCCAATCTCATTTTTATTTTCGGTTTGAATTAACGCACCACAGCCAATACAACGTAATCCTTCATCTATATATTGACGTATTGTCTCTTCACTAATCAAGTTGCTTCCTCCATTGTAATTGTGGATTGTTCTTTAACATATCCTTTTTGACACCTTTTTCAAAGAAACGATTAATCTTTGTATTCCATTGATCAGTTTCAATTAAGGGCTTAACTAAAATACTACGCATACCAGCATTATTTGCAGCCCAAACATCGGTTAATAATTGATCACCCACCATTACAATTTGACTTGGATCAAGTTGTAATGTTTTAGCAGCTTCCTTTAATCCACGAGTCATCGGTTTTAAAGCTCGTGCAACAAAGTCTAATTGCAATGGGTCAGCGACTCGTGCAATCCGATCAGCTGAATTGTTAGAAACAATTAAAACGGGGATTTGTGCTTGTTTCATTTGCAGTAACCAATCATGTAGTTCACGCGTACCATCAGGATTATTCCAGGCTACTAATGTATTATCTAAATCTGTCAAAACAGCTTTAATGTTGTGCTGTTGTAATTGTTTTGGGGTAACGCAATAAATTGCGTCAATCATCCAAGTTGGGGTAAATGAGTTCGTCATTTTTTATCCTTTTCCACTGTTAATCTTATTCTAAAGTATACGCTAAATTTGTTATTTTATAAAGAACTCTGCCACGGGATTACACGTTTTAAAATTTAAAATTAAGACAACAAATAAACCACATCTCTAGTAGAGACGTGGTTTATTACACTTTATTATTATTTTGCTACTTCAGCATTGTATTGCTTTTCACCCATACGTTCTTCACCAAGTGAAACGAAATCGTATGATAATTTATTTTGACGTTCAAATTCAGCCATACCATATTGAATCAATTCATCAATCAATTTTGTATAACTAATTCCTGAAACTTCCCACATTTGTGGATACAATGAAATATTAGTAAATCCAGGTAATGTGTTAGGCTCACCTAAGTAAGGGACACCATTGTTATCAATCATGAAATCCATACGTGTTAAGCCAACAAGTCCTAGTGCCTTGTACGCACGCAAAGCCATGTCAGTAATTTCTTCAGCTAATGCATCATCCATCTTGGCAGGTAATTCAAAGACCATTCCAGATGCATCCACGAACTTGTTATTGTAATCATACCAAACATCGTCTTCTGGCAAGACAATACCACCTAAACGTGAAGCACGTGGGTTTTCATTCCCCAAAATTGAGATAAAGACTTCACGTGGCTTATCCAAGCCACCCTCAACCAAAACTTTATAATCATATTGGAATGAATCTTTCAATGCAACTGCATACTCTTCAGCATTTGTTACACGTGAGACACCCACTGATGATCCTTGACTAGCAGCCTTAACAAACAAAACATCTGAGTTTAGCTTAGCCGTCAATTCATCAAAAGTGTAATCCTTATAATTTTGGTCAGTTACCAAAACATAATCAGTGTTACGTACACCTGCTTGATTTAGAATACGCTTTGTCAAATCTTTATCAAATGACATTGCTGATGCAGCAATTCCTGGTCCCAAATATGGCTTCTTTAGCAAACGGAACAATGCTTGCAACGTACCATCTTCGCCCAAGTTTCCATGAACTACTGGGTAGAAGAAATCAATGTTCGCCATCTCACTCAATGCAGCGATTGGCGTTAATGGATTAGACATGTCCATCTTTTCCTTAGCTGCAGCAACAATGGTATCTTCATCTTCCCCTTCAAACACGCGCCATGAATCTTTTGAGTTGATCATAATACCGTCTTTTGAAATCAAAAAGACAGTTACATCATACTTCTCTTTATCCATAGCATCATAAATGTTATGTGCTGACCGCTTTGAAACATCGTGTTCAGATGAATTTCCACCAAACAACATTGCAATATTTAATTTTTCTGACATATTGGTTCTCCCCTTGACTGTCAAACTGATTTAATATAGAAACCTAAGTATAACACACAAATCCGATTTATGGGATTCTTACATTAAAAAATTCCGGGACTCATTCAAATAATCCAAAATTTCTTTAGGCAGATTGTCTCGCATCATGAGACCCTGTAAAAATCTTTGTTGATTATACAAACAGTGCCATGCACCCTCTGATTCTGGTTGCATTTGCCGCGTCATCTCTTGACGCCATTGTTTTAATTGTTGTAAAAAGTACTTTGCATATAATTCATTTTTATTAACTAACTCTGTAATAAGGCCAATCAAACGCCGATTTTCACCCATAATAAGTGGTGTATCCAACCGTTTTAATTTTTCAATTAAAATGGTCAACAAAAATATTTTATCCGCCCGTTGCACATTATCATCATGTATAAATTCTGACATTAAATTACCAATATGCATAAAAGCATGTGCCCAACCTTTATCACCAACAAAACCACGAGTATCACGTTCTAAAGCAATATACGTAGCAAAGTTGATAAATAACGTTTGATCTACTTCATCACTAATAAATTTATTAGCACCTTTACGATTAGCATGGCGTAACATTGACAAAACAAATATTGCAAACGAACGATAAAATACGCCATCATTGTCTAGTTCATCAATATGACTAAATAATACATTATCTTGAATAAGACAACGGATTATTAAAAATAATTGATTCGTTTCAAACACACCATTTTGTAGTCCATCACTGATAAAAAAGAAAGCACCCTTATCACGCAATGCTGGATCAGTTTGCCGTAGGCTACTTAACAAATCCAAAACGTCTTGATTGCTAACTTTAACAGATTGACCAGCATACATCATTTGTTGCCATTCTAAAATACGCTGTTTAATATCTTGTGCTTGTTCATCTGATAATTGCACAACTTGGCTAGGTTCATCATAATCAATCTGATCAAGTAAATGACCAATTTGACTACCTAGTGAATTTAATAATTTACCTGCATAGACTTGTTCGTGAAGCGTCTTTAATTCATCACGAACGTCGTCAATCGTATATTCCATTCTTTGACGCCTTTCCTTGTTATTATTTGTCTCATTTAGAGTACCACAACCATTTAAAATAAAAAACACACGAATGACGACAAATATAAACTTATATCCGATTTTTTTAAAGTCCCTTATAACTATGCCCTGTTGAACAGAAAAAACGCCTACTAGGTTATTGGGTCCATACACAATAAGTTAAACTAATTCTCTAACATTTTATCGTATGTCTCATTATAGTAGACGTTTTTATGATGATATTGATAAATAAACTGATAAGTTTTAAAAATTACTCTTTCAAATGGAAATAATAGGTAGACACTGTCACATCACGGGATGCCAATGCTGCTCTTAGTTTATTACTATTTTGATTATGCAAGGCATTCTGCCAACCGTGACGTGGCACAAATTGTGGTATTAAAATCGTCAAAGAATGATTGCGAGCTGTTGTTGCTTTAGCAATTTCATCAACAAATCGCATTGCTGGTTTTGTAATAGAACGATATGAAGAATGAATATCAACATAGCGTACATCTGGAAATTCGCGCTTAAATTCAACACCCAAACGATGTTCTTTTTGGGGATTTGAATCAAACGACACATGCATCGCCAATACTTTATCACCAACCGACTTTGCATAATCAACAGCATCAGCCGTAGCCCGTGTTAAATTAGATACAAGGACAATCACCGTTGCACCATCATACCGACTCCGGCGAATAGGTTCTTGTGACAAAATTTTTAATTGTTTAGCCACTAACCGATAGTGTCGATTAATCACTAGGAAAATACGGAGGACAATTGGCATGATTAGCAAATATGGCCATACTGAAGCAAAATGTAACGTAAACAATATAATAACTAAGAGTGCTGACAATAAAGCACCAACTAGGTTAATAATTGATTTACCTAACCAAAATCCACTACGTTCACGCCACCAGTGAATAATCATCCCCGACTGCGATAAAGTAAATGGCACAAATACACAGACTGCGTACAACGGAATTAAAGCAGCTGTCGATCCTTGGAAGATAGCTAGTAGCACAATTGCACCAAAAGCGAGTGAAATAATTCCCTTTGAATATCCTAAACGATCTCCTCTATCCATGTAACTATGCGGCATAAACTTATCTTTAGCCAAATTAAAAGCTAATTGTGGAAAAGCTGAAAAGCCCGTATTTGCCGCAACCGCTAAAATGGCTGCTGTTGCAATCTGTAAGACATAAAATAAAACACCATGGCCAAATACTTGTTCACCAATTTGTGCCAAAACAGTGAGATTTTCGGCTGGCTTAATACCATAAGCAAATGATAACCCTGTCACACCCACAAGTAAAAACGTTAAAATGAGTGCCATTACCAATAATGTTGCTGCTGCATTTTTTGCCTTAGGCTTCTTGAAATTAGGTACCGCATTGGAAATTGCTTCCACCCCTGTTAACGAAGATGAACCACTAGAAAAGGCTTTTAAAAACAGCAATAGTGACACACTACCGGTTGCAATATGTCCGGTAGTTGTCGGTTGATACTGCACGTTACCTGTAAAAATATTCACGAATCCCCAAATAATCATGATAACCATTATCAAAATAAATAAATAAACTGGCACCATCAAAACACCTGCTGATTCACGCATGCCACGTAAGTTAAGACCCGTTAGCGCTAAAATGATAATGATACCAATCGCAACATTATACGGATGTAATGCTGGAATGGCTGAAACAATCGCTTCTGTTCCGGAAGCTACTGATACTGCAACTGTTAACATGTAGTCGACCAATAATGAACCACCCGCAATTAAGCCGGCATTACGACCCCAATTGGTGGAAGTAACAAGATAAGCACCACCACCTGCAGGATACTCATGAATAATTTGTCGGTATGATAGCGTAATTGCTGCCAACAAAATTAAAACCAATCCAACAATTGGTAACTGTAACCATAATGTTGCAGCACCACCTACAACCATTAACACTGTGATAATTTGCTCTGTTCCATAGGCAACAGATGACAAAGCATCTGACGATAACAAAGCCAACGCCTTTGTTCGACTAAGGTGTCTTGCATCTTCATCTAAAGTTTTTAATGGTTTGCCAATTAAAAACCGCTTCAATAAAGGCCACATCTTCTTGCTCCTCAATAAATAAAGTTAATTGTATACAACATGCATATCTTACCAACAGTTTATACAAGGACTCATTGTAGTTCTCAAATTATTAATTGTCTATCTTTTTATCTCATTTTTTATTTTTCTTTTTCATGACATTATGACAGACTTGTGCACACAAAAAATGGTGACGACTTTTGTACAGTCACCACCATTTTTAATTACTATTTTACATCATACCTGGCATGCCACCCTGAGCAGGCATTTGTGCAGCTGAATCATCAGTCTTATTAGCAATCACTGCCTCAGTCGTCAATAACAAAGCTGAAACAGAAGCTGCATTTTGCAAAGCTGAACGGGTTACCTTCGTTGGGTCCACAATACCAGCTTGAATCATATCAGTCCACTCACCAGTTGCTGCATTGTACCCAACACCAACTTCTTCATGCTTCAATTGGTTAACAATAACAGAACCTTCAACACCGGCATTTTCTGCAATTTGACGAACAGGTTCTTCCAATGCACGCTTAACAATGTTAATACCAGTTTGAACGTCGCCTTCTTCAGACAACTCCGCAACAGCTGGGATAACATTAACCAAGGCAGTTCCACCACCTGAAACGAATCCTTCTTCCACGGCAGCACGAGTAGCGTTCAAAGCATCTTCAATACGGTACTTACGTTCTTTTAGTTCCGTTTCGGTTGCTGCACCAACGTTAACAACAGCGACACCACCAGCCAACTTAGCTAGACGTTCTTGTAGTTTTTCACGATCAAAATCAGAAGTTGTTTCTGCAATTTGACCCTTAATTAATTCAACACGTTCCTTGATAGTTGCTGAATTACCATTACCTTCAACAATCGTTGTATTATCCTTGGTAACTGTAACTTTAGCAGCTTGTCCAAGTTGATCGATTGTCATATCCTTCAAATTCAAGCCTAATTCATCAGTAATGACAGTACCGCCAGTTAAGATTGCGATATCTTCTAGTTGTGCCTTGCGACGATCACCAAATCCAGGTGCCTTAACAGCAACTACATTAAATGTACCACGCATCTTATTTAAAACAAGCGTTGGTAATGCTTCACCAGTAATATCATCAGCGATGATTAGCAAAGCACGTCCTTGTTCAACAACGCTTTGCAAAACGGGTAGAATATCTTGAATGTTACCAATCTTCTTATCAGTAATTAAGATATAAGGATTATCCAATGATGCTTCCATCTTGTCATTATCCGTTACCATGTATTGTGACATGTAACCACGATCAAATTGCATTCCTTCAACAACGTCTAAGGTTGTTTCAATACCCTTTGATTCTTCAATAGTAATGACCCCATCATTACCCACTTTTTCCATTGCTTCAGCAATTAATTGGCCAACTTCTGGGTTAGCTGCTGAAATTGAAGCAATTTGTGTAATCTCCTCTTTAGTAGAAACTGTCTTTGACATATCATGCAAAGCTTTTACAGCAGCCTCTGTTGCTAATTCAATTCCACGACGAACACCAACTGGGTTAGCACCAGCAGTCACGTTCTTCATACCTTCATTAATAATAGATTGTGCCAATACCGTTGCTGTGGTCGTACCATCTCCAGCAATATCGTTAGTCTTTGAAGCAACTTCGGCAACTAATTTAGCACCCATATCTTCAAAATGGTCTTCTAATTCAACAGCCTTTGCGATTGTCACACCATCATTTGTAATTGTTGGTGCACCAAAACTTTGTTCGATCACAACATTACGTCCCTTAGGACCAATTGTTGTTTTAACTGTATCGGCAAGCTTATCAACACCCGCTTGCATTTTTGCACGTGCATCTTCTGAAAATTCAATATCTTTTGCCATAATTTATTACCCTCTATCGTTTTATTAAGTATTAAGTATTTAAATTACAAAACTGCCACGATGTCTTTTTCGTGAACAACTAAATAGTCAACCCCATCAATACTAATTTCTGCGCCTGCATATTTATCAAAGATGACTTGATCGCCCTCTTTAACTGCAACAGGTGCTGTTAAATCGCCAACTGTTTGCGTTGAAACAGCAACGACTTTTCCTGTAACTGACTTTTCTTGTGCATTAGAAGCTAATAAAATTCCCCCAACTGATTGCTCAGGTGCTTCTGATACTTGCAATACAACACGATCTCCTAATGGTTTCAACATGTTATCTGACCTCCACAGGTTATATTTTTTCTTATTTTAGCACTCTTTATGTTTAAGTGCTAATCAACACTATCAATAATACCACACTCTTCTTTTTTTGCAAACCTTTCCTACCAGATATTTTAATACAAAAAAACGTTAATCCAACCATTATAAAACGGTTGGATTAACGTCTCATTTTAAATTTAGCAACTATGCAATGCCCTTAAATCAAGCTTTTTAATCACGTATTTAATTTTCAGTCAAAAATTGTTCTAAAGCTACACTAGCTTCCGTCCACTGATCTTCAATATCTTCTAATTGACTATCTAATGCCGCAATTTTTTCTGATAATTCATTTAGTTTTTGTAAATCAGCACCATTTTGAGGGTCATTTAATGCTTCATTTACAACATCATGTTCATCAGAAAGATCGGTCATTTGGTTTTCAAGCGCAGTCACTGCGCGTTCCAAACGGCGTTGTTCTCGTTGTTTTTCTTTTTGTTCAGCTCGTGATAATGTTTTAAGATGATCTTCTTTTTGTACCGCTTGACTAGTTGTTGTACTTTGTTCAGTAGATTCTCCAGCTGTCTTTTCAAGATAATAATCATAATCACCATCAAAAAAGCGCGTACCATTTGGTGATAATTCAACTACTTCCGTTGCCACCTCATTAATGAAATAACGATCATGTGACACAAAGAAAATAGTCCCATTATACTCGTTTAAAGCCGTTTCCAATACTTCCCGCGAATCAATGTCTAAGTGATTTGTTGGCTCATCTAAGATTAAAAAATTAGCATGCTCCAACGCTAATTTGGTTAACAAAAGACGCGCACGTTCACCACCAGATAGAGCAGCTACTAACTTTTCAACCGCCTCACCTGAAAACATAAATGAACCCAAAATTGATCGCACATCCTTTTCTGGCATCGTGGGGTGTTCATCCCAAATCGTATCAATCACAGAACGCTTGTTATCCAATGTCTGCTGTTCTTGATCATAATAACCAACTGTTACATTGGCGCCTAATTTTATTTGGCCAGCTAATAAGGGTAATTTGCCCAAGACGGTTTTAATAAATGTTGATTTACCAATTCCATTCGGTCCTACTAAAGCCACAGCATGCTGTTTATCAACTGCTACATTAACGTTTTCTGCTAGTACATGCGTCATGTCATACCCTAACTTCACATCATTAACACGTAGTACTTCATTACCTGAGTCTTCATCAGCCATAAACTGAATTCTAGCTACACCTGATTCATTTTTAGGTGCCTCAATTCGGGTCATCCGCTCTAATTGTTTACGTCGTGATTGGGCACGCTTTGTGGTTGAAGCACGCACAATGTTTCTTTTCACGAAATCTTCTAATTTAGCAATTTCTTCTTGTTGTTTATCATACGCCTTTTGTTCTTGCAAAATATTAGCAGCTTTTTGTTTCATAAAATCACTATAATTACCTTTATAATGATCCAACTGCCCCGAATGCATATCATACACTTCTGTTACGACACGATCCAAGAAGTAACGATCGTGAGAAACAATTAGTAAGGCACCTTGATAATTTTTAAGGTATTGCTCTAACCACGCTAGCGTTTGCATATCTAAATGGTTAGTTGGTTCATCTAAAATAAGCAGATCAGGTGTTTCCAACAATTGCTTTGCAATTGCCAACCGTGTTCGTTGTCCACCAGATAATGCCGCAATTTTTTGATCATAAAATGATTCATCAAAACCAAATCCATGTAACACTGATCGAATTGTTGCATCGTAACCGTAACCATTTTTTTCATCAAAATCATGTTGCGCTTGATCATAAGCAGCTAATAATTCTGTATAAGCATCACTGGTATAATCCGTTGTCGTTGCAATTTGATTTTCCAATTGACGTAACCGCTTTTCCAATGCAATGACGTCAGCAAAGGCCGTTAGCATTTCATTATAAACTGATAGGTCTGAATCTAAACCCGAATTTTGTGCTAAATACGCTAATTGAATACCTTTTTTCATTGAAACTTCACCCTCATCAGGTGTCGTTTCACCAATCAACATTTTCAATAATGTTGATTTTCCAGCCCCATTTCGGCCAACTAACCCAACCCGGGCTTTACTTTGAATTTGCATTGAAATATTATCAAAAAATGTCACACCATTAAAGCGACGTGCAACATTGCTTGCTTGCAAAATAATCATTTTTTATTACTCCATTGTAACTAAAATATTCCGTTATTTAGTTAATATTATTTTTCTATAATTTATTAAATACGCCTCACACCTATGCTTAATCTAATACTGTCAAATTCTGTCTTACTTCAGAAACAAAATACAATGAGCCTGTAAATAAAATCAGATCATCCTTTTGCATTTGTGACGTCACAGCTGCAAAACCACTTTGCCAATTTTCATGAACTGTCACCGTTTGATTTTTTATCTGGTGAGCAGCAGCGTTTGGATTAATTGGTTGCCGATTATTCGGTCCTTCAAAGCCCACAACATGTAAATCAACATTAGGTAAGTCTGCTAATAATTGTAACATTTTTGCATAATTTTTATCTTGCAATGCACCAAAGAGAAGATGTACTGTTTGTTCACTAAAACGATCAGCAATTGTCTTTGCTAAGGCTCGCACACCAGGCTCATTATGTGCGCCGTCCAAAACAATCGACGGTTGACAACTAATTTTTTCAAAACGTACAGGCCAAGTAACCGTCTGTAAAGCAGTTGCAACATGTTCACTAGTTAAAACCAACCCAAAATAATCACAAACTAATGCTGCGGTTTGGATAGCAACAGCTGCATTATCAATTTGATATTGCCCGATTAAATCAACAAAAACTTCTTGATAATTAACCGTCCCTGTTACCGTGAACGTTTCACCCCAAGCTTGTGTTGTTTGGTGATTTATGGTTTTAAATTGTTCATTTAATCGATAAATTGGCGCACCCATTGCACTTGCGACTGTATCAATGACAGCATTGGCTGCCACTGATAAACGACCAACAACAACCGGCCGCTGTTTTTGAATAATCCCAGCTTTTTGCGTCGCAATTTCTGTTAATGTATTTCCCAATACATGCATATGATCAAGTCCAACCGTGGTCACAACCGAAACAATTTTATCTGGTATGATTGTCGTTGAATCCCAAGTACCACCAACACCAACTTCCAAAACGACGACATCAACCGGATGCTTAGCAAAATACATAAACATCAATACTGTTAATGTTTCAAATTCAGTCAATCCACTAGGCAATGTCTCATCTAACGTTTCTATAATTGGGGACAATTCTTGCATTATTGCTAATAAATCAGCGTCTTGGATACTACCGTTATCATCTTGAATCCGTTCGTTAAATTTTAAAATATATGGTGACGTGAATAATCCAACCTGTAGCCCACTTTTTCTAAGTAACTGCGCAACCATTTTACTGGTAGAGCCTTTACCATTTGTTCCTGTAATGTGTACATATTTTGATTGTCGTTCAGGATGGCCTAATAAATCTAAAATTTTATTTAAACGCTCAAATCTAGGTGTTTTAGACCACTTATGGCGGCTATGAATGTAGTCAATTGCTTGAGCAGCTGTCGTTATTTTTATCATATATTCCTCAAATTTATCCCATCAAAAAACAAAAGCGCCCTCTACAAAGTAGACGGCGCTCATGTTTGTGTAATTTACTGCATTGTAACGACGAACAGCTTAAATTCGTGATTCACAATACAATGAATTATACACGCAAATAATCATGATAGCAAGTATCTTTTCTTATGCTTGCGCATCTTGCAACTGTGCTAAACGGTTGTGAGTTGCTTCTAATTTGTTCTCCCAATCCGCTAACTTTTCACGTTCTGCAGCAACAACAGCTTCTGGTGCGTTATTAACAAACTTGTCATTACCTAATTTACCATTAGCACGTTTTACTTCGCCTTGGAACTTCTTGATTTCATCTTGTAAACGGGCAATTTCATCATCCAAATTAATCAATTCAGCCAATGGCACGTAAATTTCTGCACCAGAAATGATTTGGGTCATCGCTAAATCAGGTGCTTTAATATCTGCAGCAATTTGTAAATTCTTTGGCTTCACAAAACGATTAATATAATCAACATTTTCATTAAAGATACGTTGTAGATTATCATCACTCGTTTTAATTAAGATATCAATCGTCGTTGACATTGGTGCATTTGCTTCTGTACGAATAGTACGAACTGCTTTAATCAGGTCAATCAAACTATTAAAGTCTATTTCAGCTTGATCATCATTCAAACCTTGCTTAACAGTTGGGTAGGCAGCTGTAACGATTGTCTCCCCTTCATGTGGCATTTCTTGCCAAATAGCTTCTGTAACAAAAGGCATAATTGGATGTAGCAAGCGTAACGTATTGTCTAATACATAAGCCAAAATTGCTTGCACTGTTTTTTGTGCTGCTTGATCATCACCATTCAAAGTTTCCTTCGTCATTTCAATGTACCAATCAGCAAAATCATTCCAAATAAAGTTGTAAAGAGCTCGGCCAGCTTCACCAAATTCAAACTTTTCAAAATTCTTTGTTACAATCGCAATCGTCTTATTCAAGCGTGACAAAATCCACTTATCGGCTAATGAGAAATTAGTCATATCTGTTGGTAGTTCAGCTTTAGTATCATCAGATAGGTTCATCAAAACGTATCGAGATGCATTCCAAATTTTATTAATAAAGTTCCATGCTGAGTCCATCTTTGTGTATGAAAAACGGACATCTTGCCCTGGTGTTGAACCAGTTGCCAAGAACCAACGCAACGCATCTGCACCATACTTTTCAATCACATCCATTGGGTCAATACCATTGCCCAATGACTTTGACATCTTACGTCCCTGTTCATCACGAATCAACCCATGAATCAAAACATTCTTAAAAGGACGTTGCCCTGTAAATTCCTTAGATTGGAACATCATACGTGCAACCCAGAAGAAGATAATATCATAACCAGTTACCAATGTATCCGTTGGGAAATAACGCTTAAAGTCCTCTGCATCCGTATCAGGCCAACCCATTGTTGAAAATGGCCATAAAGCTGATGAGAACCATGTATCTAACACATCTGAATCTTGTGTCCAATTTTCACTGTCTTCAGGTGCTTCCATCCCCACATACATCTCACCAGTTTCTTTATGATACCAGGCTGGAATTTGGTGGCCCCACCATAATTGACGTGAAATAACCCAATCATGAATATCATCCATCCAACGTGTAAAGGTTCCTTCAAAACGTGGCGGATAAAAATCAACACGATCTTCTGATTTTTGCATATTCAATGCTTGTTCCGCCAACGGCTTCATCTTAACAAACCATTGTGTTGATAACCGTGACTCAACCTGCACACCAGTAC
The DNA here is from genome assembly GCF_005405285.1 of Weissella sagaensis. Classification (GTDB taxonomy): domain Bacteria; phylum Bacillota; class Bacilli; order Lactobacillales; family Lactobacillaceae; genus Weissella; species Weissella sagaensis. Next base: position 495,402 of record NZ_BJDT01000001.1, on the reverse strand, counting down.
GTTCTGAATGTCCTACAGCATGCACAATTGGTTCAACTGATAACATCCAGCCACCAGCTTGCAAGTCAGCGACAATTGCTTTACGTGCCTCAAAACGATCCATCCCAACGTACTTACCAGCACGTTCATTCATTGAAGCATCTTCATTCATTGTATTAATGCGTTCCAAATCATGACGATTACCAACACCAAAGTCATTTGGATCATGTGCTGGTGTAATTTTAACCATTCCAGAACCAAATTCAGGATCAACATATTCATCAGCAATAATTGGGACTTCACGATTTACCAATGGTACCAATACTTTTTTACCAACTAATGCTTTGTAGCGCTCATCTGAAGGATGCACAGCCACAGCCACATCCCCAAACATTGTTTCAGGACGGGTCGTTGCAATTTCAATATAGTGCTTGCCTTCAAAAGTTGTATCATCATCCACAAATGGATATTGCACATGATAAAAGGCGCCTTCATCATCTTGGTGAATAACCTCAATATCAGATAACGCAGTTCTTGCCTTAGGATCCCAGTTGATGATGTACTCACCACGGTAAATCAAACCTTTTTCATACAATGTCACAAAGACCTTACGAACCGCTTCAGACAAACCATCATCTAAAGTAAAACGTTCACGATCATAATCTAGTGAAAGCCCCAGCTTACCCCATTGTGATTTTATGGTTGCAGCATACTCATTCTTCCAATCCCAAACTTGATCAATAAACTTTTCACGTCCTAAATCATAGCGTGAAATATTTGATTCTGCTAAACGTTGTTCAACCTTAGCTTGCGTTGCAATACCAGCATGATCCATACCAGGCAACCATAACGTATCAAATCCCTGCATGCGTTTTTGACGGATCAGCATATCTTGTAAAGTTGTATCCCATGCATGACCCAAATGCAATTTACCAGTCACGTTGGGTGGTGGAATAACGATTGAATAAGGGCGCGCCTTTTTATTTTCAGATGGCTTAAAACGCTTCTCTTGCACCCACTTATCATAACGACCTGCTTCAACGGCGGTCGGATTGTACTTACCAGGCATATCAATTTCTCGCATAACCCTAACTCCTTATTTTTGTTCCTCTTAATCAGGCTTTAGGCATTAAAAAAGCCCCAACCATACAATTATCTGTATGATCAGGGCGACATTATCGCGGTACCACCTGAATTAGAGTTTAATACTCTATCTCATTTTGACTTAACGCGTCGACACGTTATCAACTACTCATTTCACTGATAAAGCCTACTAGTTACCTTCCAAGTAGATTAATCAAAATCTTCCACCAAAATGATTTTGTCGCTGTTAATAATTTTACTTGTACTCTCTAGTACATTGCTATGAACGCAATTTTACAATGTTAAACATAAAAAATCAAGTTTTAATCAGTACTTATGCTAGTTATTAGATTAATTCGATAATGGCTTGAATTAAGAGATAAGCTCCATATACTAACACAATAATTCCCGATAAAATATTAACCCAAATCAAAACCTTCTTTGGTAAACGCTCTTTTAAAATATTCATTACGATTGTAATTGTATTAAACCAAATAAAAGTTGCCATAATCACACCAATAATAAATGGCCAAACCTGACTCTTATCTAAAGTTCCCCGTAACGCACCCAATAATAGGCTACCATCGATTAATGCCTGCGGATTTGCCCAAGATACAATGAATGCTGTCAAAAAGGCTTGTTTAACTGGTAGTTTATTGCCTGTTGTATTTAATTGTACTGAGTTGGCACTACGTAAAATGCCCCAACCAATCCAAATAACTAATCCACCACCAATCAACATGACAAGCAGTCTCAACCAGGTCACTGAACTAATAATGGCACCCATACCAAAAAAGGCTGCCAATGAAAATAATGAATCCGCCATCCAGACAAATAAGACGTACACTAATGACCGTTTAAATGAATTAGTCAATGCATTATTAAAGACATATAAATTTTGCATGCCAATCGGTGCAACGAATGCAAATCCAATCATCATCCCTTTTATCAATGTTGCTAAAACCATAATTCCCCCTTCGCTTTCAAAAACTAATTTATCTAGTTTACAAAACCAGATAAATTAGTTATTATAATCATAATATATGTAATCAATTATTCAGGCCACTATTCTAGGAGATGCCTATGCCTACACTAACTAAAGAAAATCGTCGTTATCTCATCACCTATGAAACTTTAAATGCCATCACTCACGGACTTGGTGTCATTGCTGCCATTGTTGGCGCTACCTTATTAATCGTTAACAGTGTCCAACATGGCTTTTCTACTTTCACTATTGTTGCACTCTCGATCTACGCACTATCAATTATTAGTTTTTTACTTGCCTCAACACTTTTTCATGCTTTAATTTTTACCAAGGCTGGCAAAATTTTCCAATTTTTAGATCATTCAGGTATTTATCTCGTCATTTTAGGTAGTTATACCCCATACACATGGCTCTTCTTAGACCCAAAAATTGGTTGGCCAATTTGGGGAACCATTCTAAGTTGCACGCTTTTAGGACTTATTTACGATACTTTCTTCGTTGGTCGTTGGCCCTTTGTTTCGGTGATTATTTATGTCCTAATGGGCTGGTTCATTATCTTAGCTTTACCTGCACTTTATGGGGCCTTGTCATCTTTAGCATTTTATCTACTACTAGCTGGTGGCATCACCTATACAGCAGGCTCACTATTATATCTTATGCCAAAAATACCCTTAAATCATGTCTATTGGCATTTATTTGTCCTTGTTGGCGCAACATTAATGTATTTATCAATTTACGACACTCTTTTCCATTAATTTTTGCTAATACCCTTAAACAAAAACCCTAATTCTAAAAAGTAGCAAATCGCCAATTTATCGGTAATTTGCTACTTTTTTAAAATTAATTTTTAACAATACCAGCCTGTACCCACTTGTCAAACTGATCATCAGCAACTTTACTTTGCCCACCATGTTGTTGATTTTTATAATCATTCTTTTGACGTTGTGTCAAAGCATCCCAAGCTGCGCCGCCAATAGCATAGTGATCAGCATTGCGTAAGACATCCTTAATAGCGACACCATCAGATAGCTTAGCAGCATTTACAAGTTGTTCTTTATCCCACTTAGCAGCAACTGCATATTCCATACCATCTTCTAATTTAACCTGACGAGCAGTCGTAACGGATTGATTGCCATTCTTCACAGCTGCTTTAATCACCGCAATTGTCGCCTTAGCATAGGCTGCCATAAATTCATCAAGTGTTTTAGAGCCATCATCTTCAAAAACAACCGTCACTTTTTTATCTGCCTGTTTTACAGAAGTAATCTTTGGTGCATCAATTTGGCCCTGCAATAATGCTTTAATATCTAAAGCTTGTGTGGCCTTTGATGTGCTGGTTTCTTGCTGTTTACTTATTGTAGAATTAGCAGCTTTTTTATCAACTACTTTTTGAGTAGACATACTCGTTTTATCTGTTTTAGTAGCAGCCTGCTTATGACTTGATGAAGAAGCTGCAATGGCAGTCTCTTCAGACTGATGCGAAGAACTGTTAAAAACAATCGCAAAAATCGCAACTATTGCTGCAACTACCATAATTCCTATGATCATTGTAACTTGTCGTTTGTGCATTATGATTTACCTTTCTATTCCTTAAACCATAATATTCTATCACAAATAATGTTCGTTTTTTTGACACCGTGTCACAGTTAGATTAACAAATGCTACCGTTTTGTTAAATTAAAGGGCGTCTTTTGTAACATTAGTGTTTTTTACCAAATAATCGGGCAAAAAATCCGCGAATTCCGCCACGTTTACGACGATTTATGCGTGATTCCTCTGGCACTTGTTCATTCCTTATCGTCGTATTCGGTTCATCTGTCTTATCATTAACGTTAGTGTCGACTACTGATTGTGCCCCACTAGGTTGATCATTTGCTGAGCTTGTCGCATCAACTTTAATTGGTCCATTATTTATTTGAATGGTGTCTGTCGTTACAGCAGAATTGGTTCGCTGTGGCGCCTGTTTAACTTCCTCATTGCGTATATATTCAGCAATCATTTCATCTGTTAAGGCTGGCATAGCCAAAGTTTTTGACGTAACACCCAAACTAACAATTGTACGCCCCGTTTTACCGGTTTCATTACTTGTAGCATGCACTTCAATTTGACTCGGCACAATGTCATCTGGTAAGACTAGTTCAAATTCAAGATTTTCATCAACTGGTAATGAAATAACATGTTCATCACCAATGAAATGGACTGAAATGGAAACATCAGCTTGATTGACCTGTCCTTCTAATAGACGTTGACCATTTTGAGTTGAAATAACCGCAGTAATTACAGGTGCTGGTTGCTCAATAACCAATGATAGAGTTTCTTTACTGGTTTGCGTTGGTGATTGTGCCTCGATTGTCACGCTATCACCACTATTTGATGGCACCTTGGTTAGAAAACTCCCTGATTCATCAACGGTTACCGTTTCAAACTGTCCATTTGCATACTTCATGGTGATCACAACACCAGCTGTTGCCACGTGACCAATTACAGTTGTCCCCAAACTATTTGTTAATGTCGATGCTACCAAATTTAGTTTTGACTCACTCATATTGCGATCTCCATCCTTTAACTGTCGATATTAAGATAATTGTAACAGAAATTACAGACAACTTAAAATAATTGCTTACGTTCTAACAAAATTACGATTAATGGTTTTTCTCAATCAGCTAGCTGAGACGTTACCTATAAAGCCTATAAAAATAGCAAGCTGTCAATAAATCGACAACTTGCTACTTTTGCGGCTTAGATACTAATTTGTAATCACAGCCTTTTTATATTTAGACTAGTTTTAATTATGAACGAACAATTAAAGTATCAACCTTAGAAACGCGTGTAACATATTCTGTTACAGAACCAATCAATAGACGTTCAATTGCGTTCAATCCAGTTGCACCAATCATAATTAAGTCGCTACCGTACTTGCTTGGTGCTTGTTGTGCAATCACACTCTTTGGAGAACCATACTCGATTGCATATGCAACATTTTCTAAGCCAGCAGACTTAGCTTGTTCTAAATATGTTTCCAAAGTTTTCTTAGCTGTATTAGCGACTTGCTCAACCATAGTTGTTCTAAAATCAGTTACACTTTGGAATGAACGGGTATCAATAACATGTAGAATTTGTAACTTTGCATCTGGACCATTTTGAAGTGTCACCTTAATAGCACGTTCTAATGCTGCCTCAGCTTCTTTTGATCCATCAACAGGTACTAAAATATTCTTATAATTTACTTTTACATCAGCCATAACAGTTCCCCCTGTATATCCGACTATATTTGCAGTTTTACTACACCTTTATTATAACGTATTTCACACATTTTTTCACAGAAATGCATACGCGAATTTTAGAACAATATATATTATATTTATTTAAATAAAAGACGAACAACTACAACAGCCAATACGGTTGTCATTAAAGTACCTAAAATTACAAATAATCCACCTGGCAATGCAGCATCTTTTGTGATAAAAGTACTAACAACTAATAGTAGCGCATCAATACTAAATATCCAGCCAAACCAACGAGCAGGTTGTTTAGCCGCCTGCTCATTAATACCTAGAAAGCCTTTTTGATGTAAGAGTAAATAGATACCCAGGCCACCAATAATGATAGCAAATAATAAATACAAACTAAAAATCATAATTAAAGTCCTTTTCTCATATTGATTAAAAAAACCGTCCACCTCCGATAGTATTATCGAATATGGACGGCATTAATAACTATCAATTTGATAATTATTAATTATGGACACTTGCTTGGCGCCGTTAGTAAATTCAACTGAGTTGGCTCCGATTAAAGGTAAGTGGGTGAATTAGTCCGCTTTTACAACTACTGAGTGAAACAGCATGTTATAGCGGCATCCCGACATCCCCGAGCTAATTGGTTGTAAAGCAACTACAGAATGTAGAATTACGCGTACGCCCAAGGAATCCATCTATATTTTTATTATACTAATAAATCGATAAAATGAAAGACTTGACAAGCCATAATCGGTTCTCGTTATTTTTTTAACCCATTTTGTTGTGCCTGTCGTAATTTAGCATATTGTGCCTTATATGCTTGTTCAACCTTAGAATTTCCAGCTGGATTAAAATATGATGATCCACTTAACTTATCTGGCAGATACTGTTGTGGTACCCAATCTCCTGGATGGCCATGCGGATATACATAATCGACACCGTGTCCTAAATTTTTGGCACCAGCATAATGTGCATCTTTTAAATGGTCTGGGACATCACCAGTCCCTCCTTTTTGCACACGCGCAATCGCTTCATCAACTGCTGAAATTGCCGAATTTGATTTTGGTGATAGTGCTAATTCAATCACTGCATTCGCTAATGGAATACGTGCTTCGGGAAAGCCTAACTGCAATGCCGTTTGGACAGCCGTCACAGCTCTTTGGACAACAGCTGGATTAGCTAGACCAATATCTTCATACGCAATAACTTGTAAGCGACGAGCAATGATTGGTAAATCACCAGCTTCAATCAAACGTGCTAAATAGTGTAACGCCGCATCTGTATCACTACCGCGAATTGACTTTTGCAGAGCTGAAATCACATTATAGTGACCATCCCCATTCTTATCAGCAGTAATTGCCTTGCGCTGGACTGTTTCTTCAATAATAGCCAACGTAATATGAATATTACCATCATCATCTGGCTGCGTTGATCGAACTGCTAGTTCAAGGCCATTCAAAGCCGATCGTAAATCACCATTGGTCGCATATACAAGTTGTTTTTGTGCATCATTATCTAAAACAACTTTAAAATCACCCAAACCGCGCTCTTTATCTGTTAGTGCGTGATCAATAGCTAATTTCATATCATCTTCTGATAATGGCTTAACCTCAAAAATCTGTGTTCGAGAACGAATAGCTGGCAATATTGATAAATAAGGATTTTCAGTTGTTGCCCCAATCAAAATAATCTGGCCGCTTTCCAAATGTGGTAGCAAAAAATCTTGTTTTGTTTTATCTAAACGATGAATTTCATCTAATAGTAAAATAACAGTCCCAGACATTTTGGCTTCATCAGCGACCATCTGTAAATCTTTTTTACTATCAGTGGCTGCATTTAATATTCGAAAAGCATATTTAGTTGAACCAGCAATTGCACTAGCGATACTTGTCTTACCAGTGCCTGGTGGTCCATATAAAATCATAGATGATAGCATTTTAGCTGTTACCATCCGATTAATAATTTTACCGTCACCAACCAAATGCTGTTGACCAACTACTTCTCTAATCGAGCGTGGACGCATGCGATAAGCTAATGGTTGCTGCATTTCGCAAGACCTCCCTTCAGTCACTTAAAACAACTTTTTATACCATGGACTTTTTGTCTTTGATTCTGGCTGTGGTTCCTGTATTGATTGGTCTTGTTCGTTTGTTGTTACAACAATATCGACAATTTCTTGATGAACTGCCGTTTTAGCAGCCAACACAACCATAATATCTGACCGATCATAAACGTCGTCTGTTTTTAGTGTGAAACGCATTTTGTAATGTGATGCTAATTTCATAAATTTATCTAAAATAGCGCGATCTAAATGCCCATTTAAATATAGGGTTGCGTCTGGATATTTTGCCATCTGGCGCTCCCAAGCTTGCATATACCGGGGTTCACCAATATGTTCACGTGTCTGTATTGCGTATACACGTTCACGAAAATTTCCCAAATAATGATTTTGTTCATCGGGATTGACTTGGGGTGTCCCATATAGCCCTGCTTGGACATGTGGATCCATTGATTGTTTATCCATCAAAAAAACACTCCTTTTTAATAATTAGGTTAATTTTAACATAATCAAATCACAGCGACAATTTACCGGTAAGCAGTTAAACGTTATTAAAAAACACTCACGATTTTATCCCATCCTAACAGCTGGTTTCATCATAAGTGTTTTTATTTTTAGCCCATTAATAATGTATGCACACCGGCAATGATAACATAAACTAAATATATACCAAATAACCAATGTAATGTATTAAATAATTTTGGATAACGTCGTAATGCGGTATGACCTGCAAAATAAATAATTGTTGGCATCAACAAGACAACACCAAAAGCAAACACGCCCATTAACCGATTAGTGGGGATAATTGGCAATGTTAAGCTCATAGCTTGGCCTCCAGTTTTACATCAGGATATTTATTAGCAAACCAACGCTCAGCAAATTGGTTTTCAAACAAAAAGACAGGCTTTTCATGACGATCACGAACTAGTAAGTTACGTGATGATGCCATTCGAGGATCTAATTGTTCCGCATCAATCCAACGTGCAATCTTTGACCCCATTGGTTCTAACGTTACTTCGGTATTATATTCATTTTCCATTCTAAATTGGAAAACTTCAAACTGCAAAGCACCCACAGCACCGATAATATAATCACCAGAATCCCAAGCCGTATACATTTGAATTGTACCTTCTTGTACTAACTGGGTCACACCCTTATGGAATGACTTTTGCTTCAAAACATTCTTAGCATGTACGCGCATAAACAATTCTGGCGTAAATGTTGGTAACTCTTCAAAGGTTATTTCATGTTTACCAGCGTAAATTGTATCCCCAATTTGGAAGTTACCTGTATCGTAAATACCAATAATATCACCAGGATAAGCCTTCTCAACGTTCTCACGCGTATCAGCCATAAACTGGGTCACATTTGACAAACGAATTTTCTTTTTAGTACGTTGCAAAGTTACATCCATACCACGTTCAAACTCGCCCGACACAATCCGCAAAAAGGCAATTCGATCACGATGATTAGGATTCATATTGGCTTGAATTTTAAAGACAAACCCACTAAATTGTTCATCAGTTGGCTTAATTTTATCCCCTGCAACAGTATTTTTTGGTGCTGGTGCTGGTGCAAACTGCATGTACGTTTGCAAAAATGTTTCAATACCAAACCCCTGTAAAGCAGACCCAAAAAATACGGGTGTCAACTCACCGCGCATAACTGCTGATTCATCAAAAGTATTACCTGCATCTTGCAACATTTCAATTTCATCTCGGGTTTCATCCCATAGTGAATCTTCTTGAATAGGATTAGGTGCTATTAAATCAACACCTGCCTCATTAAGTGCTAAAAAGCGCTCTGTTGGATTAGTTGGCCGGTAAACTTCAACATTATTGTGATAACGATCAAATAAACCAGCTAAAATTTGACCCGATCCAATTGGCCAGTTCATTGGATAAGCATTGATACCAAGTGTACTTTCTAGTTCATCCACCAAATCCAATGGTTCGCGCCCATCACGATCTAACTTGTTAAAAAAAGTGAAAATTGGAATATGACGTTCACTAACAATTTCAAATAATTTTTTAGTTTGTGGCTCAATACCTTTAGCCGAATCAACAACCATGATAACTGAATCAACCGCCATCAAAGTACGATACGTATCTTCAGAAAAATCCTCGTGACCAGGAGTATCTAAAATATTGATTCGCTTATCATCAAAATCAAATTGTAATACTGATGATGTCACTGAAATACCACGTTTTTGTTCAATTTCCATCCAATCAGACTTTGCAAAATTACCTTTGCGCCCTTTAACGGTACCAGCCTCACGGACAACCCCACCAAGCTTTAATAGTTGCTCTGTAATTGTCGTTTTACCAGCATCCGGATGAGAAATAATAGCAAATGTACGCCATGTTTGCGTTTCTTCTTGTAGTGAAGCCATAATTTATCGTCCTTTTATTTTATTTATTATTTTAATTCATTTAAAAAAACTTAACAATTTAGTATAACTAATATTATCAATTGTTTCAATAGAAGCAAGCGACGGTTTAATTCATCCCAATAACAAAAAAAGATTACTTATCCAGTAATCTTTTTTGCTTATTTTATGACGACTATTGCTGACTATTGCGACGTTTTATTTCTAAATACCGTCGATACCACAAGTCAATATAGGCATCGGAAAATGGTCCTTGTTGATTATCAATCCAATCAACAAGAATTTTGACATGTTCACGCACAATATAATCAATGTCTGCCGGATAACGCCAGTGCGCTTTATGGAGTTCATATTCGTCTGTATCCAACAAACGTTTCTCACCATTTGGAAAAACTTTCACATCCAAATCGTAATCAACATATTTTAGCGCTTCTTTGTCTAATACAAATGGTGATGCTAAATTACAATAATACGATACGCCATTATCTCTAATCATCGCAACAATATTAAACCAATACTTACGATGAAAATAGACAATAGCTGGTTCACGTGTTACCCAACGTCGACCATCATCTTCAGTAACTAACGTATGATCATTTAGCCCAATAATTGCATTTTCGCTCGTTTTGAGCACCATTGTATCACGCCAAGTCCGATGTAAACTGCCATCATGCTTGTAGCTCTTAATCGTTACAAAGTCGCCCTCACGAGGTAATCGACTATCTTTCATTATCTTGAGCTTTCCGTATTTTCTACCAAAATTTTTTTCTACTTCATTGTATCACGCAAATCGGTAAAAAACACGACCAACTTAATGATGTTGTCGTAACCATTTATCAACTAAATTCAAATCATAACCCTTTCGATATAACATTGCTTTAACTTTTTGCTTAAATTCCCACCCCGTATAATCTGCATACCGATTGGCTGCAATGGTGGCATCACGATCTAAATTATCCCATTCTAACATTTCATCAGGTGTCTCATTTGAACGATAATTTTGAATGGCTTGCTTAATTAAATTTAAATCAAATCCTTGTTGTAACAATTTTTGTTGCGTTTTTTGCTCAGCCATAAACTTAGAATAACGGCTATTTTTTTCTAATAAATTGGCTACTCGCACTGTTAAAGCAGCAACTTGATCATCTACATCGTAGGCAACTAGCGCATCTTCAATGACAAATTTATCAATACCAGCTTGCTGTAACTTAAATTGCACCCCTCTTGGTCCTAACTTACCAGCAGATATCGCCTGATCAACATAAGTTTGTGCATATAATTCATCATTAATCACATGATCATCGGTTAAACGTTGTACAACTTCTTGAATCACATGCGCTGCATAACCACGTTCACTTAATTTTTGACTAACTTGCTGACTAGTACGCATTTGACCAGTTGCGTAAACTAAAGCTTGCGTATAGGCTTTTTGCTTAAATTCAGCTGCCTTAATTGTTTCAATGTCTGCATCCTCTAAATTAGCACCTTTGAATAAGTTGTATGTAATTAATACTTTTTCATCAACAGCAAATGCATAGTCGTCATCTAAATAAATATTATAACGACCAGCACGCCGTTGCTGTGTTACTTTCGTTACTGTTGGCATGACTTCCTCCATTCATTCTTTATTTTAACTGAAATAACAAAAAACAGCGAACCGCAATAATGCAGTACGCTGTTAATTAAAAATTTTAAATAAATGAAGACGTTCCAGGATTTAATTCAACAATCTTACCTGTACGCTTATAGATAATCCATTCTGCAATATCCGTTACATAATCTGATGTACGCTTTAGATAACCGGCGACTACTAAGTAATCAGTCGCTGCTGCCACTTGTTCAGGATCAGCTTTCATTGCTTCAATTGACATCTCACGAATATCACGTGTTACATCTGAAATGCCTGCTGCTACTTCTGAAATTGTCTCAGCAGCAATCGCATCATCATTAACATAATAATCCAGCACTTGTGATACCATTTTAGCAACGTTTGAACCAGTCTCACCAATTGTTTTTTCGATGGCAGCAACTCGCTTACTTCCTTTAACATGAATAGTTGAAATTGCGATATTACGCGCATTATCACCAATTCTTTCTAGGACTGAAACTGCTTTTAAAACTGTCATAATTTCGCGCAAATCAGTTGTGACTGGTTGATACAAGGCAATCATTTCAAAACTTTTCTTTTCAATTGCAATTTCACGTTGATTAATGGCATTATCACGATCAATAATTTCTTGAGCAAGTGTACGATTATGATCTAAAAATGCTTGTACTGCCTCATCCAAAGTTTCCGATACCAATAATCCCATTTCTTTAAAGGATGTATCCAAATCTGATAATTCATCATCAAAATATTGTCGCATTTCAATATTTCCTTTCTATTACTTTATCTTATCCTAAACTAAGTGCTAACCAAAACGTCCAGAGATATAATCTTGGGTCTCTTGTTTGTTTGGATCCAAAAATACTTTTTTCGTATTATCGAATTCAACCAAATTACCATCCATAAAAAAGGCCGTTTTATCTGAAATACGTGATGCTTGTGCCATTGAATGGGTGACGATAATCATCGTCAGCTGATTTCGTAGTTGCATCATCGTATCTTCTACCTTACTTGCTGACATCGGATCTAAGGCAGCAGTTGGCTCATCTAATAACATAATTTCAGGACCTGTTGCCAACGCACGCGCAATTGACACACGTTGTTGTTGACCCCCTGACAATGACAAAGCTGATTTGTGTAAAGTATCTTTTACTTCATCCCAAATAGCTGCTTGCTTTAAAGATTTTTCAACAGTCTCGTCCAAAAAGCCCTTATCTTTATGACCCGCTGTTCTTAACCCGAAAGCAACGTTATCATAAATCGAAAACGGAAACGGATTAGGCTGTTGAAACACCATACCGATTTTTTGTCGCAAATTAACCGTATCAGTATTTGGTGCATAAATATCTTGACCATTGAACATGAAAGTGCCATTAACTGTCACGTTATCTGCTAAGTCATGCATGCGATTGAGTGCTCGCAGGTATGTTGACTTTCCTGATCCTGAAGGGCCAATCAAAGCAGTAATATCATTCTTTTTAAATGAAAGATCAATACCATGTAGGGCTTCCTTTTTACCGTAGTAAAGATGAACATTTTCTGTTACTAAAATTTTATCTGTCATCTGATAATCCCCTTTAGCCGAAGTTTCCATTCACGTAATCAATCGTTAATTGTACCTTTGGTCGTGTGAATATCTTTCTTGTTAAGTCATATTCGATTACTTCACCCGCATGGAAAAAAGCGGTGTAATCTGAGATACGACTTGCTTGTTGCATATTATGCGTCACAATAATGATTGTATAATGCTTTTTTAATTCCATCAAAGTATCTTCAATCTTAGATGATGAAATTGGATCTAAAGCTGAGGCTGGCTCATCTAATAACAAAATATCTGGCTTCATGGCAATTGCACGTGCAATGACTAATCGTTGTTGTTGCCCACCTGACAATGACAAAGCTGACTTTTTCAAGTCATCCTTCACTTCATCCCACAACGCTGCTTGCTTCAACGAAGTTTCTACAATTTCAGCTAATTTTTTCTTATCATGCATACCATGTTGTTTTAACGCAAAGGTTATATTATCACTAATCGACTTCGCAAATGGATTAGGACGTTGAAACACCATACCAATATGTTTCCGCATTTCATAAACATCAATATCATGAGAATTAATATCCAGACCACGATACATAATTTGGCCACCAACTGTTGCCACATCATCATTCATACGATTTAACGAACGTAAAAATGTCGATTTACCAGAACCAGATGCACCAATTAGTGATGTTATTTTAAAACGTTCAAATGATAAATCTGCATTTTGTAATGCCACATTGTTACCGTATGCTACTTGTAGTTCTTTGGTAGACAAGGCAATTTCATGCTTCTCTTTATCCATTTGATAAATATGACGATCAGGTTGTGAACCCGTTAAATTTAAAGTTCCTTGTAAATTAGCCGTCATCACGACCCTCCTCTATTCTATTTTGTTGCTGTAAGATGCTTATACAAAACGCTACTCAAGAAACGAGCTAAGAAATTAAACAACAAAACAGCGATAATTAAGACTGCCGAAGCACCGGCTGAAACGGCGGCTGCATCAGGCATAATACCTTCTGAATTAACTTTCCAAATATGCACAGCCAAAGTTTCAGCAGGACGCATAATATTTAATGGACTAGCTGTATTGAACGGATTCCAGTCACCAAAGTCCAATGCTGGTGCTGATTGACCAGCTGTATAAATCAAAGCTGCTGCTTCACCAAAGACACGCCCTGCTGACAACACAACCCCAGTTACAATTGAAGGCACAGCGGCTGGCAAGATAATATGGCCAACTGTTTCCCAACGTGACAACCCTAAAGCAGCACCCGCTTCACGTTGTAGATTTGGAATACTACGTAGTGAATCCTCAACGGAACGTGTCAACAATGGTAAGTTAAAGAACGTTAGCGCAATTGCTCCTGAAAGAATAGAAAAACCTAATTTAAATTGAACAACAAACAATAAGAAGCCAAACAACCCAACAACAACTGAAGGTAATGATGACAAAATTTCAATTGCCGTACGTGTTAGCCGAACAAATTGGTTTTTCTGGTTAGCATACTCATGTAAGTAAATACCTGCTCCCAATGCGATGGGAAACGAAATAATCATCGTAATAATTAATAGGTAAAAGGAATTAAATAATTGGACACCAATACCACCACCTGCTGTAAATGCTGATGAAGGAGATGTTAAAAAGTGCCATGATAAGTGTGGCACACCTTGAACTAAAATATACCCCACTAAGGCAGCTAATACTAATATGACAAACCCAGCAATGGTATACAACATAACGCTTGCTAGCTTATCACTTTGTTTTGGGTTTAACATCTTAAATCGCTCCCTTCTTTGCAATTGCTCTAATAATGATATTAAAGACAAGTGACATCAACAATAAGATCAAAGCCAAACTCCATAGAACATTGTTTTCTAATGAGCCCATAACGGTATTACCAATACCTTGTGTCAAAATCGATGTCAATGTTGATGCCGGTGAAGTTAAGTCTTTTGGCATTAATGAGGCATTTCCAATTACCATTTGTACAGCCAAGGCTTCTCCGAATGCACGTGCCATACCAAAGACGACAGCCGTTAGAATACCAGGTGTCGCTGACCGTAAGATGACCTTATAAATTGTCTGCCATCTTGTTGCACCTAAGGCCAAAGCTGATTCGCGATAATGACGTGGTACTGATTTCAATGTATCAACAGTCATTGATGTCACTGTTGGTAAAATCATAACGAATAGCACCATTGCACCTGCTAAAATACCAAATCCAGAGCCACCGAATAAATAACGTAGTGTTGGCACAATTACAGACAAACCAATAAATCCATAAACAACCGATGGAATACCAACTAACAATTCTGTAACTGGGCCTAATATTTTAGCACCACGTTTTGGGGAAATTTCAGTCATAAAGACTGCTGTTCCAATCGCAAATGGTGTTGCAATCAAAGCAGCTAATAATGTGACCAAAAATGAGCCTGTAATCATTGGTAGCGCACCGGTTAATGGTGTACCATTTGCATCCGTTTGACCCGGCGCCCAATTTTTACCTGACAGAAAATCCCAAAGGTTAACTTTGTTACTAAAAAATGTTGCCAGTCCTTTTGAAGCGACAAACCAGAAAATTGAAACAACAACCAAAACTATCAACAATAATGCTGAAAAAGTAATCACACGGCCAAATTGATCTTTTTTGCTTGCCCTTGATTTTTTTAATAGTGATTCACGAATTAAATCCATGGCCTAAACTCCTTAGTTTGTTTTACTTAAATTACCTGCTTCATCACGTTCAACACGCATATCATGAATTGATATATACCCTAATTGAGGGACCAGTGTTTGCTGAATACGCTTTGAATCGATATATGACAAGAATTCTTTTACTTTGCCGGTTGGTTGACCATTCGTATAAATATGTTCATACGACCAAATTGGCCAGTTACCATTAATAACGTTCTGGTTAGTTGCTTTGACACCATCAAGCGTGGCTGCTACCACTGAATCATCTAAGTAAGCAAACGATGCATATGATATTGCTCCTGGTGTGCTACTAACAATTGACCGCACCATTCCTGAAGAATCTTGTTCTTGTGCTGATGCAGATTGTGCACCACGCAATCCCCATTTTTCAAAAGTTGCACGAGTTCCTGAACCAGCAGCACGATTAACCAAAACAATTGGCATATCAGTGCCACCCACTTCACGCCAGTTCGTAATCTTTTTCGTAAAGATATCAATTAACTGGTTTTGTGTTAACTGTTTGACATGAGCTTGTTTATTAATCATTGGTGCAATACCAACAACACTCACACGATGGTCAACTAATTTTTTAGGGTTGATGCCCTCTTTTTCACCAGCAAACATGTCTGAATTACCTAAATCAACTGCGCCCGTTTGTACCTGTGCTAGTCCTGTACCAGTACCACCACCTTGAACATTGACATGAACGCCTAAATTATTGTTAGCAAATTCTTCTCCTGCTGCTTCAACAAGTGGCTGCAATGCTGTTGACCCGACTGCAGTGATGTTAACATCACTATTTTTTTGTCGTGTTGTGTAACCAAACGTTAACAGGCCGCCAGCAATAAGGATAATCACTGCGCTTATTAACCAATTGCGTTTCATTCGTGAACGCCTCCTAAATTTCTTTTCAATTACTATTGTTTTATTATGCCTAATGTTTGTAAATGTGAAACCTTTTTTATGTAAATTTTTTCTTTACATTAATAATTTTGCCAAATAATCGTCCAACATTGCCGTTGACAAATCATCTTTCTTCCTTGACTAACAACCTTTAATGGTTTACTTGGTTGCACTGACATCCCCGCATTATTTAACCTAATTTTTACTGATTGGTCTATTAAGAAAATGGTTAATCGCCGTTGTCCGGTAAGTGGCAATTGTGGTTGCGTCATAATTAATAATTGCTGTGCAACTATTTTGCCCCCAATCAACCAAGTTAATAAACCCGTTAACACTGTACGCCAATCACACTGCCATGTTAAACAACTAAAATCTCCCGTTATTGATAATGGATCTGCCCACATTAATGTTTGGATACTTAGTAATGATTGCTCTAAATATATTTGGTACATTAAACGATGATAAACATGTTCCCAAAGATAATTATCTTCCCAAGTTAAATCAAAGCGTTGCCAAAAATCCTGCCACTTTTCTTTTTGCTTTTGAAACAACACCTTGAAATCTTGTGTTTCTAACCATAGTTTATCATATGCTTTATATTCTATATGATTATTTATCTCTCTTTTTTTTCCGTTGCTAGCTAAGTTAATCCCATTAGGCACAATCGCCGTCAACGTGGTCGTCTCTTGCGCTTCAAACACCATGCGATAACCCAACCACTGCTTAGTTTCAGTAGCCCGTAATTCAATTATCAACAGCTGACTTGTGGGCGACCAGACAAATTTTCTGACGCGACACCCTAAGCGATACATTTCTATACTGGTCCAAAACAACATTGTTCGCATTTCAAGCAGTTGATTTGCTGTTAATAATTGCACCATCGTCACTGGTATTTGTACCGGTTGCCTATAAACACTACGTTCACACCATTTAGCCACTTGATTAATCGTGACGTTTTTTGGACAACCATCAAATTGTAACTTAATCATCCAATTTTTTGACCAGTCGTATACCCAAAATTGCGTTAATAAATACCATGTTATGTTAGCCTGATTACTAAAACCCTCATCACTAATTTTTATGGTACCACCTGTAACGACTTGTTTTATTTGTTCAAATAGTTTTTGATATATTTGTTCATCTGTACGATCAGTCCAACACCCCAAATTAACACGATTAGCAAGAATGTGTGTTGCGTTTAAGTGTAGGGTTAATGCTTTCATTCCTTCATCCTCTATATCATTTACTTAATTTTGATTATATAAAGGATGAATATAAAATAAAACGCCAGACACAGCTAATTTTTTACTAACCATCCTGACGATTCGTCTTTTATTATTACACAATTTTCCAGTCATCCAAGGAATCTACCCAATGTGTTGGCTGTTTACTTTCTTTTGCCACCACCGCTTTTTTTGAAACCCCAGAATACACTAGTAACGTATCAATATCTGCATGTAAACCGGCTTTAATATCGGTATTATAATTATCGCCAACCATTAATGCTTGATCATGATTAAGGTGCAATTTTTCTAGTGCGCCCTTCATAATAATATCTTCTGGTTTACCAATAATAACTGGCGCTGGTTCAACAGCTGTTGCCAAAAATGCCACTACAGAGCCAGCACCTGGTACCATACCACGTTCGGTTGGTAAATTAGTGTCCGGATTTGTTGCAACAAATCTAGCACCCTGTTGAATGGCTAATGTCCCTTGTAAAATTTTTTCATATGTGACATCCCGATCCAAACCAATCGCCACCGCATCTGCAGGCGCCTTAGTTACGAGTTCAAAACCTTTATCTAACAGAGCTGCTTTTAGGCCGTCTTCACCAATCATTAAAACGCGGTGAACATCATCAAACTTAGCTAAATAATCTGCTAGTGCCATTCCTGACGTGTACACTTGATTTGCAGTAGTTGGAATTTGATGGTTTTGCGTCAAATTTTGAGCAACTGCTTCTGGCGTTTTAGTAGAATTATTTGTCACAAACAAATATTCCACTTGCTTATCAATCAATCGTTGCACAAAGCGTTGTCCACTCGGCATTTTCTTTGTACCTTTGTAAATAGTACCATCCAAATCGATTAAGTAACCGTCATAACGTTTTGTCATGATTCCTCCTTATTCTTTCTCTGCATTCTTTGATCGCTCACGAACTTGAAAGTGTCGGTGTTTTTTTGATCCAGACGTAGCAACAGAATTTGAACGCTTACCAACATGTTTTGCTGGTTGATTAGCCGTATTCACCTTTTCTTTAATAACAGGCGTTTTTTTACGCTTTTTATTATCACGATGATTTTGTGATTTATTATTCTTGTTATTAGTTTTACTATTAGGCTGTTTAGCCTTATTAGCCCCATTTTTATGCTGACGTCGCCGTCTTTTCGGCTTTGAAACATCCTTTTCTTCAACTTCGACAACCTCATGAGGTGCTAAATTTTCTAACACAAAAAATGGTGCACCAAAATTAGCTTGCTCATACAAAAAATCTTGGAGTGCCGCAATTTGTTGACTTCGGGCAATCCCTTTTGTCCCATCTTTATAAAAGCCTTGTAATCGCAACTGATCAGCAGCAATATCACCAACTAAATAGTCATATTTTTCTAAAAAATCACTAAAGCGGGCGGCCAATTTTTGTTGATCATATGCTTCGCGATAATTTTTGACTAAACGATATGGTCGATCATTGATAAAAATATCTGTTGCTGTTTCTCCTGTTGTAATAGCTGTACTAGCTTGACGCTCAATAAATTGGGCATCAGCTAATTCTTTCATTCGTTCTCGATTCATTAATTTTTTCTCTCTATCACATTATGGTGCGAATTTCTTATGCAAATAATTTGCAAAATCTTCTCGTAAAACGGTGTCATATGACATGGTATTTTGTCCCATAATTTCCAAAGTTGGAAAATATGGAATAAACAAATAATGATCTAATGAGCCAATTGTGTAGTATGCATCATAATCAATCGGCTGATGATGCACTAAAACTTCGCCTGTTTCTGTGACATCAATACCAGACCAAACAATTGTTCCCCACAGATTACCACGAAAGCCCATACCTTTTACACGGGCGTTCTGTAAAAAGCGTTTATTCTTTTTCGTCTCTTGAACCAAACGCCATAAATCAGACCCTTTTAGGATTGAACGCATTGGATGAACTGCATGTGGTAACAGCGCATGTAAATCATTAGCCGTCACAATACCTGCTGGTAAATCATGTAAAAACAAACCAGTCGATAGCATCGCAATGTCAGTATGCGTACGCTCTTTGAGTGCCTCTAATCCTAAATCAATTAAACGATTATCGTACTCTAAATCCATATGATAATCTTGTGGTAAAGACGCAATGACATTTTTTGATAACTGCTCTTCACCACTTTCTCGATATGCCTTTATTTCAACATCATCATTATGAACTGCTGGTAAATCATCTGTTGTAATCGTTCGTGCTTGGATATTAATTAATTTACCATCTTGCATTTCAAAATCAATCCGACCGATGTGATCACCATAACGACCGGCTGCAGCTAATAATGAATTGGCATGTTTTTCACCATAGGCAAGTAAGTGATGTGTATGCGCGCCAATAATAATTTGTAATTCACTATACCGTTCTGCTAAATATCGGTCTGTTGGCAGTCCAAGATGTGACAATAAAATATTAATATCTGTTTTACCAGCTAATTGTGATAATACTTTAGCTAACGCTTGATCGACATCTTCCGGTTGCCATCCCAATAATGGATACGTTAACTCAAATGGCGCAGTGAGTCCTAAAACACCAATTCTCGTTCCTTTTGGTGTCGTGATAATTTTGTATGGTAATGCCCAATCAGGTAGTTTTTGTGTTTGTTTATCCGTCATGTTCCCCAAAATTACTGAGAAATTGGCGTTATCATATAAATGATTAAACTGTTCATGATTTAGACCAAGACCTTCATTGTTACCGATTGTTACGCCATCATAACCAATTTCATTCATCAAATTAACATTGGCTTGCCCACTCGTTGCTTCAGTTAGCGGATGTTGTCGATCAATAAAGTCGCCAATATCAAATGTCAACACACTCCGTTTATCACGAGTCAGTTGGCGCTTACGCGTAAGTAAATATCGTCGAATTTTAGGCCAACGTTCCAAATGTGAATGCAAATCATTGGTATGTAAAATTGAAATTTTATCTGACATTTTTACCTCCGTTTTGCAAAATCATCGTGTTTACGTTGCATGATGGTTTCGATTTCTGTAAAAGTTAATGGACTCCCCCATGTTGGTCGCTCTACTGCTGTTAAATAATCTAAGTCAGCACTATCAATACCCACATTTATATTTTCAGGAATGGCCACCATTGTATGATGAATATGACCATGCAAATTAATACTATTCTGACTCTTACCAAAAATTAATGGATAATGTGTTAAAAAAAATTGATGATGGTTCGCTTTAACGATACAGCCTACATCTTCGAAAGTATACTTGGCCCGACCATCACTTAGAATTGGATTATGATGACTTAAATATTTAAATAACGACCGTGCATCATGGTTCCCCTTAATCAAGGTAATATGTCCATTGAGCTGTTCCAAAATTTCTGCAACTAATTCGTTGGCACGTCTTTCAGGTCGTACGTGGTTCATCATCGCCACATCTCCTAAATGATAAACTTGATCATTTTTAGACACACGTGTATTCCATGCAGTTATCAAACCTTCATGTTCATCATGAATATTATCGTACGGTCTTGGTGAAAAATGCTGACTAGTTAGTAAGTCTTCATGATAAAAATGTGTATCTGCCGTAAAAAACTCCATCATCAACCTCGTTTCTTAACGCAATTTACCTTGAGCATAGCTATTTAACCACTTTACTAATTGATCAAAATTATCAGGAAAGTCATTGTATCCAACAATTGTTCGCTGCTCTTCATCTGCCCTTTTGATGGTTAGCCCCCACTCTTGCACAATGCCGGGCTGTTTTTTAGCGTAATCGTCATGCCAGTCAGCTATCAACGCTTCTAATTGTCGTTCAACACTCGACCATTGAAAAGTAATATTTTGCCAAACATCAGCAAAAGGACGTAAATTTTTATCGATTGTAATTTGCAATCGATTTTTTTGAGAAAAATCAAATTTTTCATCAGTTATATCCATGATATCTAAATCTAATGCAGCCGGTGCATTAATATAAAAAGCATGATCAGCAATCTTTTTAGCGTAGATATAATCAAATCCGGTTTCTAAATTACCTTGATAAAAAGTTAAGTATTCTAATGTCATATTATTTATCAATCACAATTAAATCAGTTGTGATCCCCTCAGTTAAGTTTTCAAATCCATCGGCCGTTACAACAACATCATCTTCAATCCGGACACCACCAATATTTGTCACATAAATGCCTGGTTCAATCGTTAAAATCATACCCGCTTTAATTTGATCTTCTGCTGGTGCATTGACTGATAAAATAGGCCCTTCATGAATATCAAGACCAACGCCATGCCCAGTTGAATGCGTATATTGGTCGCCGTAGCCAGCATCAGTAATAATATCACGTGCTATTTTATCAACTTGACTAACAGCAACACCATCTTTAACTGCTGCAATCGTTGCTTTTTGTGCCTCTAAAGTCACATCATAAATTTCTTGCAATTGATCATCAATTGCGCCGAATGCAATCGTGCGCGTAATGTCAGATGTGTAACCATCAACATAATAACCAAAATCAATCGTCACTAATTCACCATTTTCAATTGGCTTATCTGAATATGTGCCGTGCGGCAAAGCACCTCGATACCCTGAGGCAACAATCGTATCAAACGATGGCTTATCTGCGCCATGTTGTTTCATTTTGTAATCTAATAGATTAGCAATCTCACGTTCAGTCATTCCCACATGTAGTTCTGATAACATGTCATTAAAACCGGCTACAGCCACCTGAGCTGAATGACGAAGCTTCTTTAATTCTTGTTCATCTTTTATTTCACGTAACGCTTCAATTAAATTAGGAACCGGGGCAATATCAGTACCAACAAAATTTTCATCAATATAATCAAAATCTCGAAATGGCAATGAATCTTCAAACCCCAACTTATCAATTTTAAAACGACGAGCAGCTGCCATTGCAACACCCCAGTAATTACGGGTTACTAATAATTCAACACCTTCTGGTAATTGATCACGATAAGCATCTTCATAACGTGAATCCGTAATCAAAGCAACTTGGTCAGTACCAACTAAAACAAGACCATCACCAGTACCACCAGTAAAACCAGTTAAATAGGCCATATTCATGCCATCAGCAATTAATAAACCATCAATTTTTAAAAGTGTAAACACTTGTCGTACATTTTCAATTCTCGTTGTCATCTTTGCCCTCATTTCTATACTAACTGTATTATAACAAATTGTATCACGTGCTTATTGATAAACTATTGGTTCACTGATTAAACAGTGATTGATAGTCCGCCAATTTAAAGTTACGCCAATCCCAGCATTTACTGGCACAGGTAAATATCCATCTTTAACATAAGGTAAATTATCTGCAATATCAGTCTCATAATAATGATCAAACTGAGCACTATCTGCCGGAATCGTATTAGCCCCCGGTAGACTAGCCAAAATTAAATCAACTGCACGTCCTAATCCAGTACCTAGCATGCCACCAATCCATGGCGTCATCTGTGATTGATTAGTCAATTGAATGGCTGTTTTGGTTTGCGTGATGCCCCCCAGTTTTCCTTGCTTGAGTGTTAAAGCTGCCGTGGTATGATGGGCAATTGCTCTTTTGACATCAGTCAGGTTATTTAACGACTCATCTAAACTCAATTTTAGCTGCGATAATTTTTCTTGTGTCTGCTGATGTTTTAACCATGCCGTTGCTGCATACGGCTGCTCAATCATCGCTAGCCCAGCCTGGTCTAACAGTTGCAAGTCTGCTAATCTATCAGAGTTCCAAGCAGCGTTTGCGTCTAATGAAAACATCTGGTTAGGAAAGTCCTTTACCAAAGCTGCAACCATTTGTAGATCAGTTGTCTGATTAATTTTTATTTTGATTCGTTGGTAACCTTTTGCAATCGCATCGATAACTAGTTGTTGCGTCATTTCCCAATCTACTTGCATCCCAATTGCTTTGCTTACCGTAACTTGTTTGATTTGGCCACCTAACAAAGTTGCCAAAGATTGCTGGGTTTGCTTACCATACGCATCCCAAAGTGCCATTTCGATAGCGGCTTTAGCAAATGATAACGTTGTTTTGGATGCTAACCATGCTGCACCATCTTCTGGCCTGTCAAATGTTTGATCAATTAACAACTTGCTGAGTTTTTGCACCATTATTAACGATTGTTGATGTGTCTCATTTACATATTGACTATCAGCAAATGATTGAATTTCACCATATCCCACAACACCAGTTGTTAATTGCACCGCAACAAGTGTAATTGGCCGATGCTTAGTCGTACCATGGGCCGTTTTGAAAGGAGATTTTAACGTTAACATCAATGGATAAAGTTTAATTTTTTGAATTTTCACTGCAGGCCCTTTCCACCATCGTTATTAATCAACCACCAAGTTATTTAAAATATTTGTCACGGTCACCGTTTGTTCAAAATGTACGTTATGCCCGGCATGCGGTATTTGATGCCAAGTGACTTGTGGTAATTGTTGACTCATGCGTTGGTTAATCCGTGTAAACTTCCGATCATTCATTCCTGTTATCAGTGTAACTGGTACCTGCAGTAATGACAATTGTCCCCAAAAGCTGGGCATAGCACCTGTCCCAAAAAAGTATAATGAATTTGAAACATTTTCGGCGTATTGATTAACCCGTTGGTCATGCATGAATTTTTGTTTTGCTATTGGTAAAAGGCGTTGACTATTAAATAGTGGTAGTTGTTCCCATTCCGTAATAAATTGATGCATACCAACTGTAACAACCTTTGCTGCTTTTTTGGCATCAGCAATAATACGTTGTTGGCGTAATCTTTGTGTTGCTAAACCAGCTGTGCCACCTTCCAAAATGAGTTTAGTAATTCTTTTAGGAAATACCGTTGCATATGCTAATGCTAACCGCGCACCCATTGAATAACCAACTAAGTTAACCTTTTGAATGTCCAATTGATTCAATAACGCATTCAGATCATTAACTTGTTCACGCCATCGAAATCGTTGTGCCGGTTTAACCACTTGCGCATTAGGACCGAATCCTAACAAATTTAAGTAAATTCGTGTCCCCTTGGGTTGAACATTCTGATACTCAGCCATGCTCCCCATAAAACCATGCATAAATAGCCAAACTGGTTGACCTGCTCCTGCAATCATCACGTCATATTCATAATTATTTATGACAATTTTTTTGTTCACAATAGCGCCTCTTTAATAGCTTGCGTTAGTTTTTGATGTGCAACCACATTTTGTTCACGATTACTCTTAACTTCAATAATTCGTAAACGAGTTGCCGGTTTGTGCACTAACTCGTATAACAAATCTAAATCATCTACCAACTTATATTCTGCATCATAAAGCCGCGCAATCCGCTCAATTACAATTGGTAACGGTGTCCCAAACATTGGTTCAAAATAAGCTTTTGCTGCTGCTTGTGGCAAGAAAGAAAAAATCCCACCACCTTGATTGTTAACGACTACAATCGTCAATGGTACATGGGCCTGATGACTCAACATCAACCCATTCATATCATGGAATAAGGTCAAATCTCCAGTTAGTAGTGTTGTGGGTTTGCCTGTCATCGCCATACCAAAAGCTGATGAAATGGTTCCATCAATGCCATTAGCACCACGATTAGCAGCAATTTTTATCGGATGATTTGGGACATAATAATTATCCATATCACGGATTGGCATTGAGTTAGCAATAAATAATTGTCCGTTTTCTGGCAAATCAGCTAAAGCAGCTGGAATTTGATATTCCACACCTTTTTCGTCTATTTTCGTCATAAGTGACATTAACGTTGCGGATACTTTTTGCCATTGTTCTAAGAAAGTTGCTTTTCTTACACCCGGCTCAGCAAGTAAATCGGCTACTACTGCATCTACATCTGCAACAACTGTTGTTTGTGCATGACGTGCATGATCATGACCAGCATGTTCTTGACCAATTTGCACAACTGGAATTTTAGCATCACGTAACCAAGCTATTACTTTAGCTGAAACCGGTGTGCCACCAAAACGTATCACAATTTCTGGTTTTAAGTCATCCTTTATGATATTTGCTGCCAATAAACTATCGATACCATTAATGGCATATTCACTAGGTCTAAAATTACTTAATACATCTGCTAGAACGGGTAATTGATAATGCGCTGCTAATTGTTTTAGTTTAGCAATATCCCAACCAACTTCATCGGGTCCTAACAACATCATTGCTTTAGGTTTTCGTAACAATGCTGCTAATGCCTGTGCGTTCTGCCAACTCATTTGTTGTTGACCAACTAAAACACGTTGTGCTGCCACCGTTGGCCAAGATTCACCTAAAATTGGCATCAGTGGCTTGCGTAATGGTAAATTAATTTGAATTGGACCAGCTGGCTTAGTTATTGCCAAACCGACTAATTCTTGCACACGATAATCAATATAGTCTGTAACATCCTCATGATCATCTTGTACAGTAATGGCTGTAAACGCTTTTGTATGTTCACCATATAAGTTTGTTTGATGCACTGTTTGTGGCGCTCCTACTTCCTGTAACTCTTGTGGACGGTCGGTTGTTAGTGCGATTAAGGGAATATGTGAAATACTTGCTTCCATGATTGCTGGTAAATAATTACCTGTTGCTGTACCAGATGTTGCTAATAAAGCGACTGGTTGATGTGTTGTTTTAGCAATGCCTAGGGCAAAAAATGCTGCAGAACGCTCATCCACGTCTACCGTAACACGGACATCATCACGCAACTTTTGCATCTCAGCTAATAGCAACGCAATCGGTGTTGTTCTTGAACCTGGTGACACAACGAAATCACGGACTCCTTGCAAAACAAGAGCAGTTAGTAAATGTTTAATATTAGTGGTTAAACTATCAGTCATGTAATGTTTGCTCCTTTAATACATTCATCATCGGTAATAATTTTAAATCCGTTTCTTGATATTCCATAGCAGCATCAGAATCGGCTAAAATACCAGCACCCGCAAATAAGTTCACTAACTTATTGCGATACCACATTGACCGAATACCAACAATAAATTCACCATCCCCATCTGGCATTATCACACCAATCGGACCACTAAATAAGCCCCGTGGATATTTTTCAATTGCTGCAATCGTCTCTAATGCCCATGTGCTTGGCTTACCACCTAAGGCAGGGGTCGGATGTAATTGTTTAATAATTGCCAATAAACTATTATCAGCAGACAAAGTGCCAGTGATTGGGGTGTATAGATGTTGCACCTGTGGATTTTTTAAAATTTGTGGTGTCTCTGGCATTTTCAACTGTGTAATATTGGCAGCCTCTAAATTAGACTTAATAGTCGCGACAACCGTTTGATGTTCACGACGATTTTTTTGATCATGCCATAGCTCATTAGCTAGTGCTTCATCAGCAGACTCATTTTCCCCACGTTTAATCGTCCCAGCTACTGCAGCCGTTGCTAGTTGACCGTTAGCAACTTTCACCAGCCGCTCTGGTGTTGCAGAAACGAATAATTCCCCACCATGCTTTAATACAAAATGATAACTCGTTGGTTGTGTCTTTTGTAAACTTTTAATGATTTGACGCTCATTTAATGCTGCCGTTAACTGAATTTCTCGTTGACGTCCCAAAACGACTTTTTCATGCACCATATTTTGTTGCATGTCATCAATTGCGACTTGAATCCGTGTATGCCAATCTGTTTCGTCTTTTATAGTTGCAAAATCAGTCCCACTTGATTGTGTTTGCCGTACAAGGTCGATTTTTTGACCCATTACTTGTTGTTTTACAACATCATAAACAACAGCTGGTTGGAAAAAGTAACCGTTCATTAATCGAGAATCATTAATTTGCTGCTCGTCAAAAGCAAAGCCACCAAAAACTGGTTGTAACTGATTTTTTTGAACTTTAGCTAACCAAATTTGTGCTTGTTCAAATGAACCACCAATTAACTCAGCTTGTTTACCAAAACCATAGTACTTTGTTTGCCCGTCAGGGGATGCAAAATACACAGCATCATTCGCTAATTCAAATGACCACTGTAAAGCTTCTTCAGTTACAAATGTCATAATAAGACCTCTCCTTTTAATCTGTTACTTATCGATTTTTATTTTATTGTTCAAATTATTTATCATATCTTTTTTACAAATTTTTTCATAATTATAGTATACAATATGCCTTAACGATACACCCGTTTTCACCAAGAAATCCTATGTAGTAACGATAAACAAAAAAGACCTACTAATTAAATTAGTAAGTCTTTTTAACAGCTAATTACTTAGCAATAATTTCTTTGTATTCTTCACGAGATACAACTGATACTTGGCGCTTGTCACGGCCCATACGACCGAACTTTACAACACCATCAGTCAAAGCAAACAATGTATCATCGTTACCGCGTCCAACGTTCACACCTGGGTAGATGTGAGTACCACGTTGGCGGTAAATGATTGATCCAGCTTTGATGTCTTGTCCGTCGGCACGCTTTGTACCTAGACGACGACCAGCTGAGTCACGACCGTTGGCTGATGAACCACCACCTTTGTGGTGAGCAAGCATCGTCAAGTTATTCAAATTTAATTGCATGATTTAAATCCTCCTATCCGATGGCTTAGGCAATTGAGTCAATGACAACCTTAGTATAAGGTTGGCGGTGACCTTGCTTAGCATGTGAGTGCTTCTTTGGCTTGTACTTGAAAGTAACAACTTTCTTTTCCTTACCTTGCTTCTCAACAGTTCCTGAAACAGTAACACCTTCAACATAAGGTGCACCTAATTTGCCATCAGCGAAGACAACTTTGTCAAAGACAACCTTGTCACCTTCGGCGGCGTCCATCTTTTCGACGTAAATTACGTCACCGGCAGAAACTTTGTATTGCTTTCCACCGTTCTCAATGATTGCATATGATGCCATGAGTCTGTAGACCTCCATAAAAAATTTTTTGTAAAAACTTAGACTCACCAATACCCGCGGACTAAATTAATCACTTAATACAGGTATTGAGTGGTTGCAGTTTGTGAGATACCACAAACACAACATAAAATATTATAACCTAATGCATAATGAAATTCAATCATAAGATATTAATTCACGCCATTAATATAAACCTACCAATTGAAACGAATAAATTAAGCTATTGCATTTTCCCTCTAACCAAACCATGTTTAAAACGAATAACACTGTAACGAAATAATTCAATCTTGTGTGGTATATTATATTAAAATAATATTTTAGAGGATTAATATGAAAAAACATGTTCAACCAATAATTATTCTTTTAGTAATTGCTATTTTTGTTACCAGTCCCATTATTTTAAACAAAACTCCAATCTTGGGTGTTGATGGCTATTTCCATTATGGACGTTTATATGAAAGTGCCATGCAAATTAAGCATTTAAATTTTTCGATGCTTAATCTGTACTCATTTCAACAATCAGGCCGGATTGTTAATGCGCTATATAGTCCTTTTTTGACCTACTTGTTAAGTATTATATTATTAATAGCGGGTTCTTGGTTAAAATTCCAAGTTATTATCAATATATTAGTCTTATTATTAGCAGGACTAACCACCTATTATGTGTCACTAAAACTTGGTTTCAATAAAACCATAAGCATCGGTTTAGGTATTATTTATTTATCTTCCAATGCTATCGCTTCTTTTTTAATTGTCTCTGGTTGGCGTTCGATTGGTTTAGCTTTGCTCCCACTAATCATTCTGCCCATGATGGACATGTTACAAGATAACATAAAATTAAAAAATGCACTTTTCCTAGCATTGGCTGTTAGTTTACAAGTTCAAGGACATTTGTTGAGTGCATCTTTTGCAATTCCTGTGCTCATCGCACCCTTTATTATCGGCTTTATCAAAACACAACACAAAGGTGACATGCTTAAATATTTAGTAACTGCAGTCATTGTTGCCATTATTTTATGTTTGAATTCTATTTTGCCTTATTTGCAAATATCAAACCACAACACATTGGTGCCACCAACACGTATTGATGTGACAACAAACATCTTTAATCCATTCAATGCTTTATCAACTAATGGCATTCCTTTACTAGGTAATCACAT
Organism: Weissella sagaensis; assembly: GCF_005405285.1. Classification (GTDB taxonomy): domain Bacteria; phylum Bacillota; class Bacilli; order Lactobacillales; family Lactobacillaceae; genus Weissella; species Weissella sagaensis. The sequence goes on along the minus strand of NZ_BJDT01000001.1, from coordinate 465,711 downwards.
TTCAATAGTGGAAAATATTTTAGCAGTCTTAGCTATTTTAAGTTTAACGATGCTTATTTTATTTTGGAAGCAATTACATACGCTCACTAAAATATTAAATTTATCTGGACTAACCTACTTTGTCTTAGGTAGCAATTTGATGCCTTGGTCATCAATACAAACTCATTTACCACAAATCATGCATTTTTTACAATTCTCGTTTAGATTGACATTGGTTGGTGAAATTTTCATTTTATTGGGTACTACTTTAGCCATTAAAGAATTGATAACGACTACCTTTAATGCCAATACTACTATGCCCTTTATCGTAACCGTATTAGCAATACTCAGCGTTATTAGTATAACTGTTTCCGTATCAAATAATGTGATTACAAATACAAGAGACACAACGACTATTGCCCAAAGTGCGGCTATTAATCAAAAGGATCTAAGATTACATCCAATAGATGGTCACCCTGTTAATACCGTTGTCGATCTTATGCCAACTTGGCATAACAAAGATCTCAGTCAATTCATAAATACCGTCGACCGTACAACGCCAGACTACTTACCAATTAATAAAATTGATGAAAATTTAGATTATTATAATTTATATACAGCTCATGTTTCTGAAAAACATAACTTATTCAAAAAAAGTGTTTCACCTCATGGTGTGTTACATATTTTTTGGACCCAAAGTCGGCGTCATGACATTGAATTACCTGCTTTTGTTTATCAAAATACTCTGGTGCATTTAAATCATCGTCTTTTAAAAAACACAACCATTACCAAAACAGCAATTGGTACGATAAAATTGCATGGTATGAAAGGTCATAATGAACTCACTTTGCAATATGAGTCATCTACATTATCAAAGTTATTCATTGTGTTATCTGATGTAAGCTGGTTGTTATTAGTAATCTTTTTATTATTTGCTAAAAAAATGGATCAAAAAAATTATAGATAGTTACTATATCCTTAAGCTCCTAGTATTTTCGCTTCTACAAAAATACTACAAATTAAAAATAGTCCTAGCAATGTTGATTTAACAACATTGCTAGGACTATTTTTTTTGCAACTGGTGGGGTTCGAACCCACAACCTCTCGGGTAGAAACCGAGTGCACTATCCAGTTGTGCTACAGTTGCATAGACAATAGATGCTACAAATATGCATCCGCCTCATCTATTGTACGTTTATTTTCATAATGAATCAAGCTTACTTCTCATTAAAAATTTTTTGAATTGTCTCATCCAATGCTTTCTGCGTCAGATTTAATTCGACTAACCCTAATTTTAAAAAAGACCGCCACGCATGCGCAAAGTCAGCTTGTCGCTTTTGATGGTAACTATTTAATAACATAGTCTTGATGCCCATATATTGATGTGCTAAATGACGTTGTGGAAATTTTTTAAACTGGTCAATATCCTCATCGGTCATCACCATCAAATGCGTCCATTGTTGCTTTAAACTAATTGTCAAAAATTGAACTAACGCTTGCGTATACAGATTAATAATTTCTTCTTCAGCTACTGACAACGTCTCACTTGGCACATTAATCATGATTGACTGTGTTGCCATCATTAGTTTACTTAATGTAACATCTAAATTCAAATAGTCATTTAACAAAATTTGTTTGGGACCAATTGGGGCTGACCACTGATTACTAATCATATGTGACATGTCTTTGGTCAGCCGCAAATATTGTGCAATATCCAGTTCTGGCATCTACGCTAACTCCTCAACTGATTTTGGTATCAACACCTCTGGTTTAATAACCGGCTCATTGGCATCATTTGTTTCGGGATCGTTTACTGCCGTCTTTTCAAACACAAGTGGTTCGCTTTCGATTGCTAAATAACGTCGTTCTACAAGGTACCAAGCACCAATAAAATCATAATCTAGCAAAACATCTAACCATGAAATAGCATCCTGACCATCCATTACTTGAAAATGCCAGCGTTGTGCATTTGAAGCAGTTGCATCATTCACATAAAACAAACGCACTTCGACACCACGATCTAATACTAATCCGGCACCATTTGGAATCGCCTGTAAAAAGTAATTTGAATCAGCTGACAAGACAAACAATCGATCCAACATGCCCGCAGGCAATTCCTTTTGTTTCATTGGATACAAAAAATCATCTTGCGTTTCTAAAATATTATAATCAACTTGATAATCAAATTCTTGTTCCATGTAACGACCAAATGTCGTTAATAAATTAGCAATTGGTCGGATTCGTGCCGCTGTTGTTTTTTTACGAAAATTTTCCACCAACAAATCAGTAATTGCATCAGCATTAAAATAAATTTGCCGACGAGTTAGTGACCAATAAAACAAACGCTTTTGTGTCCCTAATTCAGTAAAATAAGCGCCACCATTATCATCATGATTAACTTCAAATTCAAAAGTCGCTGGTTCATCTAAACCAGGGAATACTAGCGTTAATTCTTCTCGCTCTGCTGGTGTCAAAATATCATATGTTGTAACTTTAGCAAATTGTAAAAATCGATCAAAAGCCAATAAATACCAATCAGCTTGCGAATATTGACGTGGCACGACAACCCATTCTGTATCTAAAGACGATGTCGTTAATTGTTGTGCCAACAAATGAACCTTCTTAGGATTATCCGCACTAGCTAATTCATTAACCTGTGCTAATAATTCTTGAATACGTCCAATATCATTTGCAAGTAAATTAACATATGAGTTAACACGTTGCTGTAGATGTTTAGTCATATTAAACACCTCCTTGCTCAGAAGTAGCTTTTAAATTTGATACATAACTTTCATACAAATTAACAACTGCTTGTTGGAAGTTATCAAATGTCCCAAATGCGTCTACAATTGCACGTTGTTCATAAATTAAGATTGTATCTTCCTTTGAATAGCTTAAAATTTGTGCGTTATTCTCTGCAATCAATGCGGGTACTGTTTGCGCTTTAGCGTCAGCTGCGTCTAAATGTTTCAATCGTTCTTTTAATACTTCACGTTGCTCAGACTGACCACGATTACCAAATAGGCCCCCACGTTCTTCGGTGGTAGATAATTGTGCTAATAATTGTGTTCGTTCTGCATCACGTTGATTTTGACCGTCAACAATTTTTTGCAATGTTTCATTTGCACGAGTGGTGTCTTCGATTACCTGTGCGTTATACCGCTGGCCACGTTCAGCTAAACTAACCGCCTTATCAAGCTTTTCATATTCATCATCGTCAAAAATAAAATTAACAGCCAATGGATCTAAAATACCAAAATGACGACGGTCCCACCAATTACCGAAGTATAATTGAAAAACACCCAGTTGTGTTTCTTCATAATAAAAAAATGGAAATGTTTTTGATAGATAACTAATTAATTTTTGACCTAAATGATGACTTAATTCATCACGAATATCATCCACTAAAGTTGCTAATGGCCGATTTGATGCCGTTTCTGATTGATGACGTACCTTTAAATCATACTTTTGATTGTCCAATAGTTCATAAATTTTGCGATCATCCCCCGATACAACCGCAGTTTGAATATCTGCTAAATAATCTAACTTGGTTTGTAACTTTTGTTGTAATCCGGATTGATCTGACGGTAAATCTGTCTGAATATATGGCGTACTTTCCATCTCAACCCCTCCTATTTTTATTGATAAATTATAAATACTGGCAAATAAAATCCGCCTATTACTATCATACAACGATAATGCAAAAAACAACGCTACTTAAGATTAAGTTAGCGTTGTTTTTATAATTTTTTTAGAAATTTTAGTATTGCTCTAGATAATTATCAATTTCCCATTGTGAAACTTCACGACGGTAAGATTGATATTCAAGACGTTTAGCATCAACAAAAGTACGTGCCATGTGCTTTCCGATAGCTGATTGAATAACTTCATCTTCCTGCAATTTGCTTACAGCTTCAAGTAATGTATCTGGCAAATCAGTGATACCTGCACGACGACGTTCACTTTCATCCATTAAGTAAATGTTACGGTCGACAGCATGCGTTGGCTCTAACTTGCGCTCAATACCATCTAGGCCAGCCGTCAAAATAGCTGCAAACGTCAAATAAGGATTAGCAGTTGGGTCAACAGAACGTAATTCTAAACGTGTTGAGTTACCACGAGAAGCTGGAACACGAACCATTGGTGAACGATTTGAACCTGACCAAGCAACATATACTGGTGCTTCGTAGCCAGGTGTTAAACGCTTATATGAGTTAACTGTTGGATTTGTAATGGCAGTAAAGCTAGCGGCGTGTTCTAACACACCACCTAAGAAATGATAGGCAGTCTCTGATAACTGTAACTCACCCTCTTCATCATAAAAGGCATTACCTGCATCATTAAACAATGACATGTTAACGTGCATACCATTTCCATTGATTCCTGAAATAGGCTTTGGCAAGAATGTTGCATACAAGCCATGCTTACGTGCAATGGTTTTAACAATAAGCTTAAACGTTTGAATGTTATCAGCAGCATCTAAGGCATCTGCATACTTAAAATCAACTTCGTGTTGACCAGGCGCAACTTCGTGGTGCGCAGCTTCTACTTCAAAGCCCATCTTTTCCATCTCAAGAACGATTTCGCGACGTGTGTTTTCACCCATATCCAATGGTGCCAAATCAAAATAGCCACCCTTATCATTCAAGTTCATTGTTGGCTTACCTTTTTCATCCAGTTTAAGAAGGAAGAATTCAGGTTCCGTACCAAGATTAAACTTTGAAAAGCCATCGGCAGTCATCTGCTTAAGCACACGCTTCAAGTTACTACGTGGATCACCTGCAAATGGTTCACGATCTACTGTATAGATATCAGCAATTAACCGGGCCACTTTTCCACCATGTTCATCTGTTGCCCATGGAAAAATCATGAAAGTTGCCAAATCAGGATATAGATACATGTCTGATTCTTCGATGCGTACAAATCCTTCAATTGATGAGCCATCAAACATCAAATTATTTGATAGCACCTTTTCTAGTTGTGAAACAGGCACCTCAACGTTTTTGATATTGCCAAAAACATCTGAGAATTGCAACCGTAAAAACTCAACATTTTCATCTACAATTTTCTGTCGGATATCATCTTTTGTGTATGCTCTACGTACCATTAAACTCACGTCTCCTTTATACTGTATACAACTTTTAAAATTTCTGCTGACCATTAAAACGCCCAATATTTAATAACTCATCTGCTAACATATGGCGTAAACTTTCTTCGGAAGGTGCTGTATTATTTTGCTTGCGAAGTTTCTTTGCATCTACTTCGCGAATTTCTGCTACAGTGTAGCCCGCATCTAAATACTCAGCAATTTGGAGTAGACGATCAACATCTTCTAAAGAAAAACGACGTTGTTTACCTGCACCTCTTTGCGGTTCAACCAAACCTTGTTGATCATAATAACGTACTTGACGATCAGTTAACCCCGTTAATTCTCGTACGACACTCATCGGTAAGACAGCCAAATCACGTCGTAATTCTCGTCCACTCATATTACCGACCTCCCTATGCTTAGCATAATACCACTCTCTAATACACAGATGTGCTTTGATGTCAGCTATTCTAACATAAAAGCGTTTAATTGGTCTAAAATTTGGTCTAGCTGGTCAGGTGATTGTACGATATCGTACCATTGAATGTCAGTAAATTGATTATTGAACCAAGTCATTTGTCTTTTCGCATAACGTCGTGAGTTTTGCTTGAGTTTTGCTACGGCATCTTCATAGCTACTAATTCCTGATAAATAATCAAACAATTCTTTATAGCCAATTGCTCGTTGAGCCGTACTGTCATCTGGTAGTGTTTGCACAAATTTTGCTTCATCTAAAATTCCCATCGTCATCATTAAATCCACACGTTGATTAATACGATCATATAAAACTGACCGCTCTGTTGTTAACCCAATAATTGATGCATCATAGCGTCGTTTCGGCTCTGGTTGCAATGATGAAAAAGGCTGACCAGTATGCGTGCTAACTAATAAAGCACGTATTAAACGGCGTATTTGTCCAGGTAAAATCCGTGTCTCACTAATTGGATCAACCACCTTAAGCGCCGAACGGACCGCTATTTCACCTTCTTCATGTGCAATTTGTGTCCAATGCGCGACAAATTCTGGATCTGAAACATCAGGCACAACGGCTAACGGTCGATCTCCTAACAATGCTTGAACATAAAAGCCTGTCCCACCAACTAGAATTGGCAATTTGCCACGTGACGCAATATCAGTAATCGCTTTTTGAGCAGCTTGCACAAATTTTGCAGCCGAATAATTTTCAGTTGGATTGGCAATATCAATTAAATGATGTGGTACTTGGGCTTGTTCTGCTGGTGTTGCTTTAGCAGTACCAATGTCTAACCCCCGATAAATTTGCATCGAATCACCTGAAACAATTTCACCATTAAATTGTTTCGCTAACTTTAATGACAAGGCTGTTTTGCCTACAGCCGTTGGTCCCACAATGACAACCAATTTTTGCATAATTAATTCCTTTTTTTATATTTAATTGCTTGATAGACATTATCCGTAATAACCCCTGCTACTGGTAAATGCATCAATAACCAAGTAACAGTTGGTCGATTAATCGTCCACCAATAAGTTGGTAATTGCCATGGCATAAAAATACGCAAAGGTAAATAACGATAATCCAAATTAACCTGTTGAATAATATTTTCTTTGGCGAGTTGCCAACATTTTCGATTAGGATAATGCCGTAAATAACCAATAGTAACTTGCTTATCTAAAGCACGCCATTCACGCAACGGTTGTTCCCAAAAAGATTGCAACATCACAGGATTTGATAATTGGCATGCCCTTAATTCTTGGTATAACTGATGCGCACCTTGGGCACCCTTTAATTCAATTAGTAATAACCCTTGATAATTTGTTTGCTTTACTAATGTCAAAAAATCACTAAATGTTGGTAAATCCGCAGTTGTCTCCTCATTAATATCGTGTTTGAGTACCAAACGATGATCACTTAATTGTACATCGATTTCTAGACCATCTGCTTCGATATTAATTGCTCGTTCAAATGCCAATAATGAATTTTCAGGTGTACCATGATCATGCACACCACGGTGCGCAATGACGGATTTTTTTAGTAATTGCATTCTAATACCTCTATTTATTAAATGGTTATAAATATGTTAAAATAATTTTAACAAATATTTGGAGGAACATAACATGAAAAAATTTGGGGCGGGCCTTCTAACAGGCGTTATCGGTACAATTGCAGCAACTGCAGCGACTGCTTTTACATTTCACAAAGTGGCAGTTGAGCCAATTGAGGAAGAAGAAGCAAAGTTTGAAGAAACAGAACGTAAATCTGCTCGTAAAGCTGCGCAATCACACGGTAACCGCTTTTAATCGTTATTACCATAATATCAAAAACCAGCTAGATGGTTTAAGCAATTATGCTTAACTGACCTAGCTGGTTTTCATTTATTATTGGTTTGACTTTACTTTCCCCTTGTAAGTATTGAAACCACCTTTCAATACATTTACTTGGTTGTAACCATCTTTGTGCAAAACCTTAGCAATACGGGCAACAAATTGGCCATTCTCATCGTAAAGAAAGACTGGCTTGTCTTTACGTAACGCTGCATGGTTTTCTTTTAATAACATATATTGAATGTTTCGGGCACCAAAGATGTGCTTTGATTTGAACTTAGCTGGTTCTCGAATATCAACAATATCATGGCCATGACTTTGTGCTTCAAAATCTTCACTTGATAATACTGTTGCCGACTGCTTTAGTAATCTATTAGTCCAGATACGACTACCGACCATCCACAATAACCAAATCAAAATAATTACAAATAACGTTATCCACATACTTTAATTCCCCGTTTCTTAATACAATCCTTCTAATATCATACCAAAATTCACGTCATAAATCTTTGAAAAAACAAGAATTCATGCGTATTTATTTAAAATTAAAAAACAGAGGTTACGACATAATGTCATAATCTCTGAAAATGCTTTTTCATCTATTAATTAGTGAATAAACGTCAAACCAGAAGCTGAGATTGTACGAGTGTGGTATGCCATACCAGCATAATTACCTTCTGAAATTGAAACTGAGTTACCATTAACTGCATCAACAACAGCAACGTGACCTAATGCACCAGCACCTAGCTCACCTGGGGCAAATACAACAACAGAACCTACTGCAGGTTGTCCATTAACAACACGACCAGCAGCAGCAGCAGATGAAGCCCATCCTGATGCATTTCCCCAGTTGTTACCAACCCATGATAGCGCATTCTTTACAAACCATGTACATTGACCAGCTGGATAAGAGTTACCTGCTGTATTATATGTTGGTGCTGCCACCTTTTCTGGTGCTACAGCTTGCGTTGTCATTACTGTTTTTTCTGCAACTGGTTGTGTTGCTTGTGGTGTCTCTACAGCTTGTGTTTGAGGTGTAGCCTGAGCTACTGGTTTTTGAACTTCAGCTGATTGTGATGTCATAGCCTTATCAGCACCATCAACGTCCAACTTCAAAACTTCACCAACACTAATCATGTGAATATCTGACACACCATTGGCAGCCGCAATATCATCAACTGATTCACCAGTTGCTTCTGAAATTGTTGAAAGTGTATCACCTGATTGTACTTGGTATTCTTTACCAGCTGTTAACAAAACTGACTTAACATCCTCAACAGTCTTAGCACGCCAAGAAGTGTGGCTATCACCATTATCTTTTGTGTCATCTGCTGACACAGTTGATGTTTGTGTCATTGGTAAAATAGCTGCGGCAGCTACAGTAGCAGCTGCTACCAGCCAGTTTTTGTTTGAACGTTGTGCATTTAAAGTCATTATTTATTCCCCTTGAATGTAATTACTCTCTGAAAGATACAAGAATTATATCAATTGGATTTAACATACAAGTTACATTGGTATAACAATTTTTAATAAAAACTTAGGATTTATGATGCGAATTCTTAATTAATCACTTAAAACACACTATAAAACGCATTATTCGTTTAATTTACCTAATATCATTAAAAACAAAAAAATAATTTGTAACATATTGTTACAAATTATTTTTGTTTTTTAATTAAACTTGTGCTTGGAGCGCTAATGAAGCAGCACCATATGCACCTGCATCATTCCCCAACTCAGCCAGCTTTACTTCAGTAACATCACGAGTCATTTTGAAAGCAAAGTCTTGGAAATTTTTCTTAACCTTGTTCAACAAAAAATCACCTGCAGCAGACACACCACCACCAATAACGATTGCTGAAGGATTTAAAATATTGGCAATATTAGCAGTTGCCAATCCTAAGTAAAATGAAACCTTATCAACAACTTCATTAGCTAAGTAATCACCTGTTTGTGCTAAATCAAAGACAATTTTTGATGTGATCTCATCACCATTGGCAACCATTGACTTTAGCTTTGAATCACCAGCGTATGCATCGGCATAATCATGCGCTAAACGAACAATTCCGGTTGCTGATGTATACTGTTCTAAACAACCATAGTTACCACAAGTACATAGGTAACCACCTGGCTCAACAATCATATGACCGATTTCACCTGCAGCACCCTTAGCACCATGAACTAATTTACCGGAATCAACGATTCCACCACCAACACCGGTACCTAATGTCACAAAGACAACTTCCGGTTGATTATTACCAGCACCACGCCATTGTTCACCTAATGCAGCTGCATTAGCATCATTATCAATTGCAACACTAAATCCTAATCCGGCCTCTAAGTCAGCTTTAACAGGTTGTGGTTCTTTCCAATTTAAATTAAAAGCACCCTGTACTGTACCCGTTTTTTCATCGACAGTTCCTGGTGTTCCCATACCCACACCAATAATGCGTTCTTTATCTAATTGGTAAAGATCTAAATGATAATTAATTGAAGTAATAATATCAGGGACAATATGGCTACCTTCATCCATAATGTTTGTCTTGATAGACCACTTTTGTTGGATATCACCTGTAGCCGTCATAATTGCAAACTTAATGGTTGTACCACCTAAATCAATTCCGATTAATTTATCTTTAGCCATAACTTCAAACCTCTTTTTAAAATATTATAAAATAGTCAACGCTTTCTTGACCATTATACCGACAAATAGCCAATTACACAACACAACGTGAAACCGTTTACAAACCATCTCGCTGTTTTTTTTCTTCATTTTCATGCTCGTGTCCTAATACTAATTTAACCTGAGCGTATCGCTTGTTATCTAACAAGCCAGCTTTATATAAATTATCAACTTCAATTGCTGCCAATTCAATATCCCATAAACGATTCCCCAAATGAATGTAAATATCATATTTTTTTAATAGCTGTAAGACGTCTAAAAAAGTTTTCATTTTATCACTCTCTCTTTTACTAACGATTAAAAATTTTCATTAATAATATCACAATGTAAAAAAACCAAACGGTCGTGCCCACTAACCTCTGTTTATTAGTCGCATGCTCCTTTAAAAACATAGGCGTTAATAAAAAGCCTGAAACTAAACCACCTATATGTGCCGTTATAGCAATATTACTACCCCAAAAAACCGGCAATAGTGACAAAATCACAAAAATACTTAAGGTCTTAGCTTGATATAACCAATATCCACCATTGTCCAACAAACCAAGTACAAAAATCATACCAAATAGTCCAAAGATAGCCCCTGATGCACCAGCTGAAATTGTATTAGCTGATCCAAAAGCCATACTGGTCAAGCTACCCGTTAATAGTGCAAGCACATAACTAAGGATAAATTTAATACTACCGACATATTGTTCAAGTAAACGACCTAAATAGTAAAGCGTAATCATGTTTAATACTAAATGCATCAGTGTTACATGCAAAAATCCTGCAGTTAATAACCGCCACCATTCTCCAAATAAAATAACTGCTGGTGTAAATAACGCCCCCATCTTATATAACACTGGTGCCATGATATTTATTTGTTGGCTAATGATGATTTCAACCCCAAAGACAACCACCATAATTGCAACTAAACTTACCGTCACAGGCGCTTGCCGCCACGCATGTTTAAAATTATTCATTATCTATTTCCTCATCTATTACAATGACTTGATCAACCATTTGATCGGTTGTTTCAAGTGGCCAAATTGGTTGACTAAAGACGTTAGCTGTAATTGATACGGCAATTTTTGTCGCAGTAACCTGTGGTAGCCATCGATCATAATAGCCACCACCAAAGCCAACTCGGTGACCATTCTGAGTAAAAGCAATACCCGGTACTAGCACAAAGTCTATTTCACTCGGTGTCACAACTCGGCCATCAACTGGTTCTAACATACCAAACTTATGACGTTCATAGCGGGTATTTTGTGTAATTGTCATAAACACCATTTGTTTATTAGGTAATACTCGTGGTAAAACAACCACCTTACGTTGTAATAATGCGGTTTGTATTAATAAATCCGTTGGTAATTCTTTTGCTTGTGATATTGTCAAAGCAACCACTTGTGCTGATTGCCAAGCTGGTAATGCTGTTACTTTACTAACAATCTGTTGCATAAAATAAGCATATTGTTCATCTGAAAAAACTGCTAAATTTGCTAAAGCTTGTTGGCGTACATTTTGCTTCGTTACCATAGACCCTCCATAAAATAAAAGCACTAAATATCATCTCCATTTTATTGGATGAATCTAGTGCTTTCGTTATAAACTATTTATCAGCTGAGCTTGCGTGTTCAACATCTTTCCAGTAAGCTGCATAAATGGCTTTACCAATTTTTTGGTTAACATTTTCAGTTGCCTGATCAACCCCTGGCACCACAACTGCCAAAGCAACATCAGAATTTGGCACAAATGAAATAAGCGAACTCGTCAATGTTGGTTGGCCATTTGTGAAAGTTTCAGCAGTACCTGTTTTAGCTGACACAGCTGGCTTAATATCCTTTAAGCCAGCACCAGTTGCATAACTAGAACTACTGTGTACAACTTCATTCATACCATCCCAAATTAATTGACGTTGATCTGCATTCCAATTAACCGTTCCCATAATTTCAGTCGGAATTGTGGTTGTCACTTTCTGATTTTTCGAATTATGATTCGTTATTGATTGCACGATATGTGGGCGAACACGATACCCACCATTTGCAATGGTTGCAACATACTGCGCTAATTGCATTGTTGTGTACGTATCGTATTGACCAAAGGATTCATCCAATGCCTTACCAATATCTTCACGCGTTGTCTTACCACGTAATCCCGTGATTTCACCTGGCAAGTCAATTCCCGTTTTAACACCTAACCCAAAACGTGAAAAGCCATCACGCATTGTTTGGAAGACACTTGTTGGTAATGAAGCTAATGACATGCCATCATAATAGTTTAAACCACCTAGTTTCAACATTACCTGCATCACATACGTATTAGATGACATCATTAGTGCTTTATCTGCTGTTAATGGCATATTACCACTACCATTTTGATTCCACCATGATGTTTTAGGTGATGTACCAGCAACTTTAATTGGCTGATCGGTCAAAACATTATTTTGTGGTGTAATGACATTGTTCATAAAACCAGTTGTAATCGTTGCCGGCTTAACAACTGATCCGACAACGTTTGCTTGATTAACTGTTGATAAAGCATCCGAAGTTAACGCACCGGTCGTTGCATCACGGTTAATTCCTGAAGAAGCATAAACACCACCTGTTTTGGGATTTAATACAACTGCATAAGCGCCAGTTGTATTGCCACCAGGGATATTATCCCGCAGAATTTTTTCAACATCATCTTGGAATTTATTATTAATGGTTAGATTTAAGTCACCACCAACTTGACCAGCATAAATCTTGTCTTCGGTTGTTTGACCATCCTTATTTGTCGTGACTTTAACGCGCCCCTTTGAGCCCTTCAAAGTATCTTCGTATTGCTTTTCTAGGTAGGACGTTCCAACAATATCATCACGCGCATAACCCTTCGCTAATAATTCATTGACTGAATCTGAAGGCAATCCACTCTTAGAAGTTGACGTTGCACCAATTAATGATTTAATGTCTTGCCCACCTGGATAATCACGTGTGTAATAAATACCAACACGCACACCAGGCATCTTTGATTGCCGTTCCCCAATATTAGCTATTTCCTCTTGAGAAACATCGTTTTCCTTCAAATAGACCGTTGAAAGTGAATATGCATTAGCCATTTTTTGGAAAATTTTCGCCTTATTAAGCTGGGCATCGTTCAATGAGAATTGTGATTTATGTTTTTCAATATAATCTGTTAAATCGTCAACATATTGATCGGTCCCAGGTGCTGCTGTGGTACCTGAAGCCGCCACAACTTTGGCCGCCCGTTTAGGCGACTGGATATAATACATCGCAAAATTTGCTGTAGATATTTGTTGGTCATCGTTTAACTTTAAATATGATCCAACTTGATTGGCAATATCATACATCCCTTTATTTGTAATGGTACGCGGTTTTGTATAGGTAATCGCCTGTGAACCTTTATTTGTAACGAGTACCTTACCTGTACTGTCATAAATCAAGCCACGTTGTACATTTATTTTTTCAATACTAGATTCAGAACTGGTAACCTCTGTTTTATATTTAGCACTATCTGTGATTTGTAAATTCACCAAGCGCCAACCTAATGCCACTAGCATCAAAATCACAATACCCATCAAAACATTCAATCGAACCGGGATTCGTGACATTGAGCCTTTTTTAATCTTTAGCCGGCCACTACGGCGTTTAGGAGATCGCATAATCTAAACCCTTTCCTTCATACTCTAATCTACTTATTGTAGCATAAAAAAAGACAATCATACCTTAACCAAATATGTAGATAATAAATTTTTCTCACGACATTATTATAAATCGTAGTCGAGCCGTTGTCATTTTTATGTTTTAATAGAGGTAATTGAAATTATTTTGGAGAACAATGTTATGTCTAAAACCTTTAATCCCCTTAAATGGCGATCTTCAACTAAAGCTTTATGGATTAGTTTCCTATTACCTGCGTTAATCATGTTAATTTACTTTGCTTGTCGCCACATGGCACCATTTGGTCCAAGTTCTATTTTAACTGTTGATTTGGGACAACAATATATTGATTTTTATGCTGGTTTTCGTCAAACTATCCTTCACGATCCTTTGCGGATTTTCTATGATTTTGCGAAAGGTCTTGGTGGTGAAACATATGGTGATTGGGCTTACTACTTGCTAAGTCCGACCAACTTTTTATTATTACCTTTTTCAAATGTGCATTTACCGGCCGCCATTTTATTCTTAACTGTTTTAAAATATGGCTTAGCCGGCTGGAGTTTTGCGTTTGCTTTACGCAAAGCACATTGGCAAACGGGTTGGCGTTTACCTTGGTTTGCCATCACCTATGCGATGATGGGTTGGTTTGTCGCTAATGACTTAAATATTCTTTGGTTAGATGCTGCTATTTTATTGCCCTTAATCGTTGTTGGGTTAGAATACTATCTCACCCATCAAAAAGCCTGGGCCTTTATATTGGCATTAACTGTCATTATTATCGTTAACTATTATATGGCTTATATGATTGGCATTTTCCTAATCCTCTATTTCATTTGGCGCTTAACTTGGCAGGCATACTCCCTTAAAGAGCGCCTCATCATGACCCGCCGTTTTATTACTGGTGGCCTCACTAGTATTGGATTGGCAACAATTGTTTGGTTACCCACTGCCTTTACGTTGATGAATAGTAAAGGACAACATATGCTTGATAATCTGAATTGGAAGTTTGATTATCAGCCAGCTGACATCCTGGGTAAACTATTTTTAGGGACTTTCAATTTTGATCAAATGCCGACGGGATTACCAAATATTTTTATTGGTAGTCTCCCAATTATTATCTTGTGGTTTTTCTTTACTTATAAATATATTCGGTGGCAGACGCGACTCACCGCATTTGTGATTACGACTATCTTAGTTGTTTCTATGATGTATGCGCCTTTAAATTTATTGTGGCATGGATTCCAATTTCCAGTTTGGTATCCTTATCGTTTTTCATACGTCTTTAGTTTCTGGATTTTATGGTTAGTTGGTTCAATATGGTCACCTGCATTACGGCTTTCTTGGCGCCAATTTTTCTCACTCCTAATTTGTGCTGGTGGCGTCATCTTGTATCTAACCACGCGTTTGGATGCATTAAATTTTTTGACCGATACACAGCTTTATATGGGCAGCGGGTTCTTTTTAGCCTTATTATTATTACATCTGACATCGATGAAAACACGTCTATGGTTACCTCTCGTCACTGTACTTGTTATTGGAGAAATGACATTAAGCACTGTTATGACGCTTAATAATTTTAGTTATTTGACGAATACCGAATACCAAACTTATATTCGTAGTTTAAATCAAATCACCAAAAATTTACCCAAAAGCGATCATGATTTTTATCGTGTTGCTCAGTCGTTCCAGCGAACCAAAGGTGATCCGCTTCAAGGTGGTTATAACGGGGCTTCTACTTTCAGTTCAGCATTAGAACATCAACAAAGTGATATCATGGCCGCCCTTGGTCAACCTGAAGGTGACAATTATATTGCTTACACAAGTGGCACACTATTATCTGACTCATTATTGGGGATGCGTTATCTCTTGCAGCCAACTGGCAATGAGCCTAACGTTAGTGGTACACCAACAAATATGCAAACTTATTCACGTTCAGATACCAACGGTTATTACAAATCAATCAAACAAACTAATCAGACTATCCTATCGCATAATGCGAATGCTTTACCGTTAGGTTTTGCTGCAAGTTCTAATGTACGTAACATTACTTTTAAAGAAAATGATCCACTTCGTAATCAAAATGTTCTTTGGGAAGGATTAAACGGTTACAAACAGCAACCTATTTTTGAAAGTGTAAACTTTTCTAAATCTAGTGCTAATAATGTCATTGCACCGACAACGATCACAGGTGCTTTTTTGAAAAAGCAAAACACTAATGCAAGTGCTAGTTTGTCCTTAACTTATACACCAACGTCAAATAATCCTTATTATCTAACGTTAGGTAATGCGGTTACGAGTGATAATGTCGACATTCAATTAAATGGTCAATCATTACCTGTTGTGCCAAGTCATCGTCATACAATCATCTTGCCGTTGCCTGCTTATACAAAAGGACAACCGCAAGAATTAACGTTCTCGCTTAAGAAAAAAGACGTTTGGTTGCAAAACGTTTCCTTATATCAAGGTCATGCTACGCGACTCACAAAACAAGCAAAACAATTACAACAGCACCCTTATGAAATCACAAAACAATCACCAACTAAAATTATTGGTGATATTACGATTCCAAATAAGGATGATCTCATGATGACAACAATTCCAGCTTCACCTGGTTGGGAAGTCATCGTTGATGGTAAAAAAGTTAAGACGATTACAATCGGTAATTTCTTTATTGGCGTGCCCTTAACAACTGGTCATCATGAAGTGATTTTTAAATTTAAAACACCCTTTTTCAAAATTAGCGCCATTATTTCATTAGGTATGATACTATTGATTACTGGAATAGCATGGTCTGAAAATAAGAAAAGAAAACATTCTTTGTCTTAAAACACCTCAAATCACTTTACACCCGCAATTCTGCGTGGTAATGTAAATCTTGAAACTTTGGGGATAACCATTAGTCTTAATAAAAATTCATTATATTTACAGGAGAACACGTCATGGCTGAAGAAAAAACATTTCCAATGACTCTCGAAGGAAAAGCCAAAATCGAAGAGGAATTAAACACACTTATCACAGAAACGCGTTCTGAAATTACTGGTCGTATTCAATTAGCTCGTAGTTTTGGTGATTTATCAGAAAATTCTGAATATGCGTCTGCAAAGGATGAACAAGCTTTTGTTGAAGGACGTATCAAAACTTTGCAAAATATGTTGGACAATGCTGAAATCATTGATTCATCAGAAATTGCTGTTGATGAAGTTGCTGTCGGTAAAAAGGTTACTTTTAAGGAACTACCTGATGAAGATCCTGAAACTTACAGTATCGTTGGTGCTGTTGAAGCTAATCCTTCAGAGGGTAAAATTTCAAATGAATCACCAATTGCTGCTGCCTTAATTGGTCACAAAGTTGGCGAACGCGTTACCGTTACTTTGCCAAATGGTTTTGACATGGCAGTTGAAATTATTTCAGTTGAAGTGGCTTAATCAACACCTAGTTAAAAAGCTAGCTGCGGATATTATCCGTAGCTAGCTTTTTTCTATTATTTCACTTTTGTTATCACTTGCAAAACTTCTTGCCCATATTTATCAGCTTTTGCTTGACCAATTCCTGATACAGTTAACAATTCTGCCATTGTTGTGGGCTTTTGGCGCGCCAATGCAACCAAAGTACGATCATTAAAGATAATAAATGATGGCACTTCAGTCTTTTTTGATAATGCTAAACGCCACTCACGTAATCGCTTAAACAATTGTTGCTCATCTTCATTTAAGTCTTCTTGTGTTAATGGTGATTCAGCAGTTATGCGGTCATCTGAAACTAGCGTTGCTTCTCGTTGCATAACTTTAATATCGCCGTGCAAAACTTGCAACCCTGTCTTCGACACTGTTAGTCCCCGATACTCACCCGTCACTTGTAAATAACCAGATGCTAGCAAAAAATCAATTAATGCAGCAATTCGTACTCGTGGTATGCCTTGCATTAGTCCAAACGTTGGTAACTTTTCAAAATGTGCCCAGTTAAACTTATCCGGCACCCGTCCTCTCAGCGTTTCAGCTGTCACCATTTTCCCAAAAGCATCTTTATTTTGACGTGAGTTACGCATCCGCACCACATGACTTAACACCTTTTGAGCATTTGTGGTAATATCCGTTACTGCTCGTGTATCTAAACAATTGGTACAATGGCCACAAGGTAGGGTCTCTTCACCAAAATAACGCGTAATATATTGTTGCAAACAAACCGTAGTTGCCCCATAATTGGCCATTTCTTGTAATTTTTTCTTTTGTAATCGTTGATATTCATCAGTTTGATTATCACTATTTTCAATAAAAAATCGTTGCGTTTGTAAATCGGCTGCCGAATACAATAAAATAGCTTCTGATGGCAAGCCATCACGACCAGCACGCCCAATTTCTTGATAATACGCTTCAATTGATCCCGGGATACTATAATGAATGACAAAGCGGACATTTGATTTGTTAATTCCCATTCCAAAGGCATTGGTTGCGACAGCAACATTTGCACGATCAAACAAAAAATCATCTTGTGCCGTGGCACGTTCCTCATCCGACATCCCTGCATGGTAACCAACAACTGATAACCCTTGTCCCACCAGGTCCTCTGTAATACTTGTTACCAGTTTCCGTGTAGGGACATAAATAATACCTGCATCTTCTGTATGTTTTTTTAAATAGCGATACACATAAGCATCTTTATCACGCTTTTTCAAACCTGTTTCAAGACGAATTGTTAAATTATCACGAACAACACTGGTACGCACACTATGCCCAATTGCCAACCTTTTTTCTAAGTCATCCTGCACACGTTTTGTTGCCGTTGCAGTTAGTGCCATAACGCGCGGTGCTGACATTAAATTATTAATCAGATGCACCGCTTCTAGATAACTAGGCCGAAAATCATGTCCCCATTGCGACAGCACATGTACCTCATCAATGACAACCAAAGAAATATCTAATCGATTTAATAATGCATAAGTACCTTCACTCTTCAACCTCTCTGGTGCTAAATATAATAATTTTGCCTGGCCATTTAATAAATGATTCATTGCATGACGATATGCGTCATCATCTTGTGTTGAATTTAATGTAACGGCATCAATGCCATTAGCAATTAATTCATCAACTTGATTTTTCATTAATGAAATCAGAGGTGATATCACAACTGTTATGCCCGGTAACATTAATGCTGGAATTTGATAAGTCAGTGATTTCCCACCACCTGTAGGCATAATACCTAAGGTGCGTTCACCTGCCAACACAGCATCAATGATCTCTTCCTGCCCTTCACGAAAGGCATCATAACCAAAAGTTTGTTGCAATGTTTCTAGTGCTGATTGCATATTTCCTCCATATACTTATTCAGTAAAAATGAATTCAAAGAATTTTACCATCAAATTTACATTTTAAAAGCAGCAAGCTACCGATATCATAATTGGCATCTTGCTGCTTATTTTGACTTGACGATTAACTGCTCGATTAGCCGCAATTACTTTAGTTATTATCGGCATTACCAACGGCATCATTGGTATCTTGTACATCATCAGTCTTGCCCAAATGCTCATCATAATTAGCAGAATAATAAACCTTACCCGTCTTTAAATTAGCAACGAAGTAAAGATAGTGCTTATCACGATCAATTGGGTTCAAAACAGCATCAATAGCTTCTAATGATGGGTTATTAAATGGCCCTGGTCCAAATCCTGAATAACGATACAAATTGTAAGGGTTCTTACTTTGTACATCCTTATTAGTCAAGTTTGTTTTCTTTGTCTTCATCGCATATTTTGTTGCGACATCAGATTGTAATGGCATCTTATCATCAATACGATTCAAAAAGACACCTGCAATTGTTTGACGACTTGTTTGATCAACACCTTCACGTTCAACAAGCGAAGCAACAGTTAACATTTCGTGAACTGTCAAACCAGAGTCTTTAATGCTCTTAAAACGGTCCTTTAACTGAATGTAAGATTGCGCAACCATTTGGTTCACTAACTCGCGAACGTTGTTAGCATCTTTCCAATTATAAGTGGCTGGGTATAGATATCCTTCTAGACGATAACGAATGTCTTTGGCTTGTGCACTTGAAGCTTCTGAATCTAATAAACCAGGATAAGCATCCTTTAAACGGTTAAAGAAGGCTTTGTCATTCACCGCCTTTAAAAATTCAGCTTTCGTAAATTTCGTTTTATTGTTAACTTCAGTTGCAATGTCATCAATCGTTTCACCCTCACGTACGGTAACGGTCTCTTGATTATTTAATGGCGACGAAGCACCACCACTTTGCAAAGTTTTAACAATTTCAGCAACTGTGTCAGATGGTGCAAATAGGTAATAACCTGACTTTAAATTAGAAATATTATTAGCAGACACATAATGTGTAAAAGCACTCTTTGAGCGCAATAACTTGGCCTTATCTAATTTATCTGCAATTTCGTCTGTATCGGCACCCGCTTTAATTTTAACTTGCTTACTCTTCTTATCCTGTGTATTTAATGCAGAATAATCATGGCTATCTTGATAATGGATCACAAAACTCACGCCACCAACAATAATTGCTAATAGAATGGTAATAATCACGATAACTCGGCTAGTACCACGACGGCTACGCTTTTTACGTCGCCTGTGATTACCGTTATTCATAATAATTTCTCCTAAATATATCTTTTTTACCAATAATGACGACAACAAAAATAGTCGCCATTACGATAATTATATCAGTAATAGTGACTATTTAAAAAGCGCTTAATTATATCTTAACGTATTTCGGCACCAAACTGCTCAGCTAAAGCACTAGCAATGTGGTCAACTTTTTGACTTGTTTCATCATCAAGCATCGTTTGCTCTGCATTCACAAAAGTTAATCCAACAGCAATTGACTTCATGTCACTTGGCATATTTTCACCAGTATAAACATCAAAAATGACAATATCATGCAAGTGCTTACCACCAGCTTGTTTAATAGCCAATTCAATTTGTGCCGCTGGTATATCGCGATTAACCAAAATGGCCAAATCACGTGAAACTGCTGGGTAACGTGAAATAGCTTCATAACGACCAGTGACTTTAGGCAAATCAATAATCGCTGACAAATCTAATTCAAAGGCAAAAGTTTCATTGATACGATACTCTTTTGCTGTTAATGGATGAATCTGACCAACAAAGCCAATCAATACATTACCAACATAGATATCTGCGGTGCGTCCTGGATGCATATCCTCACGCACTGTATTAACAACAAAAGCAACATCATCAGCAAAGCCATAATTTGTTAACAATTGTTCCACGATACCTTTAATTGTATAGAAGTCAGCTGCTTGTGCTCGTTCTGCCCAAGTACGGTTTGTCACATTGCCTGTGATAACACCAGCTAAATGTTCAATTTCTTTTGGTTGCTTTGTTAAATCACCATCTGAAACAAAAACACGTCCTTGCTCATACAAGGCAACATCCGTTTGCTTACGTGCTTTATTATAAGCAACGTCATCTAACAAACTAGTCAATAAACTACTACGCGTTTGTTGACGGTCTTGTGACATTGGATAATCCAATTGCACTGGTTGACCATCGTGTAACGCAAAACGATTTGCCTTTTGTGGTGTTGTCAATACATATGAAATGGCTTGGTTAAGCCCTAGACCTTCCAAAGTATGACGGCTAGCACGTACCAAACGTTGTTGTGCAGTCAACTTACCAGGAGTTGTTTCACCCGTTGGTAAGGTAGTTGGTAAATTATCATAACCATACAAACGAGCAATTTCCTCGATCAAATCAGCTGCAATCGTTATGTCCCAACGACGGGCTGGTATGGTTACTGAAAAGATACCATCATTGACTTCATAATCAAAGAATAAACGGTCAAAGATGGCTGCAATTTCATCACTGGTAATTGTTGTTCCCAACACATGGTTAACATAGTCCACACTGACGCTAACAACTGGTGCCTTGTAAGCAAAATCTTGCGCAACAACACGACCAGCTGTTACTTGTCCACCAGCTAGTTCAGCCACTAAAGCAGCTGCATGATCCAAAGCGATAAAGGTATCTTCGACATTTACACCGCGCTCAAAGCGCATTGACGCCTCTGAGTGCAAGTTTTGGTCACGTGCTGTGTGGCGAATTGACTTAGGATTAAAAATAGCCCCTTCCAAAACAATGTCTGTCGTTTTTCCTGTTACTTCAGTAGATTCGCCACCCATAACACCAGCAAACATTAAGGCCTCATCCCCTGATGCAATCACAATATCTTCAGCTGACGCTTCTCGCTCAACACCATCCAAAGTTTTAATTTGCTCTTGATCGTGGGCATGACGTACATGCACTTCTGATGATGGTAGCGCATTTAAGTCAAAGGCATGCATTGGTTGACCATACATCAACAACATGTAATTTGTGATATCAACAATATTTGAAATTGGACGAATCCCCATCGTCCACAAACGACGTTGCAACCATAATGGTGAATCCTTAACCTCAACATTCTTAACAACGCGGACAGCATACTTTGAAGCTAGTTCTGTTGGTGCTGTTGCGCTGATAACATCACTAGTTTTTTCATCAACTTCATGCAAGTCAAACGTTGGTAATGTTGGCTCCTCAGAT
The DNA here is from genome assembly GCF_005405285.1 of Weissella sagaensis. Classification (GTDB taxonomy): domain Bacteria; phylum Bacillota; class Bacilli; order Lactobacillales; family Lactobacillaceae; genus Weissella; species Weissella sagaensis. The sequence goes on along the minus strand of NZ_BJDT01000001.1, from coordinate 443,454 downwards.
AAAATAGCAGCCACTTCAAAAGCGGTCCCATTCATTGAAAATAGATCTGCACGATTTGGCGTAATCCCAGTTTCCAAAATGTCATCATCAAGGCCCAAAACCTTTAAAGCATCTTCACCGGGTTGTAATTGTGCTGCATCAACATCATTAAATACCCAGATACCATTTTCAAAATCTTTTGGTGCAATCTTATCATCAAAACCAATTTCTTGTAGTGCTGCTAACATACCGTTAGATTGTTCACCACGTAGCTTACCTTTACGAATTTTTTTATTGTCACCAATAACAGATCCGTGTTTAGCTAATACAACCATTTGACCTTCAGCAACATTAGGTGCCCCCGTTACAACTTGAATTGGCTCATCTTCACCAGCATCAAGTTGGGTAATTACCATATGATCTGAATCAGGATGTGGCACTACAGACAAGACTTTAGCAATCACAACTTTTTTCATGTTGCCTTTTGGTTGGTATAACCCTTCCACTTCTACAGCCGTACGAGAAATTTTTTCTGATAATTGCGCTGCTGGCAATTCAATTGGCAAATAATCGCGTAACCAATTTACTGAAACTTTCATTTTGTCTTATCCTTTCTGATCAAATTGGGTTAAGAAACGTACATCATTTAAGTAGAAGTTACGAATATCCTCAACGCCATACTTAAGCATTGCAAAACGATCAGGGCCCAAGCCAAAGGCAAAACCGCCATAGACTTCAGGGTCAATGCCTGATTTACGCAATACATTTGGGTGCACCATACCGGCCCCTAATACTTCAATCCATTCAATATCTTCCGGATTCATATCAGGTGTGACTGCGTTCCATGAAATATCAACCTCAACTGATGGTTCCGTAAATGGGAAGTATGAAGGCCTTAGTCGAATATCATGGGCTTCACCGAATAAATTATGCGCAACTGCTAGCAAAACACCCTTTAAATCACCCATTGTAATGTGCTTATCAATAACTAACCCTTCCATTTGATGGAATTGATGTGAATGAGTCGCATCATCAGTGTCACGACGGTATACCCGACCTGGTGAAACCATCTTTAATGGGCCTTTGCTAAAATCATGGGCTTCCATAGTCCGGGCTTGTACGGGTGACGTTTGCGTACGCATCAAAATATCAGGTGTGATATAAAAGGTATCTTGCATATCACGAGCAGGGTGATCCTTTGGTAAATTCATACGTTCAAAATTATATTGATCTTCTTCAACTTCAGGTCCTTCAATAACTTGAAAACCCATTCCCATAAATTGATCTTCAAGATTTTCAATAATTTGTTGTAGCACATGCGGCTGTCCTTGTTTAACAGCACGACCTGGTAATGTCACATCAATCGTTTCTGCTGCCAATTGTGCATCCAAGGCAATTGCTTCCAAATGCTCTTGGCGTTCTGCAATAGCTACTGTTAGTGCATCACGAACTTCATTAGCAAGTGCCCCAACAACTGGACGCTCTTGTGGTGTTAAATTCTTCATACCGCGTAACACTTCAGTTAGCGGACCTTTTTTCCCTAACCAGTGCACACGAACTTGATTTAATGTCTTAACATCTGCTGAATCATTAATTTGACCTAATGCTTCATCACGTAGTGTCGTGAGCTCATCTTGTAAACTCATATTCATTCTCCTTATACTTATAAACTATTATAAATAAAAAGCCCCTTCGATATTACTATCGAAGGGACGCTCATTAACGTGGTACCACCCAATTTTAGTAGTCAAAAGACTACCCTCGGTTATCTATTAACGGTGATAAACCGCATCAATGTTTAACTGATGAACTCCTGACTGAAATTCTATGTTTCCAAAGGCAGGCTTTCACCAACTCCTGCTCGCTAATCCATTGAAAAACACATACTAGGTCATTCATTGTTTCTTGCTCTATTGTACAAACTTTAACTTGTATTTTCAAGTTTCTATTTATTAATTGTTTGCCACTTATCTGACCATTCATGGATTGCAGCCATCATGTCACGCATTGATTCACCACGTGGTGTCAATGCATATTCAATCAATGCTGAATCAGAATATGTACGACGTTCAATAATGTCAGCGGCTTCTAACTCTTTTAGACGTTCAACCAAAACACGATCTGAACATTTAGAAACAGATTCTGCTAAATCTTTAAAACGTCGTGGGCCATTAACCAATAACGTTTCAATAATCATGCCGTTCCACTTGCACCCCAAAATTTCAAAAGTTGCGACAAATTTATCACACAATTTATTCTCAGACATATCACCAGCTATTTTTTCAGTTGCTACTGTCATATGTTTTTCTCCTTCATTAACTAAATTTCTTTTATCGTATAACCATTTTATGCTTTACTTACAAAAAATGCACGAAATAACTTTTAGTACATTACTTTTATTATAACGTTATAAGCAGCACAACGAAAGCTAAAGTTGACATAAGGTGTATACTTATTTATGACATTTTTTAGGAAAGACAGGTATCAGCCTACGTTAACACAAAAATCCAGTCGTATTTTAAATGCGACTTTTATTCAATTATTTATTATTCAAATTCTTAGTATGATGACCTTCTATAGTCTCTTTGTCATTATTGGTCCTTACGCTGTCAACACATACCATGTTAGTACAACGATGGCTGGCCTAATTACTGGTATGACGATTATTGGTACGATGGTAGCGCGTTTTGGAGCTGGAATCATGACTGCCAAATTCAGCGCTAAAAACTTAACCATTATAAGCATGATTATCTTAGTACCTACTTTGTTAGCCTATCAATATCATGGTGGCATTGGTGTTTTGTTACTGATACGGTTTATTCAAGGACTTGCTGTTGGATTAACTGGAACTGTCACAAACACAGCTGTCGTAAATGTTATCCCCACTACTCGTCGTGCTGAAGGAATTGCTTATTTCTCATTAGCAACAATTCTAGGTACTGCTTTTGGTCCGTTCTTTGCTTTACTAATTGAGCAACACGCTTCATATGCCGTACTATTTTGGAGTGAATTTATTATTGGCATTATTGCTTTAATCGCCTCATTTCTAATTGATCCCAAAAAGGTCGTTATTAAAGCAACCCCTACAACCCAAAAATTTAGCTGGCAAACTTTGATTGAACCTAAAGTATTAGGTATTTCTTTAACTCTTGGTTTTGTAACTTTCGGTTATGCTGCGATTCAATCCGAACTTGATTTTTATGCAAGTGATTTGAACCTAACCACATTTGCCTCATATTTCTTTTTGGTTTATGCCTTTGCTGTTTTGATTTCACGACCAGTTGTTGGTCGTTTAATGGATAGTAAAAACGAAAATTATGTTGTTTATCCCGCTTTGATTATTTTAGCCATTGGTCTTGTATTTTTGGCGCTAATGTCAAGTGGTTGGATGATGTTACTGGCTGCCATCTTTATTGGATTTGGATTTGGTAACTTCCAATCGGCTGTTCAGTCAACCACCACCCAAATGGTTCCAGCTGATCGCTTAACGCAAACAACAGCTACTTACTTTATCTGTTACGAATTTTCATTAGGCTTTATTCAACCAATATTAGGCTATCAAAATCTATTTATCATGATGGCAATTATTGCTGTTATCGGTATCGGACTTTATTACTTTATTCATGGACGTAAAGTTTCAGCTTAATTTTATACAATAAAATACCAGTCGTTATTGATTTATCTCAATAACGACTGGTATTTATTTTTATCTTAAATTAAAGTTCTGCTAATTTAGAAATCAAAATAGCTCCAATAACAACCATAATTGCACCGACAATAATGAAGCCCATTTGACGCTTTGTTTTCTTCTCTTTCAAGATGAAGATAGCCCCAAACGTTCCAACAATAATACCTGTTTGTGATAAGGTCGTTGCTGTTGCTTGACCAACATCTGGGTTACCAGTTGAAATGAACATAAAGACATTTCCAAGTGCCCAAACCAAACCAGTAATTACTTGACGCCAAGTACCTGACTTAAACATATCACCAGTTTCTTTAAAGAAGAAGATGACAATTAAGATAGCTCCCAAAATTTGACCAAGTGATTGGGGTGCCACAATTGCTGTCATGTAGTCCAAACCATTGTTTTGGTTGTGCATGGCATCAGAAATATAGCCCCACTTGTTCAACAAATTAGGAATAACAAAGTAGGCCATGAATCCAAGCGTTGAAACGATTACAGCTGTAACCCCTCCCTTAAAATCACGTTCTGGATTCAAATCTTTTGGTGCATTTGTATCACGTACTGTTGTGAATAAAGCACCAATCGTTACTAATGCAATTGATAAGATTCCAAAGAACCACATCCGACCTGTATGCCATTCACCAAGAACAGCTGCAGCCATTAAAGCATTACCAACAATTTGACCAGAAGTTGATAATGGGTTACCAATTGATACCCCTAACTTCTTAAATCCAATTAATTGACCGACTTGACCAATAGCCCAAACCAATCCTGATAAGAAACCAACAAGCCAAATTCTTGAATTAAAAGCGTAGTCTACCCCAGCATTTGGAATAACAAATGCAAATAATGTCCCAAATCCTAAAATTAGGGCACCAATTGTCATTCCCATAATACCTTGAGCAGCGGTTCCACCAGCTTTGGTGGTTACAATACCAACCGACCCCCAGGCCAGAGCAGGAACTAAAGCGATTAAAATCGACATTTTTCTTTCCTCCACAATCAAAAATATAATCAAAAAATATAAAAATTCTTTCATAAGAGAGAATACAACATTGAAAACGATTGCACAAGTATAAATATTAGATTTTGGCATATGATATCTGCAAAAAAGCGCTGTAAATCAAGCATTATCAGCAGCGTCAGTATTTAAACGCTATCTTTTATCACCGTTATTTAATCCAATTGTTAAATTTATATTTTATAGCCATAAAAAAACGAATTGCATCTAATTTAAGACACAATTCGCTTCGATTTTTGTTAGTTTGTATGAAATAGTCGCTTCATGCGTGCTGAAGCCGGCGAGAAAAATTCAGCTACTGCTAAATAATCATCAACTAAATCAACTAATAAACTCTCACGATAATGTGGTAATTCACTAGTAGCGCCCCACATATGTTTCAAAATGATATCCTTTTCCATTGGTGATAGGTGCGTAATTTTCTCTGCATTACGCAATGCTACTCGTGGATGGATAAATGCATGTGAACCCAACTCAAACTTGGTTTCACGCCAATCATAGAAAAACAAATCGTGTAAGACACCCGCACGAGCAACCGCTGTTGCATTAAGTCCAAAGCGCAATGCTAGTTTATAACTAACATAAGACACCGTAATACAATGTGTTAATCGATCCGAATGGTGATGCTGCGTATAGTTAGCCATTTCTTGTACCTGTGGATGTGATAACAAATCTTTTACGATATCTTTATATACTTTATCTTTTTCCCAGTCTAATACCATAGCGTTCCCCCTCGCATAAGTATAGATTACCTAATCAAACTTTAACGAGCCTTTAATGAGAACATTGCTACTCCAGCAGCAACGGCAACATTCAAAGATTCTGCTTGACCAGTAATTGGAATATAGAGGTTTTGCGTCGTCATACCAGCTAATTCTGGTTGCATCCCCTGTCCTTCATTCCCCATAATCAACGCAAATTGCGTTTGCGCAGGTATCGTAAAGACATCTGCAGCTTGTGGGTCTAACTGTGTACCATAAACATTCATACCGTTTTGCGTAAATGATGCTGTCCATTTTGCCAAATCCCCGGTCGTTGTGACCAAGTGAAATTGTGACCCTTGCATCGCCCGTAACGCTTTAGGTGAGTAGGGATCAACTGATCCTTGACCAAAAACAACACCAGCAAAGCCTGCTGCATCAGCAGTTCTAACCATTGTCCCAACGTTACCAGGGTCTTGAATACCATCTAAGAATAACCAAGCACCATCGTGAATAAACTGTGGTTCACGTGTTGCTGTTGGTAATGAAACCTCTGCAAAGATACCTTGTGGGGTAACCAAGTCAGATAGCTTCTTAGCAATTTCATCGGTAATTTCAAATACAGGTACTCCTAATGGCAATTCCTCCTGATGTTCTGCCAATTGTTCAGCTGTACCCATAAGTGCATGTAATTTACCCTCATGATTAATTGCTTCTTGTACTAAATGCCAACCGTCAAGTAAATATGTTTGACTAGCTTGACGGCCTTTTTTCGTTTGTAGCTTTTGCCATGTTTTAACACGGCTATTTTTTACTGATTTTATAATTTCCATAAACCCATTATACGCTAAAACGAAGCCGATTGCTTATGATATAATTTATTGTGGGTTTTAAATCACATTTTGTTGCTAAAGAAAGAAGGATAACATGCCAGTTTTAGATTTAAATGACACGGCTGCTGTCAAAAAATATGAGTCATTTGTACAAAACTCACCATACGGACAGGTTAATCAAGACCTTGGTTGGGCACAAGTTAAAAATAATTGGGAACCTCGCTATGCTTACGTGACCGATGAAACCGGTCAGATTATTGCTGCCATTTCAATGCTGTTAACGCAAACAAAATTAGGTAAAAAATTCGCCTATGCGGCCAAAGGTCCTGTTATGGATATTACTGACTTAGACTTATTAGATCAATTAATGGTTGAAGCTAAAAAAGCACTTGCTGATGACGATGCTTATGTCCTACGCATGGATCCAGAAGTTGCCTATTCAGACGAATTAAATGCCGCACTGCAGACACATGGTTTTCAAACTCGTAATCGCAATGTTGCCGATGAGGGAATGCACGCGACAATTCAACCCCGCTTAAATATGGTGTTAGATTTAACGACTAAGCCTGATGCAAAAGAAACCTTTGATTTATACCCCTCAAAAACAAAATCGAAGCTAAAGCGACCAATGCGTGATGGTGTAACCGTTCGCTACGGTAGCGATGCGGCTGCACTAGATGCTTTTTATGAGACCTATGTAAACATGGCTAATCGTCATGGTATTACATATCGACCAAAAGATTATTTTGAACGTATGCTAACTACTTTTGGTGGTGAAAATGGTATAATGCGCATCTACATGGCCGAGCGTGAAGGTGAACTACTTTCGACTGGGATTGGGTTTAAATATGGTCGTAAGATTTGGTATATGTATGCCGGATCAAATGATGGTCCTACTTATTACGCACCTTATGCCGTGCAAACAGCCATGATTCAATGGGCATTGGACGCTGGTGTCGCCTTGTATGACATGGGTGGAATTGCCTCACAATCAACAGACGATGGTCTTTATGTCTTTAAACATACTTTTATTAAAGCTGATCCACGTGAATACATTGGCGAAATTGATTTCGTATTGGATGAGAGCGCCTATACAACATTAGTTCGTAAATAAATCGCTTAACCAAAAAAATAGCACATCACCAAATTTATGGTGATGTGCTATTTTTAACATATTTCTAAAAGATTAATACTTAACACTGCCGCTTTTATTCAGGGTTTTGTTCAGCTAATCGCCAACGTAAATACGCATTCATAAAAGGATCTAAATCGCCATCCATCACACCTTGTGGGTTTCCTGATTCAAAATTATCACGATGATCTTTAACCATTCGGTATGGTTGGAAAACATACGAACGAATTTGTGATCCCCAACCATTTTCCAATTGATCACCGGCAATGGCTGCCCGTTCTTGCTCTTTTTTATCCATTTCTAACTGATATAGCTTAGCACGCAACATGGCATATGCCGTATCTTTATTTTGGAACTGCGAGCGTTGTTGTTGTGATGCGACAACAATCCCTGTTGGCATGTGTGTTAAGCGCACTGCTGAAGAAGTTTTATTAATATGCTGACCACCTGCTCCAGAAGCGCGATAAACATCCATCTTGACATCTGCTGGGTTAATATCAATGTCAACTGAATCATCTAATTCCGGCATGACATCAATTGATACGAATGATGTATGTCGTCGACCAGCAGAATCAAATGGTGAAATACGAACAAATCGGTGAACGCCACGTTCTGAACGTAAATAACCATATGCATTATGACCACTAATTTTCAAGGTCACCGAGTCCACTCCCGCCACATCGCCTGGGTGATAATCCATAATATCAACTTTAAAGCCGTGTCGTTCTGCCCAACGTGTATACATACGTTGCAAATTGGCACCCCAGTCAGCTGATTCCGTTCCACCAGAACCAGGATGAATCTCTAGGATGGCATTATTTTTATCATATGGTTCATTTAACAGTTGTGCTAATCGATAAGCTAATAAATCTTCTGTCAACTGATTCAAATCAGCAACCATTTCTTGAGCCATATCTTCATCAAAAGTATCATTCAACAATTCTATTGCCGTCTCAACATTTTCAACACTATCTGTTAATTTTAAATAATCATCTCGCCGTCCTTTTAAGACATTATTTTCATCAATTATTTTTTGTGCTGCAATGTTATCTTGCCAAAAATCTGGCGCAATCATTTTAGCTTCATTAGCCGCAATTTCATCATTTAAAGCATCCAAATCTAGTGATTCACCAAATTTTTCAATTTCTGCGCTCATTTCTGCTAATTTATGTCGTGCTTCAGCAATTTCCATGCCTGCTCCTCCAATCATATTTAAAAATTGAGGTTGAGATAATTATCCCAACCTCAATCAATACATTATTAAATAATATATATTATTTACCGAACATTTTGACGAATTTCCGATTTCATAAATAGACGCGTCACATCATATTCAACGCCTGAAATCATATCATTAAACATTCTAAAGCCTTCATTTTGATATTCAATCAATGGGTTCAATTGTCCATAACCACGCAGTTGTATGGAGTCACGTAGTTGGTTCATAGCTTCCATATGATCAGTCCACTGAGCATCAACAACACGTAGAATCACAACCCGTGTAAATTGCAATAAGCGCTCTTCATCATCCCCAAGATCATGTAACTTTTGGTCGTACATCAACTTGGCACGACGATAAATTTCGTCTGCAATCGCTTGAGGCGTTTTCTTATCTAACAAATCATCAACCGAAATTGAGTCAACTGGTACAATCGTTGATTGTGCAAAATCAACCAATGCTGCTAAGTCCCAATCCTTTGGCTTACCCTTAGTTTGATTTTGAACAACTCGATTAATCGTTCGTTCAACCATTGGCAACAACACATCACGTAATGATTTTTCTTCATCGATCACATGGTTACGATCCCTATAAAAGGCATTACGCTGTTGAGACATCACATCGTCATATTGCAAAACATGTTTACGTGAATCATAGTTATTCCCTTCAACACGTTTTTGTGCTGATTCTACTGACCGTGTAATCAAGCCATTACGAATAACGGCATCTTCATCACCCATATTCATGCTTTCCATCAATGTCTTAATCCGTTCACCACCAAAACGAATCATCAAATCATCTTCTAATGATAAGAAGAATTGTGAATAACCGGCATCACCTTGTCGACCCGCACGACCACGTAATTGATTATCAATTCGCCGTGACTCATGACGTTCTGTACCAATAACAGCCAATCCACCAAGATCAGTAACCCCAGGGCCAAGCTTAATATCGGTTCCACGACCAGCCATGTTCGTTGCAATGGTTACAGCACCACGTTGACCAGCATTCGCAATGATTTCAGCTTCCCGAGCGTGGTTTTTAGCATTCAACACATTATGCGGAATACCTGCATTATCTAACAATTGTGCAAGCAATTCAGATGTTTCAACTGCCACAGTACCAATCAAAATTGGCTGTCCTTTTTTATGTAATTCCGTTACAAGCTGCAATACTGCGTTAAACTTTGACTTCAAGTTTGGATACAACAAATCCGGTTCGTCAACACGTTGAATGGGCTTGTTAGTTGGGATGGTCGTGATTTCCATATTATAAATTTCACGGAATTCGTCAGCTTCAGTTTTAGCTGTACCAGTCATACCAGACAACTTATTATATTGACGGAACAAGTTTTGGTACGTAATTGAAGCCATGGCACGATTATCTTCTTGAATTTGCACTTGTTCTTTCGCTTCAAGCGCTTGGTGAAGACCATCAGAAAAACGACGACCCTCTTGAATACGTCCTGAAAAAGCATCAACCAATACTACTTCTCCATCACGCACAACATAATCTTTGTTGTTAAACATGGTGTAATTTGCACGCAGTGCTTGATCAATGTGGTGAGTCAAAGCTGAATTACCAGGTCCATAAAGGTTATCTAAGTTAAAGTACTTTTCACCTTTGGCAATTCCCTTATCGTTTAGCAAAACAGATTTCGATTCATGATCAACCTTAAAATCCACATCCTCAACTAATGATTTTGCAAATCGATCAGCACGGATGTACAACTGTGTACTAGTTTGAGCAGGTGCACCAGAAATAATCAATGGTGTACGTGCCTCATCAATTAGAATTGAATCAGTTTCATCAACTAGCGCAAAATTCAAGCCACGTTGTACACGGTCTTCCTTACGTGCAACCATGTTATCACGTAAATAATCAAATCCAATTTCTGAATTAGTTGTATAGGTAATATCATCCAAATAAGCTTGGCGCTTTTCGTCAGGGGATAATTCAGTCAAATTAATACCAACAGTTAAGCCTAACCATTTATATAACTGACCCATTTCTTCACCATCTCGTTGTGATAGGTATTCATTAACCGTCACAACATGAACACCTTTTTGAGGCAAAGCATTTAAATAAACGGCCATTGTTGCCGTCAAAGTTTTACCTTCACCAGTTTTCATTTCAGCAATATTACCACCATGCAATACTGTTGATCCCATAATTTGTACCCGGAACGGATACAAACCTAAGACACGCTTTGCTCCCTCACGTACAACTGCAAAGGCTTCTGGTAAAATGTCGTCTAAGGTGCTACCCTTTTTTAATAATTCACGGAAATATGGTGTTTTTGCTTGTAGTTCTTCATCAGATAAAGCTGACATTTCGTCGGCATATGCTTCTACTTTATCGGCCACATGACCCAAACGACGTAATGTTCCTTTATCACTTTCAATAATTTTACGTAATGGATTAGCCATTTATATCTTCCCTCTCATCGGTCATTATTAGCTTTTTACGCTAATTATACTAAGTATCATTCTAACATACTGCTAGGCATATGTAACAGGTATAGTCACATAAAATAAAAGAGACGATGCCCATACATCATCGTCAGGGCATCATCTCTTAATTTTTATTACAAGAATTCACGAATGTTTGCTAATGTTTGCTCACGTCCAAGTAGTTCAAGTAGTTCACCTAAATTAGGACCTTGTTCTTCACGTGTTGTTGCAATACGCAATGGATTCCATAAGGCACGACCCTTAACATCCAACTCAGATTGAATTTCACGGATAGCCTTCAAAACGGCTGTCGCTGTAAAGATTGGCATCTTTTCAATCTTTTCAATAAACAAGTTCAACATAGCAGTAACATTATCAGCGTTCATCCATTCCTTTGCTGAATCAGGAATATCACTTGCTGCTGGCATTTCAAAGAATACTGGCTTTATAAGTGGCACGATTTGGGCAGTAAATGATACACCGTCCATATAAACGTTCATCACTGAACGTAACCATTGCATCTTTTCTGCCGTTAATTCTTCTGGCTTAACAACATCTGAATAAACTAATTGTTCAATTAATTTATCAAAGACCATGTTTTGGTCAGCTGTCTTAATCCATTGGTTATTAACCCATTCTAGCTTTTTATTATCAAACTTAGCTGGTGATTTTGATAGACGTGCTTCATCAAATAGCTTTACCAATTGCTTCTTGTTAAAGATTTCTTTTTCACCAACCGGTGACCATCCCAACAAAACAATAAAGTTTAACAAAGCTTCAGGTAAGTAACCCAATGCGCGGTATTGTTCGATAAATTGCAAAACCGTTTCATCACGTTTTGATAATTTTTTACCTGTATCAGCGTTAATAATCAAAGTCATATGTCCAAAGATTGGTGCTTCCCAATCAAAGGCATCATATATCATCAATTGCTTAGGGGTGTTTGACACATGGTCATCCCCACGCAAAACATGAGAAATTTCCATCATGTGGTCATCAACAACTACAGCAAAGTTATACGTTGGCATACCATCAGCTTTTTGAATAACCCAATCACCACCAACAGTTGATGAATTAATTTCGATGTGGCCTTTTACAATATCATCCCATGCATAATCCTTATTTTCAGGGACACGGAAACGAACAACATAAGGCATCCCCTTAGCAAGTGCATCTGCTTGGAAGGCTGCAATTTCTTCTTCAGACATATCTGCATATTCATATACATAATGTGGTGCTTGCTTAGCAGCAACTTGTGCTTCACGCTCAGCAGCTAATTCTTCTGAAGTTTTAAATGAACGGTAAGCCAAACCACGATCCAACAAGTCTTGAATCAATGGCTTATAAATTGACAAACGCTCAGATTGTCGATAAGGACCGTATTGTCCAGGATTAGCGGGTGACTCATCCCAGTCCAATCCCAACCATGCTAGATTGTCCAACTGTGACTTTTCACCGTCGGCAATATTACGAGTTTGATCAGTATCTTCAATACGGATAATAAATTCACCCTTGTGATGACGGGCAAATAACCAGTTAAATAATGCAGTACGGGCATTCCCAATATGTAAATGTCCAGTCGGTGACGGTGCGTAACGCACACGAATTTTCTTTTCGGTAGTCTCAGCCATGCTAATCGACACTCCTCTTTTATCTTATAGTTCTATAATAATACATCGGTTACTAATATACCGCGCTTTGGCGTGTGTTTCAATGTGTTACTCTGAATAAGTCATTATTTTTTTTAAATATCAGTTAATTAGCAATAACAGTCCCAAAAATCATGCGACCAGCATCAGTCTGCAGAGCTGATGTCACTTCTACTGTCACTGTTTCTTGCAAGTGCTGCCGACCTTCTTCGGCAACAACCATTGTCCCATCATCTAAATAACCAACGGCTTGCTGACGCTCAGTACCATTTTTAATCAATAAAACAGATAAATGATCACCAACAACAACACGTGGACGTAGCGCACCAGCTAACTCGTTAATATTCAAAACCTTAACATTTTGAAACTTTGTGACTTTGTTCAAATTATAGTCATTCGTAACTAAAGTCCCATTTGTTTCTTCAGCTAAGCGAATTAATTTTTCATCAACTTCGCTAATATCTTCATAATCACCTTCCCACATTTCTAAAGGCACATAATTTTTTTCGCGAAGTTCATTTAAAACATCCAAACCACGACGACCGCGAACACGCTTCAATGACTCGCCAGCATCAGCAATGTATTGCAATTCGTACAACACAAAATTTGGTACTAACAACGTCCCTTCAACAAAGCCAGTCTTTACTAAATCTACAATTCGACCATCGATTAAAATATTTGTATCTAATATTTTATAATGATGATAATTTGCTTCAGTTTCAGTTAAAACATCACCTTGTTCACCATCATTTTGTGGGCGTATTTTCTTTGTACGACTTGTCAAAACTGTTGGAATCAACTTCCGCCATTCATCAATTCGCGTTGTTCCCAATTTATAACCAAGATACCCCAATAATGCCATCACAATGACAGGGACAACAGCACTTAAAAAGAAATTATCCATGTTTTGCAAAGGTACTGTGATAACAACGGCAATGACCAAGCCAATTAAAGTTGACAATGAGCCAATCAATAATAACAATGGTGATTGTTTGTTCAAATAGGTTTCAATTCGATGAAGTGTACGATCAACTGGACGCCATAACACAAAACTCAACAAATAAAAAATAATAGCACCAAAAATAAAATCAAAAATAACGTTATTAATCCATACATATTTCGTTAAATCTAAAATATCCCAAATTACTGGCATTAACGTTAGTGCAATTGCACCACCAGCTAAAATGAAAATACTTTGAATGATTCGTTTCCGTAACATAACCTACTCCTTTCTTTTATTAATCAAGTGCAATTTTTAAAGCTTCCGCTAATGTTTTTGCACCAACAATTTGTATTCCTTGTACCGCTGTTAACTGTTCCGTAACGTGTTGTGGCACAAACACTCGCTTAAATCCGAGTTTTTTGGCTTCATTGACGCGTTCAACAACATTTGGCACACGTCTTATTTCACCTGTTAAACCAATTTCACCAATAAACGCATCAGTTGCGCGCGTTGGCTCATCTTTATAACTAGATGCAATCGCTACTGCCACCGCCAAATCAATGGCCGGCTCATCTAACTTTACGCCACCAGCTGCTCTAACATACGCATCCTGATTTTGTAATAATAAATTAGCCCGTTTTTCTAAGACTGCCATCAACAATGAAACTCGATTACGATCAATACCTGCAGCAGTTCGTTGCGCATTTCCAAAGACAGTCGGTGTGACCAGAGCCTGTACCTCTACCAAAATTGGTCGAGTCCCTTCCATAGCAACAACAACAGCTGACCCACTTGCATCAGCCAAACGTTCTTCTAAAAAGAGATCTGATGGGTTAGCAACTTCCATTAAGCCACCATGTTGCATGTCAAAGACACCCAATTCATTGGTTGACCCAAATCGATTTTTGACTGCTCTTAATAAACGAAAACTACGTTGATTATCCCCTTCAAAATAAAGGACGGTGTCAACCATATGTTCTAATATTTTTGGTCCTGCAATGGCCCCCTCTTTGGTGACATGGCCAACAATAAATATTGTAATGTTGTTCGTTTTAGCAATCTGTAGTAATTCTGCTGTCGTTTCTCGAATTTGTGATACTGATCCAACAGACGAACTAACATCTGGTTCTTGCATTGTTTGAATTGAATCAATCACGACAAAATCAGGTTTGCTTTCATCAATCGCTTGCCGAATTTGTTTCATATCGGTTTCTGGGAATAACAAAAAATCAGAATCCCCTCTAACACCTAAACGCTCAGCTCGTAGCTTAATCTGTGAGGCACTTTCTTCACCAGCTACATATAAAATTTTACTACCTGCATTAGCTAATTGACCAGATATTTGTAGTAACAAAGTTGACTTACCAATACCCGGATCACCACCAATTAATACCATTGACCCCGGTACAATCCCGCCACCAAGGACACGATTAAATTCATCATTCTCTGTTTTTATTCGTGGCGTTTCTTCAATATTAACTTCGTCTAGTCGTTCCACCTTTGCAACTTGACCTGCTAAATTGACACGTGATTTACGATCAACTTTTTCTGGTTGCATAACTTCTTCAACAAACGTTCCCCAAGCACCACAGTTGGCACAACGTCCCATATATCGTTGTGATACAAAACCACAATTAGAACAAACAAATTGGGTTTTTGTTTTTGCCATAATTCACCTCCTTCTATTTAATACCAGAACTACCAAACCCACCTTGACGTGTTTGCTTTACTTGCTGTTGATCATTGTCCGTTACTAAGAATGGCATAAATATTCCCTGACCAATCCGTTCACCTTTTTTAATTGTGATATCTTTAAGCCCCCAATTAATCATTTGAATAAAGATTTCTCCTTCATTTTTGGGATTATCGACATAATCTGCATCAATAATACCAACACCATTTGGCAAAATTAATCCCCGCTTTAACGGGTTTGATGAACGATTAGCAATCAACAAATACTCATTTTCACCCATATATGCCTTAATACCGGTTGGTACAAGTAATGGTTTTAAAACCTGGTTTGCTTTTTCATCATCAACTGTTGTTATTGTTTCATTATGCCTAATTTGCCATAAAATTTTCAAAAAGGGCAACCGCCAAATTGATGGCAAAACAAAATTTTCAGCAGCCTGAAAATCATATCCAGCTGCTCGTTGCGTTGCGCGCACCGGTAAATTCAAATTATCATGTTCATACTTTTTTACGACCGAAAATCCTCGTTGCATATTATACTATTCCTCTCAACTATGTTCTCACAGATAAGTATATCTTAAATTTATGAAAATTAAAAAGCACTCGTCAAAATAACGTGTGCTTTCAAATAAACTTAATCTTTATAAGCTAATTTTTGATATTCTTCGTGTCTAAAAAAAGCTTGGCGTGCATAAGTGCAAACCGGCTTTAACTGCACATCAGCTTCTTTTGCACGATTAACAACTTCGGCTAATAGTTGACCAGCAATCCCTTGCCCACGCAAACTAGGATCAACATAGGTATGATCAATTGACCATACCTTTCCTCCTAAAATAGCTGGGAATAATATCTCAGCATCGACAATACCATCTGTTTCATGAAACAGGCGACCGGGTTCATACGTAAAATTCATATTAAGCCTCCTCTTACTTATTATAACTAATATTTCATGTTAATTGCTGAGAATAACTATCGAATAGCACCAACAAAATCCGGTAACCACTTTCGTGAAATATACTTTATAACAACTTTTTCAGATAACATATCAACAGTAATGTACTTACCACCACCAATATAAATACCAGCTGTAGTTGGTAGAGCTGCAGTCCCCCAGACTAGTAAGTCACCCGGTTGTGTTTCATTAATAGGCAATTGCGCCACTGCTTTCATCTGATTACTGATTTCATTTGGAAAGCCAATTCCTTCTACGCGATTAAAAATATATTGAATTAAGCCAGCTGTGTCAAAGCCACTTTCCAGACTATTACCTTCTTTTTGATAAGGCACACCCAAAACATCATTAACCACCGATCTTAAGGGAACACACAAACTTTCCATAATCATCTGCAACATCGTTCTTTGTATACGTGCCCCCGTCATTTTACGAGCAAATGTTGAAGCAGTAATTTCAACTGGCTTATCTGCTAAGGGTGGTTCGAATAATATCTCAGCATCAATAACTTCATAATCATTAAAATGAATCACTCGTCCTGGTTCTATTTTAAAAGGCATTGTTTTATTCTCCTTAATTAAAGATATAAAAAAAGACTCGAAAGCGAGTCTCCTTAAATAATAGCTTTTTTATTATTGGTGAATGTAACCTGAAACTGATGAAGTAGAAATTGTACGAGTATTGTACAATTTACCTGCATAATTTGATTCTGAAATAGTAATAGTACCATCACCATTTACAGAATCTACAACAGCAACGTGACCATAACCACTAGCACCACCAACACCTGGTGCAAAGTATGCTACGGCACCAACTGAGGCAGTACCATTTACAGTGTGACCAGCGGCTGCTGCTGATGCTGGCCATGCTGAAGCATTACCCCAGTAGTTACCAACCCAGCCCAAATCACCCTTAACAAACCATGTGCATTGTCCATATGGATATGTGTTTCCAGCTGTATTTGTTGATGCAACTGATGTAGGCTTTGCAGTCGTAGTAGCTGCAACTTGTTGTGGTTGTGCAGCGGCTTGTGATGCTGCAGCTGCTGATTCTGCGGCTGCCTTTGCATTTGCTGCTGATGTTGCTGCTGATTGTTGTGCAGCGGCTGACTCTGCAGCTGCCTTTGCATTTGCTGCTGACGTTGCTGCTGATTGTTGTGCAGCAGCTGATTCTGCGGCTGCCTTTGCATTTGCTGCTGACGTTGCTGCTGATTGTTGTGCAGCAGCTGATTCTGCGGCTGCCTTTGCATTTGCTGCTGACGTTGCTGCTGATTCTGCAGCGGCTGACTCTGCTACTGTCTTAGCATTTGCAGCTGATGTTGCTGCTGACTGTGCGGCGGCTGACTCTGCAGCTACCTTCGCATTTGCTGCTGACGTTGCTGCTGATTGTTGTGCAGCGGCTGACTCTGCAGCTACCTTCGCATTTGCTGCTGATGTTGCTGCTGATTGTTGTGCAGCGGCTGACTCTGCAGTTGCCTTTGCATTTGCAGCTGATGTTGCTGCTGATTGTTGTACAGTTGCCTTAACGTTTACTTCTGATACAGCTTGTGATGCTGCTGGTTTAACAGCAACAGCTGACTTTGAGAAGTTAATTTGATCACCAACATAGATAACTGATGATGCTTGTAAATCAGGGTTAGCGTTTAGTAGTTCAGACAAAGTCATACCATTTGCATTAGCAATTGCCCACAATGAATCTCCTGCTTTAACAGTATATGAACCATTGTTTGAAACTGACTTAGTTGCTGTTTCTTTTGCTGGTGCAGCTGATTGTGCTGATGATGAACCAGGCAATTCAACCTTTTGACCAACATGAATCAAATTAGCATCAGCGATTTTGTTAGCTGATACTAAATCATCAACTGATACATTATTGGCTGCTGCCAAAGCATATAGAGTGTCTCCAGATTTAACGGTAATAGAATCAGCAGAAGCTACGACTGAGCTTCCTGCCAATGCTGCTGCCGCCCCAGCAGTTGCTAATAGCGTGTTTTTTACAGATGCGTGCATATTTAGTACTCCTTAGTCCTTAAAAATTAGTTACTTAAACTTATATTAAATAAGAAACACCTAAATTGATATTTCTTAAGATTTTCTTGATTTTTACTACATGCTACATTGTACGTTAGAGACTTTTCAAAAGAGTTCAAATAACATTTCATTTGTGTTACATTCCATAATTGTTTTTTTGGGTTCGTTCGTATTTTTTTATTTATTAACCATTAATTCAGCTATAAATTCAATCATAAGCATACAAAAAAGCGACGGTATAGACCGCCGCTTCATTTAATATTTATATTTTTAATTCATATTTTTGTCTGAATCACGTTGTGCTGTTATCACAATTTGGCCATCGTCCATCTTTGCCAACAAATTTTTAACTTCTGGATTATCAAGATAAAAATCAGCTATTTGATCTTCTAAATGCTCTTGAATAACGCGACGCAATGGTCGTGCACCCATTTCTGGATTATAACCTAAGTTAACAAGCTCTTGCTTAACATCATCCGTCATCGCAAGATGTAGCCCCTTCTCAGAAATTGCCTCATTCATTTCAGTAATCATCAAATCAACAATATGCAACAAGTTTTGCTTTGACAAAGCGTTAAACTCAATAATACCATCGAAACGGTTCAAAAATTCTGGCTTAAAGTATGGTGCTAATCGTTCAAGTAACTTATTCGTCGTTGGTTCATTATCTTGATCAAAGCCAACCTTTGTTCCTTTAACACCAGTTCCAGCATTTGAAGTCATAATGATGATTGTATCCTTAAATGAAACGACATGACCTTGCGCATCGGTTAAACGACCATCATCTAGTATCTGTAAGAACATATTCATAACATCTGGATGTGCCTTTTCAACCTCATCTAGTAAAATTAATGAGTAAGGATGGCGGCGGACAGCCTCAGTCAATTGACCAGCTTCTTCATAACCAACATAACCAGCTGGTGCACCAATTAACTTTGAAACAGAATGCTTCTCCATATACTCTGACATATCGAATCGAATCATACTATCTGTGGTACCAAACAATTCCTTAGCAAGCTGCTTAGCTGTCTCTGTCTTTCCTACACCTGTTGGACCAACAAACAAAAAGCTACCAATTGGTCGACCTGTTTTATTAAATCCAACCCGATTACGACGAATTGCTCGCGCAATCTTTTGAGTTGCCTCATCTTGACCAATAACATGTGCAGCTAGATTATCACCTAAATGACGTAATTGATCTTGCTCAGACGCTGCTAATTCACCAACTGGAATGCCTGTCTTTTCCTCAACAATCTTTTGAATATCCGCAACTGTCACTGTTTGAGCGGCTTCATTTTGCGGTGCTTGTTGTTTAACAGCTTCTAATTGTAATTCTAAATTATTAATTTGATCACGTAAATGACTAGCCTTTTCATAATCTTCACGTTCAATTGCCGATTGCTTTTGTGCTTCAGTTGAATGGATCTTATTTTCTAATTCCTTAGGATCCGCAATCTTTACTGATAGATTTTTCTTTGAACCAGCTTCATCAATCAAATCAATTGCCTTATCGGGTAAGAAACGATCAGCAATATAACGATTTGATAGGTTAACAGCTGCAGCTAACGCATCATCAGCGTACTTTACCTTATGGTATGCCTCATAACGTGATCGAATTCCTTGGATAATTTGTAAGGCTTCTTCGGTAGTTGGTTCATCAACTTGAACCGTTTGGAAACGACGTGCAATCGCAGCATCTTTTTCAATTTGGCGGTATTCATTCAACGTTGTCGCACCAATTAATTGGAACTCACCACGAGCTAAAGCCGGCTTTAGAATATTACCAGCATCCATAGATCCTTCACCAGCTGTTCCAGCACCCATAATCTCATGAATTTCATCAATGAACAAAATAACATCATCACGCTTTGAAACTTCATCCATCAACTTTTGCATCCGCTCTTCAAATTGACCACGAACCCCTGTACCTTGTACCAAGGATACAACGTCCAACCGAATAACTTCTTTACCCTGCAACTTTCCTGGCACCTTGGCGTTGACAATTGCTTGCGCTAAACCTTCAACAACAGCTGTTTTACCAACACCAGCTTCACCAATTAAAACAGGATTATTCTTAGTACGACGGTTTAAAACCTCAATAACACGCGCAATCTCATCATCACGTCCAATGACTGGATCAAACTTACCTTGTCGTGCTAACTCAGTTAGATTAATACCGTATTGATCTAGTAAACCATTACCCTGACCATTATCATTGCCTCCCCCGCGACTCATTTGTGGACGTTGTCCTTGCTGAGCACGTTGCGCCTGTTGTGCACGTGCCACGCCTTCATTATTCATCATACGAAAAATATCATCAAAACTTGAAAAACCAAATGGATCTTGTACCATAATACGGCCTCCTTATATTCTTTTTTATATTCATTACTCCCAATACAAATCAACTGCCAAATTCTCTTTGACCTTTGTTGACCTTATCTACATTTTCTATATTAGCACTCTATGGTCGAGAGTGCAAATAAAATATTTATTTTTTCAAAACTAAAAAAAGATTGGTTCATCATTGCTCTGATAAACCAATCTTTTTAATTACTTTTGTGCAACATTAATATTTAATAACTAGCTTACCTAGCATGTTTCCTGGTGCAACTTCTTTTTGAGCATTTATAATTGTCTGAGCAGATAGCCCATCCAATGTCTGCGTTACCGTTGATTTAACGAAGCCATCATCAACCAGTTTTGATAATAAAGCTAATGCTGCACCCTGACTAGCGATATTTTGTCCAGCATTCGTCTTAGCAAACATAAATTCCCAATCAAGTGATGCTGCTTTATTTTTAATCAACCCGACAGGTAACGGATTCATTGATTGTACAATAGCACCTATATGGCCAAACGTCCCCACCAAATCTGCCACTTTCTCAAAATGTTGATCCAACGAGTGTAATACTGCAATATAAGGTATTTCATGGTAGCCTAGCTTTTTAACTGCTTGCACGTAATCTTCTCGGTGGTTAACTACTTCATCAGCTCCCATTTCTTTAACCCATGCAATTGTTTCGCCACGTGATGCAGTTGCAATAACTGTCATCCCTAACCATTTTGCTAACTGAATCATGATTGAGCCCACACCCCCGGCACCATTAATAATTAACAAAGTTTTGCCATGCGCACTATCAGCCGTCATCTGGATACCAAACTTATCAGCTAACATTTCATACGCTGTTAAAAACGTAAGTGGTAATGCAGCTGCTTCAATATCTGACAACGTTGTTGGCGCCTTAGCAATCAACCCCTCATGAACCGCCTCAAATTCTGCATTTGAACCTGTGCGACCTAATTCACCAGCAAAAAATATGCGATCACCAATTTGATAATTAACAACAGCACTTCCAACACCAACAATTTTACCGACCGCATCAAAACCTAGAACACGTTCTTGTTTTGCAGCCTGTGCTCCCTCTAATTGTTTAATATCTACTGGATTCATAGCAGTTGCCGCCACTTTAACCAACACATCATGATCAGTCAAATCAGGTTGTGCAATGTCTTTATCAATTAACGGTGTTTGCTCATCAGCAGTTGTCACAACTGCTTTCATTAATTTTCCCATTTCTTATCCCTCTATTATATTAATTACGCAAAATTACTCATTAGATATATCATACTATGGTAGTAAAAAAATAGCGATTACAACCCATTAAATCATTGTAATCGCTATTTTTAAAATTAATCTTGTGAACCTTCAGCTGCTGCAACACCTTCTTTTAGGCCATCCATATCAACATGGTGCTCACGGAATTCTTTATCATGAATTGGTAAATGTAATTCATAATTATCAAAAATAGTTAAGTCCCCTGTTAATTCATTGGCATCAAAGCCCAATACATGACCACCAAAAGTACGATCATCACTCAAAAAGTGAACGTGCCAACCGGCAGCAACTGTTCCTTGATACAATTCTGGTGAATAGTAACCAATCAACACACCATCAACATCATCTTTTTCAAATTCACGTTGTGTATGTGTGATTTCTGATAATGAAGGAAATGGACGCTCAGACTTAGGCGCTGAACGAACTTTCATGTGATTAAAACTACCACGCAAAACTACACCTGAAAAAGTATTTTCTAATTGACGATCACTAATTAGAGAAACCATTTCTTTCATATTACCAGCACTAAAAGAAACCTTTTGTTTTTCATCACTAGTATGATGAACAGTTGCAAATGGTACTGTCTTCTCCATATCTGTTACATGATGAATTTGACCTTCGCCATCCATATAGTAGACTTCACCATCTACCATAATCATTTCACCATCTAAACCATCAAACGTTCCAATACCAGCATCCCCATGTTGCTTTAATTCAGCTAAGGTTGCCGACCCGCCTAAAACTTTTCCCATCAAAGCGGCTAAGGTACTGTGTTGATATACTGTTGCCATATTTATACACTCCTTTAATTTGATAAAAAGCGCCCAGAAACCTGGACGCTTTTCTATTTATTCTGCATCAATCAATTGAGACATCAATTCATAGTTGTGTGAGTAATCTACTGGGATTTCGACAACAACTGGACCTTCAGTTGCAAATGCTTCATCCAAGACCGCATCCAATTGGTCTGGTGAATCAACACGCAATCCCTTAGCCCCTGTTGATTCAGCATACTTTACAATGTCAATCTTTGAGAAGTTAACTCCGGCTGATTCACCATTGTACTTAACTTCTTCTTGGAACTTAACCATATCGTAATGGTAATTATCTTGCCATACAATGTGAACAGTATTCAAGTTAAGTTGCACTGCTGTTGCTAGTTCCATTCCTGAGAAGAAGAATCCACCATCACCAGAAACAGAAACTGCCTTAGCATTTGGACGAACCAAAGCAGCTGCCATCGCCCAAGGTAGACCAACTCCCAAAGTTTGCATACCATTTGAGAACAACAAGTGACGAGGAACGTATGACTTAAAGTAACGTCCAAGCCATAGGTAATGTGAACCAATATCAGAAGTCAAAGTCATATCATCAGTCATACGTGCTTGTAATGACTTAATAATGCTCAAAGGATGATTCAAGTTCTCTTGTGCCGGCGTAAAGGTTGGCTTTGCAGCTTCCTTCAAAGCCTCCTTGAACTCAGCTAACTTAGCTTGTGATGCTGCTGGTAATTCATATCCTGCAATTTGTGACTTCAAATCGATCAACGTATCAGCCAAAGTTCCCACAAGCTGACGTGCTGGTGTAAAGTTGTTATCAATTTGAACAGCTTGTGTGTCAATTGCAACAATGTGTAAGTCAGCATTCTTATTCCAATTACGTGGTTCGTATTCAATCGCATCATAACCAACTGTGATAACCAAGTCTGATTGTGCCAACAATTGATCACCAACTTGATTACGGAAGAACCCAACACGACCAAAGAACGTTGATTCCTCTAATTCACGAGAAATGACACCAGCACCTTGATATGTTTCGACAACCGGCAAAGTTGTTTGTTCTAGTAAAGCATGCAATGCTGCTGTTGTATTGTCATCAGAACCACGGGCACCAACTAACAATACTGGCAATTTAGCAGCCTTAATTTGTTCAGCAAGCCAAGCAATATCCTCTGAAGCTGCTGCACCATAGCGAGCAGGTTTAACTGCAGGCAAAGCAGCTGTCGTAACTTCTGCTTCATCAACATCTTGTGGCAACGAGACAAATGATGCCCCTGGCTTAGGACCATTAGCTGCTGCAATAGCATTAGAAATTAATTCTGAGATATTATTAGGGTCTTGAATTTCAACTGAATAATTAGTAATTGGTGCAAACAATGTTGCTGATGGTGTACTCTGATGTGTCAAACGATACAAATCTTTTCGTTGCACTTGACCTCCAATTGCCAATACTGGATCATTTTCAGCAGTTGCCGTCATCAAGCCAGAAGCCAAGTTTCCTACACCTGGTCCTGATGTCACGATAACAACCCCAGTTTTACCAGTAATACGTGCAAAAGCTTGCGCCATAAACACAGCATTTTGTTCATGACGTGTCACAATTAACTTAGGTGCTTTTTCTCCTGCTTTAGGATGATCTAATTTTTCAAACAATCGATCAATTTTAGCTCCCGGAATACCAAAAGCTAAATCAATACCATGGTTGTTCAAACTATCGACAACTAAGTCAGCACCTGTTTTCTTCTCTTCAGACATGTACTTCTACCTCTTTAAAATATATTATATTTCCAATAAGTGTCATTAAATACATTGTAGCGCTTTATTTCGATATTTTGTAGCCATATGCAGTTAGTATTCACAAAATCTTCTAACTCTTTTTTATGATAAAGCGTTAATGGTAGCTTTTGTAACGCTTACAAAAATAATATATTTTAAATGCTATTTATTTGATGATTAGTGCAAAACAAAAAGCACTAATCATATATTATATGACTAGTGCTTCCCGCATCTGTAAAACTGGGCATACTGGATTCGAACCAGTGCATGATGGCACCAGAAACCATTGCCTTACCGCTTGGCTAATGCCCAAAAACAACTATTCAATCATACAACATACACTAAATAAATTCAAGTCCGTATAAACAAAAAGTATAAATCAAATATATTTTTTAATCATCACACTTATAAACTGCAACTAACCTTTACTATTAATTTGAAATTTCTCATCAAAACGCATCATAAATTGTAAAACATCAACGGAGCGTTCTTCACCTAACGCTAATAACCACCCTTCAAAGCGAATTTCGATACGTTCACTTAGAATTGTCTCTATTTTTTGACCACGTTGTGTTAGATGTAATAATTGTCGCCGTCGATCCATTACATCAGCTTCTTGCCAAATATATTGTTTACGTAGCAACATTTTTATTTGTCGTGAAACTGCAGCTCGTGTGACTTGGCGTTTAGCAACAATATCAGTTAGTGTCAAGCCATCATGTTGTGCCACACTATGCATAATTAAATATTGTTCAAAAGATAAATCATATGCTGCTGCCGGCCCAGCCACTGTATCATTCAAATATTTTAAAGTTGATAGGTAAGCATTAATATATTTCGTTACTAGTGTCATTAGTTCTTCCCCACAAGTTTTTTGTCATAAATTAATTCTATCGAATTCCTACCTATTTTATTAACTAATTTTTTCAAAAAAAAAGATTAGTACGTTGTTTTGTACTAACCCCTTATGACACATGTCCACAAAAAATAAAGCCTTAGTATATCAATAACACTATGTAAACTTATTTTGCTTGGCACTATACTTCGCCAGAACCTCGCCTAAATCGTCTTATAAGTGAGGCCATGCCATTTTTATAAACACTGACTCATTATTCTATCGAACAATCATAACTGTTACAGGCGCATGATTAGCGATATAACTTGATTGTGATCCAAAGTACTTCTCAGTACCTTTTTGTGAATGTGATCCAATCACAACCATATCTGGCTTTACAGATGGAATAACATCTTTGACGATAACTTCTCCCGGCGTTCCTTCAGCAATGCGAATATCTACATTGGTAACACCATTTTCTATTGCCGTCTTACGATAACGATCTAACGCACGACGAACGTCGTCTTCAGCTGCTGTCGTCTTTTCCTTTGAAAAGAAATCAAAGACACTTAATTGTCCCTTTTCAAAAATTGATACGATTGTTAATTTAGCCTCATCTTCACGTGCTTGGTGAATGGCGTTAACTAAGGCCATTTGGCCCAAGTCTGAATCATCTACTGCCGCCAAAATATGTTTAAACTGCTTCCCTATTGCCATATTCTCGTAGTCTCCTCTTGTAATCAAGCATACTTACTGTCATTCCTTTTAATGATAGGTTACCCCTATATTTATGATTACCCCTGTATTTAGCTACCAAAACCGCAAAACTTGGATTATCACACAAATAGCAATGCACACCTTACTGATAAAAATAACATCAGTAAATATGCCTCCCTATTTTTTGGTACACCTAATTATCTAACTAGTCGCACTAAAAGTAAAGTTATTGTTGGTTTTTAGTTTTTAACTGCTATTCCTATCACAAATGGGATATCGCTTGACAAATCACGAAAAATAATGTAATTTAGAACAGTTGAAAAAATTAGATAATCAAGCACTGCCTTCTTTCTAACACGGCGGTGTATAAGGGAGGATATAACTATGGCAGTTCCTGCACGTAAAGTTTCAAAGCACGCAAAGCGCACTCGTCGCGGCGGTCAAGGCGGATTGAAGACGTCAGCTATTCACATGAACGAAAATGGTGTTTACGTACGTAACCACCACGTTGCCGCTGATGGCACTTACAATGGTAAGCAAGTTGTTTCACCTAAGTAAGCTCATTATTTATTAGTCTATATCACAAATATAGTATTAAATAAACGATTATGGAAGCAGGGAATGGTTTTGACCATTCCCTGTTTTTTATTATAGTATCAAAAAAGAAGCCAGGGTTTTAACCCTGGCTTCTTTTCATTTTATTACATTTCTTGTTCAAAATCTTCTGGCTTATATAACTTCAATACCTTAGTGAATAACAAATCAACCACAATTCCAGCAATTATTGGAATAATCGCCCAAATCAAGATAGCTGGTATAACACCAATAACATTTGTTTGGAACGCTTTATCAGCTGCATCACGAACAACAGATTGAATTGGTGAAACAAATCCTATCCAACCAAATCCAGCAGATGTTGGTGTACCTTGAACGTTCATCATACTAATTGGCAATGCAGAAATTCCAGCTGCCACCATAAATGACAATAACATAATTGGCTTTCTAAATACTGCTGGCATCATACCCTTCATCGCACCTAGAAAGATTGCCACTGATGTTCCCTTCTTATTAACCTTGATTGAATTAATTAACAAGACAACTGTTGTTGCGACAATTCCAACTCCAGCTGCTGCTGATCCTAAACCAGACAACGTAATTGCCAATGCAATTCCAACAGTTGAAACAGGTGTCACAATGATAACTGCAAATGCCATGGCAATGATAATCGTCATTGGTAATGGTTGTAGATCCGTTGCTAATTGAACCATCTTACCAATCCAAGTTGTAATCTCACCCACATAAGGTGCAATTTCCTTACCGATTAAACCAACACCACCGCCAACAACGATTGGGCTTAAAATAATTGCCAATGATCCAAATCCGCCTAGATATTTAGCAATTAACCAAATTACCAAAACGCCAATTGCTGCAACAATCATCGCATTTATCACATCTCCAGCACCTGCAGCAATGTATACTGTACTTGGTGCCGTTGTTTTCACTTGGGTAATCGGATTTTCAAATCCAGCTGGAACTGATGCCCACTTGATTGAACCACAAGCTGCACCAACTGCAATTGCCATAACACCAACATCTAGTGCCTTCATGTTAAATTGCATGGCAATTGCCAACCCAATTAGTAATGGAATAAACGATGAGAACAACGTTAAAATTGCGCTCAAATCAATTGCCCATCCCATACCGTTTTGTACAAACGGGCGAATAATATACTTTAGAACTGCCGAAGGTAAAACACCTATCAAAATTCCTTGGGCAGACCCACTCAATACCTTAAAGAAAAAATCCTTAAACTTTAGTTCGTAAGAACCATCAAAAACTGCGCTAGTCATAATCTTAGATTACCTTTCTAATGTGACATATCACATAGTCAACGTAATGAAATCCCACAATCATCACGACGTAACTAACAACTTATTTAATTAATACTTTACTTCATTGGCTGTTTCATCACCCTTAATAAAAGCTAATGAAGCATTCATTGATTGCGTTACCATCTCGTAGACAGCCTTAGTTGTATAGAAAGCAGTATGTGGTGTAACCAATACATTTTCACGAGCAATCAAATCTGCAATCTTTTCATCAGGCAACTTGTCATTTGACCAATCCTTATTAAACAAGCCAACTTCCTTTTCATAAACATCCATTGCTAGACCAAAAATCTTGCCTGAGTCTAAGCCATTAATTACGGCATCGATATCCATCAAATCACCACGTGAAACATTAATTAAGACAACATCATCCTTCATCTTAGCAATTGTTTCATCATTAATCATGTGATAATTTTCTGGCAAACTTGGGACATGCAATGAAATAACATCTGATTGTGCATACAATTCATCTAATGAATCAACATAGATACCTTCTGCT
The DNA here is from genome assembly GCF_005405285.1 of Weissella sagaensis. Taxonomy (GTDB): domain Bacteria; phylum Bacillota; class Bacilli; order Lactobacillales; family Lactobacillaceae; genus Weissella; species Weissella sagaensis. The sequence continues at coordinate 415,054 of NZ_BJDT01000001.1, read as the reverse complement.
TCTAGTTCTGGATTACGATAAACATCATAACCAATTACTTTAGCACCGAATCCTTGTAAAATATCAATCAACACATGACCAATGTGACCAGTTCCAATAATACCAAACGTTTGCATACGAACTTCACGTCCAATTGTTGGTGCCCAACGCAAATCATGGTTTTCAATCTTATGATCTAAGGGCTTCGTTTGACGCAAAATACGTGCACCTTGAATGGCTGCATGTTCGGCAATCGCATTTGGTGAATAAACAGCGACATTTGAAATTGAAAAATTAAAGCGACGTGCCGTTTCAAAATCAATATTATCTGTTCCAACATTACGTAGTGACATCTTGTTGATTCCAAGCTCGTGCAAGGCAGTCAATGTTTCGGGGGTATATGCTAATTGTTGATAAACATCAACTGCATCTGCACCAGCTGCTAGTTGTGCTGTTTGTGGATTTAATAATTTATCTGTATAACCAACTTCTACCTCTGGATGGTTTGTCATCCATTCCTTTAATGCAGCTTGCTCATCTTCTCGAATACCATACGCAAAAATTTTCATTGTTTTAATTCCTCCAAAGCTTTTCTTAACACTTATAATTATAAATGTATTTGTGAAAGGTTCAACATAACGAATTCATTCCAACGTTTCAATATGGGACAAATTGGTTAGATAGTAACGGTTACAATTTTAATTTTCAAAATTAAAAACGCTTACATTAAAGTTCATTTTTTCACAATAAACACATTAATTTATTGAAAAACAATCATTGTTACACCTAATATTATCCATATAATTGTTGTTATATCAACTATTTCCTTCTTTTTGTAAACAATACAAAAAAAGATACATTTCTGATCATTTTCCAATGAACAAAAACATATCTTTGTCAATATCACTTTTTTACTGCACTAGCAAAAAAACGATTCAATTTATTCTTTTTCTTTAGCACTAGTCATAATTTTATCAACTAGACCATAAGCAAGTGATTCTTCTGCATCTAACCAGTGATCACGTTCTGTATCTTTTTGAACGTCTTCAAATGGCTTACCCGTATTGTTGGCCAAAATTTGATTCAACTTCTTACGTGTCTTCAAAATTTCTTGGGCAGCAATTTCAATTTCAGTTTGTTGCCCTTGAGCACCACCTGATGGTTGGTGAATCATAAACTGTGAATTAGGCAAAATAAAGCGCTTGCCCTTGGCACCGGAAGATGCAAGAACGGATGCCATTGATGCAGCCAAGCCAATTGTAATGGTTTGAACATCTGCACTAATGAAATTCATTGTGTCATAAATTGCCATACCAGCATTAACTTCACCACCTGGTGAGTTAATGTACATGTATATATCCTTATCAGGATCTTGAGCATCTAAGAATAACAACTGCGCAATAATAGCCGTTGCCATTTGTGATTCAATTTCACCATTAACCATAATAATACGGTCAATTAACAAGCGTGAAAAAATATCATATGAGCGTTCACCATGAGATGATTGCTCAATAACATATGGAACTGGTGTCATTTATACTTTCCTCCTCAAATTCAAAGTCAAAACATATTACCATTCTATCATTTCGTCAAGAATGGTCAAACTGTATTTAACTAATTCATTTATCCTCTTTGTAATTCCTTGGGCAACCGGCCGGTATCTCTAATTTCATCAGCCATTTTCGTCAACTTTCGCAAGCGATGATTCACACCAGATTTCGAAATAACACCAGAGGGCACATATTGGCCTAGAGCTGATAATGGCTCTTCACGATGTAATAAACGAATTTCTGCAATCTCTTTAAGTTTTTCAGGCAACCGTCCCAGCCCAATTTCTTCATCTAAGAACAAAATATCATCTATTTGTTTTTGACTCGCATTAACTGTCTTATCTAAATTAGCATTTTCTGCATTAACTAACCGATTAACCGAATTACGCATATCCCGAATAATGCGAACATCTTCCATACGGAACATGGCATTAGTCGCACCGATTACCTTCATCATATCGCCAATTTTTTCGGCTTCTTTCAAATAAACAATGAACCCCGATCGACGTTCAACAACTTTCGCATTTAAATCAAAGCGATTCATTAAACCTGCCAACTGTGTTGCTTGTTCTTCATATAATGAATATATCTCTAAATGATAACGACTGGTTTCTGGATTATTTACTGAACCCGCTGCTAAAAAAGCACCTCTAAGATATGAGCGAGCCTTACCTTCTGGTACTAACCATTCATCTGGAACAGTTGGCAATAACTCAAAATTTTCAAAAATGTGTAAATCATCCAATAAACTACTAACACCTTGCGTAATCCGAACAACATACAAGTTATTCTTTTTTAATTTCATTTGGCGTCGAACCGAAATTTCAGAAGGCAATCGATAAAATTGCTGTAGCAACCCTAAAATACGCCGGGCCGTAGCTGCATTTTCAGTTTGGACATTCAACGTAAAATGTTGATTCGTTAATCCAAGTGAGCCATTCATTCGTAACAATGCTGATAACTCAGCTTTAGCATTATCTGGATTACTAATTTCTAAGGTGGTTAACTCCTTTTTAACATCACTTGCAAATGACATTAGCGCCACCTCCTACTTCATTTCATTTATTCATCAGCGGCAATTTGCATAATCAACTGTGCAACAGCATCCCCATCATGAAAAGCGCCGTCATCACGTAATGCTAATAAATCACCTATAACTGGGGTAGCACCTTGTTCTTTAACTGATTCTGGATCTGAATCAACCTGTAAAGAAATCTCGTTCCAGCGCTGCCAGTCAATATAATCTTCAGGAACTTTACCTGTATTCATAATAACAGCATCAACAACGCGTTCACCCACGTGCTCATTAATCGCTTTTACATGGTCAGCATCTGTAAAATTATCGGTTTCACCTTTTTGCGTCATGATATTCGCAATATACACAATTTTAGCTCGCGTTGCGCGGAGTGCTTCAGCAACATTAGGCACCATTAAATTAGGTAAGATACTAGTAAATAAACTACCTGGCCCAAGGACTACCACATCTGCTTCTAGAATTGCATTAACCACTTTTTTTGGTGATTGTATATCATGGGTAGCTGGTGCCGCTTGTGGCGTTACCCAGATATGGTCAATAACCTTATGTGCAGCTGTAATTTCGGCTTCACCTGCTAAATAGGTGCCGTCAGTAAACGCAGCATGCAATACAAGCGGTTCATTTGCCACTGGATAAACGTGTCCTTTAACTTGCATAATTTTAGCAAGAACTTGAACCCCATCAAAAATATCATGTTCTTTTTCAGCCATGGCAGCAATAATCAAATTACCTAGCGAATGATGTGCCAGCATTTCGTCTTCTGGCTTAAAACGATATTGAAAAATATCAATTAGACTCGCTGGCAATTGTGATAATGTTGCCATAACATTGCGAATATCTCCAGGTGGTACCATTTGTAGATAATCACGTAGGGTTCCCGATGAACCACCATCATCAGCTACCGTAATAATTGCGGTTAAGTCATTCTCATATTTTTTCAAACCATTTAAAACAACTGGTTGACCAGAGCCACCACCGATAACAACAATTTTTGGAGTACGCTTTACACTATATTTTTCAGTCATGACTGGTTCGCACTCTCCTTTCGTCGTTCAATATCACGATGATGTTCGTTCACAACCCAATTGGTAGCTAAGTCTTGACTTAATCGATGGGCAAAGGCCGTTGATCGATGTTGCCCCCCTGTACAACCAAAAGCAATCGTGAAATTACTCTTGCCTTCTGCTTTATACTTTGGTAGTAACCATTTAATTTGATTACTAATCCGTTGATAAAATTCTTCAGCGTCATCGGTATGCCAAACGTAATCGGCCACTGCACGATCTAACCCCGTTTGATTTCTTAACGATGCAACATAATAAGGATTAGTTAAAAAGCGGACATCCAGTATCATATCTGCATCTAATGGTAACCCATATTTAAAACCAAAACTCATAACTTGAACCATAAAAGTATTCGCTTGATCATCTTTTGACCCAAAATGCTGTTGAATATAATTACGTAGTTGTCTTGGTGCAAAGTCATCAGTATGGATAACACCGCTTGCCAAATCATGAATTTCGCTTAATTTTTGTCTTTCTAATTGGATACCATACAATGTCCCACCTTCACCAGAAAGTGGGTGAGAACGACGTGTTTCTTTATATCGTGCCACCAATTCTTCGTCAGATGCATCAATATAGATAATTTTCATATCATATTTATTGTGACTATTTTTTCTTAATTTATGAATTTCTTCATCTAAATCATCAAAGAACCGTTGTGAGCGTAAATCAATCATGACTGCAGCACGTTGAATATTTTCTTCGTCAGAAATCATTTGCCAAAATTTTGGTAGCATAGCTGGTGGTAAATTTTGGACCGTAAAGTAGCCAAGATCTTCAAATGCCTGGATAGCAACAGTTTTACCTGCACCACTCATACCAGTGACAATGATTAATTCTTTTTTGCCCATCTAATCCTCCCCCTATCTTTTAATCCTATCCATTGTATCATCTTAAGACACACCCGGGCATGTTTTAGTCATGCATTTATCAAACAACACGACAATATAAAAGTTGTGATACTCAAAAAGAGCATCAAACATGGTAGATTGATGCTCCTTAAACTTATTTCATGATCATCTTAAAAAATAATTTTTTGTGATATCACTTATTTACTTTTTAGTTGTTTGACGATTTGCTTCGTGCAATGCTTTAAGCGCACGCTTACGTGTTTTAATATTTGGGCTCTTCATTTTGCGTCGAGCTGATGCTGTATCCATTTTTTCTGCCATGATAGTTACCTCTCAATGCGTTTTAACTTACAAAATATAAGTATAAATAGTTTGCTATTAAATTGCAAGGATTCACGTTCAGCCTAACGACCGTGCTCGTTGACGATCACGCGCCATAATTGGACCTAAATATCGACCTGTATACGACTCAGGTGTTGCCGCAATTTCTTCTGGTGTCCCAGCTACTAGTACATAACCACCGCCTTCACCACCTTCAGGTCCCATATCAATTAACCAATCTGCCGTCTTAATGACATCTAAGTTATGTTCAATAATCAAAACGGTATTACCACTATCAACTAGTCGTTGTAATACCTCTAACAAACGTGAAATATCAGCCACGTGCAATCCAGTTGTTGGTTCATCAAGGATATAAACTGTTTTACCAGTAGACTTACGTTGTAATTCAGATGCTAATTTCATACGCTGTGCTTCCCCACCAGATAAGGTAGTAGCTGCTTGTCCTAATTTAACGTAACCTAACCCAACATCAACCATAGCTTGTAATTTACGACGAATCTTTGGAATTGCCGCAAAAAAATCAACCGCTTGTTCGGCTGTTAAATCTAAGACATCAGCAATTGTTTTACTGCGATACGTAACCTCTAAAGTTTCTGAATTATAGCGTGTTCCACCACAAACTTCACAAGTGACGTAAACATCAGGCAAAAAGTTCATTTCAATCTTAATGACGCCGTCACCCTTACATGCTTCACAGCGACCACCTTTTGTATTGAAAGAGAAACGCCCTTTTTTGTAACCACGTAATTTGGCTTCATTCGTTTGTGCAAACAAATCACGAATATCATCGAATACTCCTGTATAAGTCGCTGGATTCGACCGTGGCGTCCGACCAATTGGACTTTGATCAATATCAACAATTTTATCGATATTTTCATAACCCGTTAATTTACGATACTTACCCGGCTTTTCAGAATTACGATTAATTTCCATTTTAAGCGCCCGCTTTAAAATGGTATTAACTAGCGTAGACTTTCCTGATCCGGAAACACCTGTTACAACCGTTAATTTACCCAATGGAAAATCTACTTTAATATTCTTTAAATTATTCTCAGATGCGCCAGTCACCGTAATTTTTTGACCATTACCTGAACGACGTGTTGTTGGCACTGGAATAAATCGTTTACCTGATAAATATTGTCCCGTTAATGAATCTTCATTGGCTTGAATTTCATCTGGTGTTCCAACCGCCATAATTTGACCACCGTGCTCACCAGCACCAGGACCCACGTCAATCAGATAGTCAGCTGCTCGCATCGTATCTTCATCATGTTCAACTACAACCAATGTATTACCTAAGTCACGCATTTGTTTCAGTGATTGAATTAAGCGCGCATTATCACGTTGGTGTAACCCAATTGAGGGTTCATCTAAAACATACATCACGCCTGATAGATTAGAACCAATCTGTGTTGCTAACCGAATTCTTTGTGCTTCACCACCTGATAGCGTCCGAGCCGAACGTGACAACGTCAAATAATCTAGTCCAACGTTTTTCAAAAAACGCAAACGATCTTTAATCTCTTTAACAATGGGTGCTGCTACTTCTTGATCTTGTTGTCCAAAGGTTAAGTGTTCAAAATACGCTAATTCTTTAGCAACTGATTGTTCTGAAATTTCACCAATATTTAACTGACCAACTTTAACCGAAAGTGCACCTTCATTCAAACGATAACCATGACAGGCATTACACGTTAATTCGTTCATATAGCTACGCATTTGCTCACGCGTAAAGTCTGAATTTGATTCACGATAACGACGATTAATGTTATTCATAACCCCTTCAAAATTAACATCCACATCACGTACACCACCAAAATCATTTTCGTAATGAAAATGGAAAGTATTTTCTTCATCGCCATACAATACCAACTGACGCTGTTCGTCCGTTAAGTCTTCAAAAGGCACATCCATCGGGATATTAACTGATTCTGCAAATTGACGTAACATCTCGGGATAATAAGATGATGAAATAGGATTCCATGCTGCCAAAGCACCCTCTGCTAAAGTTTTACTTTGATCAGGTATCACCAAATCAATATCAACCTCTAATGTTATACCCAAGCCCCCACAAACTGGACAAGCGCCAAGTGGTGCATTAAAAGAAAATAATTGTGGTTCTAATTTCCCGACTGCAAACTTTTTCAAGGCGCCTGTATAATGATCAGAATAGGTTAATTGTTCGCCACCAATAACATCAACTGTTACTAGACCATCAGCTAACCGCATTGCTGATTCAAAAGATTCAAACAGACGTGCGCGTGAATTGTCACGTAAAATAATCCGGTCGACCACAATCGCGATATCATGATATTTATTTTTATTTAATTCAATTTCATCAGTCACCTCATGCATCTCCCCATCCACTAAGAAACGAACAAACCCTTCTTTTTGAATCCGTTCAAAGGCTGTTGCATGTGATCCTCTTTTATGCCGAATAATGGGAGCCAAAATCTGCATTCGGCTTCCTTCATTTAGTTGCTCTGACAAATCATTTAACATTTGATCAATTGATTTTTTTACAATAATACCATCAGTTGTTGCATCTGGCTTACCTACTCTAGCAAACAACAACCGATAGTAATCATTAATTTCTGTAACGGTTCCCACTGTCGAACGGGGATTTTTAGATGTTGTTTTTTGATCAATTGAAATCGCTGGACTCAAACCATCAATAGCATCAACATCTGGCTTATCCATTTGTCCTAAAAACTGACGGGCATACGATGACAAGCTTTCGACATATCGTCGTTGTCCTTCAGCATATAACGTATCAAATGCCAATGAACTTTTTCCTGACCCAGATAAGCCTGTCATGACAACAAATTTATCTCTAGGAATTGCAACATCTACATTTTTCAAATTATGCGCGCGGGCACCATGAATCTTTATCCAATCATTGACCATAAAACGTCTCCTTTGCTCTGCTCTACTGCTTATATTATAACGCTTTTAGCAATTTTTTGTTAGCTAAAACCTAATCCATCACGCCATCATTAATTTTAACGAAATATAGCCCGTTTTTTTACAATTTTTTTAATAATTATCAACCAACGCTTATAATTTCACGTATAATAGACTGTAATATTACTCAACGGAGGTCGTCAACTCATGAATCATAAGGCTGCCAAAGCATGGTCTTTGCGCTGGATTGCACAACATCTTGCGTCACTTATTTTATTAATTGGTGCTGTGTTAGCTGCTGCAATTGCTTTAACGGCGTTAGTTATTGGAGTTGAAGAAGTCATTGCGCTTATCTTTGCTCAACGCTTTATCAATACCTATACCAACGTCTATGGAAATGCTTGGTCAACTATTTTTTGGCATTTCACCATCGTCTTTTCACTAGTGACATTTTGGTCTGCTGTTGACACTTTTATTCCGGAAAATAAAGAATCATAAGTACAATAAATAACAAAGGACGCCTACATAGTGTAAACGTCCTTTTTACTTTGCTAAAAAAATTTAGGGGTTGCTGTTTGATGATTCATTTCTGGCACCATTTGAACATCTAACAATTGTGGCGATTTTAAATTATTCCCTGCTAACAAGGCCTGACCAATACCAGCTTTAACAATTTGTTGTGCGTGTGCTTGCAATACTGGCAATTGCGCAAGTTCACTCGCTGTATTTAACTGGTGCACTAAATAATGACCAAATTGTCCCAGTAACTGTGGCGCAAGATCTAACGGACTTTGTGTTGTGAGCATCAAAAATAATCCCAATTTACGTCCTTCACGAGCAATTCTAAAAATCCCCGTCGTCTCTAAATTGTCAGCCATCAAATAGCGATGTGCCTCATCAATTAATACTGTTACCGGCACACTATGTTTTAATTGTTGCTTTTCTCGTAAAAGCGCTGTCGTTAACAAAGACACCAACACCTTACCAAGCGCTAAATTATCAGCAAATATTGAACAGTCAATTACTAAAATTTTATGGTCACTTTTATGACTTGCAAATAACCGCAATAAGTACATCACATCTGTCTGCATGTCAGTTGCTTCAACGCTCGCCTCATCTACCATTGGCATATGGAATAATCGCTGAAACCGTGGCTGACTGGTTAGTCGTTTAATTCGCCGAATAAGCGGTAAACATTTTTTAAAACCTGCTTCATCAATTTCTTGCCCAATTAAATCAAAATCATCTACAGGTACTGCATATTCTTGGCGTAATTGTTCTGGTAATAAGTTGATATCAACGGGTTGTGGATAATGATACAAACGTTTAACATCTGCCTCAAAAGCTTGCCACGATCGATTTACTTTTTTATAAACTCCTGGTTGGCCGATGATATTTTTTTGAATCTTTAAACTCGTTAGTGCATCCGTTAATTTTTCCTGCACATCTGAATCAGTAACACCAAATAATAAGTTAAAATCCGCCCCTGTTAACTGTTCATAATCAATGTACGCATTGTAACCAAGTTTAGCAACAACTGCATTTGGTAAATGTTGGTATTCCCCTGTTGGATCAATAATCATCGTTGTTTGATTAGCATTCATCAATCCATGCAATATTGTCATTGCACTCGTTGATTTACCGCTACCAGTCGCCCCTAAAATCAATAAATGTTGCTGTAATAAATCATCAGCCGAAATCGTTAACTGACTTGATAATGGTATTGAAATCATATTTTCCCCTTCTTTATTTGCTTAAATTAAACGGATAATATCCCACAGTATATTTAAGAGCCAAACCCCTGACGTTGCAATAAACAACCATTTTATTTTATTCCGTCTACCAAAAATTGCGCATGCAAATAGAAGCATGAAAATCCCATGATACCAAATGACATGTGGTGTAAACACATCAAATAATGAATAAATTCCTAAAAGAATCATCATTACACCAACTAATATCAGTACCCCATCACTAAAAATGCGTTTCTTTTTCACGTCACTTACTCCCTCATATAAAATCACTAATTATATGTTACCTTTTGTCAGCTCATAATGCGATAGAAATCGCTTGCAAATTTACAATTTAAATGCGACAGTAGTGTTAGATTATTAAGGAGGATGCATTTATGTCAATTCCAGAAGTCACATTAAATGATGGTCACAAATTACCAAACTTAGGACTAGGAACATATCAATTAAAAGGTGGGTCAGGACTACAACAAGTTCTAGCTGCTATTAAAAGCGGTTACCGGCTAATTGATTCTGCTACAAATTATGATAACGAAGGAATCGTTGGTAAAGCAATTCGCATGTCCGGCGTACCTCGTGCAGAATTCTTTGTAACTTCTAAACTACCTGGTAAGTATCATGATTACGAAAGCGCTCGCGATGCTATTCAAGAGTCACTAGCTCGAATGGGACTGGATTATTTTGATCTATTTATCATTCACTGGCCTTTGCCAAAGCGTGGTCTATATGTCGAAGCATGGCAAGCCTTAGTTGATGCACAAAAGCAAGGTTTGATCCGTTCAATCGGTGTTTCAAACTTTGAACCTGAGCATCTAGATCGTATTATTGAAAAAACTGGTGTGACACCTGCTGTTAACCAAATCGAAGTGCACCCCTACTGGGTTCAAGAAGAAAACTTATTAGAAAACTTACGTCGTGTTGTTAAGGTACAAGCATGGAGTCCTCTTGGCCGTGGTAGTTCTGCATTAAAGGAACCTATTGTACAAGAAATTGCCGATAAGTATGGTAAGTCAACGAGTCAAATCATTACCCGTTGGCACCTTGATCGTGGCATTATTCCTGTTTTACGATCAGCAAATCCAGCTCACCAACGTGAAAATCTTGACGTCTTTGATTTTGAACTAACAAACAGTGAAATTACTGCTATTAATGACCTAAATCGTGCGGATGGCCGTATTGATGGTCAAGACCCTAACGAGTATGAAGAATTTGAGTAAAAAATAAAGAGCGGATATAACTACCGTTTTTAAGTCTAAAATAAGTCGTAAATTTGGCATGTTGCCGCAGCGTAGCGTAGGCGCGTGACATATTTATTACTTATTTTTGACGGACTGGTAGTTTATCGCATTTATACAAAGAGCGGATATAACTACCGTTTTGAAGTCTAAAATAAAAGCCAGTGGCTGATGCTTATAGCATCGTCACTGGCTTTTTCATTTGCTAACTAATCCATCATCAATTCACGCACACGTTCCTGTAACTTAGGCACAATTTCAGCCTCAAACCACGGATTTTTACGTAACCAAATATTGTTACGTGGGGATGAATGAACAATTGGTAAATATTTCGGACCAAAAGTTTCATACCTTTTAATAACAGCTGTCATGGACTCTGTTTTTTTAATTGGCAAATAATAATGCTGTGCGTAAGCACCAACTAAAATAACAAGAGCAACTTTGGGCATTTCAGCTAACAGCTTTGGATGCCATTTAGTTGCAAAATCTTTACGAGGTGGCAAGTCACCATTTTTCCCCTTACCTGGAAAATAAAAATCCAACGGCAAATTACCGATTTTTCCACTATGATAAAATTCGTCAGCTGTAACCCCCATCCACTCACGTAAACGATCACCACTTTTATCATTAAATGGTATACCAGTTTGTTCAACTTTTGCTCCTGGTGCCTGACCAATAATCAAAATACGGACGTCCGGACCAACTTGATAAACTGGTCCTATTCCACGTTCCGTATAAACTTTATTTTGTTCATCGGCCATAATCGCCTGTTTAATGGCATCACTCATTTTTAACCTTCTTCTTGCATAACTCCTAAAACAATGGCACTATAAGGACTCATCTTGACACGCTTATCACGAACTTGGACATCCCCAGCTTGCTGAAGCGTTTGCCCAGTTTGTACCAAATTAACACGCGCCGCTTTTGTACCTAAGTTGACTAATACCGTCAATACTTGTTGACCTAAGCGACGTTGATAACCAACCACTGTATCTGGCAGTGACCGCATTGGCTGAAAATCACCATTAATAATTACTGGTTCCCAGTCTGAATGATGGTGTAACGCACCTAACGCTTGATAATATTTTAAAACAGATTGATTATGCTGTTGCTCACTAGCAACATTAATGCCGTCTCGGTCATTACCCATTGCAAGCCAAGGTTGTACATCAGAAAAGCCACCATAGACACTATCATCCCACTGCATCGGTGTCCGCGCATTGTCACGTGACTTATGGTTAACTGCTTCTAATGCATCTGCTGCAGTATAGCCATCTTGTAAGGCCGTATTATAATTATTAATTGATGACACATCATTGAAATCTGCAATGCTTTGGCGTTCAAAGTTCTTCATACCAATTTCTTGTCCTTGATAAATGAAAGGCACACCTGGCAAAAAGTAATACATTGTCCCTAATGCTTTAGCAGCCTGGGGTGTTTGATAATTTTTATCTGGTACGAGCTTCGATAAGACACGTGGCTGGTCATGATTTTCTAAAACATTTGCTAGCGAATCTTGTGCGTTAGCCGTTGTTTCTTGCGCATCAAAGAATGCATTTCTCAAATCTATTGCTGTCCAATCAGCACGACCACGATACCATTCATCATCATTTTTTACATCAATATTCATATATGAAAAATCAAAGACCATTGAGAAATAACCATCAGGTCCCACAAAATTTGGTAATTCTTTATCAGACAAACCATAGGCTTCACCAACAGTGACAGCATCATACTTATCAAACGTTTCTTGTTTCAATTCCGTTAAGAATTCACCCACTCCCGGTCGGTTACGTCCCTTCTTAACAACTGATGCTAAGCCATCCACATCATCAGCAGGGATACTTAACCAATCTAAGTCCTTTTTAATATGCGTAATGGCATCTACACGAAAACCAGCAACCCCCATCTCTAGCCACCAATTAATCATGTCATAAATTGCTCGACGTAGCTTTGGATTTTCCCAATTTAAATCAGGTTGCTGTTTGGCAAATGTATGGAAATAGTACGTATCAGGATCATTTGGGAGTGGCTCCCATGTTGAACCACCAAAGATACTGCGCCAATTATTAGGTTTTTCACCATTACTTGTTTTCTTGAAAATATAATAATCACGATATGGACTATCAGGATTTGCCAATGCATCCTTAAACCAAGCATGTTGGTCAGATGTGTGATTAACAACCAAATCCATAATAATTTTAATATCACGCTGCTTTGCTTCAGCTAATAATGCTTTAAAATCATCCAGCGAACCAAATTGTGGATCGATGGCTTGATAATCCGAAATATCATAGCCCATATCTACCATTGGTGATTGATAAATGGGCGAGACCCAGATCATAGTAACACCAAGGCTCTTGATATAATCTAAGTGACTAATGATTCCTTGAATATCCCCAATACCATCATGATTGCTATCTTGAAATGATCTTGGATAGACTTGGTAAACAACTTCGTTTTGCCACCATTTTGTTGTCATATTATAATTCCCCCACTATAAAAATGCGATGATGTTCTTTTTCTATCTACTGACATCTTAACAGGTTGTGTAAACGTTTACAATCAATAAAGATAGTCTTTTCAGACTACTAAATTTCCCACACTCAAATATGAAAAGCCATCCATAATCAGCACTGCATTTGTTATAATAATCATACAAACAGGAGGTTAATTATCATGACTACAAGCATCGATTATTGGATTAAAAACTTGCATTTAGAACCTCATCCCGAAGGCGGTTACTTTACTGAAACAACCAAAAGTGAGCAAACGCTTGCTTTGCCTCAAGGAACACGCACTTTATATACATCGATTATTTTCTTATTAACATCTGAAAACCCATCACACTTTCATCGGTTGAAATCTGATGAAACATGGTTATATCATGCTGGTAAACCATTAACAGTTCATTGTATTTTCCCCGATGGTCATTATGAAGGCATCAAGATTGGTCCTAACATCGAAAAAGGAGAAACATTATCGTTTACAGTACCGCACGACACCATTTTTGGCTCAAGTGTTGATACTGGCTTTAGTATCGTCAGTTGTATAGTAGCGCCTGGCTTTGACTATCAAGATTTTGAACTATTTACACAGCAAGACTTATTAAGCGACTATCCACAACACAGTCAGATAATCGAAAAATTAGCGTATAAAGAAATTCCGAAACACTAATAAACTAAACAAACAGACTGGGGTGTTTTTAATATCCCAGTCTGTTTGTTTAGTTTATTTTCTTCTTAATGCCAACAAATCATGTGACAAAGCAGCAGTTTGTGTATAAATACGTTTATAAATTTGATAATATTCATCATATTTTGCCACACTTGCCGGATTGGGTTCATATGTTTTATCAAAACTTGTAAAGGTATTAGCAGCATCTTGAACGCTCTCAAACCAACCTAACCCAACTGCAGCTAAAATAGCGGCTCCCATACCGGGTCCTTGCTCATTTTTCAATGCAACAACCCTGGTATTAAATATATCTGCTTGAATTTGCAGCCACAAAGCAGATTTAGCGCCACCACCAATTGCCACAACTGTCTCAAAATTTGAGCCAGTATTTTCATAAATTGCAAATAAATCTTTAAAGGAATAAATGATACCTTCCAACACGGCTCTGACAAAGTCACTTCGCGTTTGCGTACCATCAACACCAATAAATGAACCGCGAATATCACCATCTCCACGTTCACCAACAATGTATGGTGTAAATATTAATCCATGTGCACCGATGGTAGATTCTTGCGCTAAGGCAACCATTTCATCAAATGAAAGGTCACTTGCAAATGTTTTCTTAAACCATGACAATGAATAGCCCGCTGATAAAGTCACGCCCATTGAATAATATTTGTGAGGAATTGCATGGTTGAAAAACGTAACTTTACCATGGTAATCAATATCAGCATTATCTTCATACTTTAGCACAACACCTGATGTCCCAATTGACGACATTACCATATTAGGTTTTAAGATAGCTGCACCTACTGCACCAGCTGCATTATCTGCGGCACCACCGATTTCTTGTGTTTTTGTTGATAGCCCTGAAAATTCTGCATACGTATCAGAGATTGGCCCAACATTATCAATTGATTGAATAATTTCTGGAAACATGGTTGCTGACAAACCAAAAGCCTCCTGCACTAAATTAGACCAGGTTCCTGTTGCAACGTCTAATGCTACAGTACCAGCTGCATCCGAAATTTCCATTTGTAGCTTTCCCGTCATGCGATAACGTAAATAGTCTTTTGGTGTCACAATCTTATGAATTTTTGCAAAATTTTCTGTTTCATTTTCTTTTAACCATAAAAGGGATGGTAATGTAAATCCTGCCTGTGCTCGATTACGAGTAACTTGTAAAAAGTCATCCCCTAACTGATTATTGATCTCTTGTACCTGCTTTGTAGCACGCGTATCATTCCATAAAATTGCCGGTCTAATGACCTTGTTAGCTTTATCCAACGTGACCAATCCATGCATCTGACCAGAAAAAGAAATCCCTTTAATTTGTTCAGCTGTAAGATGGTCATTTAAAATTAAACGAACAATCGCCACAGTTGTCCCACTCACCCATTCTTGTGGATTCTGTTCACTATAACCTGGCGCCGATTGTAATAATGGATAACTGTATGTTTCTTGAGCTACAATATTTCCTTGTCGATCAACTGCAGATACTTTAACTGCAGACGTCCCCAAATCAACTCCTAATACAACATCTTTTGGCATCGTGTCCCCTTTTTTTGATAAATTAATTTCATATATGATATCTTCAAGCTTACTAAAAATTAACTAAAGATACTACCTCTCATAACTTTCCCACACAAAAAGCCAACCAACTATGGACAGCTGATTGGCTTTTACGATTCATTACAATTGTGCTTCGATTTCATCAAATACTTTTTGAACACCGACCCCAGTTAATAAGGAGACCCCATTAATAACCTTATCCTTAATGGCACTTGGTACCATAGTTGTTGAAACAACAATATCATAATCATCATTTTCAATTGCACTAACTTCATCGGCAATCTTTGATTGTAAAAACTTTACTTGATCAGTTTTGCCAACTGATGCTAGATAATCCTTAATCTTTCCAGTTGCAACAGTTGATGTTGCAATTCCAGTTCCACATACGACCATTAATGACTTTGCCATGATTATATCTCCCTTTTTAAACTAAAGCCGCTTTATTCTGAAATCGGCTTATCTGACTTTCTAAACTTATTTAACCAAATCATCAAGCCTAGTACAATAGCAAATACAATTGCCATACCACCCCATGACATCAACTTTCCCATACCAACAATTAGTAAGGTCGTCCAAGCACCACCATCTGATAGAACAGAAATTGATGTTGCACCGTTCATTGCGAAGTGGGCTGACTTAGCAGCTGATGTTAGCAAAGGTGCAATCCATGATGCAATATACAATGAAACTGCTAAATCAATAACACCCCCGACAACAATTCTAAACACGTTTCCACCAAATACAGCAGCCATAACAGCTAACATAAATGGAATAGTTGCCAAATCACCGAACGGCAAAACACGATTACCTGGTAGGATAACAGCGATTAGTAGTGAAACTGGCACCAAAATCAATGATGCTGACAACACCGCTTCTTGACCAACAGCTAAGGCTGAATCCATACCAATATATAAGTTACGACCAGGGAATTTCTTTTGAACCATCGTATTAGCTGCTTCGGAAATAGGTGATAACCCTTCCATCAAAATAGCAACCATTCGTGGCATCAAAATTAGGACAGCTGACGTTGTAATTCCCAAGTTTAACATCTTGGTCAAATCATATTGTGCCAAAGCACCAATAACAATTCCAATAATTAGTCCCATAACAGCTGAATCACCAAAAATCCCCAATTTCTTTTGAATTGTTTCTGGTGTCCAATGAATATTTTTAACACCTGGAATACGATCCAATAACCAATTAATTGGTAGTGCTAATACGAAACCGGGCGCTGAAGCACCTTGTGGGAATGAAATGCCTTCTAAGCCATAATGCTTTTGAATCGTTGGCGCAGCCAAATCAGCTAAGAAGTAAATCCACATTGCATGGACGATCATTGTAAACAAACCTAAACCAAAATTATTAGTTGCTGCATAAACTAATGAACCTGAAAAGGCAATGTGCCAGTAATTCCATAAATCGACATCCAACGTTTTAGTTAGACCAATGACCAACAAGAAAACATTTAAAGCGACACCAATCGGAATTGCTAAACTTCCTAGTGTTGTCCCATAAGAAATGGCTGACGCTGCTGGCCAACCAACATCAATTGCATTTAATGACAACCCAAAATTCTTCACCATTGCTTGTGCAGCTGGTCCTAAGTTATCAGTTAGTAACCCAATAATTAAGTTCAACCCCGTAAAGCCAATTCCAACCATTAACGCGGCCTTGAATGCCTTACCTGGCTTAATTCGTAATACTAATCCAAAAATAAATAGTAGTAGTGGCAAAAATACTGTTGGACCAGCATCTAGTAACCAATTAATTACTGCCATAATTTTATCCCCTTTATTCTATTCCTGCATCTTTTAAGATTTGAACAACTTCATCTTCAGTTGTTGCTGCTAATAATTGCTGTATTTTTGCTTCATCTTGAATTAAAGCAATTAACGTTTGTAACATATCTAATTGTGAATGGGCTTCTTTCAATGCCAACATAAAAATAAATTTGACTTGTATTTTTTCTCCGTCACCCATTTGTAAAAATTGCACTGGTTGATGCAACCGCATAAATGCAATTTGATCATAATTAACATGTTCAGCATCGGTATGTGGCATCGCAATCCCAATTTTATCTGTTGCTAAACCTGTTGGAAATTCAACTTCACGTTTCAAAAGCGCTGGTTTATACGATTCTTTAACTGCCCCGCTTTTTAATAATTGATTCGCAAGCTTTCCCAAAGCATCTTGATTATCAGTTGCTGATTCATCTAGTAAAATAATTTTATCTGACAACACGATTTGCCACCTCCTTTATAAGTATTTTGAATGCTTCCTCTGATTTAATATGCCTTAATTTTTCCAATGATTGTTCTGCTAGTAATCCTTGTAAAATTTTGATAAGTTGTTCATCGGGTTGACTCTGATCAATGATTAACACCAAAGCCAATTGTTGTTTATCTTTGATTAAAAACAACCCCTGCGTCTTAATATTTGCTAATTCAACATGCGGTATACTAATCCCTTGTGCGACTACCGTACTACCAAGAGCTTCACGTTCAAGCATCGCTTGTTTTACGTGCTCTTCACTCAACTTAAAACGTTGCGCTGTTAATTGTGCAATCATTGGCACAGTTGGCATTGCGGGAATTGATAAAAACTCTAATTTAACCATATAGTAATTCCTCAACACGTCGCCGATCACCTTCATTAAACAAGGCACTCACCTGAATAACTGGTGAAACTGGTTGAAAATGAATTACAACCGTGGATATAACCAAATCAACTTGTTCAAAGTGTTTTAAATTGATTTCATAATCACGTGCCGAAACAGTACCGACTATTTCAAAATCTGGAAAAGCTCGACGTACTCGTGTTTGTAACAATTGTGCTGTTCCAATACCCGTTGAACACATTAGCAGAACTCTTTTTCTAACACTCGCTTCTTCTAAAGCTCGAACAACATATAATGTTAAAAAACCAACTTCATCATCTGAAACGTGATAAGACGTACCGGCTAGTATTGTTTTTACCTGTGTAAATGTTGCATTATAGCTAAACTGAATATCGTTCAATAGCGGATTAACAATTAGTATGTCCTCTTTTAAACGATGAATCATTGGTCGAACATGGCCAATCAGAGCATTTTTCAAATTTTCAACATTCACGTGATTTGGTAATGACAATTCATCAACCAAATAAGCTACTAATTGGTGCGCCTCACCATCTTGACTATCATCTAATGTTCGGTCATAACGTAATCCGACTAAATATAAGACAAGATTATTAACCTCCTCAGGGTTAATAACAACATGTGCATACTCACTTATATTATTAACTACTTGACGAGCAACTCGTAGTAATAACTCATCATAATGAACCTTTGACTGTTCCTTAATGATTGACTCACTATTATGTTGCCTGACTCTATCCAACAAAATGTAGAGGTGTGAAAAAATATTAACAGTATACGGATCTAAAATTTCAACATCCAATTCCTTTTCAATCAGTGTCATTTGTGAACTAATAAAAGCCTGATCTTTTTTAGTAATATCTGGAAAAACACCGGCTAATCCTTCAACAACTTGTTGCGTAACTGTATTTTCCAATAAAAAATAATTTAATGCTTTACGCACTTGTGACTCTGTTCCAACCACTTTTGCGTTACCAGCAGATCGATCAATACTGATATGAAATGGTATGAACAGCTCATTTAAAGCATTTAAGTCACGATGTAAAGTTGACTCCGAAATATATAACTTTTCTAACAAATGCCAGCGGTTTAGTCCACGAGGAAATGAATGTAATAAATTAATAGCTAAATCAATTTGACGTTGCTCATCTTGTTCCGTTGCTGATGTTGATATTTTGTTATCTATCAAACGGTAGCCTCGGCCTCTTTGTGATTCCACAACCATATCAATTTGATTAAGTTTATTAATCGTTCGGTAAACTGTCTTTTTTGACACATTAAAAGTCCGCGAAATGGTTAAGGCATCCACAAAATCAATTTGCTGCCCTAAAAACATCAATATTTTATTATCTAAATTATTGCTGCTCATTCTTTCACTTCCTTTCTACATGTATAATTATAGCGCTATTTTTTGTAAGCGGTTTCTAAAAAATGGCCATTGCTATGGCCACTTATCCATTAAAAAGACATTTTATCTACCATCTTATCGCCAGATAGTGTAAAATATGGCTAATCATCTGCATAGGAGGGATCATGGGAAAAATACAACTTATTGGTAAGGCGGTTAAAATCGCAGCCCCTTTCGTTATCAAGGCTGCTCCAGCAGTTATTGAACAAGTTAATAAAATTAATGAACAGCAAAAAGAAAAAAAGAAGGACTATATTAAAATACCTGACGTCCTATCGCTCCCCATTAATGAAGCAACTGAAGTCTTAACAAAATACCATTTCAACTATTCGTTAATCAAACTACCAGCTAGCGGGAAGATTGCTTTGCAACCTGCTGATACCGTTCTAAAACTTACGCCTAAAGGTGGTAGTAATGTTTCACCTAATACATTCGTCAAACTGTATTATGCTGATGAAACAATTATTAATGAAAGCATGCAAAAACGCGACGCAACCCTTGCTAAAAAAACTGCCACAAAAGAAAAACACAAAGCACAAATTAAAAAGGTTGCTGATAAAGCAAAAAAAATAACAAAACATTAACCTAAAAATCTAGATGCACAATCTAGATTTTTTCGTATATACCAAAAAAAGGATCAATACATCTGTATCAATCCGTTAAATCTTTACTATTTAAGCTTTGAAAGCTTCATCAATTGCCTTGAATTCTTCATCTGACAACTTAACATCTAACGATTTAGCCAAATCCTTAGCTTGCTCAGCATTACGTGCACCCGGAATAACCAAACCAATGCTTGGATGTGCCATGTACCATGCCAAAACCACGTGCGTCATTGAAGCATCATGTGTCGCTGCAATATCTTTGATAACATCAAGTCCTTTGATAATTTGATCAAACTTCGCGTCATCCAAACGATCAAACTTGGCACGATCATCAGCACCATAACGACCTGTTAATAGCCCTGATTCCAATGGGAAATATGGCACAAACTTAATGTCATGTTCATCCAAGTAAGCAAAACGTTCTACTTCCTCATCACGATGCGCCAAACTATAGTAATCTTCATCAAAGTCCACTTTACCAGTAGCATTAGCTTCCTTTAGTTGATCAAAACTGAAGTTTGACACACCAATTGCACGAATCTTACCTGCTTGTTTTAATTCATCTAATGCTTCTACAGCTGCTAACTTATCTGAATCATCATCTGGGAAGTGAATAAAGAAAATATCAATATAATCTGTCTTTAACCGCTTCAATGAATCTTCAACTGTCTTAATCAAAAATTCTGGACTGTTATCTGGTGCTAAATCCTTATCCGGATTTTGAGCACCTTTAGTTGCAATAATAATTTTACTACGATCGTAATCCTGGATAACATCCCCAATAATTTCCTCTGAACGACCAACACCATAAACAAAAGCTGTATCAATGACATTAATACCAGCATCCAATGCTGCACGAACCAAATCATATCCATCTTGCTCATCTAAATTATCAAATAGATTATGTCCACCAACCTTGTTGGTTCCTAAGCCTAACTTATTTGCAAATTCTAAAGTCATCTGAATACCCCTCTATTGTTATATTTTTTGTATGAAGCTAATGCCTCATTTCATGTTTATGATAACATACTTTTCTTAAGTTAGTAAAAAATTCTATTTAGATTAAAACGTCACTTGCTCTAACACTAATAACGAACGTTTACGTTCAATCCCCCCAGCATAACCAGTTAATGAACCATCGCTACCAACCACACGATGACAAGGAATAAACAAGACAAAAGGGTTTTTACTAACCGCATTCCCCACTGCCCGCGATAATTTATTAGCCTGCGCCTCATCACTAGTAATCATCTGACAAATATGTTTATAAGTCACTGTCTGTCCATAAGGTACTTGTCGCAAGGCTTGTAAAACTTTTTTTTGGAAAATTGTGCCATTCATCTGTATGGTTAAACCACTATCATCTGGTTGTTCACCAGCAAAATAAGCTGACAACCATTTCTTCGCTTGCTTTAATATTGGTGTCTCTGCAAATATTGCTGAGGATAAATCATATTTACTACCAAAATGTTTCTGCCCCTCAAACCAACTTCCTAATAAAAATTCATCATCACTCAACAACGTTATCTTTCCTAATGGTGTATTAACAACTTGAACATATTGCATTATCTGTTTGTAATCTCCCTTATTGTTCCATCAAACGAATCACATAATTTAATTTCTTAACATTAGTTTCGGTTGCTTTAATCATTAAACCTTCCAACATCGTTATCACTAATAGACATTGTAAACGGCTTCGATTAATTTGATGCGCAACCCGTGCTGGCCAATTTATAAATGGTAATAATATTTTATCAAAATGGTCACCATGACCAAAAGCATATTGGGTCATCCACAAGCTCACTACCTTAGTTGCCACTAGCTGCTTCATAAATTTATCTTTATGCTTATTAATGTTTAAAACGGACCCATCCACTAAAACAATACTGGTCTGCATTCCCCGTGTCTGAACATTGCTAATATATCTAGCATTAATCCATGTTGTCGGACCACTTTTATAACTAGTAACTGGAATCAAAGCATAATTTTGCATAATCCAACTACGCATTTGTCCAGTTAAATCTGGCGGTAATAGACGATAGTACGCCTCGACTTGTTGTCCCCGCTTAAAAGCGGTTTTTTCTTCTAATCGTTTCAGTAAATGATTTGTTGAAACGTTAACGTCAACAACCATCCCATCAGTATAATAAATTCGTGAAACTGAACGTTGATAACGATCGTGTGCTGCAACAATCATCAATGTTGTTTGTGGACAAATATCGCCTGTTTCAGCAACGGACATTAAAATATCTGAACAATAACCCTTTTCTGATACTGTGACTGTATATGCCATTTTTCTTATTCCTCTATTCAAAATTATGCATAATGATTTTCATTTATCACTTGCTGTAATAATTTTAAACGGCGGTAATAAGTCATGCGATGCATTTTTAAACGTAAACAACGTTTAATCACCGTATCATCTGGATACATCACAAAATCAGTTACCAATTGTTTCAAATGTGTTGCCTGTCCATGGCAAGAAATCAACTTATCAATTGTCATTAAAAGTTCCAACTGTATAAAATTTTGTTCATCAGCAATCACTTCTGGCATCTCATTTGTAAATAGATGTCGTGTTTCGTATCGTTGTGAACCGCGTTGTAAATCACGCAAACGCCAAAGTAACCATTTAAATAACGTTGGATTATCGCGTGCTTGAAACACTTCACCAGCTAATAAACGTTTTAAAACAAGCAATCGTAATTCTTGCAAATAATCCTCAAAGTTAACACTGTGACGATACACACCACCTGCTTTAAGGACACCATAAATCAATAATTCATACTGTTGTAATTTCGCTGCCAATTCTTTAGTCATTGCAATTTCCTCTGGTCATATTTTGTGTTACCATAACACCCAAAATTGTTTGCATAACCACAGAAATAAGCAATATCACCAGAGAATATATGTTTACACGTATTTCCTAGGCATTTCACATATTGTACTAGCCATAGTTTTCATTCATTTTTATTATAAAAAGGGGTAGACAGCCAAAAGCGTCTTAAATTGATATGCAAGATAAACATAAATCAGCCCATATAATAACATTTATTCCCAATCCAACACTGCTTCAATACTATAGTTGTCACTACCACTAAGTAACTGTGAAACACAACAACGATTCTCGACCTCACTAACCAATGCTCGTGTTTGAGGTAAAGTTTGTCCAGGCACACAAACTTGCGCATGAACTAAAAATTCATAGCGTCCTTTCCCTTTTACGTATGAAATTTTTGCATGTGCCTTCGCTTGTTCATTAATATGATGTTCTTGTAAAATTACTGCCATCGTACCAACCAGACAAGTACACAACGACATCCCCAATAATTGTTCTGGATTGGTACCTGGTTCATCACTCAACGGACTACTCGTCTCTACAGAAATGCCGTTTTCAGCATAAGCATGGCCATTTAATCCTTCAACATTATATGTGTCAGTCGTGTACATTGCTTTATCCCATCGTATATCGTTTTTCATTACTAGTTCCCCTTTGTTTTATATAAGCTAATTGTAACCACTTTCTAAAAATAAAACACACATCAGCATCAATAAAAAATGTCATACACTGACACAGGTATGACATTTTATAAAATTTTCTATTGAATTATGCTTTATTTCTTAGTAACATCACCCTCGGCATCTTTTTTGACTTGCATATCGCTCATCGGAATATAACCCAATTTTTTAACTGTGCTCTTCATTGTATTCGACTTCATAAATTTAATATATTTTGTCGTATTTTTATCTGTTTTCTTTGTTGTATACATGTGCTCATATGCCCAAATTGACCACTTATTTTTTTGCACATTTTTTTCTATTGGACGTACTTTATCAATTGAAACAGGCTTTAAATTTTTAGCCTGACTACCTGATGTATACGAAAATGCTAAGTATGAAATTGCCCCTGGCGTTGTTGAAACAATCTTTTGTACAGCACCATTATCATCTTGCTCTTGTGAAGTTTTAGCAGTTTTACCATCTAAGACCTCTTGTTCAAAAGTAAATCGTGTACCAGACCCTTGGGCACGATTAATGACGGCAATCTTTTGGTCTTGACCACCAACCTCTTGCCAATTCGTAATTTTTCCTGTGAAAATGTCACGTAGTTGATCCATTTTTAAGTTAGATACTTTAACGTCTGCATTAACAACTGGCGTAATACCTACTACGGCTACTTTATGATCTTTTAATTTTTTAGCATCAATGCCATCTTTTTGTTCAGCAAAAATATCTGAATTACCAATCGTCACATTACCTTTACCGACTTGACTTAATCCAGCACCTGAACCACCACCCTGAACATTAACAGTTACGCCAGGATTACGATTACCAAATTCTTCAGCAACTTGCGCAGCTAACGGCTGTAGCGCAGTTGAACCAACCGCAGTTACCTGTTTCGTTGATGCAGCATGAACAGTAGTTCCCGTTAACCCACCAGCAGCAATGATTCCTGCTGTTCCTACTAACAATAACCCTTTTTTCATCACAAACTCCTTCTATGGTAGTTATAGTATCAAAAACAATAAATCGAATCAGCGTTGTCTTTTCGACACTTTTATTCTATTAAACATTTGTCATGGTTTAATAGGGAGTTCATGTTGGTTTGGTGTTATTTGTGTAAATATTTACCTTACAAACTTTTTGTTTTGTAAATTTACCAAAAATATCCTAAATTTTTATTTTTCAGTCCCTTTCATTCAACTTGCATGTCATAATAGTATTTATAAATAAAATTTTTTTGGGAGATTTATATGCTTAGTATGAACGACTTGATTCAACAACTACAAGACATCAAAGAGGCTTCATCAGAAGTCACTAAAGTACCTGGTGCCAAGACAATTTACTTAGGTGCTGGTTGGTTTTCAGAACAACAAATCGATACTTTAATTGCTTCATATAAAGCATTAAACAATAATCCAACGATTAGTTACGTTCATGTGCCATTACTTAACCAATTTGGTGGACAAGCTTTTGACGAAAATGGCGATTTTGAACCTGATTTTAAGTGGGCTGTTGCTACATATGATGCCGATATAACAGCCATCCAAAATTCTGACGTTACGTTAGGTGTTATTACAGCCGGTAATGAAGATAGTGGTACCGCATTTGAATTAGGTTATGCAAATGCTCTTGGTCGCCCAACAGTTGCATTCTACGACGGAGATTGGGTAGCTAATCCAATTAACTTGATGCCAGCTATTGGTCCCTCATCATACGTTCGTTCAACAAATGAGCTAGCAACATTTGACTTTATGAGTATTGCATCACGTATTTATGATGGAAAGATTATTTAAAATAATATATTGCTGTTAAATCACAGTATAAAAAATAAGGCCTATACATTGAAGAAATTCCCAATGTACGGGTCTTATTTTAATTATTAGAATAACAAAAAGTTTGTAATCCCACTTTAAATTTTAGAGTTACAAACTTTATTTCCGCTAATTTCGAATACTAGTTACCTCGACTTAATAAATCTTGTTTAATTTGTTCTTCTTTTCTCTCAAACTTTGGATACATTAACATAATTGCTGCACCAATCATGAAACAAATAGCAGGTAGCCAGATGAATGAAAACTTAATACCCGCTAATGCTGACGCAGTCTGTTGATGATGAGCTACATAACCAGATGCCGACATAATTTTAGAAGGCAAGAAACCACCTAAACCTGAACCCATTTTAATACAAAATGCACTACCAATTGCTGTTAAGAATCCGGCGGAACGAATTCCTGTCTTCCATTCACCGTAATCAACAGTGTCAGATAGCATGGCAAATGGCATTGAAACAGCAATTCCTGTTCCAATAGATGTAAAAATCCATGCTGCTACAATCAGTGCAAAGCTATCACCGACAAATCCCATAAGAATTTGCCCAATTGTAGCAATAGTAAACCCAATAATTAATGTTTGTCCCTTTGAAAATTTTCTAACCATGAATGGAATTAATATATTCCCAACTACTTGGAATAAAACTAATCCGTTCAATAATGAAGCATAATTTTGATGACCTAAATTATATTGTGCATAATAAATAACTGTTGAAGTACGTACTGTATTTCCCAACCAGTACATTACATTTGCTAATACTATAATGATCCAAGGCCAGTTTCCCATCATAGATTTGAAGCTATCCTTAACTGGAATACTTTGTGTTTCTACTGGTCCAGAATTAACCTCTTGTGTTTTAGCAAATGCAAAAACAAACATTAGAATTCCAATAATAGAATAAATCGCAGCAGTTATCGCAAATCCTTTTTGATCATTACCCCCACCAAAAAATGCCACAAGTGGCAAAGTAAATGAGGCTGTGACAAAATAGCCAATATTTCCCCCAACCATACGGTAAGAATTTAATTTCACGCGTTCATTAGAATCACTACTTAAATTTGGCAAAATAGACGTAATTGGCGTTGAAATTCCGGTATAGATAATACCAGTAACAAGATAAGTTATTAAAGCATAAATACCTTTTTGTGTAGCTGATAAATCAGGCGATAAAAATGATAGTGTTAAAAAAATACCAAACGGCGCTGCTAACCACAAAAACCATGGCCGACTTTTACCATATTTTGAATGTGTATGATCAATAATTAATCCCCAAATGGGTGCATCTAATGAATCAATAACACGCGCAATTAATAAGATTGTTCCAGCTGCACCGACTGATATTCCAAAAACGTCAGTATAGAAGTAAAGAATAAAACTTGTTAGTGTACAATAAAGCAAATTTCCGGCTGTGTCAGTACTGGCATAAGCTAGAATATTTGTCATGCTTAATTTTTTTTGCATTATTTTTCTCCCCAAAAAGTATTTTTATTTTTTATATGTGGCACGATATGCTTTTGGAGACATACCGGTTAATTTTTTAAAACGATTAGTAAATGAAATATAAGTTTCAAAGCCAACAAGTTCTGCAATATTCTTGATCAATTTGTTTGTATGAATCAAATATTGTTTAGCCGTTTCTACCCTTAATTCTTCTAACAATTCCATTGGTGTTTTACCATAGACTTTTGTCATGACACGTGCAATGTAATTTACATGCAAATGGAAATTTTCTGACAAAAGATTATTATCAACATGTTCAGAAAGATGTTCTGCCAAATACAGATGAACTTTTTCAGCTAATAATGTGGTACGATCTTTTGCTATTCCCTGAGTATCGATATATTTCAAGAATTTCAAAAATAACTCTTCGGTATACCAAATACTATCGATACGGTGACTAGCGGTACTTTTTTGAATATCGTCCAGCAAATCAAATATTAGTTCTGGTTCAGCAATTTTTCCCAGTTTTGGTAATTGTAAAGTATACGACTTTTGATGGAAGTGTAATTCTGGAATTGGCAAATCTGACACAAAGCGCATCGGAAAATTGGCTTGTTGCCATCTAGAGTCTGTATAGATGTGCATCCAAAAGAAACTTGTTTCCTCTTCACAAGGTTGCCAAGAACCATGTTCTGCATTTGGAAGGAGTATAAACATTTCATTTTCATGAATCGTATATTGCTTTGAATCTTCACGTAAAAATAAAGTACCTTTTTTTACAAAAATTAAATCAAAAAAACCAATATTATAGCGATGCACATGACGCTGCCCTGCCTTGAACATCGTATAATTTCCTTCGATAAAACTTGGGAATGGTGGCATTGAAATCGAAATAATTTGTTGATTCATCTGTTTCCTCCAATCCATCTTCAAAACGGATAATAGATAAGTTACTTAATATCAAATAAGTAATTTTGAGCTAATGTCGATTCAGTTAGTTGCTTGGTACCTGTGTCATCAATTAGCCAAAATTCTTTTTGGTATGGCGCAAAACTAATGACCTTAATTCGATTTTTTTGTTGTTCATATGTCCCATTAATGACTGACCAATGATTGTCCTGATGCACTAGATAGGTCCTTTGTCCAATCCCATCAAGATATGCAACTAGCTCCTCACCCATGTCCCAATCTGGCGTCTCGTTAGCGCTATTAAATAATTTTTTGAAGATACCACCATCTGAATAAAATGTTGACTGACCAAAGCGGTTACGAGACAAATCTGGTCGATTAAGATGTGGTCCGGCAACCGCATACGTTGATGTGGCCATCCCTTCATCTAATTTCGCTGTGGTAACTGAATTTGTATCATAACAATACATAATTGCTGCAGTTGCACGATAGCTAGCTTGTAAATAAGCAGGATTTTTTAATGCCTCATAAACTTTAAAAGTTGCTGCAGCAGTGACACCCCCCCATAGCGAGTGAATCATATATGCAAGTGCTTCCCACCAACGATCTGGGTTTTGTACTCGAAAGTCGTTTGAATAACCAATATTCGCTAATAATAATTGGCCATACATCCTTGCACCATCTTTAAAACCAGCTTCACTTAATGCACCAGCAGTTGGTCCAAAACCAGCATTATCAAAATAATGTTCCGTAATAGCAGCTTGATATGTTGTACGATTCTCATTAATTTTATTGGTGACTTGTTGCCAAAGGTTATTAATTTTTTCATAATAATCTGTTAAGCCATGTTGCTTCAACTTTTTGAGTAAATCTTGGATATATAGAAAATAAACACCCAACATACGTGCTTCTTCTTTCCCACGTTTAGTTTCATGAAAATCAGGATTAACACGTAACATAAAAACATCAGCAGCCCACTGTAAATAGTCCTCAGCTGAATTTAATAATAAGGTCTCATTATCAAAGTCTGATAATAGTAGGAACAAGTGAGCAATATATTCAAAATCCATACAACGATAGAAATCACCATATAAATTATTTGGCTTTTTAAAGTCACCATTAATAAACCATTTTGGACGCACATAATTTACCGCACTCGCTTCAACTTGTTGCACCTGTTGCTTATCTAAAGTTCCCATCAAATTTTTCTTCAAAACAAGACTTAACTTACCTAATGATTCACCTTGATTAGATATTGGTGTAAAAGCATATGGTGTTTTCCCATCTTTACCTTGGTACAATTTTTCCGAAATATATTTTACGCGTTTATCAATGACTTCGTTTAGTGGAGTCATAACATTTAAAACAACCGAATCTTGTGTACCATCTGAAAAATCAAAAACTATTTTATGTTCACCAAGCATAACTGGTTTAAATGATACTTGATATTGATTTGATAATTGTTGTTGAAATTGTAATTTTACTTCTTGTTTACCGCCTTCACCAGCATAAGCTATTACAGAAACTAATTCATGAGCATCCCCATTAACTGTTAGATAACTTGGTTGGTGCAAAATGTTCAATGGTTGATACGAGATTGTTGGTTGGCCTACTTTACTAGCGTTTTTATAAAATTCTTGCTCCGAGTCATTTTTTTTCATCACATAATGCCACGATATTGAGGCACTGGCTTTTACTGTAACCGGACTTTTATCATAAATCCAATCATTATTTTCAAAATGCTCATCATACCCACCTGCGAGAATGAGCTGATGAAACAGCATACCGTCTAACGAAGGTGAAACATTTTCAAAGAATAAATTATTATATGCTGCATAAGTTCCTATCGACAATGTTTGTCCATACGTTTGATAAATGCCAAGATTACCAGATTGATTATCGCGTCTCACTGCGTTAATTTTTGTAAAATCACGTGATATTGATGGATACACTGCTGCTGATTCATGAATGTTTTTTGCAACATTTTTATCTCGAAACATAACATATGCTAATGATAACCAAACACCAAAATTATTAATTTTAATATTCTCTGATGTTAAATTATCTAAACTAATATGCCAATTTAACTGATCCTCAATTGATAAATCATATTCAAATGTTACTTGTATTTTTTTTAATAATTCATAGGTAACCACTACTTGTTGTTGCTTCGTTATTACTTGCGGTTGATTATCAGTACTATTGATTGTTTGACCATCAATTGTAATCGTAAATTCACCAAATAATTTATCTGACTCATTAAATGACGCTTGTTTCAAATACTCATTATCAATAACCCAATTCATATGATAGGGATCATCTTTCATAACTAATGATTGTACATAACCTCGGGGATGTACCTGCATTTGCAGTTTATTATTCTCCATTTTTGACTCCTTTAGCCTCTTTTAATTAAGCTACCTCTGTAGTTTAGCACGTTAATGACAACGCTTACATCACCCATATACAACTAAAAGTTATATAATTTCACACAAAAAACCGTCCCTCTATGTTACTAGAGAAACGGTTATTTACATTTGTTATCTAACGTCAACTTTGTTAAATCAACATCATTTATTTTTCTGTCAAAATATAACGGTGAATCAACGCCCCAATAATCGAACCAACAAACGGTGCTGTTAGATATACCCATATGTCTTGCATAGCTAGACCACCAGCAAAGATTGCAGGGAACAATGAACGTACAGGGTTCATTGAAGCACCCGTTAAGTTACCAGCAACAAAAACTAGTAACGCAATCGTCAAACCAACAGCAATTGGTGCTTGTAGATTGTAAGTCTTAGTCTTAGGATCATTCAAAGCCAAAATAACAACTAACAATACTGTCGTCAATATAACCTCAACGAAGAAAGCCATACCAGCTGAAATATTTGGAAATACTGTCGAATTCAAATGATTTTTAGCAACTTCTGTTGACCACTTCAAGCCAGCGCCATTTAGATAAGCTTGATAAGTAAACTTTAGAACAAACCCACCAATCAAACCACCTACTAACTGTGAAACAATATAAATGATTGTCTCTGTACCCTTCATTTGCTTGTTCAAAAAGTTCATAAAGGTTACTGCCGGATTAAAGTGAGCACCCGACAAAGGTCCAAAAGCATAAACCAATACAGCTAGCAAAACTCCCCATCCAATAGATGGTCCTAATAGGTCATTGTATCCGCCTCCCATAATAACTAAAGCGGGTCCAAAGAATACTAGTAATGCACTTCCAAAAACTTCCCCAAATATTTTCTTTTTCATTTTATTTACCCTTAAATAGCATCTTTAACCATGCTCAAGAATGCAGCAGGTTCGAGTGATGCACGCCCAATCAACAACCCATCGATATCTTCTAACCCAAGAATTTCCTTTGAATTTTCTGGTGTTACTGAACCACCATATTGAATCCGAATCTTGTCAGCAACTTCTTGTGTGAACAAGATTGCTAATGAATTACGAATTACTCGTCCAGCATGTTCGATTACTTCTAAGGATGGTGCTTCACTAGCACCAATTGCCCATGCTGGTTCGTAAGCAATAACAATGTTTTCTGCCTTAGCTTTATCAACACCAGCTAAGCCAACCGCAATCTCCGTTAAAGGTGCCATGTCTTCATCATCTGGATTATAACGTGTTGTATCTTCGGCGATAGCAACAACTGGTACCAATCCATTACGAAGCGAAGCCGTCACCTTTAAGCCCACTGATCCATTTGTTTCTTTAAACATCTTACGACGTTCATAATGACCAATAATTGATCCTGAAACATTGATATCAGCTAACGCAGCAGGTGAAGTTTCACCAGTATAAGAACCTTCGTCAGCCCAATGAATGTTTTCTGCAAACACATCTACTGGAATATCCAATTCTTGGCTGCGTTTTACCATTTCATGCAGGTAAATATCTTGTGCTGCAATACCGACTTGGACTTGTTTTGGATCAGGTAATTGCCCTTTAATCTCTTGCAAGAAGTCGTAAACTTCGGCTACTTTTTTGTTTGTTTTCCAATTTCCAACAATCAAAGGAACTCTCTTCGACATTATTCTGTCTCCTTCTTTAGCGCTCTTAGTTGTGCCTCATCACGTAAACGTGTATATTCTTCTGTCATCGCTTGTTTTGTTTCATCAGACCAGTCAAGAATTTTAGCCATCTCATTGATTACTGGTGTTTCAAGCCGATCTAGGTCTT
Source organism: Weissella sagaensis (assembly GCF_005405285.1). GTDB lineage: Bacteria > Bacillota > Bacilli > Lactobacillales > Lactobacillaceae > Weissella > Weissella sagaensis. The sequence continues at coordinate 383,068 of NZ_BJDT01000001.1, read as the reverse complement.
CTGATTTAAACAATAGATAATTTGTACGACGCAAGAAGTAATCTATCGGACGCAAAACAAATTCTTTATCAATTGCATAATGCAACATACTTGTTTCAGCTACTGATAACTTAGGTGCTGAAACACCTGTTTTGATATATTCAATTATTTGCGGTGTGTTAGATCCATACAAGTTAGCAATTTCTTTAGCCTTAACTTCGTTAACATCATATTCTTCTAACATTTCAGCATACTTTTCAAGTTCAGCATCAACATTTTGGAAATCAAAATGACCACCTGACACTGGGTAGGTTGTTGAATCTACCGGTGTAATATCTGTTGCAAACTTATCAGCAAAAATTTCAGTTAAAGCTGTCAAAGTTTCTGAAGCCATCAAACGATAATCTGTTAACTTACCACCAGATACGTTAACAATGCCATTTTCAACCTTAATCTGGAAACCACGCGAGACACTTGAAGCACTCTTATCCCCACTGGTTAACTGCTTTAGTTGGTCATCAATTTCTTGACGTTCGATTTCATTATTAAAGTATTTATCTATGTTAGCACCAAGTTCATGCAAACTTTCATCGGATGCTGTCTTTTTAGTTGTATTACCATTATAATCACCTGCACCACCAATCAATGGTCGTAGCCCTGCCCAACTAGCTTGCACATCGTCAATTGTAATGTGTGCTTTAGGGAAGTGATTATTAATCGTTGCCAATAAGTAATCAACATCGACTTGTTCAACCTTTGGATGCAAATAATCACCAGTATAATCAGTATCAGTTGTTCCAAAATATGTTTTATTAGCACGTGGAATAACAAATATCATACGACCATCATGGAAACCAGAATCAAAGTATACTGTATTTGGTACTGGCAAACGATCTTGGTTAATAACTAAATGAACACCCTTAGTAGGACGAATGGTATCTTTTGTTTCTTCATCGGCAATTTTCGTAATTGTGTCATGCCATGGACCAGCTGCATTAATAACAACTTTTCCTTTAATATCAAACAACTCTTTCGTAAAAGTATCTTCAACACTAATTTTTTTGCCATCCCCATCTGCTACAACAGCAGTCGCCTTTAGATGACTAACAGCTACAGCACCATCATGAACAGCTTGTTTAATATTTTCAATTGTTAGACGGGCATCATTGTTTTGGTAATCTAAATAGATTGCTAATCCAACTAAGCCTTTATGATCTAACATTGGTAAATAATCACGGGCTTCTTCTGCTGACAATAAACGATGTACAAATGGACTATCTGCTGGCACTTCTGCCAACTTGTCATAAATTTCCATTGCAATTTCGGCGCTCATTGGTGTAAATGTTGCTTCAGCATCATCATAAAGCGGCATCAACATGTGTGCTGGTCGCGGAATATGTGGCGCAACATGTTGTACTCGTGCACGTTCACTCACTGTATCAGCAACAACATCAACATCGAAAGTCTTTAAGTAGCGAATACCACCGTGGACTAACTTTGTTGAACGACTACTTGTTCCTTCAGCAAAATCTTGCATATCAATAATGGCTGTTCGTAATCCAGAAGCTGCTGTTTGAAGCGCAATACCGGCTCCAGTAATTCCAGCACCAATAATAACAACATCAAAATCATTTTCTTTTAAATTTTCAATTGCTGCTATTCGCTGGCTACTTTTAAATCCCATTATTTTGTCCCCCGCTTCTTAGGCTTAAATGCCCGTGTTGCCTCCACAGCCAATTGCCATCCTTCATATAATTCTTCTGCATGATCATTTGCCATTTCAGGTTCAAATGATGTTGCTTGTTGCGTCATCGTCTTCAATTCATCAATATCTTTCCAGAATCCAACTGCTAGTCCTGCTAAGAAAGCTGAACCCATCGCTGTTGTCTCAACGTTAGCTGGTCGTGATACTGTCGTTTGTAGCAAATCTGACTGGAATTGCATTAGATAGTTATTCAACGAAGCACCACCATCTACGTGCAACTTAGCAATATCAAGATTTGTATCATGACGCATTGCTTCTACAACATCACGGCTTTGGTAAGCTAGTGATTGTAGTGTTGCTTTAACAAAGTCTTCACGCGTTGTTCCACGTGTCAAACCAAACACTGAACCACGAGCTTCTGAGTCCCAATATGGTGCCCCCAATCCAGTAAAGGCTGGTACAACATATACTTCGTCTTCATCAGTAGAAGACTTTGCCATCTCTTCACTTTCAGGACTTTGTTCGATAACTCGCATACCATCGCGTAGCCATTGCAATGCTGAACCAGCCACAAAGACTGAACCTTCAAGTGCGTAAGTTACTTTACCATCAATACCATAAGCAATTGTCGTTAACAAACCATTCTTTGAAATTTTTGCTTCGTCACCCGTATTCATAACGACGAAAGCACCAGTTCCGTAGGTATTCTTAACATCACCCTTATTAAGCGCTAATTGACCAAACAATGATGCTTGTTGGTCTCCTGCGATACCGGCAATTGGTACTTCAGCACCGAAGAAATGAACAGGAATAGCTTTTCCGTAAATTTCTGATGATTGGTGAACTTCTGGCAACATTTGAGCCGGAATATTCAATAGGTCCAAAAGTTCTTGGTCCCACTTCAAGTTTTTAATATCAAACATCATTGTACGTGAAGCGTTTGTGTAATCTGTAATGTGAACACTACCACCAGTTAGCTTCCATACCAACCATGAATCAATTGTTCCAAACAATAATTCACCATTTTCAGCACGGCTTTGTGCCCCGCTTACTTGATCCAAGATGAAACGAATTTTAGTAGCTGAGAAGTATGCATCCGGAATCAAACCTGTCTTTTCTTGAATCATGTCTTGGTAACCATCAGCAATTAACTTTTCTGCAATTGGTGCCGTTTGACGTGATTGCCAGACAACAGCATTGTAAATTGGCAATCCTGTTTCCTTATCCCAAACAATCGTTGTCTCACGTTGATTAGTAATACCAACTCCTTCAATATCAGTAGGTTGAATACCAGATTGAATCAAAGCGGTTGCAATAACAGCTTGAACAGCAATCCAAATTTCATTAGCATCTTGTTCAACCCAACCTGGTTGTGGATAAAACATTGAAATTTCACGTTGTGCAGATGCAATAACTTGACCCTTTTTGTTATAAATCACGGCACGTGTGCTTGTTGTTCCCTCATCAATTGATAGTACATACTTTGGCATAATAATATCCCCCCATTGGATAAACTAAAATTCTACTTAAATATTAATACTACATTTAAAAAACGTTTAAAATGTAAGCGTTTTCTTTCAACACATATAGCTTACAACGGAATAAAAAAATTCACAATGTTTAATTTTTATTCAAATTAACTTATTAAAAAATTCACAAAAAGGTCTTTTTTATTTTATTCATCACACCCAATTAAACTAAAGCTATGCCAAAAGTTGTCTCCTTGCAACGCATCAAACATTAGTTATACTACCGTGTGAAATAATTTTACATTTTTATCACGCCTATAATTCTTAACTTGTAAGTATTTAACAAATCAATATGAACTTTTTTTATAAAAACTTTTTTTCACAAAGTCATTTAGTCCCAAACAAACTAATTATGATCCCTTTACCTCATTTATTTGTCATCCACTCATTTATCATTTTACAAATTCAATATCTTTTTCATCACAAAAAAATAGCTGAACATATGTAATTTGCTCAACTATTTACCTTAATAATATTTTATTTTTGTTCAAGCGGTGCAATCATAGATTCAATATGCATGGTCATTAATTGTTCTGCTTCTACTGCATTATGCGTTGCAATCGCTGCTGAGATTAATTGATGATACAACGCAGCTTTTGTTCGCATTAATGGTAATGTATTGGTCATACGACGACCCGATATTTGATATTGTTCAATAGAATTAGACATCGTTTGTAGTGCAGGCTCTTGTGCCCCTTCTGCAATTAACTGATGAAATAATAAATCTGTTTTTAGAAAATCATCATGTATGTGCATTTCAGAGTCTAATTTGTTTGCTGCTGCCTCTAATTCGTTACATAAATGTTCATCTGCCTTTTGTGCACAATAATATGCTTGCTTTGGCTCTACTAACAAGCGTGCTTTTAACACTGACAGAAGCGACACATCTTGATTGACTGAAATCATTTGCGTTGCACTCGAATTAGGATCATTACGTAAATAAATTCCGCGCCCATGTTCAATACTCACAATATTTTTATTTTCCAAAGTATGTAGTACTTCTCGAATGGTCGTCACGCTGACCCCTAATATTTGTGCAAGTTGTTTCATCGATGGCAGTCTTTGGCCTGGTTGCCATTCACCATTTATTATTTTTTCCTTTAGTTCTCGTAATGCTTTTTCATAAATTGTCTCTTTATAAGCTTCCATTTTATAATCTCTCCTACCATCACGCTTATACTAATGGTACTTTATTTAAATGTTAAAAACCACTAATTAGCTAAACACTAATTAGTGGTTTTATAATTTATTACATAAAGACTGATAGCGTCATGACAGCTCCTAAACCAACTACCCCAATCACACAAGTTAATGGTGACCAAGCAGTTAGCGTTTCTTTCAAAGATAAATTAAAGTATTCTTTAACCATCCAGAAACCTGCATCATTAACGTGACCGCCAAATATACTACCAGCTCCAACTGATAATACCATTAAGGTCGGACTAACACCCGAAGCTGCAATCATCGGTGCTACTAAACCAGCACCCGTTAACGCAGCAACAGTTGATGATCCCAAACTAACACGTAGTAGAGCAGTAATTAACCAAGCAGCCAATAATGGTGACATGTTAATAGTAGCAAACATCTGTGAGATATAATCTGAGATGCCACCTGATACAAGTACTTGTTTGAAAGCACCACCACCACCAATAATAAATAACATCCCTGCAATTTGAATAATTGCATTTTCCACTGTTTGACCAATACGTTTCATACTAATATGCTGCTTAATTCCCATTGTATAAATGGCAAAAACTAATGATACCATCATTGCAAAATCAGGATTTCCAACTAAACCAAAAATATCGTGAGCCAAACTACCTTTGGCTACTGTAAATTCAAGAATCGTTGATATCCCAATTAAAATAACTGGCATCATAGCAGTTAATACACTAATACCAAACTTAGGTGTCTTATCTAAATCAAATTCTTCTATTTTACCTAAACGGGGATTTTCTGTCTGTATTTTGTACACTTGTGGATACAACTTACGTAAAAAGTGATTATAGACTGGTCCAGATACAATCACTGTGGGAATTGCAACAACAATTCCTAACAAAATAACGTGACCAATATTTGCCCCAAAGACTTGTGAAATAGCAGTTGGTGCCGGATGTGGCGGAATAAATCCATGCATAACATTTAACGTCGCTGCCATTGGAATGGCTAATGACATTAATGGCATTTTCAATTCACGCGCAATAATGAATATAATTGGCAACAACACTACTAAACCAACCTCAAAGAACAATGCTAGTCCAATGATAAATGATGCTAAAATTACGGCTATTTGAATTCGCTTACGCCCAAATTTTTCAATTAAAGTGTGGGCAATACGATGGCCACCACCAGCGTCTGAAACCAACTTACCAATCATTGATCCCATTCCAAACACAATAGCCAAACTACCTAGTTGATTACCTAAACCTTCCGTAATTGTTGTAGGGACTTTATCCAATGGGATTCCCAAGGCAAAGGCTACAACAAAGGATGTGATAATTAATGATACAAAAGTATTAAGCTTTAGCTTGGTAATCAAAAAGATTAACAATAAAACCCCTAATACTACTATTAGTAATGGCATGATTTTCCCCTTTTATTCTACAGATGATGATCAATTGTCAAAATTACTTACTAACGGCTAATAAAAATTCTTGTATTGAGTTGTCTAAAGCTTGTTCATCCATATTTTCTAAATCCTGTTTATTAAAGAAACTAGATCCGATACCCAAATATTCAGCACCTGCTGACATGAATGATTGACTATTTTTAATATCAACGCCCCCGACTGCCATAAGTCGTAATCCAGGCATTGGTCCAGAAATTTGTTTGAAAAAAACAGGACCTACCGTAATCGCTGGAAATACTTTAACAATATCCGCACCTTTATTGACTTCTGTTTGTATCTCTGTTGGCGTCATTGCACCAGGAACCGTAATCACATCATTTTGTTGTGCTAGTCGATAAATGTCCTCTGAAAAAGCTTGGGGTCCAAGCATAAATTTAGCACCTGCTGCAATTGCTTCTTGTGCCTGATTTGCTGTTGTAACTGTACCTACCCCAATGTTTACGCTGTCACCATACTGTTTATTACCGTCTGCAATAACTTTTAAATGATCTGGATTATTTGTCGTAACTTCAACCCCTACTTTTCCTTCATAACGGCTCAATAACTTTATAATAAGCATGGCTTGTTCATAACTATAACCACGCATAATTACTGTTAACTTTGGATAGTTTTCAATATTCATTATATTTGTCCCTCATTTTAAATAATGTCTCGCATCTTTGCGATTGCCATAATACCAACACTGGCTAATTCAGGTACATCAATTGTCAAAATATTACCAGTAAAATAATCATCGTTATTTAACAATACCTGTAGCGCATCACGAAGAGCAGGTTTACCAATAACCACAAAAGTATCATCTGCGTTAATATCAAACGCTTGTGTCGTTTTTATCGCTGTAACATCATTTTGTAAAACAACACCCAACAAATAATTAGCCATTTGATTACGCGTGTAATTGGTATACAAATCTAATAATCGAACCGTAAACGCTGCTCGTCCCAATCCATTTTTGGCACAACTCTCAGCACCAAGAGCTAGTGTTTTGACATCAAGTTCATCTGAAAAATTATGCTTTAGTGAGTCTGATAAAATTGAATCTTTGGTTAATAATGAAATTAATTCACCAGCCATTGATGTAATAGAACCGGCAATTTTACCGTCCTCATCAATTTTAATAAATTTTGTATGAGAACCAGGCAATACTAGAATAAATGGCTTTTTGGCCTGTAATTGCGTTAATGCCCCAAATGCCTCAACCTCTTCACCACGCATGACATCCATTTGATCAATATTTTCAGATGTGATTGTTTGGACGTCATTTTTGACACCTGGTACAAACCAAATTGGTTGCGAACAAACTTCTGGAATCATAATCTTTTCCATATTGGCTGCCAAATCACTCATGCTTACCGGCGCTGATTGATGTGGTATCTCAGCTAATCCTAAATTAGATGTAATCATCCCTGACGCTATAAATTTAACATCTGAATTCAATTCAACTTGAGCTGTTGTTAATAATTCATCAATTGCTGATTTAATTGTTTGATGTAAGGTATCCTTACTACCTGTAATAGATGTACTTTTCACCCCAACAGGTCGTGCAACTTTGGCAATTTTTTTACCATCTTGCCAAAGCATCACTCTTGTATTTGTGGTTCCCGTATCAATCGTTACTAGGTTCATCATACTTAAACACCTTTCTGCTTACCACTCAGCAATAGAGCCGTCTTCGTGACGCCAAACTGGGTTATGCCAATTTGTGGTTTCTTTTGCCTTTTCACGAACTAACTCTTCATTAACTTCGACACCTAAGCCTGGTAAGCTTGGAATCTTTACCATACCGTTTTCATATTCAAATACTTCTGGATTTTTAACATAATCCAACAAATCATTAGAAGCGTTGTAGTGAATACCTAAACTTTGCTCTTGGATAAATGCATTATAAACCGTAGCATCAACCTGTAAACAAGCTGCTAAAGCAATCGGTCCAAGTGGGCAATGGAAGGCAACCGCCACATCATACGCTTCAGCCATTGAGGCAATTTTTTTACATTCGGTAATTCCACCAGCATGTGATAAATCTGGTTGAATAACATCTGCATCACCTGACTCTAATAGTTTCTTAAAGTCCCAGCGAGTAAACATTCTTTCACCCGTAGCGATTGGGGTTTTTGATAATTGACCAATTTTACCAAGTTCTTCATTATTTTCTGGTAAAACAGGTTCCTCAATAAACATTAAGTTATAAGGTTCCAATTCTTTTGCCAAAACTTTTGCCATTGGCTTGTGAACACGTCCATGGAAATCAACTGCAATACCGAAATAAGGGCCACAGGCTTCTCTAATAGCCTTAACGCGCTCAACAACTTCTTGAATTTTTTCATAACTATCAATCATTTGTAGTTCTTCAGTGGCATTCATCTTTATTGCTGTGAAACCAGCATTTTTACGTTCCAATGCAGCCTCACCAACATTACTTGGTCGATCACCACCTACCCAAGAATAAACTTTGATACTATCACGGACGGCACCACCCATTAATTCATAAACAGGTTGTCCTAATGCTTTACCTTTGATATCCCACAAGGCTTGGTCAATACCCGCAATCGCACTCATTAGAATGGGACCACCACGATAAAAGCCGCTACGATACATTTTTTCCCATGCATCTTCAATACGGAATGGATCAGAACCAATCAATGAATCCATTAGTTCATGAACAGCAGCTTCTACGGTTGCAGCACGTCCTTCGATAACGGGTTCTCCCCAACCACTAACGCCTTCATCTGTTTCAACTTTTAAAAATAACCAGCGTGGTGGTACAGCAAATGTTTCATAGTTTGTAATTTTCATGATTTAACTCCAATAATTTTTATTTTAGTAAAAGATATTATCTATTTAATTAAGATAGTATCTTTATCAACAGAATCATTGTAACCGTTTTCAATATAGTGTGTCAAGCATTAAAAGCAAACCAAATAGGCTATAACAATTATTGACGTCATGAAATAGATATTATCTTTCTAAGTCTATTTGGAAAAAGAAAATCTAATAACCACTTAATAAACACATTAAAATAAAACTGGTCGGAAAAATTTCAGTTCAATCCCGAAATCTTTCCGACCAGTTATCTGATTAAATTACCTAACAATTTTTGACGTTCAATTCATTATTATTTTTTTTTTTAATTTTAAAATAATATCTAAGTAAAACACCTATAAATATTATTAATAATATTAAACTTGTTATTTGCCTATTTTCTATAAAAGGCTTTACAAAAAAATCTGTGAACAAACTGCTAATCAAAATTAATATAAAAACACTACCAATTGCGCTTGATGCATACTCAAATGCTTTTAAATATATTGATTTCATCTTGTCCTTTCGCAATTATTGTTGACCAGCTTTTAGTACTGAACCCGCATAATAGTTATAATCAAACCAAATACCATTTTTAATATTGCTTGCTGCTATACCCGCAATACTCATAGCAGCAATAATCGCTTTAGTCGGTGCATATACGCCACCAATTGCAAAGCCAACTTGCAAAGCATTTCTTAAATCTGCTGCTTTAATCCATATGCGCGCGTAATTCCAATAAAATTTAATGGCTGTTTTACCAGCTGCACGTCCATATTGCGTTATTAATATCATCTCTCCATTATTTGGATCAACTACAGAAATATCTGTATTAACATCCTTATCATCCGAAATAGCAAGTGAAATTTGTTCATTTGTGTTTTTCACCTGTACAATAACTGATTGATATTCTACACTCGTCAACTGTTGATGCAAACTATCATCAACATAAAACTGATTTGTACGATTGTTAAAATTAATGTACCTATCTGAGATATCAACTACCCGATTAGACAATTGAGAAGTTGATCTTTGTTCAGTGTCAATTGAACTTGCATTTACAGAAATGCAAGAATTAGTTGATATTGTACTAATCCCCAAAATGGCAACACTAGATATAACAATTGGTTTAATATATTTTAACACGATATATTCCTTCTTTTTGATACAAATATAAGCATACAGACGGTTAATTCATTAACAAACTAACCTGGATTAAAAATAACATAAATATAAATTAAATTTATTGAATTATTACCTTTTTTTACATTATAAAAAAATGTGATAATGAAATGTATTAATGAACTACAAAAAACACTAAGTAAAATTAACATATGGATACTTTGATTGCGTGACATATAAAAAGACTCCTAGAGGTTATTGGTAAAAGGAATCATCTTCCTTCTTCCATCAATATCTCTAGGAGACTAAAGCATACTATCTAAATTCCACAATCTATTTCACAAATCTACATCATTATCCAAAGAAGCTAGTAATTTTTTCTGCATCTAAGTCTTTTAAAATTTCAACAGTCAACTCAACTGCATGTTGGAAATCATCTAATGATGCCCAGTTATACGCTGTATGTTCATAACGCACTGGAATACCAATCACGATGGTCGGCGCACCGTTCCAGTATTGAATAGGCGCACCATTTACACCACCACCAGTTCTTACTGAACGCGTATATGGAATATTGTGTTCATCTGCAATCTTAGCTGCATATTCCTCAAATAATGGATTTGCAATAAATGACGTATCCATATCACGTAACATTGGGCCGCGCTTCAAACCAGTCTGAATTAACCAATCTTCTTCAAATGTGTCATCACATGGACATCCTTCAAATACAATTGCCAGATCAGGAGAAATTTTATTTGCCGTCACCTTTGCACCACGTGTACCAACTTCTTCTTGTGTTGATAGTGCGACAGCGACATCAACATCTAAGCTTTGACCATGCACTTGGTCTAGTACATCAACTAACGCTGCTGATCCAACCCGATTATCAAAATCCTTGCCAAAGAATAGTCGGGTTGATGGATAGTACTCACAATCAACATCAGGAAAAATTGGACAGCCTGTATCAATCTTAAAATGCTTAATCGTTTCATCACGACTTGTTGAACCAACATCAATTGACATCTCAGCAATCTTTGGCACCTGCTTCTTCTCCTCATCCGTCATAAAGTGTGGTGGCTTACTAGCAACAACACCTCTAATATATTGACCCTCTTTATTACGCACTCGCACCCGTGTTGTTGGGACATTAGTTGGTGCCCAACCACCTAATGTGACGAATTTAATCAAACCATTGGGACGTACAGCTTGTGCAATAAAGCCAACAGAATCAGCATGGGCATCAATTTGCACCACCGGCTTTTGACCCGTATTTTCCGTGCGATCAACGTAACTATTAAAGATACCATCACGGCTAACTTGTCCGTAAGGCGTAGCACGCTCTTCAAAATACTTTGCTACTTCAGTCTCAAAACCTGGTACCCCATTTAAGTCAGAGAATGCTTTTACTAATTCAATCTGTTCTTGTTCTTTCAAAATTTACCCCCTAATATATACTCATTATTTACCCGTTACATAAGCTAGCTTGTAACTATAATGTCCGTTAATTTGGTTATAACCAATGCCTTTTAGACGTGGGTTAACTAAGTCCTCATTATTTGTTTGATAAATTGGTGTAACAACTTGATCCTTCATCAAAATCTTTTCAGCCTTCACTAAATCATTCCAACGCGCTGTTTTATTAGCTGCATTCTTATTCAATGAATCTGTAATGGCTTGATCATATGCCTCATTTTTCCAACCAGTATGGTTTTGCGCACTATCACTTGGGAAAATTTGCAAGAAAGTATACGGATCAGCAAAGTCAGCTGACCAACCCTGGAATGAAATATCAAAGTTACCTGCATTAACAGAAGCAATGCGGCTCTTCTGTGGTACCTTTTGCAATGTCAATTCAAGCTTGGGTAAGTTTTTTTGTAGTTGATCTTGAATAAAGACAGCAACTTGCTCAGAAGCACTTGCATCAGCAGTAATCACCGTTGCACTAATTTTATCTTTGCCAACTTCTTTTAGACCTTCAGCAAATAACTTCTTTGCTAACTTTGGTTTATACTCTGCCGTATTTTTAACCTTTGTCGCATCATAGAAATCTTCCTTGCCATTTGGTTTTGTGGCGACTTGACGTGGGACAAAGCCAGCAGCTGGTTTTGAACCATTCTTTAAAATTCTTTCAGTTAATTGCTTACGATTAATTGAAAGTGAAATGGCTTGGCGAATCTTTGCATTCTCCAGACCATTATTCTTTTTCAAATTATATTGCAAGTACGATGTTGCAGCTAAATTACGTTTCACAACATCTTTATGCTTTGATAATTGTTGTGCTTGCTCGCCAACTAACGTCATTTGATCTAACTTCTTAGTTTGATATAAATTATAAGCAGTTGAAGGATCTTTAATAACTGAGTAATTAATCTTGCTCAACTTAACATGCTTTTTATCCCAATAGTAGGGGTTTTTATTTAACGTCCATTGCGTTGTCGAACCAGACCAGCCCTTACTTACAAACGGTCCATTATATAGCGTTGTTTTAGATGATGTTCCATATTTATCACCCTGTTGTTCAACGAACTTTTCATTCAATGGCGCTAATGTTTCACGCGCCAAAATCATTTTAAAGTACTCTTGCGGTGCCACTAACTGAATCTGTAATTGATGCTTATCAGTTGCCTTAACGCCCAAAGTATCCGGTGTCTTTTCACCATCTTGAATTGCTTTAGCATTTTCAATGTTATCGAATAAATAAGCATACTCACTAGCCGTCTTTGGATCAACAGCTCGTTGCCATGCGAAAACAAAGTCTGCAGCCGTTACTGGATCACCATTACTCCACTTAGCATCTTTGCGAATATCAATTGTGTATGTTTTTTTATCCTCAGAAATCTTCGTCTTTTGTGCTAAAGCTTTCTGTGGTCGTCCTTTACTATCATAAACATACAAACCTTCTGTAATATTATCTAACTGTGTAAAAGCATTTAATTCTGTTGCCTTTGCAGTATCCAACGATGAAATTTCAGTACTAGAATACGTACTAATAACCTGTTTCGCCTTGGCATCAGCTGTATGCGTTACTACCCCAATTCCAGCGATGACACTCGTCGCTAGTACGGCCGTCTGCCAGCCTATTTTATTAATTCCCATTAACCTTACCCCTCTAACAAAAAAATTGCCCAATAAATTAAAAATTTTTAATTTTCTAAATTATATCTAATATTTCGGGAGTAAGCAAGCGTATTAATCACTTATAAATCATAAGGAAGCGCACGTTTTATAAAAAATATCATTAAAAAAAGTAGCCATAACCCTTAAGTTATAGCTACTTTTTAATTTATTTCTAATTTAAAACACTAGGTAACGCTTACTTTATTTTGGCAATACTTCAACTGTTGCATTTCTTGTTTTTTCTGAGAGCATTGGCGCAACATATGGACTAGGGTCATATTTGACATGGTATGCCTCATCAATTTTATCTAAAATTGTTGGATCCTTTTCTGATTTAAAAATCACATTCAAACGCTCACCATTTGACACAATATTACCGTCATGTTGAGCCACTGCACTTTGATACCATGATGAATGTACACCATTATAAGCACGAACAAACAAACGTCCATCCACAACAACAGACCAAATCCAAGTAGGTGTGCCGGCTACCCCACTAGCACGAAATGGCGCAATATGAAAATCATCATGATCGTTAAAATATGTTAATCGTTCTTTATTCCAAGTCATATTATCCCTCCATAGCTACAGTATAAACCATTTAAATAATATTCACCTATTAATTACTTTTCAGGAAATATAAACGTCAACTTAGCTTTCGGATTAGTTGCCGTAACAATATTTCGATAAAAATCCGTTGTTGATTGCTCCAATAAATCATTATATTTAGCAACATATTTTTGTTTTGATTTTGTATCTAACACTTTATTAATCATTTCAGTTTCACTAACATCAGCAGTAAATGAACTAAAAACACCATTATGCTCATCTAACACCTTAAAGTTAGGATTGCTGTAACCAATAAAAATAAATTTTTTAACAGTTATTTTATAAGTATTATCTCCAGTTGCCGTTATTTTGACATCTTTCCCATCAATACCCAATTCAGCATCAAATGATGCTTGCATAATTTTTTGACGATTAGTACCAACAATATCTTGACCAAATAGTTTAGTTGTCCGTTTTTCATTTAAAATTTCAGATAACCCTAAATTAACCATAACAATTTTTTTCTCTTTGGTTAATGATTTAACAGTCAAAGTATCTTGTGATACGGTTTGCGTTTTAGGCGTTAAATTACTTTTATTATTCTGATGGCTGATTTTATATGAAGCCAATGCAATACCTGCCCCTACCAAGAGACTAATAATAATCCCTAAAACAAAGCCGAATCTAACTGGCTTTCTAATATGTCTTTTTATCAAAAGAATTCACCTATTTTCATCTTATTCATTTCATTATATAAAAAATGGTGAATAAAAGCATTATCAACTATTTTTACTTCAAAAAATCACGGGCAATATCTTGATAAGCATTGATTAATTTCAAATAACTACTAATCGTTGTGTACTCATTTAATTGATGAGTAACTGCATCACCATCAGGGCCAAAAATAACTGTTGGTAAACCAACATTATTCTTCACAAAAACGCTTGCATCCGTTGCACCATTCATAATGGTTAATTCAACTTGGCGATCATCAAATGATTTTTGTGCTGCCCGTTGCACCGTTTGAATAAATTCATTATCTTGTTGTGTTTCAACAGCTTCAAAATTATGAATAATTTCCAATTCAAGTTTGGCATCATATAAATCATTTAATTGATCAATGGTCTCTTGAATTCGTAAGATAACTTTAGCATTATTAAACGCTTCTGTTGGTCGAATATTTCCTTGTAACTCTGCTTGCGCAGGAATTGTATTGACTTGCTCACCCCCACGAATAACAGTAATACTATGTTGCACTTTACCCAAATAAGGGTCTTGTGGTGCATCATCAAACAAATCCTTTTCCAAGTTAATATAGTTTACTAATCCTTGAATCGCATTAACACCACGTTCTGGTGTTGAACTATGAGCAGCTTTACCAGAGCTTTTAATACGATAATTAAAACTACCAGAATGGGCATAAATAATTTGGGCATCGGTTGCTTCTCCAATTACTAGAGCATCAGCATCATCAATTGCATGTTGCTCGTTCAACCGATAAGCACCTTGTGCACCATACTCTTCGCCTGCTGTCACAATCAAACGCAACGTTCCATTCAAATTCACATCAGAATTTTCATACAATTCAATTAATGCAATCACTTCCGCAGCTAGACCACTCTTCATATCAGCAGCACCACGTCCGTACAATTTATCCCCATCAATATGTGCTTCAAATGGACTATACTCCCAAGCTGATGCATCATCAATTGACACCGTATCTTGATGTCCGGAAAATACCAGTGTTTTAGCATCAACACCATGATTGCCTATTTCTGCTTGCAAGTTAGCACGATTCTCGCCAAACTCATCAATATTTGCTTTAATACCGTGATCAGCTAATAATTGTTGCAAATACTTAGCAACCTCAATTTCATTACCATTGACTGTATTGATGTTAACTAAATCCTGTAAGATTTTAATTTTTTCTGCTTTTTCCATTGTAAAATGCTCCCCTTTAAATTTACCATTATGCATAAAAAAACTTCCACCCCTTTATAAAAAGGGTGAAAGTTTCACTGTACCACCTTAATTCCATACTTTTCTCACAAAAAGTACCTCTTTAACTCATTAAAAAATAAGTTAGACGATAACGAGTCTACCGTAACAATTGCTTACACAACCATTAATGCTCCGAGTTCATCTTCATTTTTCTTGCTTCAGGTTTTCTCAACTACCAACCGTCTCTGTTCAAGCTAAGCAAAAACTACTCTTCTCTTCATAGCTTTTTCTAATCATTATTTAATGAAATATTACGCGTTTTCGGAAATTTTTTCAAGATGTTAGTTAATGATATCCATTGATTAGTTTTCTGATTAAAAAATAAATTCATAAATAATAAAAATATATTAACTTCCTATCATCTAGAAATCACAAGAATCATAGTGACTAGCCAATGCTTTTTTATCAGGATAATCATTTTTATTTTTGGGTAATTGTAACGAAATACCATTATATTTCCCATAAACAGAATTTATTAATGCAGGGGATACCTCAACAATGTATTCATCATTAATTCTAATAAGTTTTTTATCAAATAGTAAATGTAAATCACTTCTTAATAACAGTCCATTCTTGCTCACATTAGTTTCTTTGCCCATATACGGGGAAATATGTGCTGCTTCTAACACTGACTCAACATTCACTTTAGAAATCACACATTTTTCATCATAAATGCGCAATAATTTATTACGAAATGAGACTTGACCTTGACGAATTATAATAGCTCTTTCTTGTTTCTTTCTAGCATCTACAATATTTTTAAAATTAAATTCTTCCTTTACTGTAGCTTCATTGCTAAAAGTTAATATATCTTCTATTTCTGATTCCGACTTATCCATATCGATTAGTTTTTCATCATTTGCAATTTGAATAATAAAAAATCCGTCATACCATGACAAAATCATACCAATAAAGAATTTATATATATTTTGTCCATCTTTTTTTCCTTCTTGTTGTATGACAATACCTATTGGAATTTTTTTATTCATATTTTGTGTTAATGCAATATTTGTTGCTAAATTAGCTTTATCATGAAAGATACCATTATCTTTAGTCGATTGTTGATGATACAAAAATATTCCTATTTTATCTTTATTTGTAATGATTTCAGAATCCTGATATGGTCCTTTAAGAGTCTGTTTTATAGAAGTTGCAAAATCATTATCCTTAGCTTTAAATATTCCCATTGCCGGACTTACAATTGAATTATTTTTACTAGTTTTTTTGCTTTTTGGTAGTTTTCCTAATGTACCATGTCTATGCTAAAACCATTCCAAAACATCTTTTTGATCATTTTCTAAATTTTCAAGATACCTATAAATATTTTGCATTGTATTTCCCTATACTGTCTGACTAATCTTATTATCCATTATAAGTACAGTATAAACTATTTTGTTAATCCCATTAACTTTTCCCGCAATATATCATTCACTGCATAAATATATAATCCATGCACGCCACGTGTTAACAAGACATTAACAACGTTCTTTAAATATGTTTTATTTTCAGCAGTATTATAAGTGCCCTTTATTTTGCGAATTTTTTGATGGTCCATTGATTTATCAGCATCAATATCAAGAGCATTATTTTCTTCATTCCATACTACAGACGGTCCAAGAATAACCCCTACATAATTTAAATCGATACCTTGGACTGTAAAATCACTACCTATTTCATAAAGACTACTCTCAATTTCCTGCCACGGAATTTGCTTTTTTTGTGCTTCTTCTACTTCCGGTAACTCTAAGTTCCAAGGGACAACTTCGTCCCCAAATGTCACATTCCAAAAGCGATTGCCATTCTTTGGCCTTGAACCTTGTGAATATTTCCAATCATAAGTAGCCACCATTCTACTTAAACCGTTATTTTGATTTTTTATTTCTATTGCTTTTCTAAATGCACCTGCATCATCAAAAAATTTAATCTCATAACTTTTATCCTTAGGTATGGTAACTAATGAGTTTTTATCAAAATGTGCTAAATTTTGAATCCATTCGATGGTATTTTGATTTGCATTAATACGCCATTGCTCATCTAAATTAACCATAACAGTCTTATCACCATTCAAAATATCTATTAACTTATCATTATCTGCTACTTTTGATCTAGCCGATACAAGTTGATTAGAATCATAAATTAAAACTAATGTTTTAGCTAATTTATGTAATGCAATCAGTTCTGGGACCCACGTCTCTGCTTTAGCACGACTATAATTTCCACTCCACAACAAATGTGCTTCATCCACCAATAAAATATCTACTTTATTTCCTTTATTAACAAATGTCGAAACATCCATTACCATATTTTTATCCATATTAAGCTTTCTGGCAATTTGCTCATATGTCCGACGCTGTTGTTCATGCCTTACTAACAATGCCACTGAAGATTCATGACTTGTTTTCCCTTCATTTTCTATAACTTTTACCGGATTTTTCCAAAAACCGTAGAATAGTTGGGACATCAATACTGTTTTTCCTGATCCAGCAAGTCCTTCTATTTTAATAACCGTATTATCACTTATTTTATTCAATGTCTCACTAATTTTTTGAGTAATTATCTCTTTTGCCTCTAATTGTTTTAGACTTAGTGACTTAAAAGGACTATTAGCAAATAGCGCTGAATTGTGTACTTCTTCCAAACTAGATACAACATTTCTTCGCCTTAACTGTTCCCAAATTTCAGGGAAAATTGCTGTTCTATACGCATTTCGCTCATAAAAATCCGCTGATAAGCCGTTATTACGACCATTATAAATTTTAGAAAACTTTGGATCACCTAATAATGAATCCATAAACATTTGCTCTAATTCTAAAGTTGCTGATTTATTAAATTTTGAATGCCCTACAATATACAATATTTCTTTATTATTATCAGCATCTTTTTTAATTTTATTCAACTTGTCATTAGTCGCATTTAAGTGCTCATTTGTTCTTCTCACGATCGAACTAGCTTCACCCACGTATGCTAGTTGCTTAACCATGTTACTGTATTTATTGCGCTGTTTTCCTACTCCTAAATAAAGTGTCGGAAAATTCATTAATACTTTAGTATTTTCATATTTTTGAAAATCATCTATTCCTCTCTTAGAATAATCAATTTCTTCTATCATTAGATTATCATCACTTAAAAATCCAAATAATGATAAAATTTCTGCAGCATTAAAATCCAATATTTTAAAATACTTAGCTATTAAATTATTAGGTATTGCGCGTTTATTATTTTCCCAATTCTGCACTGCTTGCCGTGTAACATTTAATTTAATCGCAACATCATCTTGAGTAAGTCCTAATGTAATTCTTTTTGATTTTATTAAATTATATATTTCCATATTTTAATTATCGCAAAACAAAAAAATATACAAAGAAACAATATGTTGCTTTGTATATCAACCAAATAGGTATTTAAATTTTGCCAACCCTTCAGTTACTTACTATAAACTTACCGATACACACTAATTAATTTTTGTAACTCTTTTTGTGCATCACTATCACCTGACACAACAAAACTCTGATCCGGATGGTAATCACTAGCTGTACCATCATCACTGTATTCACCGAATCCAGTTGTTAAACTAACTTGTCCATCATTTGTTTTTAGCTCATAAACTTTACCGTTGTCGCCAAGAATATATTTTGTAATTGGTTTACTCATATCTGCCTTGTCTGAATAACCACCCGCTGTTGATTCAACAATATCATTTTGACGCCCAGTTGCACCATCTTTCATCGTTAAAAATACCGCACCGCCAATGATGTGAATGGGAAATGCCGTTGGCCCCGGATTATTTTCATCTTGCACTTGCATTTGCCCATCTGGCGTATTGGCGTACCAATCACCTCTTCCAGCGGCACCATGACCAAAGTAGTAATCGTTCACGGCCATATTACCAATAGTTGCCCGTCTATCAGCCCAGTTTAAAAACGCTTCATTGATTTCTTGTTTTTGAGCATCTGTTAATTCAACGAGTTGTGTATCTTTAACAGACGACTGACTACTACTAGTATCTAAGTCACTGGTTGTTTGATTACTAGATGAACTTTCCTTATCTTTTTTATCCTTTAACACTTTATTATCAATACCATCTAATTTTTTGGACATCGATTTTGTTTTAGCTTGCTCAGCTTTTAATGTTTTATCTTGTGTTTGTTGATGGGCGTAAACGCCACCTACACCAATGCCAATAACTGCTACAATACCAATGATACCTACCCAAACGCCTTTACCCATGACCTAATCCTCCCATACGTTTTATACTAACCGATATTATAACATTTTGTTATACACAAAAACTTCTAGAACAACAAAAAACTCCCAAGTCGGTAAAACCAACTTGAGAGTTATTTTTATATTCGGATCTTGAACAATCCCATAAAGTGTAATAAGTAAATATTAACGCTTTGAGAATTGTGAAGCCTTACGAGCTTTCTTAAGACCTGGCTTCTTACGTTCCTTCTTACGAGGGTCACGAGTAAGTAGACCGGCCTTCTTCAATGAAGCGCGGAAGTCAGGATCAACTGTCAATAGGGCACGGGCGATACCGTGACGGATTGCACCAGATTGACCTGAGAAACCTCCACCGTTAACGTTAACCAAAACGTCGTAGTTTCCTAGAGTTTCAGTAACGTTAAATGGTTGCACCATAACCTCACGCAAGTTAGCGAAAGGAATGTATTGTTCTGATGAAAGACCATTGATCGTAATGGCACCGTTACCAGGTACTAGACGTACACGGGCAACAGAGTTCTTACGACGGCCAGTTCCAGAGTATTGTACTTGAGCCATGATTAAACTATTCTCCTTTCGTTAAATTAAATAAGGTTGGTGATATCCAACACTTCAGGGTTTTGAGCTGCGTGTGTGTGCTCTGAACCAGCAAACACGTGTAGCTTCAAAGCTTGTTGGTGACCAAGAGTACCCTTTGGCAACATACCTTGAACTGAAAGTTCGATCAAACGTTGTGGGTTCTTCTCGCGCAAGTCACCTGCTTGACGCATCTTCAAACCACCAGGGTGATTTGAGTGGTGGTAATAAATCTTATCAGTAGCTTTCTTACCAGTCAAAGCAATCTTACCAGCATTGATAACGATAACGTTATCACCAGTATCGATGTTTGGTGTATAAGTAGGCTTGTTCTTACCACGCAAGATTGATGCTACGACAGTTGACAAACGTCCTAATGCAATATCAGTTGCATCAACGATGTACCACTTGCGATCGATCTCACCTGGCTTTGCCATATAAGTTGTACGCATGGAAAATTTCCTCCAGTTTTCTGTTTGTTTACTTTACCAATAATTAAAAAAGTCGTACCAGGACATTCCCATTTGCGGTTGGTAAACAATACCGAATACTATATTATCTCCTTTTAGATAAATAGTCAATGGAATGGCCTTGACAAGTTTGCCTTTTTTTAATATTTAACGTCCATTAAATATAATCCTTGTGCTGGTGCAGTAAATTGCGCTTGTTGACGGTCTTTTACTGCAAACAAGCGTTGGATATCATCGACTGGTCGAACACCATTACCAATCTCTAATAAGACACCAACCATAATGCGAATTTGGTTATATAAAAAGCCATTTCCTGAAAATTCAAACCAAATTTCATCCTCTTCAGGTTTAAGCCACATTTTTGCAGAATACACTGTTCGCACGGTCGTTTTTTGCTGGAAGCCTGAAGCAACAAAGCTTAACCAATCATGCTCACCAACATAATCCCCAATTGCTTGTTGCATAAGTTCTGGTTTCAAACGACGATGCCAATGGCCCGTATAATTCCGCTTAAAGGGGTCGATAAATTCAGTTGTTGAAAAACGGTAAAAATATGTTTTATCGTGGGCACTATATTGTGCGTGGAAGTTCTCTGACACCTTTTCAACTTTTTTAATGCCGATATCATACGGTAACATCGTTGAGAGCCCTTTACGGACAGCCTCAGCAGGAATATCGAATGGTAAATCGAAATGGGCCACCTGCCCTTTAGCGTGCACACGAGCGTCGGTACGCCCTGATCCTTGTACCCGAATATGCTCAGCTGGGTTTTTAGCCATCTTATTAACGACTAATTCCATTTCAGCTTGCACCGTCCGCTTATTTGGTTGGACCTGCCAACCATAAAAATCCGTCCCATCATAAGCAATGGTTGCTTTATAACGTGGCATGTTTAATCCTTTCTACATCATCCAACGAGTTGCAATTAAAACAACTGTAAAGATAATAAAACCAATAATCGCAACTGTATCTTGTCGATGCCATGTTAGTACACGATACTTTGTTCGTTGATCACCACCACGATAACCACGCGCTTCCATTGCATCCCCCAACTCAATTGCTCGTTTAATAGCATTCACAAACAACGGAATCAAAAGTGGCACGAACGACTTAATACGTGTCATTAAACTACCTTCATTAAATCTAACGCCACGTGCACGTTGTGCATT
Source organism: Weissella sagaensis (assembly GCF_005405285.1). GTDB lineage: Bacteria > Bacillota > Bacilli > Lactobacillales > Lactobacillaceae > Weissella > Weissella sagaensis. The sequence goes on along the minus strand of NZ_BJDT01000001.1, from coordinate 361,196 downwards.
CATAATACTTTGTGCTTCATCCATTAGTGTTGGCACAAAACGCAACGCAATGGATAGCATCAAAGCCAACTCTGAAACAGGTAAGCCAATTTTTTTAAATGGTTTCAACAAGCTCTCCATCCCATCAGCAACAGCTAGTGGTTGTGTTGTTAAAGTTAAGATTGTTGAAAACATGATAATAAGCATAAACCGAACAAAGACAACAATACTGTTAATTACCCCATCAGTGGTAATTTTAATAAACCACCAATGAATTAGCACATCACCCGTTTGCACGAAGAACAGTTGGAATAGTGTTGTAATGAGCATCAATAAAATCAATGGCTTAACACCACGAATAAAGACACCAACACCTAAACCAGTTAACATAATTGCCAATAAAGTAAAAACCGTTGCAAACGCATAGCCAATTACATTATTCGCAAAAAAGATAACAAAAATAAAAGCAATACTCAAAACGAGCTTGGTCCGTGCATCTAAACGGTGAATCCAAGAATCACCCGGCATATAACGGCCGATAATCATATTACTAAACATGATTTGCCTCCCTTTTTAGCTGCGTAGCTAACTGGTCAACTAGTTGATCGATATCCAGCACATCATGTAATTGCACACCCTTTTGGGACAATGCATCAGCGAATTGTTTAGCCGCTGGTACATCTAATTGTTTTTCACGCAACCATGCTTCATCAGCAAAAATAATTGCCGGCGACCCTGACTTAACCACCGTCCCATGCTCAAAGACAACCACATGGTCAGCATATTGCGCCACGTATTCCATTTGATGTGTAATCAATACAACTGTCATTTTCTTTTCTTTTTGTAAATCCGTAAACAACTGCATTAATTCCTGTTGTCCTTTTGGATCCAAACCAGCCGTTGGTTCATCTAAAATCAATAAATCAGGTGACATAGCAATCACACCAGCAATCGCAACACGACGCATCTGGCCACCAGATAGTTCAAATGGTGAACGTTCATACAATTCACGTGCAATTCCCACTTTTGCTAAGGCAACTTCAGCTGATGCCTTAGCAACTGCTTCGGAAGCACCAAAATTTTTAGGGCCAAACATCACATCTTTTAAAACTGTTTGTTCAAACAATTGTGCTTCAGGAAATTGGAAAACTAAGCCAATATGTGAGCGTACTTCATTTAATGCCTTTAACTTTGTATCTGCAGTAATCACTTGATTCCCAATTGTAATAGTCCCAGTCGTTGGTAGCACAAGTCCATCTAAATTTTGTACCATGGTTGATTTACCAGATCCGGTATGTCCAATCACAGCGGTAAACTGGCCTTCTGGAATATCAAAAGATACATCATGGATTCCAGGTGTTGCAAACGGCGTATTAGGCTGATAGGTAAACCCTACTTGGTTGAAATTGATTGCCATAACCACGTCACCAATCCTTCCGTTGTCAAATATTCATCAGGAACTGTAATTCCCCGCTGCCGTAATTTTTCTTTCAATTGTTCTGCAAATGGCACGGCTAAACCAAAACGACGTAATTGATCTGCATTTGCAAAAATTTCTGATGGCAAACCCGTTTCAATTAATTCACCATCATTGATGACCATTACGCGCTCTGCACTTGCCGCTTCATCAATGTCGTGGGTAATCGAGATAACCGTTAAGTCATCCCCCATTCGTGCTTTTAAATCACGAACCAATGCAATCATTTCACGACGGCCTTTAGGATCTAACATAGCTGTTGCTTCATCTAAAATTAATATTTTGGGCTGTAACGCCAACACTGAAGCAATGGCAACACGTTGTTTTTGGCCACCTGATAGTCGTGCCGGTTCACGATCAGCAAAAGGCATCATTTGTACCTCAGTTAGTGCATCGTCAACCCGTTTCATCATTTCTTCACGAGGAACACTACGATTTTCCATCCCAAAAGCCACGTCGTCTGCGACCGTTGCCCCAACAAACTGATTATCGGGATTTTGAAAGACCATGCCAACCATGTCACGAATGGTCCACATATTTTCTTCGTTAGCGACAACATCATTAATTTTAATTTCACCTTTAGTTGGTGCTAATAGATAATTTAGTAGTTTTGCAAAAGTTGATTTACCAGACCCATTATGCCCAATAATCGCAACCCATTCACCTTGATTAATTGTTAGTGACAAATCATGCAAAGCCAGTACATCACTATTTGGATATGCGTAATCTACATGCGACAACGATATAATTGGCGTCATGTTCGCGCCTCCTTTTTGTTTTCTCATAACTATTATCATAACAAATTAATAACCAATATGCTTTGAAATGTGTCATTTCATCTTATTTTATCAGGCATTATTTCGTTTGACACGTGATATTGCCACGACTAAAATAAAATTATCAATCAATCGTTTTTAACTAGGCTTATTCCTAGTTCACAAGGAGACCATAATGTCAGAAATCGACCTTAGCCGTTCAGCAGATTATCGTAATGTTACCGACTTTTATAAAGGTAAAACAGATGACGAAATTCGTACCGCTCTTGATATGCAACGTGGTGAAATGGTTTCAATCATGCAAAATCTAAGTCACGACTTTAATAAAGCATCTGCTGTTCGCAATAGTAACGCATTTGGTATGCGTAAACTTATTTTCTTGAACCCTGAAAACCCGGCCATTCCAGATGCGAAAGAAGGTATTAAAAAATGGGATCGTCGCGGATCACTGGGTACTCAAAACTATGAGCATATTGAACATCATCGCATTATTGATTATCCTGCTATTTTTAAGCAATTACATCAAGAAGGTTATACAATTTATGCTATTGATAACACACCAGGCTACAATCCACAATCATTATATGACGTAAAATTCCCTGCCAAATCAGCCTTTTTATTTGGCGAAGAAAAGCTTGGCCTTGCTGATGACTTAATTGCTGCTGCTGACGCCATGGTTTACATTCCCCAATATGGTAGTGTTCGTTCGATAAACGTCGGCGTTGCCCATGGCGTTATTGCCGCATTCTATGCATCACAACATCAACCACATGCCTAACTAAAAAGAGCGAGACAAGAGTCGTTTTGAAGCCGGTGTGTAACATGATTGGCGTAATTTTTGGCCGTAGCAACGCGAAGGACAAGGATTACGTTAATCACATTATATTGAGGCTTCAGAATTTTTGAACGCGTTTATGCCATAAAACCTACAGGCTTATAATTAATGTATTTTTAACTAAAAAGAGGCTGGAACAATTTTTTGTCCCAACCTCTTATTTTTTTACAATTAATTACTTACGCATATCGTTGTAACGTGAACGAGCCTTACCATACCATGAGTTAGCCAAAGTACGTTCTAGAACTGGTGTTACCCAGTAGTCTAATCCAATCGTACGACCAGCCCCATTCATCAATGCTAGTGATGCAAATGGAATCAACAAAGCAGCAACACTAACCCCTGATCCAGCAAATACCATTACCAAACCAAAGATGAAACCGATGAATGCTGATAATGAAGTCAACAAACCAAAGGCTAGCAACCAACCAATAATTGTGGCAAGAATACCAGCACCACCACCAAGAGATGCTCCTAGTGAGATCCAAGTGATTCCCATAACAATACGCAAAGGTACTGCCCACAAAACGTTACCAACACGTGAAGTCCAACCAAAGAATGGATTACGTCCATTTGGTGTACGGAAGAATTCATCCAATGAGTATTGGAACATGTGGTAACCACTTGTGATTTGCATGAAGAAGTAGAAATTAATAATGTGCTTGAACATGTTAGCAATGAATCCAGTTACAGGAATACCTTCCTTACCAAGCTTCATGTTACCAAGTTGTTGTACGACACCTACTGTGTAATGTGAACCAATTGATACAGCATAACCTTGGTAGTGACCCTTAAATTCATGACGATCACCAGTTTGACCAGTAACATCATAAACAACGTTAGGGACAACTGTATTGGCAGCTGATTCTCCACCTTCAACAGTTTGTGGTGTCCAACCAGCACGTGGGTTATCAGGATCAGCCAAAGCAGGTTCTTGATAAGCAGCCACGTCACCAGCAACATAGATATCTTTTTCACCCAAAGCACGTGAGTACTCGTCAGCCAAGAAACGGCCACCAGGGCCTTGTTGCAAGCCCCACTTAGCACCTTGTGGCTTAGCCTTAACACCAGCAGTCCATACCAAAGTTTCAGTAGGTACTTCTGTACCATCCTTCAATAGTGCAGCATGTTCTTTAACTTCAACAACACCAGCTGATTTACGCAACGTGATACCGTGGTTAATCATGTATTGTTCACCCTTATCAGCCAACTTACGGTCTGAAAGCATGTTCAAAATTGTTGGCACAGCTTCAATAACTTCCAACTTGATTTCTGATTCATCCAAGTTGTTATCACGTGCCAATTCACGACGTTGTTCAATCAATTCACCGGCTAATTCGACACCAGTAAATCCTGATCCGACAACGGCAATTGTTAATTTAGCAGCACGGAGCTTTGGATCTGACTCCATGGCACCTTCGCGAATAACATTTTCAATATGTGCACGAAGCTTGACAGCTTCTTCAAATGACCACAATGTGTATCCATATTCTTCAACACCTGGTGTACCAAATGTGTTCGTTGTACCACCAGTAGCGATAACTAGCTTCTCATATGTAAATTCACCTTCTGATGTCTTAACGACCTTTGCAGTCTTGTCGATATCTTCAACATTTGCCGTGACAATCTTCACATTTGATTGGTGCTTAAATAGCGTACCTAAATCAAATTGAACGTGTTTTGGTTCAACACGCTTGGTAGCAACTTCATGCAATTCAGTCATATAAGTCATAAATGAATGACGATCAATCAAAACGATTTGATAATCAGTATTCTTTAACTTTTTAGCCAACTTACGAGCAGCAAATACACCAGAAAAGCCGGCTCCTAGTACAACAATGTTCTTACTAGACATTTAAAAATTCTCCTCAATAAAAATTTCTACAACACAAATAAATTTATAAACCCAACGATACATTGTATCGTTGAAAAGCTTATTTGTAAATATTATCACTTAACCTTAAATACGGTTTGCCCAAGATTAAATATTTCACCAATTCCATTATAGCAACTTTAAGGAAAACAATCACAAATTAGTCATATTTTTTTTAAATATTTTTGAAACTAGGCATATAAAAAAGCACATTAACGAGGTTAATTCCTAATTAATGTACTTATACAAAGGCTATTTTCCTAACATACCATCGTGAATTTTATCAATATTCCACTTTACCATGTCGTAATAAGTGTCACCTTGTGTGCCTTTCTTAGCCAAAGAATCAGTATAAATCTTTGAATAAATTGGCAAGTTAGTTTCTTTTGCCACTTGTTTCATTGATTTTGGTGAAACTGAACTTTCCACAAACAATGACTTTACATCCGAATCATCAATTTTAGCCAGCACTTGTTTCATTTGTTCTGGTGTTCCTCGTGCTTCAGTATTAATTTCCCAGATAAAAGCTGGTGTAATACCATATGCTTTTGAGAAGTATTTAAAAGCACCTTCTGATGTTACAAGTAAACGTTGTGCAACTGGGATATCTGCAAATTTATTTTGTGCTTCGTTATGCAAAGTTTGTAATTTCTTCACATAAGCATCTGTACGTTCTTGATATGCCTTAGCATGCTTAGGATCTTTATCTTGTAGCACACGACTAATCAACTTGACATATTTAACACCATTACTCAAGTCTAGCCAAGCATGTGGATCTGTTTCATCTTCTTTACCTGATTCAGTTAGATACATTGGCTTAACATTTTTAGATGCTGCAAAGACTTCTTTATTATCTCGCTTATTAGCAGTCTGTGTTAATTTATTAAACCAACCACTACCACCTGTTTCAAGATTTAAACCGTTATGGAATAAAACATCTGCTTCAGTTGCAGCTGCAATATCATTAGTCGTTGGATCATATTCATGTGGGTCAGTACCACGTTTCACGATACTATAAACCTTAACGTCTTTACCACCAACTTGTTCAACCATATCTTCTAAAATCGAATTGGTTGTCACAACCCTTAATCGACCACTTTGTGTGCTTGATTGTTCATCTCGACTTTTAACAAACCATACGACACTTCCACACACCATCAAAATAATTAATAAGGCGATACTAATCTTCTTTAACATGTTTTACTCCTAGTTTGGTGATAAATCCTTGCTTGGGGGCAATAATAAACGACAATAAGAATATAATGGCAGCGACTAACACTATTGCTGGTCCTGACGCCCAGTTCATGGTATAAGACAAATACAAACCAATAATCGATGCCACTGCACCAATCGTTGATGACAAAATCAACATAAATGCCAAACGATTAGTCCATAGGAACGCTGTTGCAGCCGGTGTAATTAACATCGCAACAATCAAAATAATTCCCACAGTTTGTAATGCTGATACCGTAACCAACGTTAAAATAATCATCAAACCATAATGGATAATACTCGTATTCAACCCATATGATTTTGCAAAAACTTCATCAAAAGATGTAATTTGTAATTCTTTAAATAACAGCACAACAAATATCACAACAATTGCTAAGACAATAACCGTTGATATTAGGTCTTTATCCGATACTGCCAAAACGTTTCCGAATAAAATATGATGCAAGTTGGTTGACGACTCTGCCATCGAAATTAAAATAAATCCTAATGCAAAAAATGCTGAGAATACAATTCCAATAGCGGTATCATTTTTCAATTTACTATTAGTTGCAACAAACCCTATTAGTAAGGCGGCAATGACACCAAAAACTGTTGCACCAATTAATAAATTAATGCCCAGCATGTAAGCAACAGCAACACCTGGTAAAACAGAATGCGAAATAGCATCTCCCATCAACGACATACCACGTAAAATAATAAAACTACCGATAATCCCATACATAATTCCTACCATAATGGCAGCAATTAATGCACTTTGTAAAAAATTGTAACGGCCTAATGCCTGCATAAATTCTATGATACTAGCCATATTAAGCACCTGCTATCTTATTAAACAATACGGCACTTAAGTCAGCTGAGAACGCTTGTTGCATGTTCTGCTGTGTATAGACCGTTGCAACGGGACCATGCGCAATAACACCATGATTCATAATTAATAAATCATCAAAGTATGCCGCAACCTTATTCAAATCATGATGGACAACAATAATTGACTTACCAGCATCACGCCAACCACGAAGTACATTCATAATCTCTTCTTCAGACTTCATATCAATCCCAACAAACGGCTCGTCTAATATCACCACGTCCGCTTGTTGTACGATTGCCCGTGCCACAAAGACACGCTGTAATTGACCACCTGATAATTCACCAATTTGTCGTTGCTCAAATTCAGTTAAATTAACTTGTTGCAATGCATTTCGAGCAGCTTCCTTTTCCTTGCGACCAGGGCTTTTGAATAATCCTAACTTCCATACGTACCCGTTAAAACCACCTCAAAAACACTGATTGGAAAGGTTAAATCAAGCGCTGCACGCTGCTCAACATATGCAATTTTTTGCCGAACGCGATTAACCATAACCCCATCTAATGTTGTCTGGCCCGAATGACGAACTAAACCGAGAGCACCCTTGATAAGCGTTGACTTTCCCGCTCCGTTTGGACCGATAATTCCAGTAATCCTACCAGGTGCAAATTCGACCGATAAATTCCTAAATACAGGCACATTGCTGTAAGCGACCGTTAAGTCGTTGATTTTCAGCATAAATATGTCTCCTATTCTATTTTTTTTTGTCGTTAAAAATATTTTTTCATAACGCAACTTAATCATCATAATAAATTTCATGAAACTAATCAATATATTTTATTAAATGAAAAATATTTGTAACTAAGTGTCATCCTTGTAAAGGAAATTTTTACGAACCGTTAATTTAGGTATTAAAAAAAACAACCAATATATTTATCATATTAGTTGTTCATCCTGACCTTATTTAGCTAATTCTTGATAGCTTTGTCGTGATAATTGTTCAATTAAATCAATACCATTTTGTTCTGTTGTATCACCATTCGTTAATATAGCAATAACATAATCAACTTTTTTGGTCTTAATATGTCCTAAACTATTAACCATCCAGCCATCGTCGTCATCTGGTAACCACCCATTTTTTAGTGAAATTTCAGCATTTTTTGGTACGCCAGCACTCACACCCCAAGCTTGATCATCATCAATTTGACTCATTAAACCCTGTGCATAGTGTTGTGAATCCTTGGACAACACATCACTCTTATAAAAAATATGACGTAATAATTTAATCTGATCTGGTGCTGTCGTTGTTGAATATCCCCACGCTGTTGGATTCATTTTTGAATTATTCATGCCCAATGTTTTAAATAAATTATCTGGTGCTTGATACCCACCCATTTGGTACAATAAATTCGTTGTTGCATCATTATCACTAGCTGTAATCATACTATTCGTTAATTCTTTTTGATTATCTGTTAAGACCGTTTGTGCCTTCTCATTTTCTAATAACAACTCAGTTAAAACAGATACTTTAACTGCACTTGCCATTACAAACTTATTCGTTTGACTATGGCGGGTTGTGATTAATTTTTGTGTTTTATTGTTATAGATAGCCACGTCAACATTTACTGATTTGCCTTTTAATGTTTTTTGCCATGATTGTTTTAAAGTTTTTTCATGATTAACAAATCCTAATTTTGGTGCAACTGTATCCACAATTTTCTCACGTTGTGTCCACAACAACGCACCTAAAAGAATGGTCACAATACCGACAATCAGCATTGCTAACCTTTTTGATTTAACAATTTTTGAATTTTGGTTATTTTGACGTAACCCTCTTTGATTTTTATTTTTCATAACTAATAGTATACGGTATTAACCTTTAAATAAAATAACAAATTTATTATATTTAATCGGCACAATTCATATGAATGCACTGTTTAACTGACAAAGTTGTAATTCTGTCAATTAGGTTTCATGGCCTTCAACACTCACAAGTTTCTTACCTGCTTCATAACGATATTGTCTATTTTTCAAAACGTGTTGGTCACTCAAATGTTGGTATGACTTTGAAAATATATTCTCACATGCTTAAAGAAAAAGAAGAATCTCAATCTAATTTAACTAAAAAATTGCTACAAAAAACCGCCATTCATAAGTTCCGGTGACCAAAAGTGACCAGAATACCTATAAATAGCGGTTTAATAAGACTTTAATTACTTTACAGTAACAACGGCACCAGCTTCTTCAAGCTTTGCCTTCAAGTCGTTAGCATCGTCTTCTGAAAGACCTTCCTTGATAACTGAAGGTGCATCGTCAACAAGACCCTTAGCGTCCTTCAATCCCAAACCAGTTGCTTCACGAACTGCCTTGATAACCTTAACCTTAGCTGAACCAGCTGAAGTCAATTCAACATCAAATTCAGTCTTAGCAGCGGCATCTCCACCAGCTGCACCAGCAGCTGCAACAGGGGCAGCAGCTGAAACACCAAACTCTTCTTCGATAGCTGAAACCAAGTCAGCCAAGTCCATAATCGTAGCTTCCTTCAATGAAGCAATGATTGAATCCTTATCAAATGCCATGATAAATAATCTCCTCTTAATATTTGCGTTAATTGCAAGTTTAATTTATGGGCAATGCCCGTTTAAGATGCGAAACTAAGCGGATGCTTAGGCTTCTACCTCTTCCTTTGAATCTGATACAGCTTTAACTGCATAGGCAAAGTTGCGAACAGGTGCTTGCAACGTTGACAACAACATTGATAGCAAACCGTCGCGATCTGGCAATGAAGCGTACTTATTGATATCTTCAATAGATACGATATTACCATCGATGAATCCACCCTTGATTTCCAAGGCTTCGATTTCATCAGCATACTTCTTTAATACGCGGGCAGGTGCGATTGCATCATCATTTGAAAATGCAACAGCTGAAGGACCAGCAAACAAGTCGTTCATTTCAGAAAAATCAGCGGCTTCAGCAGCGCGAGTCAAGACTTTGTTCTTGATAACACGTAGTTCAACACCTTCTCCACGTAATTCAGCACGCAAGTTGTTTGATTGCTCAACAGTCAATCCACGCACGTCTGCAACAACAGCAGACGTTGCGTTCTTAAACTTGTCAGCAACTTCGGCAACTTGTTGTGCTTTAACAGCAATGGTTGCTTCACTCATGGTATATTATTCCTCCTGTTTAGATTTTGATTCTTACCAAAAACCCCCAGTACATGCTGCACCGGGGGTCAAAAGTCGCTTTCGCGTTTTTCACTTCCTCGGCGGGATATTAAGTCTTACGACACCTGCGTCTTAGGTAGAATCGATTTATTACTTCAACTACTTTAACAGGTAGTCGAGGAAGTGTCAACATTCACTTACTATTTTAGTAAAATCTAATTATAGAGAAGCGATGTCAATGTTCACAGCAGGACCAAATGTTGAAGCGATTGATACGTGTTGTACGTATGTTCCCTTAACAGCGGCTGGACGTGAACGCAAGATAACATTAGCCAATGATTGGATGTTTCCTGCAAGCTTGTCAGCATCAAATGATACTTTACCAACTGGTACAGCAACGTTTCCGTCACGATCAGTACGGTAAGTAACCTTACCTGACTTAGCTTCTGAAACAGCCTTTGTAACATCAAATGTTACAGTACCCGTCTTAGGGTTAGGCATCAAGCCCTTAGGTCCCAAGACACGTCCAACACGTCCAACTTGTGCCATCATATCTGGTGTTGCAACAGCAACATCAAAGTCTAGCCATCCACCTTGGATACGTTGTACCAAGTCAGCAGCACCAACAACGTCAGCACCAGCTGCTTCAGCTTCTTTAGCCTTATCACCTTGAGCAAAGACAACAACAGTTTGGTCTTTACCAGTACCGTTAGGCAAAACAACGGCACCACGCAATTGTTGATCAGCTTGACGCGTATCAACGTTTAGGTTAAATGCAATTTCAACAGTTGCATCAAACTTGGCAAAGTCAATTTCCTTTACCAATGCAGCAGCTTCTTCGACAGTGTATAACTTAGCACTGTCAACTTTTTCAGCGGCTGCTAAATAATTCTTACCATACTTAGCCATGGTAGCTATTCCTCCTTGCAAATGCGGTCAAACGGTCATTGACCTCCCGCTTGATCTTGCTTAGTTTCCTACGCGATCCGTACGTTACTTGTTATTAGCCTTCAACAGTGAAGCCCATTGAACGAGCAGTACCTTCAATCATGCGAACAGCTGCATCAACATCAGCTGCGTTTAGATCTTGCATCTTAGTTTCTGCAATTTCACGTACTTGTGCTGCAGTAACTGTTGCGACCTTCTTCGTGTTAGGCTCACCAGAACCCTTTTCAACACCAGCGGCCTTCTTCAAAAGAACAGCTGCTGGAGGAGTCTTGGTAACGAACTCGAATGAACGATCCTCATATACAGTAATAACTACAGGGATTAACAAACCACCTTGATCGGCAGTGCGAGCATTAAACTCCTTTGTGAATCCCATGATGTTAACACCAGCTTGACCCAAAGCAGGTCCAACTGGAGGTGCAGGTGTAGCCTTACCGGCTGGAATCTGCAACTTAACAATACTTGAAACTTTCTTAGCCACGATTGTTTCCTCCTTCGTGTTTGTGGTGTAAATGGCGCGTTTCGATTTACGCCTCCCACATATGCATCTAGTAACAACACATACTAGATTATAGTAACAAAACTCTTGCACCTTGGCAAGAGAAGTATTCGATTTTATTAAATTTATTTAACTGGCTTAATATCGCTAAATGAGATTTGTGTTGGCGTGTCACGACCAAAGATGTTAATCAATACCGTAACTTCTTGGTGCTCTTCATCAACGTCAGTAACGGCTGCACCTTCTTGACCAGCAAAGCTACCAGCAACAACATCAACTAAATCGCCTACTGCAATATCCAAATGTTCAACTTTACGTTCAACAATGTTCATACGGGCTAACATATCATCCACTTCTTCAGGAAGCAATGGCACTGGCTTAGAACCACCACCGTGAGATCCCAAGAATCCTGTAACTCCTGGTGTATTACGAACAACATACCAAGCTTCGTCAGTCATAATCATTTCTACCAAAGCATAGCCAGGGAAATCATTTTCTTTAATAATCTTCGTTTCACCGTCTTTTTCAACTTCGACTTCTTGTTCTGGTACCAAGACACGGAAAATATAATCCTTCATCCCCATTGTTTCAATACGTGATTCCAAATTTGACTTTACACGATTTTCATATCCTGCGTATGTGTGCAAAACGTACCATTGATTATCAAATGACTCAGTTGCCATGATTGCCTCCTCAGACTGATTGACCTATTTTTTCGTAAATTAAAAACCCTCATAATTGAGGGTTTTATCTGCTAATTCATACTGACAGTATAGCGCATTTTGTTTACTTAGACAACCAAGTAATCCCTTGTTCAAATACCCAATCAGCTGCACCAAAAATTAATGCAAATGCTAATCCAGTTATAACAACAATTGTTGTATTATGAACATTTTCGCTAAATGTTGGCCAAGTTACTTGATGCATTTCATCAATAACACCCGAAATAAATTTCATCATATCACTCCTGCTAAATACTTACATTGTCTCACGATGCAAAGTGTGCGCATCGCAATACTTGCAATACTTTTTAACTTGTAAGCGGTCTGCACGGGTTGGCTTTTTAGTTACCATATAATTACGCGAACCACAAACACTACATGCTAAAGCGACTTTCTTCACTGCCATATGGCGTTACCGCTCTTTCTAAATTTAATTTTATGTGTAAAAGTGTAGCACTTTTACCCCTAAACAGCTAGTGTTTTCTTATCTCATCATGATAAAACAGTTGCCACTTACGCCGAACACCATAACACCATGAGCGTGAACGTTTGATTACTTTCGCAGCCTCTGCTATACCATAACCTTGCATCAGTAAATAGGCTAATTCGCGTTCCTTACCAGGCAATGTTAGATACCATTCAATAATCGTCGTTAACCATTCATTAATCATTGGCTCATATTTTACAATCGATTGTTTAGCATCATACGGCGCAATAGTTTCTTTCAAAATGGGAACCTGCACATCAAAGACACGATATTCATTACGCCATATTTGGACCACGTGTGTCTGCAACGATCGTTGGTAATAGATTGTCAACGCTGCCCATGTTTGATTACGTAATAAACGGAGCGTTTTATGCAACACAACCCGACATTCTTGTTGCCAATCATTTGGTTGCGGTCGTACTCGTTGTTGCGAATACATTTTCCAAACAAGGCCTTCAAACTGCATGAAAATCTGTTCAAAAGCCTGTTCATCCCCGGACTGTGCCCTAATAATTAGCTGTACTTGCTTTGTATCCACCATTTTATACCCATTCCTTACTAATGTAAGAAAATCATACGGTGGTTTATCGTCATTGCCAAAATTATGTTAGAAATTTCAAGTGATTTATCGGGCATTATGCCATTGCATCAGTTATTTTATGATAATGGATTACGACTGTTATAACCTTGATAGATTAATAAGCTAGCCGCTACTGAAGCATTTAGACTTTGCACATGGCCAATCATCGGAATCGTTAGTGTTTCATCAACGGACTTTTTAAGTAGTGGTGAGATACCCTTACCCTCATTACCAATAATTAGTGCCGTTGCCCCTTTAGCATCCCAACGACGGTAATCTTTACCATTCATATCAGTGCCAAATACCCAAACGCCACGTTCTTTTAATTGTTCAACGGTTTGCACTAAGTTTGTTACTCGTGCAACTGGAACGTGTTCAATTGCTCCAGTTGATGTCTTGGCAACAACTGATGTTAACTGTACTGCGCGACGTTTTGGAATAATAATACCATGGACACCGGCTGCATCTGCCGTTCGCATGATTGATCCTAAATTATGTGGATCTTCAATTGAATCAAGCACCAAAAAGAATGGTGCTTCATCTTTTTGAGCAGCCTTAGCAAACAAATCTTCAATTGTGGCATATGCATATGCTGCAATTGATAACACGACCCCTTGGTGATTTTGACCATTCGTTAATTCATCAAGTTTTGCTTTAGGAGCTTCTTGAATAATTAAGCCACGTTTCTTTGCCAAGCCACTAATTTCATTGCGCGCTTTATCTGCTAAGCCATTTTGCAACCAGACTTTATTAATTTCGGTTGTTCCTTTTAGTGCTTCAACTGAGGCATGATGACCAAATACAAATTCAACTTGATCATCAATTGGTTGACTAACTTCTTTAGCAGGATGCTGGCGACGTTGTTTTGCTGGTTTACGATCAGCTTGTCGTTTGTTATTTTGTTGTCCCATGATTTGCCGTTCGCCCACTTTCCACTTGTTTATAAATCCATGAAATTATTTCTTCCAAGCGTTCTGTTTGACCACTTGCACCTAAATAACCCATCACTGCCTCAAAGCCAGTTGAAATACGATATGTCACCACATCAGTGTTTTTGGCCTTCGTATGCGAATTCGCATTACGTCCACGCTTAAAATATTGTTGCTCTGTTTCAGTATAAATGCCATCTTCTACTATCAATGCATATAATGCAGCATGTGCCTTGGCTGAAACATACTTTGTCGATTCACGTTGTAACTTTGCTGGTTTGGTAATGCCCTTTGCTAGTAGATGTTGACGAATATATACTTCATACACCGCATCCCCATAATAAGCTAAATCCAAACCATTTAATTGTTCATAATTTATCTTCTCATTCATGCTTATTATCATACCATTTTATTGCAAAAATTTGGATAGTAAGTATTGGCAAACATTTTAGGCGAGTGTTTGATGCCATTCTTGAATCATCTGCAACTCAGCGGGTGTAATCTTCCCTGACTGTTGCGCAACTTGAATTAAGCTAGAAAAATTAGTTAATGATGCAAAACTGGTTTGGGCTGCTGCGAAATTTTTCACTGCTGCTGGCAATTCATAAGAAAAAATTGATACCACACCAATCACATTACCAGCTTCTGCACGAGTTGCTTTAACTGCCCCTAAGACTGAACCGCCAGTTGAAATCAAATCATCAATGAGAACAACTTTTTGTTGCGCCGTCAAAGCCCCCTCAATTTGCTTACCGGTACCATGATCTTTCGGTTTTGCACGCACATAGATTAAGGGAAGATTCATGGCTTGCGCTACCCAAGCTGCATGAGGAATACCGGCTGTAGCAACGCCCCCAATAGCTTGAACGTCTGGATATTGTGTTTTAATCAAAGCAGTTAATCCTGCAATAACAATCTCACGTTCTTTCGGAAATGAAATAATTTTACGATTATCTGTATAAATGGGACTTTTAATCCCTGATGCCCATGTAAAAGGTGCCTGTGGTTGTAATTTCACTGCTTCAATATCTAATAATGCCTGGGCAACCTGTTTTTGATAGTCTGTCATGTTTACTCCTCATTAAACGCTTTTGTTATTTGTGTGTAGGCAGCAACTGGATTAGGTGCTTGTGTAATTGAGCGCCCCACCACAATACCATTAGCGCCGTTTTTACGTGCTTGTTGCGGCGTCATAATCCGGCTTTGATCACCTTTGGCATCCCCTTGTAAACGAATCCCTGGTGTAATTGATAAAAATTCAGTACTCGTTGCTTGATGAATCATTGGTGTTTCAAAAGCTGATGAAATAACACCGGCCATGCCTGCTTGCTTTGCTAATTGCGCCAAATGAACCACTGATTCATCCAATGACACAGCCAACTGTTGGGTTGTCTGTAATTCAGTTGGCGTAAACGAAGTCAATTGTGTAATTGCTAGTAATTTCGTTGATTGGTTAGCCATAACAATTGCTGACTTAGCTGCAGTTAACATTTTCTCACCACCAGCTGCATGTAGTGTTAAGTAATCGATGCCTAAGCGCGCTAAATTTTTAGTCGCTTGTCCCACAGTATGTGGGATGTCGTATAACTTTAAATCTAAAAAGACCGTGTATCCGCGTTGCTTTAATGCAGCAACAAATTGCGGTCCCTCACGATAGAATAGTTCCATACCAACTTTGACCGCTAATGATTGCTGTGCTGGAAACTGTGCCAAAAATGCCCAGGTTGTTTTAGCATCGGCAAAATCTAAGGCAATAAACACTGGCTTGTTTTCATTCATAATAGCTCCTTTATGATGATTACTTTTCTTGCGCCTTAACCCATGCATCTTCATCAGTAGGCAGCGGTTGCAGTGCATGTGTTACATCAGCAGCTGTTTCAAAATGGTATTTATCAAGGGCTGCTGGTAATTGTTTAATCAACTTTGACAAAAAGAGTGGATCCTCTTTATTCATAATGCCAACTTGAACTGCTGATGCCCCTGCTAACATTAATTCAAGGGCGTCATCAATTGTTGTCACACCACCAACCCCTATAATTGGAATATCCACAACCGACGCTGCTTCCCAGATAAACTCTACAGCCAATGGGTGAATTGCTTTTCCGGATAAGCCACCTTTACCACGGTATAAACGAACTGAACGATCCATTAAGTCTAAACTCATTCCAACCAAAGTATTTACCATCGTTAACCCATCTGCACCCGCTTTTTGAGCTGCAAGCGCCAGTGGCTTAATATCAGTCACATTTGGTGACAATTTTGCATACACGGCTTTGGTAGTAACGGCACGTACAGCACTAACAGCTGCTGTAATACCAGCAGTAGAAACACCAAATGCACGGCCACCCTCATCAACATTTGGACATGAAAGATTTAACTCAATGGCACTAATAATTGGTATTTTATCAATGATGATAGCCAATTCAGTAAACTCAGTAATTGTTTCTCCAGAAATTGACAGCATTTTTGGTAGGTTTGGTAATTTTTCAGCTAACTTGGGTAAGTAATCTGCTTTAACAGCTGCAATACCTGGGTTCGCCAAACCAACTGAATTTAACACCCCCGCTTTTGTTTGAATAGTCCATGGTTGTGGGTTACCTTTGCGTGGCTGCATCGTTGTTGTTTTTAATACTAGCGCACCTAATTCGTTTAAATCAAAGTCATCAATGTGATCCAGTCCATAATAGAATGAACCTGACGATGGCATAAATGGATTTTTTAATTCCAAACCAGGTAATGACACAGCATAACGGTTATTATTCATGGGAAGACTCTCCTTTTATTTTATGCAGGGTTAACTGTAAATGATTGTGATTCAAGGACACTAAGTAGTGCTTTAACTGTATCGAATGCTGTAAACAAAGGCACTGCATTTTCAATTGCTGCATTGCGAATGCGACGACTATCATTAACTGTCGCAATATCTTGATGGGTCGAATTAATAACCAATTGTAATGACCCCTTGCTCAAAGCAGTCACCGCATTATGTGCTGTCTCACTAATCTTATCTAGGATTTGTACCCGCAGACCGTTTTTTTGTAAATATTCACCTGTTCCCGCCGTAGCAAATAATTGAAAACCTAATTCATTAAAACGGTGAGCCAATCCTAGTGCTTCTGCCTTATCTTCATCAGCAATCGTAAACAAAACATTACCAGCATGTGGAATTTTAATGTTTGATGCCACAAAGGCCTTATATAAAGCTTTTTCAAAGGTCTTATCAGACCCCATTACTTCTCCAGTTGACTTCATTTCAGGTCCAAGCAATGAGTCTACTGCTGGTAACTTGGTAAATGAAAAGATTGGTGATTTCACATGAACCATTTCTGATTCTGGCACTAGACCTGTTTCAAATCCCATATCTGCTAATTTTTCACCTAACATCACACGGGTCGCTAATTGCGCTAACTTTAATTGCGTTACTTTTGAAATAAAGGGGACTGTCCGTGATGCTCTTGGGTTAACTTCAATCACATAAGCCGTATTATCATGAATAACAAATTGCACATTCATTAAACCAATTGTTTTCAAACTCTTTGCCAATGCTATTGACGCAGCAACAATTTCAGAACGTACTTTATCAGACAATGTTTGTGTCGGATAGACGGACATTGAATCACCTGAATGCACACCTGCTCGTTCAATATGCTCCATAATTCCTGGAATAACCACCGTTTTGCCATCAGATAATACGTCGACTTCAGCTTCTGAACCAACTAGATACGAATCAATCAAAACAGGATGATCATGGGATACTTTTACTGCGCGTCCCATATAATCCTTTAATTCAGCTTGGTTATTAACAATCTCCATTGCTCGTCCACCCAAAACATAAGATGGTCGTACTAATACGGGGTACCCAATTTCATTTGCGGCGGCTAAGGCACCGTCGATGGTCGTAGCAGTTTTCCCAACTGGTTGCGCCAAACCTAGCTGCTTAATCACTTGATCAAACTCTTCTCGATCTTCGGCACGATTTAAGTTGGTAACACTCGTCCCTAAAATATTGACGCCTGCATTAACTAGCGGTTGTGCTAAATTAATAGCTGTTTGACCACCAAATTGGACTACAACACCAATTGGCTTTTCTAACTCAGTCACGTTTAAGACATCTTCTAACGTGAGCGGTTCAAAATAAAGCTTGTATGAAACCGAAAAATCAGTTGACACTGTTTCTGGATTAGAATTCATAATAATCGCTTCATAGCCAGCTGCTTGAATTGCCTTAACAGCGTGTACAGTTGCATAATCAAACTCAACACCCTGACCAATACGAATGGGTCCTGATCCTAAAACAAGCACACTGGGCTTTTGACTAACAACGGATTCATTTTGCATTTCATAAGTTGCATAATAATAAGGTGTTTGTGATTCAAATTCAGCAGCCACCGTATCAACCATTTTATAAACGGGCTTAATATCAGCTTCCATACGATAGTCTGATACTTCCTGGCTTGTCCATCCCCAAATATCAGCAATGGTTTGATCGGCAAACCCGTTCTT
This sequence comes from Weissella sagaensis, assembly GCF_005405285.1. GTDB lineage: Bacteria > Bacillota > Bacilli > Lactobacillales > Lactobacillaceae > Weissella > Weissella sagaensis. The sequence continues at coordinate 342,380 of NZ_BJDT01000001.1, read as the reverse complement.
TTTAGCAGCCAACAATACTTTATTATTGCCAACATGCTGTGCTAAAGCTTGCTCAATTTCAATAACATGCAAAATTTTGTCTAAGAAGAAATAATCGATTTTTGTTCGTTCATGAATGACATCAATTGCAACACCTCGACGTATTAATTCACTAATCATAAACAATCGGTCATCACGTGCGGGCATTAAGTCAGCTAATAATTGTTGGCTATTAATATCATTAAAGTTGATATCACGTAACCCAGTCGCCCCAATTTCTAATGAACGAACGGCTTTATTCAACGCTTCTTCAATGTTGCGTCCAATGGCCATAACTTCTCCGGTTGCCTTCATTTGCGTCCCCAAATGGCGATCGGCTGTCGCAAACTTATCGAATGGCCAACGTGGAATTTTAACAACGACATAATCCAAAGCTGGTTCAAAGGCTGCTTTAGTAGTACCCGTTACTGGATTGATAATTTCATCTAATGTCAATCCCACCGCAATTTTGGCAGCCATTTTTGCAATTGGATACCCAGTTGCTTTAGACGCCAACGCTGATGAACGTGAGACACGGGGGTTAACCTCAATAATGTCATATTCAAATGAATTTGGATCTAACGCCATTTGAATATTAACGCCCCCTTCAATTTTCAGAGCGCGGATAATTTTCAAAGCAGCATCACGCATCATTTGTAATTCACGATCAGCTAAAGTTTGTACGGGGGCAACGACGATAGAATCACCTGTATGAATACCAACTGGATCAAAGTTTTCCATTGAAGCAACAATTAGTGCATTATCAGCAGCATCACGCATCACTTCAAATTCAATTTCTTTATAGCCAGCAATCGATTGTTCAATAAGTACTTGTGTCACCGGTGACAACTCTAATCCATTTGCGGCAATATCCTTTAGTTCCGTTTCATTATTAGCAATACCACCACCAGTACCACCTAATGTGTAGGCCGGCCGTACAATCACGGGATAACCACTTTGATTTGCAAAGTCAACAGCTTCTGTAACCGTTACGGCTATCAATGACTCTGGTACCGGTTCATGCAAGCGATTCATTAAGTTCTTGAAAGCTTCACGATCCTCAGCTTCTTCGATGGCTGATAACTTGGTTCCCAATAAAATAATCCCTAATTCATCCAAAATACCTGCTTCTGACAATTCTTTGGCCATATTCAAGCCTGTTTGGCCACCCAAAGTTGGCAAAATTGCGTCTGGACGTTCTTTACGCAAGATTCGTGCTAAAAATTCAAATGATAATGGTTCGATATAAACTTCATCAGCCGTTTCACTATCCGTCATAATGGTTGCTGGATTCGAGTTAACTAAGACAACTTCATACCCTTCTTCTTTTAAAGACATCGCTGCTTGTGTTCCTGAATAATCAAATTCAGCAGCTTGACCAATAATAATGGGACCTGAACCAATGACCAAAATTTTGTGGATATCTGTACGTCTAGGCATGTTGTAATTGTCCTTTCTTACTTTGTGCAATCATTGCTAGGAAATCATCAAATAAGTATTCCGCATCATGGGGACCAGGCGCTGCATCTGGATGAAACTGAACTGAAAATGCAGCGTGATTTTTTAACTTAAGTCCTTCAACTGTGTGATCATTAATTTCTTCATGGGTGATTTCCAAATTCGTTTGTGCAATCGACTTAGCGTCAACAGCGTAGCCATGGTTTTGTGATGTAAAGTCAATTTGATTTTTAACTTTATTACGAACAGCATGATTAAAACCACGATGACCAAATTTCAACTTAAACGTCGTTGCACCATTAGCTAGAGCAAACAATTGGTGGCCTAAGCAAATCCCCATCAATGGCATCTTTTCTTGTAATTCTCGAATAACTGGTAAGATATGCAACACATCTTCAGGATTTCCTGGTCCATTTGACAATAAGACGCCATCCGGATCCATATCTAATATAGTCTTTGCATCAACATTAGCTGGGAAAACCATCACATTCACACCACGTTTAGCTAATGAACGTAAAATAGAATTTTTCAAGCCAAAATCAATCAACGCAATTGATGGCCCATCCGTCGGGTTAACATACGTCGTTTTCGTCGTCATTTTGTTAACTTCATCTGTTGCTGGTTTTGCTGCCTGTAGTTGCGCCAATGTGTCATCAGTAACTTCATCAACAATAACTGCCCGCATCACACCGTATTCTCTAATTTCTTTTGTTAGGGCACGTGTATCAACATCCGTAATACCTGGCAAATCCATTTTTTCTGCCCATTCAGCAAGTGACATTTGTTGGCGCCAATTAGAAGGACGGCGTGCAATTTCATGTGCCACAATGGCATTTGCTGTTGGCTTTAATGATTCATAATCATCACGATTAATACCATAATTGCCGATTAATGGATACGTAAAAGTTAGAATTTGTCCTGAATAAGAAATATCCGTTAATGATTCTTGATAACCCGTCATACCCGTATTAAAAACGAGCTCTCCTGCAACATCTTTTGTAGCGCCAAAAGCTTCACCAGTATAAATTGACCCATTTTCTAAAACTAAATAACGTTGCATGTTTTCCCCCTATGCCTCGTAAACGATTTGACCATCAACCATGGTTAATACTGTCTGCCCGTAAATTGTTGCCCCAATAAATGGTGTATTAACCCCTTTTGAGGCAAATTCGTCTGCTGTAATTTTGTGTGCATGATTAATATCAAATAATGCCAAATCTGCTGGTTGCCCAGCAGCTATTTTCTGTGCTCCTTGTAACCCAAAGGCTTGTTGTGGTTTAACAACCATCCAATCCAATAATTGGTTCAACGTTGCAATACCCGGTTTAACTAAGTGGGTATAAAGCAATTGGAAACTTGTTTCAATCCCCGTAATCCCAAAAGCAGCCCCGATAAATGACCCTTCTTTTTCTGCTTTACTATGCGGTGCATGATCAGTTGCTACCATATCAATGGTGCCATCCAATAATCCCGCAATAACAGCGGTCCGATCAGCTGGTGTTCGAAGCGGCGGATTCATTTTAAAGTAAGCATTATCACCCGTAATATGGGTTTCATCCAATAACAAATGGTGCGGCGAGACTTCAGCCGTCACGTTGACTCCTTGTGATTTAGCAAATCGAACGAGCGCCACTGATGACTTTGTCGAAAGATGTGCGACATGATAATGCACCCCACTAGCCTTAGCTAATACTAAATCACGTGCAAGCTGAGAGGATTCGCCTAAAGGATCCATACCTGGTAACTGTAATGCTTTTGATTTTTCACCTAAATTCATCACGCCACCGTTAATTAATGAATTATCTTCCACATGTGCCACTAATGGTCGTTGTACTTTGGCAGCAGCTTTCATTGCCATTAGCATCGTAGCCGCCGTTTGCACACCCTTACCATCATTTGTAAAGGCAACGGCACCTGCCTTGGCTAGTGCATCAATATCACTGACCTCTTCAGTCGTTAAAGCTGTTGAAATAGCTGCATATTGCTTTAAATGAATTAAACTATTAGCCTCATTATTAGCTTGAATCATTTGAAAATTTTCTAAGTTGTCTGGCACTGGATCTAGATTAGGCATCGCTAATACTGTCGTAAATCCCCCACGTGCCGCTGCTTTTGACCCAGTTGTGACAGTTTCTTTATAGTCAAATCCCGGTTCACGAAAATGTACATGCACATCGACCAATCCTGGTGTAACTAACGCACCATTGGCATCAATCACACGGTCAGTCGTTTCTTTGATATTAGTTGCCACCTTTGTGATCATGCCGTCAATTACTAAAATATCTTGGCGAATTAAGGCACCATCTGTCCCAACACTTTGTGCATTCTTAATCAATATTGATGTCATTTACTGTCTCCTCCATCAGGCCAGTTAAGATGGCAATACGGGCATAAACACCATTAGCCATTTGCGTAAAAATACGTGATTTGTCTGCTTCTACTAATTCATCAGCAATTTCAATCCCCCGATTAACAGGTGCTGGATGCATAATAATGGCTTTGTCATTTAATCGACTATAACGGTTGTAGGTTAAGCCGAATTGTTGATGATACGTTGTTTCTAAAAAATCAGCATTTTCTTGTTGGGCTAGCCGCTCATGCTGCACACGCAATAACATCAAAACATCTAAGGTTTCTAGACCCGCATCCATTTCCCGATAAGTACCATATTGATCAAAGTCAGTCGGATACCACTGTTTGGGTCCTGAAAAACTCACTTGTGCACCTAAACGTTTTAAAATTTCAGCATTTGAACGCGCCACCCTTGAATGCGCTAAATCGCCTACAATACGAATATTTAAACCTGCAAAGTAACCAAACTGTTCAAAAATTGTCATTAAGTCAAGTAAGCTTTGTGATGGATGCTGACCATTGCCATCACCTGCATTAACAAGTTGTGGCATCAAGGCTGAATTTTCAGCAATTAATGGCTCATACCAATCATTAATACTGTGCCGGAGTACCACTACATCTACCCCAATTGCACCAAGAGTTTTTAGCGTATCACTGAGTGATTCTCCCTTTTGCGTTGAACTCGTCTGGGGATTAACTTGAATTGGTTGCCACCCTAACTTTGATTCAGCCATTTGAAAACTACTAGCTGTCCGTGTTGAATTTTCAAAAAATAAATTGGCAACATGTTTTGACTGGGTAGGCAACGCTAATTGTCCATTTTTATACGCCAAACTCTTTTTAATTAATTGCATAATTTCTTGTATTGTTAAATCATTTAAATTCACAAAGTTTCGCATGCTATCTCCTCATTGTTTACGCAAAAAAGCCCTATGAATCCAGTGATTCATAAGGCTTACTAAGTTATTCGATAGTATGATTCACCTATTTTGGATGACTGCCATCAACTTGGGTATCCTTTGTTAGCCTCACTGGACTACACTTAAAGGTTATTCTTGATTGACATTACTATATCATGTTTATTTACTTAGGTAAACAGTTAACTAACTAGTAAAATATAATTAAAACGTTTAACTCATTAGTTTAACAGATTTTATTTTTCATTAAGTTTGTTATTCATCAACAACGTCGTTGATGGTAATAACTCCCGCAACTTCACCTTTTTCAGTAACAACTAAATTAGAGATGTTATGCGTAGCCATCTTACGCCATGCTGCTCGATTTCGTTTATTAACGTCGATACTAATAAACCCTTCTGTCATATAATCAGCAGCTGTTGATTCCTTAACCTTAGTAACATGAAGCATTTTCTTACGAATATCGCCATCTGTCACAATCCCAACAACTTTATCTTGATCCTTTACTAGCGTCATTCCAATACCAAAATCACTAATACGGTAGATAACATCGTTAAGCGGTGTCTCGATATCAACATAAGGTACCTTGGTATGCATGACATTTTTAACTGTTTGCAACAACAGCTTACCAATTGATCCACCTGGATGATACAAAGCGAAATCTTTTTTCGTGAATTGCTTTTCTTTTTGAACCGCAATTAATAACGCATCCCCAACGACCAACGTTGCCGTTGTTGAGTTGGTTGGCGCTAATTTGGTAACGTCCGCTTCAGAAGCCACATCAACAATTAATGCCTCCTGTGTATTTTTTGCCAATGTTGAATCTGATGCACCTGTTAAAGCAATTGTTTTTAAATCTTTACCAAAAATCTCTTGCAACGCAAAATACGTTTGTAATACTTCTTCTGTTTCACCACTATTAGAGACAAATACAACCACATCATCTGCGGATACTCGACCTAAGTCACCATGAAAGGCGTTTCCAGCATCGATGAAAAAGCTTGGTACCCCAATCGAGGAAAATGAAGCCGAAATTTTTTCAGCAATAATACCTGATTTACCAATCGCGATAAAAATTAAACGACCTGTCATCTGTAAAACATCATCAACAAATTGGTCAAAGCTTTCGTCTAAAGCATCACGGACCTTTTCTAAAGTTTTAATTTCAATATTAAAGGTCTCTTTAGCATCTTTATAATAAGTCTTCATCTGCATACACCACCTTACTGTTAAGATGTTCGTGGAATAGCTTGTTGGCTTCTTCTAGGATTGGACGTGCCTTTGATAGATAGAGCTGACTATCTTGATCAGAAATAGCCTTAGGTGGGTTAGGGTGGACTTCAGCAAAAATACCATCAATACCAATTGATAAGGCTGCCCGCATCAATGGGAAGATGTATTCACGATTACCACCAGAATGGTTACCATAACCACTCGGAATTTGAACTGAATGGGTTGCATCGTAAATGATTGGGTAGCCAGTTTCACGCATTTGAATCAAACTCGTCATATCCACCACCAACTGATGATAACCAAACATGGTACCACGTTCAGTGACTAAAATATGCTCATTATCTTGTGAGGCAACTTTATTCACTGCACTCTGAATATCTTCTGGTGCCATGAACTGCGCCTTTTTAATGTTAACAACGCGACCTGTCTTAGCAGCAGCTAACAATAAATCAGTCTGACGACTCAAATAAGCTGGAATCTGCAACACATCAGCAACTTCAGCAACTGGTGCACATTGGTAAGACTCATGGACATCAGTCACAATTGGCACATTATACTTCTCTTTAATCTGACGTAGAATTTCAAGTCCCGTCTCCATGCCAGAACCACGATCAGATGAGATGGCACTACGGTTAGCCTTATCAAAGGATGACTTAAACACATAGTTAATCCCTAACTCATCAGTAATCTTCTTCAATTCTTCAACAACTTCAGCACAAGTTTCATATGATTCAATGGCACATGGGCCGGCTAGTAAAGTTAAACGATCGTCCTTAAAGCCATACTCTTGAAATACTTCACTAATTTTTGGCATATCTTTTCCCCCGCTCTTTGACTAGTTCATTTGCTAAACATTATTAGAAATTATTAATTTTTAAATATTATATGCTAACTATTGCGATTTTTCACTTTTAAAGTCTTCTTCTATTTTGCTTAGTGGGCAAAAAAAGCTGGTTAATGACTTGTAAATCAAGTATTTTAACCAACTTTTTTGTCTTATCATCATTTCAAAAATTAAGCTTCCACAACATGACGAACATATGGATCATCTGAAAAACCTTGATCCAAAATAATGCGCGCCCATTCTTTAGCAGAGTGCAAACTGTGGTCTTTAAAATTACCACATTCACGAATTGTTGTTGCAGGCACGTCATCCCATTGAATATCATCACGAATCTTACGTAGTGCATGCGTAAAGGCAACAGCTACCTCAGTCGATGAATAATCTTGCCAACTAATCACATGAAAACCAGTACGGCAACCGAATGGTGAAATATCAATAATACCGTCTAATTCATCACGCACCAAACTTGCAAATAAGTGTTCCAAAGTGTGTACACCAGCAGTTTCGATGGCGGTTTCGTTTGGTTGCGTCAAACGTAAATCATAATTTACAATTTGTCCACCTGCAGGTCCTTGTTGTGTCTCGATTTTACGAACGTATGGTGCTTGTACCTTGGTGTGATCCAATGAAAAACTTTCAACTTCTGCCATGTTAAATTCCTCCTAAGTAACTTCCCCTAAATTATCGACATGCTTTTAAACAAAAACGTCCCGTAATCAATTAAGATTACGGGACGTTATCACGTGGTACCACCCGAATTTAATAAACCAATTAGGCTCATCCTCTCATCGCTATAACGGGCGTTTCCGAACGGCATTCACGTGTTGTTCATGTCATTTATGACTCCAAGACCATCTTCCAATCAAGTGTTTATCAGTTTTCACCCATCACTGACTCTCTATAAAACACATTGACCGTACTCATCTTATCGCTGTCGATACGACTATGCTAAATCTAATCTCACGTTGTGTCAACTGTTTGATTAAAAAAAGCTCATTTTTGCCATTTATTATTAACGATGCCAACGTGTTCCTTGTGGTGTATCTTCTAAAATGATTGCTTGCTTTGCTAACGTGTCCCGAATTTCATCAGAACGGGCAAAGTTTTTTGCTGCTCGAGCTTGGTCGCGTTCTTTAATCAATGCATCAATATCAGCATCTAATAATTCTTCTTGTGCTAAACCATCAACCCCAAAAACACCCATTAACGTCACAAGACTATCCAAAATAAATTGAACTGCTTGTTGATAAACAGCCTTAGCATTCGCATATTGATTAGCCAAATCCACTAGCTCATAAATCGCTGTTAACGCATTGGGCGCATTAAAATCATCATCCATTGCTGCATTAAATGCTGCAATATGTGTATTAACTTGCTTTGTTATGTGCTCGTCATTCCCCTCAAGCGCATCCTGCAAGCGGAATTGTAAATTACGATAACCAGTACGAATATGTTCCAAGTTTTGACCTGCTTGCGCCATGTTTTTTGTTGAATAGGCAATCGCACGACGATATTGTGTTGTGGCCATGAAAAAGCGTAATACCATTGGATCATCAATCTGTTGTAATAAGTCATGAACAGTCACAAAATTTCCAAGTGACTTAGACATCTTTTCATTTTCATCACCAACTGTCACAAAGCCATTATGTAACCACATATTCACAAATTGCTCGCCCGTATGAACTTCACTTTGCGCAATTTCATTCGTATGATGTGGGAACGCTAAATCAATGCCCCCACCATGGATATCAAAATGGTTACCCAGATACTTCGTCGACATCACTGAACATTCAATATGCCATCCTGGACGACCTTTACCCCATGGTGAATCCCAGGCAATCGCACCATCACCATCTTCACCTTTCCAAACTGCAAAATCCATTGGATCTTCTTTACGGGCCAATTCAACATCGTCCAAACGCCCTGCTGCATTTGAAGTCATCTCTTGTAAATCTTGATGAGCTAGTGCACCATAATTTTTAAATTTTTTGGCACGATAATACACATCACCAGCTGATTCATAAGCGTAACCTTTATCAATTAAGTCAGTCACAAAATCAATGATTTCTGTAATGTGTTCGGTTGCTCGAGGTCGTACTGTAGCTGGCTTAATATTTAACGCAGCCGTATCCTCATTAAAGGCAGCAATATATTTCTCAGCTAACTGTGGGACTGTAATGTCCTGAGCTGCTGCTGCCTTGATCATTTTATCATCCACATCAGTAAAATTAGATACGTAATCCACCTCATAACCGCGATACTCAAAATAACGACGAATCGTATCAAAGGCAATTGCGGAACGTGCATTTCCAATATGAATATAATTATAGACAGTTGGCCCACAAACATACATACTGATTTTATCTTCATGCATAGGTTGGAAATCTTCCTTAGTCAACGTCATGGTATTAAACATTTTCATCATGTTACGTCCCTCTCTCCTTTTAAAAATGTGGTAACCCTCATTTTTATTAACTGACTAAATGTCAGTATCGATATAAATATTTTACCATATTTCTCTATGACTTAGAATGTGGTCTAAATGGCTTTGGACACCCCACTAAATTACAGCTATAATTTACAATTAAGAATAGCTATTGTATATCATAAAATCATCGGGGGAATTTTAATGTATCAAGCAAATAAAGAACGTTATGACAAGATGGTTTATAATCGTGTTGGTCAAAGTGGTCTAAAATTATCAGCTATCGGATTAGGTCTCTGGCATAATTTTGGCAGTGTCGATCCTATTGAAAATCAAAAAGCCATTATCCATCAGGCCTTTGACTTGGGCATTACCTATTTTGACTTGGCCAATAACTACGGGCCAATACCTGGTAGTGCGGAACAAAACTTTGGCCATATTTTAGCGCAGGATTTACATGCCTATCGTGATGAACTTGTTATTTCAAGTAAAGCAGGTTATGAAATGTGGGATGGTCCTTATGGTAATTGGGGTTCTAAAAAAAGCATCATCGCCAGTGCTGACCAAAGTTTAGCACGACTACAATTAGATTACGTGGATATTTTTTATTCTCATCGCCCTGACCCAGACACACCAATTGAAGAAACAGCACTGGCTTTGGATCAACTTGTTCGCACTGGCAAAGCACTATATATTGGTATTTCTAACTATTCTGGTGCTCAAACTCAGGCAATGATTAAAATTTTCAATGATTTAAAGACACCTTTCATTATTCATCAACCACGCTATAATATGTTCAATCGTCAAATTGAACAGGATTTATTGCCCGTCTTACGCCAGTATGGCAAAGCAGCCGCTGTCTTTAGTCCGCTATCACAAGGTTTGTTGACTGATAAATATCTAAATGGTATTCCAAAGTCCTCACGTGCAGCTAAAAGTAACAGTCCCTTCTTGCATGAAAATCAAGTCGAAGCTACTATTCAAACTGTTCAAAACTTAAACGAGGTTGCTAAAAACCGCCACCAAACATTAGCTGAAATGGCTTTAGCTTGGGATCTTAGACATTCTGAAGTCGCTAGTGTTATTATCGGCGCTAGTCGTCCGGAACAATTAGTTGACAATGTTAAAGCTTTAAACCACTTAAACTTTAGCCAAGCTGAATTAGATCAAATCGATAATATTTTAAGCCAACAACCTCGTATTGATTGGCAAGCACATTAAAATCACATCATAAAAACAGGGCCGTTAATCTACCATCTCAAAATGGTTAGACTAACGGCCCATAATTTTTACACTTTTTATTTTTTAACGCCACCACTCATCAAAGACAGTTACAGGTTGACGGCGTTTATGTTCAGAAGTTGTATACAAATGCTCAATTTGATTAGCATCCGCATCAGATACTTCTTTGCCTTCCAAATAGTCATCAATTGCATCATAGGTTACGCCTAAAGCCTCTTCGTCAGGCAATGCTGGCCGATCTTCTTCCAAATCAGCTGTTGGCACCTTTTCGTATAAGTTTTTTGGTGCATCTAAGTAAGCTAATAGCTGACGACCTTGTCGTTTATTTAAACGATATAATGGTGTCACATCTGCTGCACCATCCCCAAACTTCGTATAAAAGCCTGCTAACGCTTCGGCTGCATGATCAGTTCCAATCACAACACCTTGTTTAGCTGCAGCAACACCATACTGTGCAATCATACGCTCACGAGCTTTAATATTTCCCTTATTAAAATCAGTTACTGCAATACCATTAGCTTCTAACTGCGTCACAACACCTTCAACTGAATCTTTAATATTAACCGTTACTGTTTGATCAGCACCTTGCCAAGCAATAGCAGCCATTGCATCTGACTCATCAGATTGTTGACTATATGGTAACCGCATCGCAATAAATTGATAAGTTTTATCACCAGTTTCTGCACGTAGTTGCATAACAGCCAACTGCGCTAACTTACCAGCCAACAATGAGTCCTGGCCACCTGAAATACCTAATACAAGAGTCTTAAGACCGGTCTTAATTAAGTAATCTTTCAATAATGATATTGAACGGTTAATTTCAGTTTCTGAATCAATTGTCGGTTGAACACCTAATGTTTGAATAATCTCTGCTTGTAATGTTCGCATAACAGCCTCCCTTAAGAAATATTACTATTAATTGTTTTTATTAATTTCATCAACATATGCACGGGTTTTCTTAATAAGATTCATCTTATGGTCCCATGCATCTTGTGACAAATCAACAGGATATTCTTGTGGATTCATATCACGGCGATATTCTGAATATAATGAATTGATGTGGTGTTGGGCAAATGTCCGTACTTCATCCAAAGTTGGTAGTTTATAAACCAATTCGCCGTCCACAAAAATATCTTGTAAGATTGGTCGTGCTGTATAATCAACAACTGTCTTATTCAAGTATGGATAACTAGGATGGAACATATACAAGCCCTCAGGCAAATTAGTTGGGTCTTCATGCCATAAGGCAACATAATCCCCTTGTGACTTACCATCAGAATTACGTGTAATACGCCAAACTTGCTTTTGACCTGGCGTTGAAATCTTTTCAGCCGACCCTGAAATCTTAATTGTGTCGGTCATCTCACCATTTTCATCCTCGACTGATACCACTTTATAAACACCACCAAGCGCAGCCTGGTCGTATGCCGTGATTAATTTTGTTCCAATACCCCATGTATCAATTTTAGCACCTTGGAACTTCAAACTCTTAATCGTTGTTTCATCCAAATCATTTGATGCCACAATAGATGCCTCTGGAAAACCAGCTTCATCCAACATCTTACGAACCCCTTTAGAGACGTAAGCCAAGTCACCTGAATCGATACGAACACCGATAAAGTTAATTTTATCACCCATTTCTTGTGCCACACGAATTGCAGCTGGCACACCAGAGCGTAATGTATCATACGTATCAACCAAAAAGACCACATCATGATGCGTCTCTGCATAGGCTTTAAAAGCTTCATAATCATTACGATAGACTTGTACTAAACTGTGTGCATGTGTCCCAGAAATTGGAATACCAAATAATTTACCTGCTCGCACATTTGAAGTTGCGTTAAAGCCCCCAATGTAAGCAGCACGTGTTCCCCAAAGGGCTGCGTCCATTTCTTGTGCACGACGTGAACCAAATTCCATCAAAGTTTGATCACCAACAACTGAACGAATTCTTGAAGCCTTTGTGGCAATCAAAGTTTGATAGTTAATAATGTTTAGTAACGGGGTCTCTATTAATTGCGCATCAAAAACAGTTGCCTCAACCTGCACGATAGGCTCATTGTTAAAAACAACATCTCCTTCGCTTGGCATCCGAACGGTTCCTTTAAAGCGCCAATTTTTTAAGTAATCTAAAAATGCTTCATTAAACTCCCCAGTTGAACGTAGATAATCAAGATCACTCTGAGAAAAATGTAACCCACTCAAAAAATTTACAACCCGTTCCAATCCTGCAAAAACGGCATAACCATTTTGAAATGGTAGTTTGCGAAAGTACATTTCGTAAACTGCCTTGCGTTCATGAATTCCCTTCATAAAGTACGTTTGCATCATTGATAATTGGTACGCATCTGTGTGTAATGCCAAGCTATCATCTGGATATGCTAAAGCCATAACAAAATTCTCCTCATTTTCTATATTGTTACTATTTTAACACAAATCACAGGGTGTAAAGTCATGTTAGGATGATATAACTAGTGGTATACTAAGGAAATTGTCACAGCAATAATTTTTTATTAAGGAACGATTATCATGATTCATCATTATCCAATTAAAGAATCAATGCGCACGGGGATGTTGCTCGCAGCAACAGCTGGCTTTATTGATGCCTATACATTTCAAATTCATGATATGCGTTTTGCAAGCTTTCAAAGCGGTAATTTATTACAAATTGGTCTAAATATTGCCAACGGTAAATGGTTACATGCCTTAATTTATTTCTGGCCCGTATTTGCTTTTTTAATGGGCACTAGTTTTAACCAGCTTTTGAAACAATTTGCAAAAAAACACCAGCAATCACATACTATGATAGCTTTACTCATTGAATTTATAGGTTTAGTCGGTGTCGCTTTATTAGAATATCACACTGTTTCATCCAATATTATCCTGCCATTACTAGCCTTTTTTATGGCCATTCAGGCAGATACATTTAATCTCATTCATGGAATGCCTTATATGACCATCTTAAGCACTGGTAATTTACGAACCCTTAGTAGTGGTTTAACTAATGGTTTATTATGGCATGATAAATCGGCGTTGCATCGTGCTGGACGGGTGGCTCCCGTTATTTTGGCTTTTTTTGCTTCAGCAATTTTGGCTTTTTTTGCGATGCAATTATTACATCAAGGTGCACTCTTCATCGCCCCCATTTTAATACTAGGCATCCTTGTTTTGGTTAATCGTGAAGAAAAATGATAGTGGTAGTTGACACAACAGATAATATCAACTAAAATACGGTTAAGTATTTCAGAAGAATAAACAAGTTGATCAGGAAAGTAAATTAATTATGATTTGTTAAGAGAGACAGTATTTGGTGTAAGCTGTTCAAATCATACTAGTTGAAAATGGCCTGTGATTGGCGTTAATGAGTAGCAAGTCTATAAATTAACGACGGAATGGTCTACGTTAAAAGACACACGAATCAGCATAGCATCATATCGCTCACTGCTCGCTCGTTGCTAAGGTTTTAATTAGTAATAGTTAAAATAAAAGTAGAATGGTAACACGAGACTCGTTTCTATCAGATTATATCTAATCATGATGGGACGAGTCTTTTTTGTTCCCCTTCCTTTCTAAAATACACTAACTCATACTTATAAAATTGTCTAAGGAGAAACGTTATGACACATAAAGGATTAAAAATTGGTACTATCTTAGCAGTTAGTGCCTTTGCTGCTGGAACTATTGCGCCTATTACGGCTAATGCTGCTGCCAAAAAAACAGTAACTGTTGGAATTGTTGGTACTAGTGATAAAGAACTTTGGGATAATATCAACAAAACAACGCAAAAGAAATATAACTTAACTGTTAAAACAAAAGTCTTTACTGACTACAACCAACCAAACAAAGCCGTTGCTGACGGATCACTTGACTTAAATGCTTTCCAACACGTTTATTTCTTAAACAACTGGAATAAATCAAATAACAATAAGGTCAAAGCAATTGGTAAAACTTTCATTACCCCAATTCGTCTTTATTCTGAAAAATACAAAGACGTTAAAGATTTTAAAAAGGGTGATAGTATTGCCGTACCAAATGACAGTACTAATGAAGGCCGTGCTTTAACTTTGCTACAATCAGCTGGCTTGATTAAAATCAAGAAAGGGGTTGATTTGCCAACCCTTAAAGATATTCAATCGAACAAGTTAAACCTTAAATTTAAAGAAGTTGCTGCTGATCAAGGCCCATCTTCTCTAAAGTCAATGGATGGTGCTGTTATTAATACTAACTATGCCCAAGAAGCTAAACTTAAGTTAAATTCAGCTGTCTACGTTGAACCAATTAATAAAAAGTCAAAGCAATGGATTAATGTTATTGTTGCCCGCAAGAGTGATGCTAACAAGAAAGCATACAAGCAAGTCGTTAAAACTTACCAAAGCAAGCAAACAAAGCAATACCTAAAGGATACTTGGGGTAAGGCTGAAATTCCATCATGGGATATCAAGTTGAAGTAAGCCATTTGCAACAACCGTGACGGGCCTTCGCTCGTTCACATACATATCAATAGTAGGAGAAGAATATGGCTGTTATTTCATTAAAAAATATAAATGTAACTTTTAAACAAAAAAAAAGTGAAATTGTCGCTGTTCAAGATGAATCCATCGAAGTTGAAAAAGGCGATATTTATGGCATTGTTGGTTATTCTGGTGCTGGTAAGTCAACGCTGGTTCGTACCATTAATTTATTGCAACGTCCAACCAAAGGTTCAGTCATTGTAAACGATATCGACATGCTACAACTTTCACCAAAAGAATTACGTAATCAACGTAAGAAAATTGGGATGATTTTCCAGCATTTCAATCTAATGAATGAGTTAACAATTTTTGGCAACGTCGCACAACCTTTGAAACATTCTAATTTATCAAAAGTTGATAAAGCTAAAAAGGTTAACAAATTACTAAAACTTGTTGGTCTTGATGACCGTGCTGATAACTATCCTAATCAACTTTCTGGTGGTCAAAAGCAACGTGTGGCCATTGCACGTGCATTGGCAAATGATCCTGAAATTTTGATTTCTGATGAGGCAACTTCAGCCCTAGACCCCCGAACGACTAACCAAATTTTGGCATTACTAAAGCAATTAAATCGTGAATTAGGCTTAACTATTGTTTTGATTACTCACGAAATGCAAGCCATCAAAGAAACTGCTAACAAAGTTGCTGTGATGGAAAACGGTACGATCATTGAACGTGGTTCGTTATTAGAAATTTTTACCAATCCTCAAAAGCCACTAACAAAAGATTTCATCAATACAGCTACTAATTTGGATGAAGCACTTGTTAAGGTGAATGAGCTATTAACCACCCAACCACTAGCAGACGATGAAGAACTAATCAAAATCAGTTATGTTGGTGCCGATACAGCGCAACCATTACTATCAACAATTTATGCAGATTTCGATGTCACAACAAATATTCTCTATTCAAACATGGAAATCTTGACACAGACACCTGTTGGTCTTGCCGTTGCAATATTTAAGGGAACGGTTGCTAATCGTAAGGCTGCTAAAGCAAGTTTTAGTGATCACGGGGTGGTCATTACTGAATTACAAGGAGGTACCAACTAATTATGGGATGGATTCAAGAACATATGCCTAATGCTTACGCTTTGGGCTGGTCAGGTGACTATGGCTGGGGTGTTGCAATTTGGCAAACAGTTTATATGACTCTCGGCGCCGCCATTATTGGTGGTATTATTGGTTTGTTATTTGGGATTGGCTTAGTTTTGACTGCCGATGACGGGATTGCACCTAATCGCACAGCTTTCCAAATCTTAGATAAAATTGTTTCAGTTGGGCGTGCTATTCCATTCATCATTATGGTGGTGGCTTTCTCACCTCTAACACAATTAATTGTCGGTACAACTATTGGAACAACAGCTGCGCTAGTCCCACTGTCCCTTGGTGTTTTCCCCTTTTACGCTCGTCAGGTACAGGTTGCTTTACTTGGTGTTGAAGGTGGTAAAGTTGAAGCTGCTCGTTCGTTTGGCGCAACTAATTGGGACATTATCTCAGACGTCTACTTACGAGAAGGTCGTGCCGAACTAATTCGTGTTTCAACTGTTACATTAATCAGTTTAGTTGGTTTGACTGCAATGGCTGGCGCTATCGGTGCTGGTGGTCTTGGAACAACTGCAATCGTTACCGGTTACCAACGTTTCCAAAACGACGTTATGTGGACTGCAACGGTCATTATCCTACTGTTCATTGTCATTATTCAATTTGTGGGTGACTTACTAGCAAAGCATGCTCGTCATAACTAAATGTTAATAAAAATAAGGATGGAACAAAAATGTTCCATCCTTATTTTTTATTTATTTTTTTGTTGAAATAATTCATTTGCAACCGTTAGATTTCCCAACGCATCAATGGCTGTATTAGGAACAACAACCGTATTAGATTGGCCGTTTGCAACTTCACGGAAAGCATCAATATTTTGCGCAGCTAGATACTTGCTATCTACAGCTGCTAGGGCATCATTCGCTTTTTGAATACGATATGCTTCAGCATCAGCCGCTAAACGCACTGCCTTTGCTTTCGCTTCAGCAGTCGTCACTAAGGCGTCATTTTTAGCTTTTGTGGTCAATTCAATTGAACGTGCTTCACCCTCTGCTTTTGCAATAGCTGCCTCACGTTCACGCGTGGCATTAATTTGCTTATTCATTGATTCTTGAATTTCCGGTGTTGGTTGGATTGTATCAATATTAATCCGATCAACATTAACACCATAAGCATCCGTAATTGTCGCTAATTCATGACTTAACGCAGCGTTAATTCTTTCTGTCCCATTAAGAACATCATTCAAATCCATCGTACCAATAATTCCACGTAAATGCGCTCTCGATTGTTGAACCATAGATTTAATTGAATCCGCATTTTCAAAAGTAAATTTATATGGGTTCGTAACATGATAATTCATTGAAAGTGAAATAATAACTTCTGCATTATCTTGTGAAATAACACTTTGTTCACTTAAACTAAGTGGTACCTGTGCCAAATCGACTCGATCCACTCGCGTAATAATCGGTATTGTAAAATGAATACCAGGTGTAATTTGCTTTTTATACTTACCTAAAATCGAAACCATACCTACCATATTTTGTGGAATGATTCGAATACTTGAAACCAACAAATAAATGATCAATAAAAAGATAATGACATATAAAATACTAGCTAATATCATTTTTTGACGTCTCCTTTTCTAAGCTAATCGCATTGCCTTGTACTGCAACGATTACAACCTCATCTCCCCAGATTAATTTTTCGGTTGTCGTAACACGATAATAAATACCATTTAATTTAACAAAGCCATCCGCATAGTTATCCATAGATAAAGTAAACGATTTATCCAACAGGCGATTATCAAAATTATAGTTCATAATAGTTTTTACCATATTTAAATGCTTTTTCAACAACTAGAAAATTACCGACTTGTTGCCGAATTCGAACTGTATCACCCATCTTTAGATCAATACCCCGATAATCAAAATAGTGACCATTAACTAACATACGATTTGCCATAAAATTACTTGGTGTTAAGTGTATTGTCATACCCGTTGTATTTACATTACGTTTCCTATTCATTTGTAACCCCCCCAAGAACACTTTTGTTTTAGTATATACTAGCTTTGCTAACACGTAAATTATTAAAAGTGATTTTTAGAAAAATCATTATTTTTTTTCGATAAATCAAAAACTCAACACTACAAAAGTCTTTCATTACTGCAGTCCCGAGTTTCGGGTATACAAAAAAAAGCACAAAAAAACCTCACACGTTATAGGTGCGACATAAATGCCTTTCAACCTAGACTTGGCTATTAGCCATCATCTTAGCGGTTTATACCATATAACATGAGAGATCTCATTGTGTTTATTAATTAACCAATGAAATTAGTCAACCAATTCCAAGATAGCCATTGGAGCAGCGTCACCACGACGTTGAGTAGTCTTCAAAATGCGAGTGTAACCACCGGCACGACCCTCAAAGCGAGGTGCAACATCGTTAAATAAGTGTTGCAAAGCTGTTTCAACTTGAACTTTGTTATCATCAGTTGTTTTTACGTCTGCAACAACGTTACGCATAAAGGCAGCTGCCTTGCGGCGTGATGATAAATCACCATGCTTACCCAACGTAATCATTTTGTCAGCAGTACGACGAACTTCTTTTGCACGAGCTTCAGTCGTAATGATACGACCATTGATTAATAGATCAGTAGTCAAATCACGCAACAAAGCCTTACGTTGTGCACTGTTACGTCCCAACTTACGGTATCCCATGAGTGTGTCCTCCTTTACTTGGTATTCTATCGTTTAATC
The DNA here is from genome assembly GCF_005405285.1 of Weissella sagaensis. Classification (GTDB taxonomy): domain Bacteria; phylum Bacillota; class Bacilli; order Lactobacillales; family Lactobacillaceae; genus Weissella; species Weissella sagaensis. The sequence continues at coordinate 323,580 of NZ_BJDT01000001.1, read as the reverse complement.
TAATCTTCCTTGCGGAATCCCAAACCTAGCAATGTAAGTTTGTCTTGGATTTCGTCAAGTGATTTCCGACCGAGGTTACGAACAGACATCATTTGAGTCTCCGTACGCTCAGTTAACTCTTGGACAGAGTTAATCCCGGCCCTTTTGAGACAATTATAAGAGCGAACAGACAAGTCCAATTCTTCAATTGGCGTATCTGCATGTTTTGCGGTTGGCTCTTCTTCCTTGTCTGCCATCACTTGTGCAGTAATTGCACGCTCAGACATATCAACAAATGCGTTCAAATGATCAGACATAATACGAGCGGCCAAAGAAACAGCTTCAGTAGCTGTCAATGAACCGTCAGTCCAAACATCCAAAGTTAATTTATCAAAGTCATCACGTTGACCAACACGAGTGTTTTCAACTTGATAGTTGACGCGTTCGATTGGGGTAAAGATTGAATCAATTGCTAGAACGCCAATAGGCATTTCATCATGCAATTCCTTATTCTGGTCCCCTGAAACATAACCACGACCACGAGCAGCAGTCAAAGTCATGTGCAAAGTAGCCCCAGCCGCAACAGTAGCAATGTGAAGATCTTTATTCAAGACTTCAACATCACTATCACCAGTTATATCACCGGCCGTCACATCAGCGGGACCGGTTACGTTAACTTCGAGTGTTTTTTCATCGTCACTGTCGATGCGCATTGAAACCTTTTTAAGGTTCAAAATAATTTGCGTGACATCTTCAACGACACCTTCGACCGTTGAAAATTCATGCAAAACGCCATCAATCTGTACTGAATTGATTGCCGCACCAGGCAATGAAGACAACAATACACGGCGTAGTGAGTTACCCAAAGTAGTTCCGTAACCACGTTCAAGCGGCTCAACCACAAACTTACCGTAATTGCTATCCTCTTCAACCAGCATAATCTTAGGATTTTCGAATTCAAGCATACTGTTTGTTACCCCTTTCAAAGCTTGTTGTGCACTATTTGCAACCGGCAATTAGACACGACGACGCTTTGGTGGACGTGAACCGTTGTGAGGTACTGGTGTAACATCCTTAATAGATGAAACATCCAAACCTGCAGCGGCTAACGAACGGATAGCTGACTCACGACCTGAACCAGGTCCCTTAACAGTTACCTCAACAGTCTTCATGCCATTTTCCATTGCGCTCTTAGCAGCAGCTTCAGCAGCCATTTGCGCAGCAAACGGCGTTGACTTACGGCTACCTTTAAAACCAAGTGCACCAGCTGATGACCAAGCAACAGCATTTCCTTGAACGTCGGTGATCATTACGATCGTGTTGTTGAACGTTGCGTGGATGTGTGCTACACCAGACTCAATATTCTTACGTACACGACGCTTACGATTAGTACGACCTGCCATAATCAAGTTATCTCCTTTCTAGTTAGTTTAAATTACTTCTTCTTACCTGCAATTGCAACAGCTGGGCCCTTACGAGTACGAGCGTTGTTCTTCGTGTGTTGTCCACGAACTGGTAAGCCCTTACGGTGACGGATACCACGGTATGAATTGATTTCTTGTAGACCTTTAATGTTCATTGAGACCTCACGACGCAAGTCACCTTCTACCTTAATACCATCAACGACGGCACGGATAGCGTCTTCTTGGTCTGGGGTTAAGTCACGAACACGGACATCCTCAGAAACCTTTGCATCTGCCAAAACTTTTTGTGCAGTTGCATTCCCGATTCCATATACATATGTTAATGCGATCACGATACGCTTATCGCGAGGCAAATCAACACCAGCAATACGAGCCATTACGATTACCTCCTTTTTCTATATAATAAATAAATTTTCTAACGTCAGTAAAATTACTTACCTTGACGTTGCTTGTGCTTTGGGTTTGCAGAGCAAATCACCATTACACGACCATTACGCTTGACAACCTTGCAGCTGTCGCACATACGCTTAACTGATGGACGAACCTTCATGATATTTACCTCCTTGAATTTTTTGTACGATTTGCTTACTTGAACCGGTATGTAATACGGCCCTTCGTCAAATCATATGGCGACATCTCAACCGTTACACGATCTCCAGGTAGAATACGAATGAAATTCTTTCGGATCTTACCAGAAACGTGTGCTAAGATGTCTGCGCCGTTTTCCAGTTCAACGGTAAACATGGCATTGGGCAAAGTTTCCTTTACCACACCAGAAATTTCAATAACATCACTGGCCACGTTGCTGCCTCCTTAGTTGTGACATTGGAGAACGTAACAAGTTATTATAACACGATAGATTTACCTTGAAAAGTAAAAAATATTGGTTAAACTTAGTCGTTCTTCAAACTATCAAGTAACTTCTTTACATCTGCGAACACGACATCAAGCTCACGTGAACCATCGATTTTATTTAATAGACCTTTTTCGTCATAAAATTCAGCGATTGGTTCAGTAAGCTTACCATTAACGTCCAAGCGATTTTGAATCACTTCAGGCGTGTCATCTGCACGTCCACGGGCCATCATACGATCAACTAATACTTGCATATCAGCAGTAAAGTAAAGAACAGCGTCCAATGAACGGCCTTCTTTACTTAGCATATCTTCTAAAGCTTTCGCTTGCTCTAAGTTACGAGGGAATCCATCTAAGATAAATCCTGGTTTCGTATCTTCTTCTGCTAGACGCTCGGCAACAATACCGTTAGTAACTTCGTCAGGAACTAAGTTACCAGCATCCATATAAGACTTTGCTTGCATACCAAGATCAGTTTCGTTGGCCATTGCCGCACGGAACATATCACCCGTACTGATGTGTGGCAAGTTGTACATCTCAACGATCTTTGCAGCCTGGGTTCCTTTACCAACACCTGGCAAACCCAACAACATGATGTTCAAACTCATTTTGTCTCGACTCCTTCTCGAATAAATCCAACATACTGCCGCTTCATCATCAATCCTTCAAGTTGGCGAATCAGGTCAATTGCCACACCAATGACAATCAAGATCGACGTTCCTGACATTGCAAGGTTACTATCCAACCCAAAGAAGTGTGTTGCTAGAATTGGTGCTAAAGCGACAAATCCTAGGAACAAAGCGCCGACTACTGACAAACGCATCAATAGTCCTGACATCCACTTTTCAGTAGATGGACCAGGCCAGACGCCTACAATATAACTACCTTGTTTTTGTAGATTCTCTTGTACCTTTTCAGGATTAACCTGAACAAACGCATAGAAGAATGTAAACAAAACAATCAGTAATGTATACACAATACCACCTTGCATCGTTTGAATTGAAAGGTATTGCATAACTGTATTATACCAACTTGCGTCTGCAAACTTAGTTGCAAATGCTTGCAAAATAGTTTGTGGCGTAACCAATAATGATGACGCAAAGATAACCGGGATAACCCCCGCAATATTAATACGTAATGGTAGATAGGAAGAACTTCCTGCACCTGTCGAACGACGTGTATATTGCATTGGTACCTTGCGAATCGCCTGATTAAACCAAGTAACAAAGCCAATAACAATTATAAAAATCATCATTAGTCCAATCAAAAATGCCCATCCACGCGCTGGATCGTCACCTTGTAGGATATGTTCCTTGAATAGTTGATAAATACCTGCTGGTAAACGCGCAATTATACCAGCAAAAATCAACATTGAAACACCTTGACCAAGACCACGTTCAGTAATCATCTCACCTAACCAAACTGATAACATTGTACCAGCCGTTAAAATGAATCCGATTAATATGTAAGTCTCTGCATTTGGTGTTTTCACCAAGTTAACTTGGCTTAGTTGATTAAATCCTGCCGTGATTCCAATAGATTGGACAAAAGCTAGGACAATGGTCAGCCACCGAGTAACTTGGTTCAACTTACGTCGTCCCACTTCACCTTGTTTCGACCATTCAACAAATCGTGGCACAATATCCATTTGTAGGAGCTGTACCACGATTTGTGCAGTAACGTATGGTGAAACTCCCATTGCAAATAATGAGTAATTTGTTAATCCACCACCGCTAAACATATTCAAAATGCTGCCGAGCCCAGAATTTGCTACCTCTGTTAATGCCGCCGTGTTAATACCCGGGACAGTAATATAGGCACCTAACCGATAAACAATTAGGATTCCCAAAGTAAAAAATAGTTTCTTTCGAATATCTTTTTCTTTAAGTGAATCGAGCACGGTTTTCAGCATTAGATCACCTCAGCTTTACCACCAGCAGCTTCGATAGCTGCGGTTGCTGCTGCTGAGAACTTGTTAGCTTTAATAGTCAATGATTTCTCAAGTTGACCATTTGCCAAGATCTTAACACCGTTCAATTCGTTCTTAACAATACCTGCTTCAACCAACAATGCTGGAGAAACTTCAGTACCGTTATCAAAACGATTCAACATGTCAAGGTTGACAACAGCATACTCCTTACGGTTAATGTTCGTGAAACCACGCTTTGGCATACGACGGAACAATGGCATTTGTCCACCTTCGAAACCTTGACGAGTCTTACCACGAGCCTTTTGACCTTTTTGACCACGACCTGCAGTCTTACCATTACCTGATGACTCACCACGTCCAACACGGTTGCGGACGTTACGTGCACCTTCAGCTACTTGGAGTTCATTTAGCTTCATTAGGGTTTTACCTCCTTCAATGCAATCTAATTATTTAGCTCTTACTTAACTACTTCAACAGTAACCAAGTGAGCAATCTTGAACACTGCACCACGCGTTGCTGCGTTGTCAGGCAATACGACTGATGATTGGACCTTGTTCAAACCAAGGGCCTTAACAATCGCACGTTGCTTTGGCAAACGGTGGGCAGCACTCTTTACAAGAGTAATTTTAACTTGTTCAGCCATTTTCTGCCTCCTTAATCTGCCAAGTGCTCTAATGAGACCTGACGCAATTCAGCAACTTCTTCAGCGTTCTTCAATGAGTTGATTGCATCGAAAGTTGCGCGTACAACGTTAATTGGTGTAGCTGAGCCTAATGACTTTGCAGTCACATCACCAACTCCAGCTAGTTCCAAAACGGCACGAGCAGCACCACCAGCTGCTACTCCAGATCCTTCAACGGCGGGCTTCACTAGGATGCGGCCACCAGCAAAGACACCCAATGTAGAGTGAGGAAGGGTTGTACCAACCATAGGTACACTAATAATGTTGCGCTTTGCATCTTCAGCAGCCTTACGGATTGCTTCAGGAACTTCTTGCGCTTTACCAGTACCAAAACCAACATGTCCGTTACGGTCACCAACAACTACCAAAGCAGCGAAACGCAAACGGCGTCCACCTTTAACAACCTTGGTAACACGGTTGATGGCTACAACGTTTTCTTCAAGCTCACCGAGCTTATTTGCATCAATAAATGCCATGTTTTTCTTTCCTCCTTCCCTTAGAACTTCAAACCAGCTTCACGAGCTGCTTCAGCCAAAGCTTGTACACGACCGTGGTACAAGTAACCACCACGATCAAATACAACAACTTCAACATTAGCTTCTTTTGCTCGTTCTGCGATTAAAGCACCAACTTTAGCTGCCTGTTCAGTTTTTGGAGCAGTCTCAATTGACTTATCCAAAGTTGAGGCACTAGCAAGCGTCACACCCGCTACGTCATCAATTAATTGCGCGTAGATGTTCTTGTTAGAACGGTAAACGTTCAAGCGTGGGCGCTCAGCAGTACCAGAAATCTTTCCACGAACGCGAGTGTGTCGGTGTTGACGCACTTTGTTCTTGTCTGACTTCGTAATCATGTTCGTAACCTCTTTTTTTCAGTTCGAAAGATATACTCATAAGTAAAATCGTAACGTTGCTTACGACTTTAAGCACAAAGCTTAAGTTTACTTACCAGTCTTACCTTCCTTACGTGCAACGTATTCACCTTCGTAACGAATACCCTTACCCTTGTATGGTTCAGGTGCGCGTACGGCGCGGATTTCAGCAGCGAAATCACCAACAAATTGCTTGCTGATTCCTGCAACTGTAACCGTCGTTGAGTCAGGAACTTCAACAGTTAACCCTTCACGAGCTTCAAATTCTACGGGGTGTGAGTAACCTACGTTCAAAACAAGCTTGTCGCCTTGCTTTGCTGCACGGTATCCAACACCGACTAGCTTCAATGTCTTCTTGAAGCCATTTGAAACACCCTCGACCATGTTGTTAACAATGGCACGAGTAGTTCCGTGAAGTGCCTTCATGCGTCCATCATCAGATGGGCGAGTGAATGAAACCTCAGTTCCATCAACAGTCAAATTGATTTCGTGAGCAATCGTGCGTGATAGCTCACCTTTAGGTCCTTTAACAGTAACAACGTCACCTTCGCGTGATAGTTCAACGCCAGCTGGCAATGTTACGGCCTTATTACCAATACGACTCATTGGTTGACACCTCCTTATTTAAATTTTGTTTTTACCAGACGTAAGCCAATACCTCGCCACCAATTTTCTTGGCGCGAGCTTCTTTATCGGTGATAACACCTTCAGAAGTTGAGATGATTGCAATACCCAAACCGTTTAATACCTTAGGTACATTATCTGACTTAACATATGTACGTAGACCAGGCTTTGAAATACGCTTCAAACCTGTAATTACGCGAGTCTTGTCAGCAGAATACTTAAGGAAAACACGGATGACACCTTGCTTGTCATCTTCAATGTATTCAACGTCACGAACAAAGCCTTCACTCTTTAAGATCTCGGCGATGTCCTTCTTGATCTTTGATGCAGGTACTTCAACTGAGTCGTGGCGAACCATGTTCGCATTACGAATGCGTGTCAAAAAATCTGCAATTGGGTCAGTCATTGACATTGATATTTGCCTCCTATTATTAATTACTGTAAATCAGTGTTGATTACTTTGAGAAAGGCATACCCATTTGAGTAAGCAATTCACGAGATTCCTCGTCTGAGTTGGCAGTCGTTACAAGAACGATATCCAAACCACGAACGCGGTTAACCTTATCATAATCAATTTCTGGGAAAATAAGTTGCTCACGAACTCCCAATGTGTAGTTTCCACGGCCATCAAAAGCCTTTGGTGAAACTCCACGGAAGTCACGAACACGTGGCAATGAAACGTTGATCAACTTATCTAAGAAGTCATACATACGTTCACCACGCAAAGTAACCTTTGTACCGATTGCCATACCCTCACGCAAACGGAAGCCAGCGATTGACTTCTTAGCACGAGTGATAACTGGCTTTTGACCAGCAATCAATTCCAATTCAGCAACAGCTTCATCCAAGTTCTTTGAGTTTGAAACAGCATCACCAACACCCATGTTAAGCACGATCTTTTCGATCTTAGGTGCTTGCATGATTGATGAATACTCAAACTTCTCGACCAATGAAGGTGTAACTTCATTGACGTACTTTTCCTTCAAGCGATTTGCCATGATAATGATTTCCTCCTTTCACCTAGAAAATTATGCTAAAGTCTTTCCAGACTTCTTAGCGAAACGTACCTTCTTACCATCTTCAACTTTGTAACCAACCTTAGTTGGTTCGTTAGTAGAAGGGTCAAGCAATTGTACGTTTGAAACGTGGATTGGAGCTTCAAGCTCAACAATACCACCTTGTGGGTATTGGTTATTAGGCTTTTGGTGCTTCTTAACCATATTGACACCTTCAACAACAACGCGGTTTTGGGCTGCGTCAATCTTTACGATTACGCCTTCCTTACCCTTGTCCTTGCCGGCGATAACCTTAACCTTGTCACCAGTCTTCACAAACATGCGAGGCTTCCTCCTTGATTTAATGATGGTAATTACAATACTTCAGGTGCCAATGACACAATACGCATGTAATCATTGTCACGCAATTCACGCGCAACAGGTCCAAAGATACGAGTACCTACTGGACTTTTATCATCTTTAACGATAACAGCAGCATTTTCATCGAAACTGATGTATGAACCATCAGCACGGTGTGTACTAGCGGCAGTACGAACGATAACGGCTTTAACAACGTCACCCTTCTTAACATTTCCACCAGGAATAGCTTGCTTAACAGTTGCGACGATCATGTCACCGATTCCGGCAAACTTACGACCAGATCCACCTAACACCTTGATAGTCAAGATTTCACGTGCACCTGAGTTATCTGCAACCTTTAAACGACTCTCTTGTTGAATCACGATTTTGTCCTCCTTCCGTTATTGGTAATATTCGAGATTAAACGATTAGATAATAACGGCCTTCTCGACGATTTCTACCAAACGGAAGCGCTTTGTAGCTGATGTTGGACGTGTCTCCATGATACGTACCAAATCACCTGTCTTAGCTTCGTTGTTCTCATCGTGAGCCTTAAACTTTTTCGTGTACTTAACACGCTTACCATATACTGGGTGGTTCTTGTAAGTGTTGATGGCAACAGTAACTGTCTTATCCATCTTATCTGAAACCACGCGGCCTTGGTAAACCTTACGTGTGTTACGAGCTTCAGTCATAACGAACGGTCTCCTCTCTTAGTCTACTTGTTCAATTCTTGTTGACGAATGACCGTCTTGATACGGGCAATTTGCTTACGTACTTCTGACAATCGAGCCGTGTTCTCAAGTTGACCAGTAGCTAATTGGAAACGCAAGTTGAACAACTCTTCCTTGTAGCTCTTTTCCTTGGCAACTAGCTCAGCTTGGCTGAGACCCTTGATTTCATTTTGTTGATCCTTGATCTTCATTATTCACCCTCCACTTGACGAGCCAAGATTTTAGTCTTGACTGGCAACTTGTTAGATGCAAGACGCAAGGCTTCGCGGGCAACCTCTTCAGGAACACCGGCAACTTCAAATAATACCTTGCCGCGCTTAACAGGTGCTACCCAGCCTTCTGGGGTACCTTTTCCGTTACCCATACGAACACCAACACCCTTTGAAGTGTAGGCCAAGTGTGGAAAAATCTTAATCCATACTTTACCACCACGCTTCATATAACGCGTCATAGCAATACGAGCAGCCTCGATTTGACGGTTTGTAATCCAGTGTGATTCAGTAGCTTGTAAACCGAAATCTCCGAAAGCTACTGTCTTACCACCTTTAGCCTCACCACGCATCTTACCGCGGTGTGGGCGACGGTACTTTACACGCTTTGGAACTAGCATGTTACTCGCCTCCTTGCTTCTTTACTGACTTCTTCTCTGGCAAAATGTCACCACGGTAAATCCAAGTCTTAACTCCGATTTGACCGTAAGTAGTTGTTGCCTCATCCCATGAGTAGTCAATGTCTGCACGCAATGTGTGCAAAGGCACTGTACCCTCAGTATATTGCTCAATACGAGCCATATCTGCACCGTTCAAACGTCCAGAAACTTGTGTCTTGATACCCTTGGCACCAGCACGCATTGCACGTTGGATAGCACTACGCATTGCACGACGGAAAGCCACACGGCGAACCAAGTCTGCTGCAATTTGTGAACCTACCAAGTGGGCGTCCAAATCAGGTTTCTTAATCTCAATGATGTTGATGTGAACACGTTCACCCTTGGCAACGATCTTTGAAAGCTCGTTACGCAATGCATCAACTTCAGAACCACCTTTACCAATAACCATACCTGGCTTAGCAGTGTGGATTGAGATATTTACACGGTTAGCAGTACGTTCAATTTCAACACGTGAAATTGATGCTTCAGCCAACTTAGCTTCGATGTACTCGCGCAACTTTAAATCTTCATGCAAAGTTGTTGCGAAGTCCTTCTTGTTTGCGTACCATTTTGCATCCCAGTCGCGGATGATGCCGACACGCATACCAGTTGGGTTAATTTTGTGACCCATGACTCAATCCTCCTTACTTTTCTGTTACCACAATCGTAATGTGGCTTGTACGCTTGTTGATTGGTGAAGCTGAACCCTTGGCACGTGGACGGAAACGCTTTAGCGTTGGTCCTTCGTTTGCAAAGGCTTCAGCAACTACCAAATCTTCACGATCTAATGAGAAGTTGTTCTCAGCATTTGCTACTGCTGAGTTCAACACTTTGTATACATCTTCTGAGCTGTGGTTTGGCATAAATTGCAAAATTGCAAATGCTTCTGCCACAGACTTACCACGAACTTGGTCAAGCACTAGGCGGACCTTACGTGGTGCGACACGGACGATCTTGGCCGTGGCGCGTGCTGACGTGATTTGTTCAGCCATTGTATTGTCCTCCTAATTACTTACGCTTAGTTGCTTTATCGTCTGCTGCGTGTCCGCGGAACGTACGCGTAGGAACGAACTCTCCAAGCTTGTGACCAACCATGTCTTCTTGTACCAAAACTGGCATGTGCTTACGACCATCGTAAACTGCAAAAGTCAATCCAATAAAGCTAGGGAAAATCGTTGAGCGACGTGACCATGTCTTAATGACAGTATGCTTTTCAGAAGCGTTAGCCTCTTCAACCTTCTTTAACAAAGAAGCATCAGCAAATGGCCCTTTTTTTAGGCTACGACCCATTTTGAGGTCCTCCTCTCGTTTTTTAAAAACTTATAATAGCTGGCGTAGTTATTAATTACTTGCTCTTGCGACCACGAACGATAAACTTAGTTGAACGAGCCTTAACGTTACGAGTCTTCTTACCAGCTGTCTTCTTACCCCATGGTGACAATGGTGATGGCATTCCGATAGGAGCCTTTCCTTCACCACCTCCGTGAGGGTGATCGTTAGGGTTCATTACAGATCCACGAACGTGTGGACGTTGACCCTTCCAACGACGACGACCAGCCTTACCCCAGTTGATCAATGAGTGTTGTTCGTTTCCAACAACTCCAACTGTGGCACGGTTAACAGCCAAGATCATACGAACTTCACCTGATTGTAGGCGAACTAGAACGTACTTTCCTTCTTTACCTAGCACTTGAGCTGAGGCACCGGCTGAACGAACAAGTTGTCCACCGTGACCAGGCTTCAATTCAATGTTGTGGATTTGAGTTCCATCAGGAATGTTTGATAGTGGTAGTGAGTTACCTACCTTAATATCAGCATCTGCTCCAGATTGAACAGTCATACCAACTTCTAGTCCCTTAGGAGCCAAGATATATGCCTTAGTTCCATCAGTATATTGTAGCAAAGCGATGTTTGCAGTACGGTTTGGATCGTATTCGATCGCAACAACCTTAGCTGGTACATCATCCTTAGTACGCTTGAAGTCGATAATACGGTATTGGCGCTTGTGTCCACCACCACGGTGGCGTACAGTCATGTGACCGTATGAGTTACGAGCACCAGTGTTTGACTTTGATTCCAACAAGCTCTTTTCGGGCGTCGTCTTAGTGATTTCAGAAAAATCTGAAGAAGTCATGTTACGACGACCGTTAGAGGTTGGCTTGTACTTTTTGATAGCCACGCTAATTTCCTCCTAATTAGTTTTCGTTGAACAATTGAATGTCCTTAGAAGCTGCAGACAACTTAACAGTTGCCTTCTTACGCTTCTTAGTGTAACCAGAAAAGCGTCCTTGACGCTTCAACTTACCACGTACGTTAGCGGTGTTGATTTTTTCAACTTTAACATCGAAAATTTCTTCAACAGCGCGCTTAATTTGTGGCTTTGTGGCGCGAACATCAACTTCAAACGTGTAACGCTTTTCATCCAAAACGTTCATCGTTTGTTCAGTGATGACCGGGCGCAAAATGATATCGCGTGCGTCCATTATGCCAAAACCTCCTCAACTTGTGCCAAAGCTGATTGAACTACAATCAACTTATCGTTGTTGATTACGTCAAGCACGTTAACACCCTTAGCAGTCATAACAGTCACGTTTTCTAAGTTACGTGCTGCTAGTGCTGCATTAGCATTATCATCGTCCAAGACAACCAACGTCTTTTCATTTACGTTTAAGTTGTTCAAAACTGCCTTAAATTCTTTAGTCTTTGGTGCGTCAAATGACAATGCATCAACAACTACCAATGAAGAATCCAAAACCTTTTGTGACAACACTGACTTCAATGCCAAACGGTATGCCTTCTTAGGCATCTTGTAGGCATATGAACGTGGTGTAGGTCCGAAGACAACTCCACCCCCACGCCATTGTGGTGAACGGATTGAACCTTGGCGGGCACGACCCGTTCCCTTTTGACGCCAAGGCTTCTTTCCACCACCAGAAACCGCTGAACGGTTCTTAACGGCGTGAGTTCCTTGACGCATTGAAGCGCGTTGCATCAATACGGCATCCGTAATGACATTGTTGTTTGGCTCTACACCGAATACTGAAGCATTTAGCTCAATATCACCGGCATTTGAACCGTCTTGCTTAAACAAAGCAACCTTAGTCATGTTAATTTCCTCCCTTCGTCCTTATTACTTAGCTTTTTTTGAGTACTTAACAGTAACAAGTGACTTGTTGGCACCAGGAACATTACCCTTAACCAAGATCACGTTATTTTCTACATCAACGCGAACAACTTGCAAGTTTTGTACAGTACGCTTGTGGTTACCCATACGTCCAGGCAATTTCTTACCCTTGAAGACGCGGTTAATAATGGCACCCAATGAACCAGGACGACGGTGGTAACGAGAACCGTGAGCCATAGGTCCACGTGATTGGCCATCCTTCTTGATGTTACCTTGGTAACCATGACCCTTCGTAATTCCAGTAACGTCAACAGCTTCACCAGCGGCAAAGATATCAACCTTTACTTCATCCCCAACATTGAATTCTCCCTCAGCATCGCGGATTTCACGAATGTAGCGCTTAGGGGTCGTATTTGCTTTGGCAACGTGACCTTGCTCAGGTTTGTTGCTCAAAACTTGGCGCTTATCTTGGTAACCCAATTGAAGTGCATTGTAACCATCGTTTTCCAAAGTTTTAACTTGCAAAACAACGTTTGGTGTAGCTTCAACAACCGTTACAGGGATAAGTTCACCAGTCTCAGTGAATACCTGAGTCATGCCGACTTTGCGGCCTAAGATACCCTTAGTAGTCATGACTATCTCCTTTTCATAGTAAATCTAAAATTTTTAGTTAGTTAAATGCATAACTGGGCAAGTCATTATCTTAATTAAAGTTATAAGGATTACAACTTAATTTCGATGTCAACACCACTTGGCAATTCCAACTTTGATAATGCATCGACTGTCTTGGCAGTTGGGTTCATGATGTCAATCAAACGCTTGTGTGTACGCAATTCGAATTGCTCACGTGCATCTTTGTGCTTGTGAGGTGAACTCAAAACTGTGTATAGTGTACGTTCAGTTGGCAATGGAATAGGACCTGAAATTTCAGCACCTGTACGCTTTGCAGTTTCAACAATCTTTTCAGCTGATGAATCCAAAATCTTGTGCTCGTATGCCTTTAGGCGGATACGAATCTTCTTGTTAGCCATGATAAATTCTCCCTTCGTCCATATTGGAATATGAAACTAACTCCGCGGAAACTACCGACACACCCCACAAGGCTCCATGGCAATGGGCCTCGTGGCAATGCTGCCGGGTGTGTCGCAACCTCCCGCATCATTGCTTGTTTGTGCACACTAATATACAAGGATATTAAAATATCCCTCAATTAGCGTACTTGATTATAATACAGCAGTTATGCCGGACAATCAAGTGTTTTTGTTTACTTTATCAGAATTATTTTAAATAATAATCCTGTCGCATCACAACGTTATTTATAATACACAATTTCCCAAAAAAATTCCAATAAAAACTCTCGAATTGTTTAAATATCTTTTTTTCGAATTTTTACCTGCGCATTCTATTTTTTTCATATATAATAGGAATTAGTTTAAAAGACAGTATGTCAATTTATGTTTTACTATATAGTAGATTTAAGGAATGCCAAATTAATGAAACAAACTCTTACACAAATCCACCCTATGTGGGAGAACTTTCCAACAGTTCAAGCGGAGCTCCAAGATGTGTTATTGATTATTCAAAATTCATTACATGCAAATGACAAAGAAGTTGAACAAGCATTGTTGGATATGTTCCGTGCTGGTGGTAAAATGCTACGGCCTGCTTTTACACTGATAATTGGTCAGTTTTACCCTCGCAATAATTCAGATTTAAAACATATCGCTGCTGCAATTGAAATGCTACACACTGCAACGCTTGTTCATGATGATATCATTGATGATTCTCCTGAACGACGTCATGCGCCTAGCATTCAGTCTCGCTTTGGCAAAGATGTTGCCGCTTATGCCGGTGATTATTTGTTTGCTGCAACATTTAAAACACTTGCCTACCATACAAGTGATATGAAACTTGTCCAACAAGCGACTTCGTTATTAGAAGCTATTTTGACAGGTGAATTAACCCAGCGCACAAATCATTATGATCGTCATATGACATTAGCCAACTATAAAGAACAAATTGCAGGTAAAACTGCTGCACTATTTGTATTATCAGCTAAGCTTGGTGCTGCTAACGGAAACGCACCAGAAGAATTTATGACTTTGGTTTCTGATTTTTCTTATAATGTTGGGATGGCATTTCAAATTTTAGATGATATCTTAGACTACCAATCAACTACTCATGATTTAGGTAAGCCAACACTACAAGATGTTCGTGAGGGCGTTTACTCAGCACCCTTAATCATCGCAATGCAGAATAATGATGAAATTCAAACACTATTAAAGAAAAAAGAACAAATCAGTAATGATGAATCCATTGCTTTACGTGATATGGTAATAGCTAGCGGTGCTGTTGATGATGCCATTGCTTTAGCCAGTGACTATACTAACAATGCACTAGAACAATTAGACAAACTACCCGAAAGTGATGCTAAAGATACGCTAGTTGCCATCAGCGAGGCGCTACTTGAACGTGCTAATTAATTAACACCATTATATAGTAGAAAAAATGTTTTTTTAATTAAAAAGCCAGTTTCCAACTGCAATAATTGCGGTATGGAAACTGGCTATTTTTTATAGTTCTTGATAATCAAATTCTAAAGCTGGATTAGCATTTAACGTCCAGTCACCACGTTGACCATGACGATAAGCAATATCAGCGGCAGCACCAATCATGGCTGCATTATCACCAGCCAACTTAATTGGCACTGGTAAAAAGTTAATTTGTGGTCGCTTTGTCAGCATCTCAGTTAGCGCATCACGTAAGCCACGATTAGCCGCAACTCCACCGGCCACGATAAATGATTTCACAGGATAATTATCCAGTGCTCGTGCTGTCTTAGTGACCAGCACTTCAACCACCGCCGCTTGAAATGAAGCAGCTAAATTATCATGATCAATTGTTTCACCACGCTGATCAGCATTATGCATCAAATTAATGACCGCACTTTTCAAACCAGAAAATGAGAAATCATAGGCATCATCATTCATAAGTGCTCGTGGTAAATTATATGATGGTTGGCCACGATGCGCCATCTCATCTAATATTTTACCAGCTGGGTACTGCAAGCCCATCGTGCGTCCTACTTTATCGTAACTTTCCCCCGCAGCATCATCGCGAGTATCACCAATAATAACGTATTCATATTCTTTAGGCATTAAGACTAGCTCAGTGTGCCCACCTGATACCATTAAAGCTAACGCTGGATACTGAATAGGTGCAACAAAATTAGCAGCACTAATATGACCAGCCATATGTAATACAGGCACTAATGGTAAGTTATGCGCCCAAGCAATTGTTTTGGCTGCTGTTACACCGATTAACAAAGCGCCCACTAAACCTGGGCCTTGTGTCACACCAATCGCAGTTAAGTCTTGGTATGTTAACTTAGCATCTGCTAATGCAGCATCTGCTAAAATAGTCACTTGTTCAATATGATGACGACTAGCTACTTCTGGCACGATACCGCCAAATCTTTGGTGGCTTTTAATTTGGGTCGCTGTCGCCAAACTAATAATTTCGACACCATTTTTAACAATGGCGACACTCGTTTCATCAGCACTTGATTCAAACGCCATGATATAACGTGTTTCTGTCATCACTTACTCCTTTGATCTTATTGGTAATTGCAACATCATCAGCACAGCATCTTCAACAGGATGATTATAATATGCTTTTCGTTTGCGATATGTCTCAAAGCCTAAACGACGATATAAACGTTTCGCGCCCTCATTACCATCACGTACTTCTAATAACACCGTTGTTTGCGCTACAAACATATTAAACCATGTTCTTAATAATAACTCGCCAAGATGTTGTTTTTGATAAGCCTGCATAATTGCAACATTACTAATGTCTAATACACCATCTAAGTAGGTACCTCCTACAAAACCGATTAATCGTCCTAGGTCATCAACCATCCCCAAATAATACGTATATTCATTTAGTAATTCTGTTTGAAATGTTTTAAGCTGCCATGGTGACCCATTCAAATAAGCATCATCAGCTACTTGAAATAACTGTTGGGCCGTTAATTCTTGTTTATTTAAGAAGTTCATGATCGTTATGATCTCCTAATATTTGTGCCATATCAAACGCATCCTCATCATTTTCCCCATAGTAATGCGTTTTGCGTCGAACAACTTGAAATCCTAGTCGTTCATAAAGGGCTTTTGCTGCGACATTTGATACACGCACTTCTAATGAAATACGATGAAAATCAAGTTGCTGCGCAATGGTCATCATATACATCACCAAAAAAGTCCCAATCCCTCGATTTTGCCAATGGGGTGCTACCATAATGTTGGTAATATGTACTTCATGAATTCCCATACGAAAAGCACCACCAATAAGTGCAACTAATGAACCCGTTTCCGGTTGACGAACAACCACATACAAACGATCATTCGTTCGTTGTAATTCTTCCGTAAAAACTTCCAAAGGCCATTGCATTTCACCCTGATATGCATTTTCTTGTAATGCAATTATATCAGCCAAATCAGATAACTGTGCAGGCATTAAATCAAATTCAAAATCTTTAATCACAATTTTTTGCCGAAAACGCTGCATACTTTCTGGCACTGGCTGTTTGACCAGTTTCAACCACTCTTTAAACTTTTTCCACATAGGTGTGTCCACCTTTGTCATTAGGATGTGCTTTCGCCCAATCAGCTTCAGCCTGTGATAGCCGATGATATTGCGGCACAAATTGATGAATATCATTCATATTTGTTAATTTATGACCGTCTTTAGCTAATTGTAGACTGTTTGATGCATGTGGTAAATTATCACTCGCAAATTTTGCCTGCGGAAAAGCTGTTTTTAATTGCATTTCAAACCGTTGCCATTCTCCAACAAATACAATATCTTGTTGCGGATTAACTAAAGCTGCTTGTAATTTATCAAGATTCATATGAGCATCAGGTTGTACAACCGTTAAATGGCCTGCTTGCCATTGATATTGGGCAGCATAAATATTTTGATTACGTGCATCCATAATAGGTACAATCACAACGTTGTCATCATTAACATTACTAGCCAACAGTGCCAAACTTGAAATACCTGTTAACGTTAAGCCAAGTGTAAATGCTAATGTTTTAGCTGTCGTTACTGCAATTCGCAAACCTGTGTATGATCCTGGTCCTTGACTAACAATCACATTATCTAAATCTTGTGGTGTCCAATTTACTTGGCGCACCAATTCGTCAATAAATGGTAATAATTGTGTGGAATGATTTCGTTTTATATTAGTTTCACGTTGGTCAATTAATTGGTCATCTTCAAATAATGCCACGCTCAAAGGTTGATTGCTTGTATCAAAAGCAATGGTTTTCATATCACCTAACTCCTTTATTTGTAAAATACTATTATTCATTTTACCGCAAATTTAATAGAACTACACATTTATTACATTGATAACGAGCACTGAACACCTCATATCATATTTTTGATTTTGATGATGACAAAACACAGGCTCATATACATGTAAGTATATCTAAAAATAACACTATATTAAAGGCCGCCAAATTCAAGAGAATTCAGCGGCCTTTTGTTTAACTTAATTTTAATTAACGGTCTTCATAACCATTTGGATGCTTTTGTAGCCAGTTCCAAGCCGTACGAATAATTTCTTTGACATCATCATACTTTGGTTCCCAACCTAGCACTTCACGCGCCTTAGCTGATGAAGCAACTAATGAATCTGGGTCTCCTGCACGTCGAGGTCCGATCTCAGCTGGAATTTCCTTACCTGTTGCTTGACGAGCTGCTTCAACCATTTGCTTAACTGAGAAACCATTTGCTGATCCCAAATTAAATTGATTTGAATCATTTCCCTTAGCTAAGTAGTCTAATGCCAACACATGAGCGTCTGCCAAATCCATTACATGAACGTAATCACGGACATTAAAACCATCTGGTGTATTATAGTCATCACCAAACATCATAATCTTTTCACGTTTTCCAAGCGCCGTTTGCAAAATAATTGGTACGAGATGGGTTTCTATTGGATGATCTTCTCCAATAGAACCATCAGCTTTTGCACCAGCAACGTTAAAGTAACGTAGTGCCACCCACTTCAAACCATAAGCTTGATCAGCCCATTTCATAATGTGTTCCATTTGAAGCTTTGACTCACCATATGGATTAATTGGATTTTGTGGCGTTGTTTCCTTAATTGGATTTTCTTTAGCCACACCATATGTTGCAGCAGTTGATGAAAAGACAATTTGCTTAACATCAAAATCCAACATTACTTCAAGCAAGTTAATCATACCGTAAACATTATTATCAAAGTACTTCAATGGTTGTTCCACTGATTCAGGTACAATTGAAGATGCTGCAAAATGAACAACTTGATCAATATTTTCTTTTTCAAATACTTCAGTTAATGCTGCCTTATCACGAATATCAACTTCGTAAAAAGGTACCCCCTCTGGTACAGATGAACGATGACCTGTTAATAGATTATCAACGACAACTACATCCCGCTTTGCAGCTAATAATGTAGCCACCATATGAGAACCGATATAGCCAGCTCCCCCCAATACTAATACGGACATTTTTATTCTCCTTATCGTCTTAATATCTTTAGTTTAGCTTAAATATTTACTAACGTCCAATCAATTGTTGCTTCTGCTGAAACAGTTTCCCCAAACATAATACGATGCTTTGTCGTATTGCCAACGACTTGTACTTCAGATTTCACTTGATTTCCTGGCAAGACTTCATGTTCATACTTAATATTCATTGCCGTTGGTTCATGACTGGTTAAAAATTCTAGTGGCAAGACATCTACCATCCAGTCAGCATATTTAGAATTATTCACATGATGATTTGAATCAATATCTAAGTAGCGAACTTCATATTCTTTTTTATAATCAATTGCTTGTGACTCATCAAATTCACTAACATCTGCTAAACGTGGAATCTTACGGACATGTTCCGGTTGATATGCCTCAGCCATATCTTTTGGAATACGCGCTAACTTACGCTTATCCATGTCAATCATTGAAAACAAGCTTTCCATAACAACCAATTCATGATCATCTGCATCAAGCAAACGATATTGACGACGAGCAAAGAACGGATTAAACTGCTTAGCCGTTGTTGCTAAGATGATTTTTTCACCATCTTTTGGTCGACGCTTAATCGTGACTACCTGCTGCAACACAACCCAACCAACGCCTTTGTCATGAGTATAATCAGGGCCAATTCCTAATTCTATCGCTTGTTGCGTTGAACTAAGAATCGCTAAATTATAAACCATTGGCAAACTTAATTTGCCAGTTACATCAGCTTCATAATATACGACGTCATGTGGCATCCGGAATTCTACAGCCATTACTTATTTTCTCCTTGATATTGTAAATACAATGTTTGACGGTCTAATGCACGTTGTTTAGCAATTTGCTTAATAGCTGCTGTAGGCTTTAGACCCTCATCAACCAATGCTTGCACTGCTTGCACTGAAGTCATTTCAGCTAAAGGATCTACCTCCTCTACTTGTTCAGCTTGGTCATTACCTGCTACTAAAACAACAAATTCACCGCGAACCTCGTTCTCATTAGCCCAAGTGACTAATTCAGCAACTGTTCCCCGTAAAAACTCTTCGTAACGTTTTGTTAACTCACGAGCTAGCACAACCTGGCGATCCGGGCCAAAGGCTGTTGCCATTGCCTTTAAGGTCTTAGCCAAACGATGTGGTGCTTCATAAAAAATCATTGTTTCTTGATGCACCTTTAACGTTTCTAATTCATATCGTTGTTCTTTGGGCTTACGTGGTAAAAAACCATAAAACATAAATGGTTGTGGGGCTAGCCCTGACGCAATTAATGCTGTAATCCCAGCACTAGCACCTGGAATTGGGACAACTGGAATATCAACTAAAATAGCAGCTTTCACTAATTCATGTCCTGGATCAGATATCGATGGCATCCCTGCATCGGATACTTGAGCAATACTATCGCCTGCCTGTAGCCGGGCAACTAATTCAGGAATACGATTTTCTTTGTTATGCTCATGAAAGGAAATTTGCTTCGTATCAATATCAAATTGGTTTAATAATTGTTGTGTATGCCGCGTATCTTCAGCTGCAATTAAATCAACTGATTGCATCACTTCAATCGAACGATTAGTCATATCACCTAGATTACCAATTGGCGTAGGCACTAAATATAAGGTTCCCATTGTCTGGGTGCCAAAACTCTTTTGTTGTTTCATGTTAAACCTGCTAACTTAAATTGACTTTCTAATATGGTGGCTTCTAAAGTTGTTTGAAAACTAATATTTTTTTGTAATTTTTGTGGGGCTGCTAACACAATGTTAACGACAGCCAGCAACGTGGTTTCATCGTATCGTTTTACTAGCTGTGTCCAATCTTTAGCAAAATGATTTGTTTGAATACCAGATTTTGTTAACAGAATATCTCGCCAAACCTGTGCAAACATCATCAAAATAGTTTGTTTATCTGCTTGTTCACCTGCTAAAGCTAAACAAGTTGTTTGTACCTGTGTAAATGCTTGGTTAGAATTCTCTAACATCGCAATTGCTAATGTTGAAACCGCCTCACTTACTTGCGTAAACCAATCATCAATCAACCAGTCTTTAGCAACTTGCGCGCTATCTGTTAATGATTGCACTAACGGTATTTGATTATCTGCATATCCCATATTACGTAGTACCACTTTAAATTGTTGTGGACTAACATTAGTAAAATTAATAACCTGTGTTCGTGAAACAATTGTCGGTAATAATTGGGCTTTATTTTCAGCAATTAAAATGGCCGTCTGACCTGGTGCTGGTTCTTCAATAAATTTTAACAAACCATTCGCTGCACTACTCGTCATTGTATCAGCACCGTTAATAATAAAAATCTTCTGTTGTCCTTCAACCGCAGTTTTAGTAAATTCTTCTTTCAAAAAACGTACTTGATCAACTTTAATGCTTTTACCATCCGGTTTTATTTCAATCACGTCAGGGTGTTCATGATTGGTAATTCGTTGACATTGATGGCAAGTACCATCAGGTTGTCCATCTTCATCGATATTCGGACACATTAAACGCATTGCTAACCAGTCAGCCACCAATGTTTGTCCCCGCCCAGCTGGACCCGTAAACAAAAAAGCGTGAGCAAGTTGTTGACTTGCTGACGCCTTTTGTAGTTGCGCAATTAATCGTGGCTGTAAGTCATTGACACGCGCAATTAATTCTTCAGCATCCATGAGCACCTCTTAAAAACGGTGGAATTGCTCAATGTCTTGAACAAAGACTGTTGCACCACCAACTTGAACTTCCATTGGCGTTGCAGCCGTTGATTCCATTGCAACATCAAGACTAACTGCTGGCGTCATAAATTGCTTACGTGTGTGTGATGTTTCTTCAATCAAATCAAGTACTTCTTGAACACGGTCATCTTCAACACCAATCATAAATGTTGTGTTTCCAGAACGAAGAAATCCTCCAGATGTTGCCAAACGGGTTGCACGTACGTTTGCCTTGACAAACTTACCACCTAATTTATTCGCATCTTTATCTTGTACAATTGCAATAATCATTTTCATAATGTGAAAACCTCCTATTCCTGGATACCAAGTATTGGCATCAGTGCTGTCCATGTATCTGAAATAACAGTTGCTAAGTCTTGCTCAGCATCAATAATTAGAAAGCGTTCCGGGGATTGTGCAGCCAATTGATGATATGCATCAGCTACCCGTTTGTGAAACGACAACGCCTCAACATCCAAGCGATTAATTTCATCTTGACGATGCTCTTGAATTCTTTGTAAGCCAATTTCTGGTCTAATATCCAAATAAACCGTTGCTGTTGGCATCACACCATTCGTCGCAAATTGATTAATCGTTGTCACAGCATCTACACCTAGACGACGTCCTCCACCTTGATAGGCAATCGAACTATCTAAATAGCGATCACTAATGACCACCTTGTCAGCTGCCAACGCTGGTAATACCGTGTCTACCAAATGTTGACGACGAGATGCTGCATACAACAATGCTTCAGTCCATGCATCCATGCTAGGTAAATTTGGATTTAATACCAAGTCACGAATTGCCTCAGCCACCGGGCTTCCCTGTCCACCCGGTTCTCTAGTTAAAACGAGTTTCTCATTTAACAAAGGTGTTAGCCGTTCTACTATCGCGCGTAAGACTGATGTTTTCCCTGCACCTTCAGAACCTTCAAATGTAATAAATGTCCCAGACATGTATTTCACCACTTTCTAATCATCATTTGTTTTTAATTATAACCTAAAAAAGAAGTCGACACAAAATAGCTTCGACCTCTTTTTCGTATAACCATCAATAAATTTCATTATTTATACAAAATTTATTATTTTTTCATTTCTCGGGATGAACAAAAGCTGTGGACCAATGACCTTTCATACCACGTTGTCGAGCCGCCCGTAATAAGAAAAAATACTTTTGCTTAGCAAGTGCTGTTTCGGATTTAATCATACTTGGGGCAATATCGCTTTCAAACATAGCCCTCTCAGAAATACGTGCTTTTTCATAATCATACTTAGCGTGTTCAATTGCCTGATTCAAACGCTCATCGTAAGCTTTAGCATCAAATTTAGGACGCTTACTTCGTAATTTAAACATTACAATTGCGTCCTCCCTTCAACCGCCTTAATCAAGGTAATTTGATCAGCGTAATCAATATCACTACCAACCGATAAGCCCGTTGCGAGACGAGATACTTTCAAACCAGCTGGTTTTAACAATCGTGATAAGTACATCGCTGTCGCTTCACCTTCGGCATTGGCATTAGTTGCAACAATAATTTCTTGAATCGTATCGTCTTTTTGTAAGCGATTGACTAACGCCTCAATATTAATATCATCAGGTCCCTTACCTTCAAGTGGTGATAATACCCCGTGTAGCACGTGATACAGTGCTTTATATTCACCGGTATTTTCAATTGCCATTAAATCTTTAACTTCTGCCACCACTAAAACCGTGCTTTGATCACGACTATTATCCGAACAAATAACACATGGATCTGTTTCCGTTAAATTCCCACATATTGAACAAAAATGTAAATCACGTTTTGCCGAAATCAAAGATTGCGCAAAACTTGTTACATCTTCTTCAGGCATATCAATCGTAAAAAATGCTAATCGCGTCGCCGTCTTTATCCCGATACCTGGTAATTTTGTATAACTATCAATTAACTTCGCAATTGGCTCTGGATACTGCATACAGCCGCCTTCTTTCTATTGGTATGTTAGAACATACCCTTAGGAGCAAATTGACCTAAACGCTTTTGTTGGTCTTGTTCGATTTGCTTCAAGGCATCATTAACGGCAACCAACACCATATCTGCTAAGCCATCAACATCTTCAGGATCAACAATATCTGCGTTAATTTGTAAATCTTTCAACTCACGATCACCACTAAATGTTGCCAAAACTAAATCAGATGGTGCATGCCCAACGTAATCTGTTTGCGCAATGGCAGATTGCTCATCTTCCATTTGCTTTTGCATTTTCTTAGCTTGCTTCATCATTTGTTGCATATTTTGTCCACCGAACATTATTAATTCCTCATTTTCTTTTATTTAATCATCTACTTCTTCAACAAGTGCTTCATCAAAGATGTTTTTTGCTTCTGTTATTAAATTATCTGCCTGTTCTACTGGCTGATCAATTGCCGGTTCATCCGAAATTTGTGTTGCCATTTCATCAGGTATGGGTTGTGCTTGTGTGTGTTGATTTGGCAGTTGTGCAACGTATTTAGCTCGTAATTGTTGCCAATCATCACTTGTAATAAATACCAGTTGTCGCTCATTAGCTGCTTGCGTTAATTCACGAATTTGCGTCACCATCGTTTGCAATAGATCGTTTTTTTGCATCGCATTATGCCGAATAATATCAAAATTAAAAGCAACAACTAAGCCACTAGCAGATGCTGCTACTGGTCGTGACACATTTAACATCGCTTGCTCAGAAACCGGCAGCATATTTACCATGTCTGCCCATACTGCCGTTATGCGATTTAAATCACCACGTGTTGCTTCAGCTAACACCTTAAAGACCGATGTCTGATCTTCACTCACATGAACAGTAACTGCTGGCTTATGTGATATTTTGTCAGTCTTTGGCTCAGTGGTTGGCTCAGATTCGGCCTCTACTGGCGCCTGCTCAACTATTTTGGTTGCTGCCGTTTTTATTGGCTGTTTCTTCGAGTCTGGTGTCATCGACGTATGTTGAACAACTGTTGTAATTGGCTGACTAAGCTTTACGGTTAATACCTCTAAATAAATAGCTGGGCGATTCGTGAAACGTAACTGCTGTTGTGTTTCATTCAATTGATCAATCATATTATACCAAAGTAACGCTTCTTGCTCTTGCGCTAACTGCATAAATACTTCATCGGGTACCAACGTTACTAATTCAGGCGCTTGCGTGTAGAGTAATAAATCACGTGCATAACTAATTAAGTCTTCAACAAAACGGTTAGCATCTTTACCAGCATCCAACACTTCAGCAAGTTTGGCCAATGCAGCCTTGGTATCTTGCTGTACCACTGCTTGTACATACTGCCCTAACAAGGTTTGCGTAACGGAACCCGTTACCAGCAAAGCATTTTCCAATGTCACATGGCCATCCCCAAAAGATAATGCCTGATCAAGAATGCTTAAAGCATCACGCATACCACCATCAGCTGCATTAGCAATGACATGTAAAGCTGCTTCATCGTAGGTATTACCACGTTCATTTAAAATGTAAACCATTCTCTCAAATGCTGCTTGGGCATTAATTCTTTTAAAGTCAAACCGTTGCGTTCGTGAAATAATCGTAGCCGGAATTTTTTGTGGTTCAGTCGTTGCTAAAATAAAAATAACATTGGCTGGTGGTTCCTCTAATGTTTTTAACAGGGCGTTGAACGCTCCCGTTGATAACATGTGTACCTCATCAATAATGTATACTTTATACTTTGCTTGCGTTGGTGCGTAGGTAACATCTTCGCGAATTTCACGGATTTCATCAACCCCATTATTTGATGCGGCATCTAGTTCAATGACATCACCTAATGTACCTGCATCCATGGCCTGACAAATCTCACAAGTACCATCTGGTTCACCATCGACTGGATGCAAACAATTAATTGCCTTGGCAAAAATTTTTGCTGCCGACGTTTTACCAGTCCCCCGAGGACCATTAAACAAGTAAGCGTGGGTTGTTTGCCCCGTAATAATGGCATTTTTCAATGTTTTGGTCACGACTTCTTGACCAATCATATCGCTAAATTTTTGTGGACGCCATGTCCGATATAAAGCTTGATATGCCATGACTTGTGACCCCTTTTCTATCAGTTTTTACTCCTGATTTATGTGTGTAACTATCATTACCAATAATATCAGAAAAAGCGTTTTACGAACAGACACATTTAAACAAACCTAGTCTGAGATTACATGCCAATAATAGACAAAAAAGAGGTTAGAACAATTTGTTCTAACCTCCGCTAATTTACTTAAGAAGTGAAGCACAATACACGGTCTCCTTAGTGCTGCTGTCTTCCGACCCTGACACAATTCGAAGTGCATACTTGCCCCACAAACTATATTATAGCAAGAACTAAAGATTTTGACCAGCTTTTTTATCAGCCAATTGCCGTGCTTTTTTAGCTGCTTTTTTTCGTTTTCGCACATCTTTGAAAAAGGTTTTCAAAAGCGCACTTGCTTCTTGATCACGAACACCTGCATGTACATTTACTTGATGATTTAAGCGCTCATCAGTCAATAGTTCATACATTGATGTGACACCACCACCTTTTGCATCATCCGCACCATAATAAACATCTGTGATACGCGTTTGTTGAATTAAACCTGCACACATAATACAAGGCTCTAACGTTACAAACAGTTGGGCTTCAGGTAACCGCCATGAATGTTGCAAACGATTTGCTTCTAAAATAGCTTGGTACTCAGCATGTTGACTACCATCTTGTAAGTGTTCACGTAAATTAAACGCCCGACTAATAATTTGCCCATTTTGTACAACAACTGCACCAATTGGCACTTCACCAATTAATGCTGCCTTGCGTGCTTCATGCAAAGCTTCACCCATAAAATACTGAATTTGATTAGCTGTTAGTGGTACCGACATACGTACTCTCCAAAATGTAATACCCTTTATCTTTGGCAATGGTTTGTACATTTCCAAATAATTGAGCCATCAATTTTTTAGCAGATGGTGCCCCTTGCTTCTTTTGCAAAACAACGGTTAATGTGCCGTCCGGTACCAAGTGATCAGCTGCACCAGTAATCATGTCAGTTACAATTTGCTTACCAGCTCGTACTGGTGGATTAGTTAAAATAGCTGCAAACTTGCCGTCAACATTTTCATAACGATCAGATTGCACAACTGTAATTTGTTGCTCCACATGGTTACGTTGTGCATTTCGTTGGACTAATTCAGCTGCCCGTGAATTAATTTCGGCTGCAACAAACGCCCGTTCTGGCAATACTTTAGCCAAACTAATCGCAACTGGTCCGTAGCCAGCTCCTAAATCAAGAATTTTTCCAGCCGGGATATCTCGATTAAAGGCAGTTAACATTGCTCGTGTCCCATAATCAACGGTTCCTTTGGAAAAGACCCCAGCATCAGTTGTAAAAGTTAAAGCATGATCCAACAAATCAAATGTCCAGGTATGTTCGTCATGGGCCGTAGTTGGATTAGCTGTATAATAATGTTCCGGCATAATACTCCTCTTTTAATTAAAATATTTTTGTAAAAATTTTTGAACTGTTTTTTCATATTGAACCGGATTAGTCCGATAGGATTCTACATGAGCAGCACCCGGTACAAGGTATTTTTCCTTAGGACCATTAGTTGCCTGATAAACGGGTGCCATAAACTTTGTTGGCACAAATTTATCATTATCACCATGAATAAATAACATTGGTCGTTTATTATTAGCTAACAACTTTTCAGCATCTGCCTGGTGATAACTATAACCTGCCAAAACCTTTGAATAACCTGATACAACTGGAATTAACACATTTGCTAACCATTTAGGTAAGCCATACATATTACCGGCTTCATAATGTAATTCATCCGCAACTGATGTATATCCTGAATCTTCAATATAAGCTTTTACTTGTGATGGTGGATTCATACCCGATAACATCATAGTCGTCGCTGCTCCCATTGAAGCACCCATGACCAAAATTTCACTGTTTTTACCATCTTTAGCAATAATCTGGTTAATCCATCCTTGATAATCTTTAGCATCCAAGTAACCAAAGCCAATATACTTACCTTCAGATTTACCTGATGCGCGATCGTCTGGCATCAAAACATTATACCCAAAACGATGGAACATCTCACCATATGGCGCCATTGCTTTATGATCAACCCCAAAGCCATGAATAACGATGACTGTTTTATTTGTTTTTTTTGCAGCAGGCAAGTAATTTCCTACTAGTTTAGTACCATCTTTGGCTTTTAGATGCCATTCCTTTGTATCCGCAGCTAGCCACTTTTCTTGCTGAGCATAGAGTGGATTTTTTTTGCTAACTAAACCACTACCCACAAAATCTTTTTTAGCCCTTACTTCGGCAACATGGAAGAAATAGCCTCCTGCACCCAAAATAGCTGCGCCAACCACGACAACCAGCGTAGCGACCGCCGTCCATACCTTGCGTTTTGTTGACCATTTTTTATGTTGTTTTATCATCTTTAAATCCTTATCTTGTCCCTATCAAACTTACTCAAGATATTATAGCACAAGGGCTTAATGGCTTTATTTATCACGATGAATTTCATAATTTATCTTTATTCGTGGTGCAGCTTAATCACTTGTGTGGCGATATTATTCAAAAATGTTTCATCGTGTTCAACTAGCAACATAGTCGGTTGCACTGATTGAATGACTTCCTCCAATTGTTCCCGATTAAAAACGTCCAAATAATTTAAAGGTTCATCCCAAATAAATAAGGTTGCCGGTGTCGCTAATGATTTGGCCAATTCGACACGTTTTCGCTGTCCCATACTCATATTTTCAATACGCGTATTGAATATGTGACGTTCCAAACCCAATTTATGTAAGTTGTTTAATAATATTTCGTAAGATAAGTGATGTTCAGCTGCAAATTCTGCCAAAGTCCCTGTATTATCTTCATAATTTTGACGCACATAACTAATACGTATATTCTCTGGCATTGTTATTTCACCAGCAATTTGACCAGCAAACATTCCCAATAAATAATGAATAATTGATGTTTTACCCGAGCCATTATTTCCTTGAATAGCCAGCCTTTCACCTTTTGCTAGTTGAAAAGAAATTGGTTCAAATAATGATTGTTCATAAGCTAATTGCAGATTTTTAACACTGATTAGTGTTTTATGGTAGCTCGGTTGATAATTCATGATTAACCGATCAATGGTTTCAATTTCTTTAAGCAATTGTTCCTTAGAAGCAATTTTACTTTCCATATGGCGCACTAATGTTTTGGAACGCTTCATGGTCCGTGCAGCACGCGCACCAATCGCGCCACGGTCAAAAATAGCACCACTGCCTTCAACGTGACGATTACCAAATTTTTCTTTTTCACGACCACGTGACCACTCTGCTTTTTCACTTGCTGTTTGCTTTAAACGGCCAATTTCTGTTTGTAATTTTTTATTCTGATCTAATTCGTATTGATCACGTCTAGACTTTTGTTCTTCATAGGTCGCAAAATTCCCCTGATAGCTTATTAATTGCTGCTTTTCAATTGCAATCACATGGTCCACGACTTCATTAACGAATGCACGATCATGACTAACTAAAATAAAACCTTGCTTCTTATTTTTTAAATATTGGGCAATCTGTTTCCTTGATTGCTGATCTAAATGATTAGTTGGTTCATCAATTAGTGGAAAATGCTCATGATCACTAAACAATAATCCCAATAAAACTTTTGTTTTTTCACCACCGGATAGGCTAGCGAATGGTCGCCATAAAACAGCAGCATCCGTTTGCATTAACCGCAGTTCTTTTTCAATCTGCCAAATTTCAACGTTCGCGACTTCATTTAATACATCATAAGTTAATTGACTAGCATCTTTAATTGATTGTGGAAAATAGTTAAAACTGACTTGATGTGTAATCGTGCCTTGATAGGGGTACATGCCACGTAATAAATTTAACAATGTTGTTTTACCACGACCATTTCGCCCAATTAATCCCAATTTCCAAGACACGTCAATTGTTAAATCAGCTTTTTCAAACAAAGATTGCGCCTGATTATCAAAACCAAATGTTAATTGTTTTAATTCAATAGTACTCAAATTGTCACCTCACTTTAAGAATTCAGGTGAGCAACAGTACGATTAAAGAGCACATAAAAAAGACTCTCCATCTAAACTAATACCACCTGAAATGCACACTACACCCCTAAAAGATATAGTCATCATTGCAATTTCAAAATCGTATTAATTCTTCAATGGACAGTCCTCAATTTTCTTTTAATTTAGCTTTAGATTACCATATATACACCGCAAAGTATATAAAAACAGACCGACTATCTAAATACCCTTATGATACAGTATAAATGAATAACCAATTGGCAAAATGACGATACTTAAAATAGGTATAATAAGCAACCAAGTTTGTTGCAAAAAACCATTAATCAGCATAAAAATACCAACGATTAAAAATAACCAAGCCGCAAAACGATGTGTTCGATTCCAGTTTTCTTTACTGTGCAATGTCCACGGAATTTTAATGCCTACTGTATAATTTTGCTTCACTTTGTGTAAATAGTTACCCAAGGTAATAAATAATATTCCCACCATAAAATTAACAATCATCACAATATTAAGCGAATATCCTAAAGCAATGCCATAAATACTAAACATCATGATGTTTTCAATTATTGGCGCAATCCATAATAAGCCTTTGAACAATCTTATATTAATATTATTTTTTGAAGGATCAAAATAAAGGCTAAAAAAACAAATATATTGTATAACAATCATCAATAAAGGTAGTCCAAATACTGTCTTGCTTTTGCTATGCCAACCATTTGCTTGACCACCAGCGCCAAAGTGTGTTGCAATGTTATCTGGTAATTGTGCCCAAATCATTAATCCAACAACCAAAGGGACTAACATGACAATCGTTGTGACGATCAATAACCGTCGTAATTCTTTTTTAGTCATTTTTACGCTCCTTTAATGACATTAACCACCCCATCATTTCTTCAACTAATGTGGTATTTAAATCATAATAAATGAAATTCTTCTCTTTTTCCTCAAAAATTAAGCCAGCTTCTTTTAATAAACGCAAATGATATGAAATTGTTGCCTTGGTCATATCAAAATGCTCTGCTATATTGCCTGCAGTCATTGCACCATTTCTTAATAACTGCAGAATTTCTCGTCTAACCGGATCAGATAGTGCTTTAAAACTTTTTTCAAACCCCATTAATGACCCATCCTCTCCACTATTTAGATAAACGTCTAATTAGATATTTATCTAAACAATACCATAAAAACAATTATCACGGTATTATAATATACTTAAATGTGATACCCATATAGTTTTTGTACTAGAAAAAAGTTATGATAGAATAAATAACAAAATAATTAAAAAAACATGAGATTTATGGAGATTAAAAATGACTTATTCATTAAATTGGAACTTAGATACCATTTATCCTGGTGGTATTCATTCACCTGAATTTGCAGACAAATTAAAATTATTAGCACAACAGATTGCCGACTTAAAAACAGCGGTTAATGACTATAATTTAGTTAATGATACAAATTTTAAAACATTTAGTCAGCTTACCGCTGATAATCAAACGATTTTTTCTGGCCTACGCACAGCCACGCTGTTCGTTAATGCTTTATCAGCAGCCGACTATACAAATTCAGAATATCGGCCATATCAAACAAAAGTTGCCCAATTATCAGTAGCTTACCAAACACCATTAAATGCGTTTTCTAAACTACTAACAACTTTTTCAGATGACGATTTTAATCAAGCATTAGCAACCCCTGCAATTGCACCAGTTGCCTTTCATTTAAAAGGATTGTGTCACCAAGCTGCTCGTCTACTAGACGATAAAACTGAACAATTATTGGCGACATTAAAATTGGACGGCTTAGATGCTTGGTCTGAACACTATGACACGATTAGTGCTGGTTTAACAATGACCTACACTGACGAAAACGGTGTCCAACAAACACTGTCAGCTGGACAATCATTAAACCGGATTGATGACTATCCTGATAATACAATTCGCGCTGAAATTATGCGACAATATGAAAAAATGTGGGGTAATGCTGAAAATCTAGCTGCTGACACGTTAAATCATTTGGCAGGGGCTCGTTTAACCGAACAAGCTGCCCATGGTTATGATGACTTCTTAGCAGAACCACTAGAATTAAATCACTTATCACGACAAACACTTAACACAATGTGGCAAGTTGTCGATGACAATAAAGCAATGTTTAAGGATTATTTTAATCGTAAAGCACAATTACTTGATTTGGATAAAATTGGTTGGCAGGATCAATCGGCACCAATTACCAAGTTAGGTGATTACACCCCTACGACAACAACTTATGATGAAGCCGCTGCATTTATCATTAAAAATTTTGGTAAATATTCACCTAAGATGGCTGCTTTTGCACAACATGCTTTTGAAAACCAATGGATTGAGGCAGAAAATCGGCCTGGTAAAACACCTGGTGCTTGGATGGAAAGTGTGCCAGATATCCATGAATCACGTATTATTACAACGTTTACAGGTTCTGTTAATGATTCAGCAACAATCGCCCACGAAATTGGTCATGGCTTTCACACTTCAGTCTTAACTGACCTACCTGTATGGCGTGACGATTACGCAATGAACGTTGCTGAAACAGCTTCAACCTTTGCCGAAATGTTAATCGCTGATGCTAATGTTCAAGCAGCCAAATCTGATGCCGAAAAAGTTGTCTTACTTGATGCTAAAATGGCTAATCCGATTGCCATGTTTTTAAATATTCGTGCACGTTTCTTATTTGAAAATAGCTTTTATGCAGAGCGACAAGCTGGTTTCGTACCGGCAAAACGCCTAAATGAATTAATGTCAGCTGCTCAAGAACAGGCCTTTGGTGGTATTTTGGATGAATTACATCCCCACTTTTGGGCCTCAAAACTTCACTTCTACATTAACGATGTACCTTTCTATAACTTCCCTTATACTTTTGGTTACCTATTTAGCCAAGGCATTTATGCTTGGGCCCAAACCCAGGAAAACTTTGAGGAAGCGTATATCGCTTTGCTACGTGATACTGCCAACATGACGACTGAAGAATTGGCCCAAAAGCACTTGGGTGTTGATTTAACAAAGCCTGACTTCTGGCAAGCTGGCGCTGATTTAATTAAGCAAGATATTGATGAGTTCCTAAAACTTTCTGAACAGTTTGTCTAATAGCTACTTTTAGTGTCAGCAATCTCCCCATAAAAGGGGCAGGTTGCTGACACTTTTTGAATATAGATATTACGGCTGACAAAAAATTTAATTTTTCTTTAAGTTTACAAATAGTACACTACTTTCTGTAGGGATGTTATTTTTAATATGATCATTTTTTATCTTTAGCTTGATAAATGTTGTACAACCATTGAGTTTTTTTAAATTCTGAAAGGAAGTGTTTTTTATTTCGTATAAAGAAAAGTCTGGTCCCAAAAAGAACAACTCGTTTCTTAATTACACCTCATATATTATCGCATTAGGCGGCTTTTTATTTGGTTATGACACCGGTGTGATTAATGGTGCCTTAACTTTTATTAGTCGCGCTGATCAATTAGGCGCTGCACCAAGTACCCAAGGACTAATTTCTAGTTCTTTAGTATTAGGCTGTATGTTTGGTGCTTTGGCAGTCACTAAACTGGCGGATAATCTCGGGCGTAAAAAGCTATTACAATTGGTAGCAGCTGTCTTTACAATTGCAACTGTTGCTTGTTCATTATCAATTAATGCCTGGATGCTAATTATTTCACGTTTTATTCTGGGCTTGTCAGTAGGTTGTGCTTCAAGTCTATCACCATTATATTTAGATGAAATTTCTCCTGACAGGCTTAAAACAAGAAACGTCAATAAGAACGCAATTGCCATTGTTATCGGTCAATTAACGGCTTTTACAGTCAATGCAATTCTCGGCTCGCTTTGGCCAAACTGGCATCCAATTTGGCGTGTCATGATGTTAGCCGCAGCTATTCCTGCAATCTTTTTGTGGATTGCTTCTGCTAACATTCCAAATAGTCCATTTTGGTACCTCCTAAAACGCCAACGAGATCGTGCACAAGGCGTGTTTAAAAAATTAGGCTTTCCAAAACTAGACATTCGAGAAAATATTAATGAAGCAAAACAAGCTATTGGGCAAGGAGAAAAAATTAATTGGCAATTAATTTTTTCTTCTAAAGCGTCAATATACCTGCTTGGTGCCGGTCTGACAATCGGTTTTATTCAACAAGCTTCCGGTATTAATACAGTCATGTACTATGGTTCAACTATCTTAGAAAAAGTTGGTCTTGGTTCTGGTGCATCACTGTACGGTAACGTCTTAATTGGTGTTGTATCAGCCATTGCCATTTTTGCGGGTAAACATGTCGTTGAACAGATTTCACCCTATCGATTATTAACAATTGGCTTAATGTCCAATGTTTTCAGTCTAGCTTTACTCAGCTGGGTCATGAAAACGACGCCCTTAGCATCCAGCATGAATAACATTTTAATTTTGATTATTTTAGCTTATTTCTTAGCTACCCAACAGGGACTTGTTAGCCCAGTTACTTGGATGTTACTTTCTGAAATGTTTCCACAGCAATTACGTACCACGTTCAATGCCATCAGTACTGCAATGATCTGGTTAACTAACTTTGGTATTAGCCTGGTCTTTCCACTACTTATTGCACAACAAGGAACTGCTGGGGTATTCTTAATCTTTACATTTGCTAATTTTGGCTGCATTATTTTGGCAGCCGTATTTGCAAATTCGCATCTTGTTAAACGAGCTACTGCAAAATTTGAGTAACTAATTTAGATAATGATTATTAGAATTTCATAAGTTTTCATGTATAATGAACGTAAAGGCTTATAGGGGGAATATATTATGAATCTATACCGTTCAACAAATCATCGTGTTTTTGCCGGTGTCTTAGGTGGCTTAGCTGAACGCTTTGATTGGAATGTTAATTTACTAAGAATTATTTGGGTATTACTAACACTAAGTCCTTTCCCGGGTTTGGTTATTTATTTAATTCTTTGGCTACTATTACCTGAAAAATAACAGATTAATAAAAAGGACTGATGAGCATTCATCAGTCCTTTTTCTATGTTAAATGCCGAATTCCATAAATAGTTGCTTATAAATGTTAATAAAGTTCAAAAACTGTGACTTTGGTACAAATTCATTATCTTGATGCGGCGTATTATTACCTGGACCATACATGACAAAATCAAATCCCACTGGTTGATTAATGATTAATTGACTTGCATCAGTTCCCCCGGGAACACCTTCAGCAATAATTTCACCAGGTGTATAATTTTGAATACCTACAGCTTTAGCTTCTGCACGCAATTTCTGTCGTTCATCATCAGACAGCTTATCACTAGAAACAAAGGGAGCCGCTATGCGTTGGATATCCTTTAACAGCTTAGAATCACTATTACCACTAATTGGTGTCACATCCATACCTACTGTTATTGTAATCTCACCCGTTCCCGAAGCATTGTAGGCGTTAACAATGTCTTGCAACTTTGTCCAGATTTTAGCATTATCAAATTCTGGAATGGTCCGGATATTAATTTCCGCTTCTGCAGCTGATGGAATTGCATTAACCTGATTACCACCCTTAATTGTATCAATATTAATAACCGTCTTACCCAATACATCATTGTTAAAGTCAGCCGTTATATCTTTAACTTCTGTCTTAATTTTTTGCAAAACAGCAATCAAATGTTCCACGGCATTATTACCAAGATATGGCATTGAACTATGAGCAGCTTTACCAGCTGATTTTACAGTAACATTCAGCTCACCTTTATTTGCATAAATAGCACGATAAATACCCGATGGCTCTGTAATCAACAAAGCATCAACATCATCCATATAACCTTGATCTTTAAAAGCCTTTGCACCAGGCATACCAACTTCTTCGCCCGCAGTCGCTAACAAACGAATCGTTCCTGGAATTTTTGCGCCACTCTCTTTTAATTCCAGCATGGCAATCACCATTGCTACCAAACCAGCTTTCATATCCGTTGCACCACGACCATAAAGATTACCGTCTTTTTCCGTTAGTGTAAATGGATCCGTATCCCAACGGTCAGCATCAACCTCAACGACATCCATATGCCCAGAAATCGCAAGCACCGGCTTACCATTACCGATTTCAGCAACTAAATTAGCACGTGTTTTTGAATCGCCTAAAGGCAAAATGTCATTTTTAATACCCGTTTCGTCAAATAATTGCTTTAAATAAACTGCAACATCTTTTTCATGATCATTCACAGATTGAATTGCAATAATGTCTTTCAAAATTGATAGTTTTTGTTCTTCTTGCATCACAAATTCCCCCATAAATATTTTGCATCTTCTTTAAATAAGGTATGACAAATTTAACACCTGATTGCATGCATGTACACAATATAAAAGTCTCAATCCATGTAAAAAAGTATTCAACTGTTTTTACCAGTATACTTAATTACTTTAAAACTAATTTAGAAGACACACTGGCCAAAGCTACCGTTAGCCCTAATGGTAATAAGGCTGAAGAATCTAAATGACACACTTCAAATAACATAAACAATGCCATTAATGGTGCTTGTTGTGAAGCGGCTAAGAAACCGACCGCTCCAATAACACCTGCTTGCGCAATTGTCGCCATTGATAACCCAGGCATAATGACCATATAAGCAAACCCGACGATACTACCTAATGCACCACCGATTGCAATCGATGGTGTCAATGTACCACCTGCCACGCCTACTTTAATGGTCAGCAAGGTCATAATTGTTTTTAATGCAGCCCCTACTAACAAGAACACGACAACATTTTGATCAAGATTCACAAAAGAAAATTCAGCCAAACCACGACCGTTCCCCATAATTTGCGGCATCTTCATTGCAATTATACCGGTTAATAAAGCAACTAATGGTAATTGCCATAAAATTTGTTGGGACTTGGCGCTATGCTTGCCTGCCCATTGAAAGCCACGTCGGAAAAGCCCGCCCAAGACACCCATCATTAACGCAACAACTACGACAAATGGTAACATTTTTATTGAAAAATCCTTATGCGCAATCAAATAGTACGGCACAAATCCCTTCGTAATCGAACCAACTAGCATCGCAATAACAGACATACTCAAACTAACTGATATTGTTCGAATGTCTACTCTTTTAAGTAAAATTTCAACAGCAAATAACATTCCCGTAATGGGCGCAATATAGATACCAGCAAATCCTGCTCCGGCAGCAGCAGCCAATAGCAAACGCTGATCATCAGCTGATAGTGTGGCTAATCCTATCCGACCGGCAAATTTTTGCCACGTTTGTGCCATCAGTGTTCCGGCTTCGCGCGGTGCTAATTCACGACCAATTGACCCACCAGTCGCTACATAGAAAATTTGCGTCATCACATGAATTATTGTCACACCAAATGGCATTTGTTCTCCTTGTAACGCTTTATTGATGCTAACGGTTGGTTTGCCATAACGTTGCAAAGCATACCAAATCAACGCCACAATAATACCACCTAGGGTTACTGAAAGTAAGCGATTAATCGGTGTTGCAGCAGTGGCAACGGGTATATGCGCATTTTCCTCAAACTGTAAGAATAACCGTTCAACAATATCTAATAATTGGCCTAATAATAACGAGCTAAAGCCAACAATGATTCCTAAGACAATCGTTGCAATAACTAACGCTATCGTTTGACGTTTTGTTTTAGCTAACATGTTTAAATAATATCCTATTCTACTTCATAAACTTGTTCATTAATTAAATCAAAAGTATGATGGTGCGTTGCTAGCACTGGTTTTAATTTGGCTTGCTGCCAAAATACTTTTGAATTTGTTGCACCTTGATACTCACCAATGACTAATAACTTTTTAGTTGGATAGTTTTCACGTATTACTTGTAATAAATCCCAGTCAGCTGTTGAAGTATCAGGGGCCCAACTCATCATGATGACGGCAACCTCTTGACCATATTTTTCTAATGCAGCTAATCCGGTCATATTTTCAACTATTGTTACAGGCTGATCCAGTGTAATATCTGGTTGTTCACGCCATAATTGATTATCCGTCGCGATTATGACTTGCTCTGGATTAAGCGCCCGTAAGCCAGCTGATAAATAACCATGCCCTGCCATTAATTCTAAAATAGGCTGATTACCAAGATATCGTGATAAATCTTGGACAAATGGCGTTGAAACATACCCATACATACTAAAATATTCTATCAAAGCATCTCTTAAATGACGAACTAAAAAATCAACTGCTTCTAAAGATTCACTTAATTTTCCCCACAAAGCATTTCCTTTGGCAGGTTGGTTAGGAAATTTATCAACAACATATCGTTGCACATCCATAATCATATTATCACTCACTTCAAGCATTGGTAATTCTGTGGGTAAAAAACCTTGGTTAATTGCATTAATTGTCTGACTAACTTGTGCAATTAATTGGCCGACTGATTGAATTGGTTGAAACATTGTTTGATACGACAACAGCTCACTAAGATAATCAATCTCAGTGAGCTGTCGACCAGTACCAAATCGAATTAATTCTGTTTGGTTCATATTCATTCCTTTTTTAAAATAAACTTTCTTGATGGTTACTACGTAAATCATCTTCAGCAGTATACGAAACTGGATTCAAATAAGAATTAACATATTGAAAAATATCAAAACGTTGTTGATCGGTTAATGGTTTACCATTAAAATCAATTTCTTTACCAGATAAAAACAGCAATGACAAATCTGTCTTTTCTGACATGGCACGTCCCACTAAAAAGTCCATCGAAACATTAAAAAAATCCGCCAATTTACGAACTTCAATATAGGATGGTGAACGGTCACCGCGTTCCCAGTTTCCGATTTGAGCAGCTGTATTTGGTTTTTGACCTGGCTCAAGATGTTTATTCATTTCTTCAGCAAGATTTTCCAATGTGATATTACGACCTTTTCGTAATTCACGTAAGCGATCAGGAAACATATACGCAGCTCCATTCATTAAATATAGTGTAACGGGCTTTCACCCTATTATGACTATTTTACCGAACTTTCGTAACTTTTTCCACAATTTTTTGTGGAAAAATACTTGTTTTATCCACATTATGCACAATTAATTCTGATAGGTCATCACGACGACATTCACCGTTACCTGCTTTAAAGCCATATTTTCTGCGATTATTTGTGTTTCAGGACGTGCTCCCCAATGTAGCGGTGTCATATGTAATAGGTCAACATATAAGTCACTTGGAATTTCCCACGTATATGTGATTTCGCGTTGTGTGGCTGTCGGATAATTTTCCATAAAGCGTTGCACAACTTTGTCATTTTGATACGTATGTTTTGGTGAATCAACTGGATATAATATCCCTCGTAATTCATGCAAATAACCTGATGCTGGCACGATTTTAACTAATGTGCCGCCAGGTGCTAAGACTCGTTTAAATTCTTCATATGCACTTGGTGAAAAAAATTCAACAACACTATCAAAACTAGCATCCGTAAATGGTAAATTTGCTAAATCAGCCACTGCAAAAAAGGCTTCTGAGTCTAATTGAGTTGCTAAATTAACCCCGGCTTTTGAAATATCAAATCCGATAGCTACGTCATGTTGTTGTCGTAAGTCTAATAAACGCTTGAGTGGTGTCCCTTCACCAGTACCAACGTCTAAAATTCGTTGTGGTTGCTGAGGTAATTCTTCATAAACCGCTTGTACAATCCCGTCAAACAACCCGGCTGTTAGTACTTTACGTCGTGATGCTAACATATTATCATCGTATTCTGTATTTACAGCTTTATTCAAAAAATACAACGATCCTTTTTTATTTAAATCTAGGCGATGACCATGCGGACATACCAAGGTATGCCCAACGATATGATCATAAGGTTCATTATCAACCAAGCAACGAAACATTTTTAGATTTTGGGTGACAAATTGGACACCTTTATCAATTTTTTTCATACTGTACCATCATTTTCTATTTGCAAACAAAAAATCAAAGTCCCTGACGAATCCGGTTAACTTTGATTCCTCATATTATTTTATTTATTCAAACCCATCAGTCGTCATCGAGGCAACAAAGATGGCCACAACATCATCAACTGTTAAATTAACGTAGCCGCCATTTTGATCCAACTGTCCAACTCGAACTGCATTTTGCGCCATTTTAACAAAATTTGTATCATCATTAATATGAACACCTGACAATGTCATTGGTATCCCCAATGACTTAATCCAATCATACGTTGCTTGGATTGCACGTTGTGCCACATCTAAATCATCTTCCCCCGTTAAATGCCAGACTTCACGACCATAACGGGCAAAACGGGCTTGTGTTTCTGTAGACAAGGCACGTTTCATCCAGCGTGGTGTTAAAATCCCCAAGCCAACACCATGTGTAATATCATAATAGGCTGATAATTCATGTTCAATTGGATGAACAGTCCAATCGTTAGCATTACCTAAGCTAGCGAAATCGTTTAATGCCATCGTGGCACCCCACATTAAATTAGCCCGCGCATCATAGTTATCTGGTTCTCGCACAGCAACTGGAGCCCATTTAATGACTGAGCGCATCATACCTTCAATAATACCACTTGTCACATCGTTAGCTGTTGCCCGATCAAAGTATTGTTCTGCCAAATGTGAAAATACATCAAATGAACCTGCAGCTATTTGCCATTTTGACACAGAATATGTCAACTGTGGATCTAAAAATGAGACTGCGGGAGTTTGCGGACCAAATGAATCTAATTTCATATTTAATTGTGCATTAGATATCACTGAGCCATTATTCATTTCTGAACCCGTAGCCGCCAACGTCAAGATATCAACGACTGGTAATTGTGCTATTTGATAACGACGTTTTGTGCCGGCTACCCCGATTAAATCCCAAGGATCCCCCTCGTAAAATTTTGCTGAGGCAATGACCTTTGCAGCATCTAATACTGAACCACCACCAACTGATAAAATGACATCAACTGCATGCTCTTTCACCAACTTTTGGCCATCACGGATTGATGCCACCTTGGGATTTGGCGCAATCCCTGATAACTCAACAACATTTAAGTCTGATAGTGCGGCCAAAACACGATTATATAGGCCTGATTTCTTAATCGATCCACCACCATACGTTAATAATACATTGTGCCCAAATTGGGCAACGGCATCATGTAACTCTTTATCAATACGGTCTTTACCAAAACGAATCGCTGTCTTATTTTGAAAACTAAAATCCTCCATGCAACCTCCCATAATTTAGATTATTGCTGTTTATGCATTCTTAGGTTACTTTAACTCTCTTTATCTTAACAAAAACATCCTATCGATAACAAATGAATGTCATCAATAGGATGCCTATAAATCAATTAATATCTTATTTATTCAAAACCAGCCGTTGTCATAGAATCATGATATAAGGCCGTTACATCGTCAACTGTTAAATTAACGTAACCACCATTTTGGTTCAAGTTACCAATGCGGACTGCTTCTTGGGCCATTTCAACAAATTTTTCTTCGGAATTAATCGCAACACCAGGGAGTGTCATTGGGATATCAAGTGACTTAATCCAATCATACGTTGCTTGGATTGCACGTTGTGCCACGTCTAAGTCATCTTTGCCAGTTAAATGCCAAACTTCACGACCATAACGAGCAAAACGGGCTTGTGTCTCACCTGACAAGACACGTTTCATCCAACGAGGTGTTAAAATAGCTAACCCAACACCGTGTGTAATATCGTAGTAGGCTGACAACTCATGTTCAATGGGGTGAACCGTCCAGCCATTCTTATTTCCTGAACGAGCAATGCCATTTAGTGCCATCGTTGCTCCCCACATTAAGTTAGCACGAGCATCATAATTATCTGGTTCTGCTAACGCAACTGGGGCCCATTTAATGACTGAGCGCATCATACCTTCAATAATACCACTTGTCACGTCGTTAGCCGTTGCCCGATCAAAGTATTGTTCTGCTAAATGTGAAAATACATCAAATGACCCTGCAGCTGTTTGCCATTTTGAAACTGAATAGGTTAATTGTGGGTCTAAAAATGAAACCGCTGGTGTATTAGGACCATATGTGCCTAGCTTGATATTCAAATCTGAATTTGAAATCACTGAGCCAGCATTCATTTCTGAACCAGTTGCAGACAAAGTCAAAATATCAACAACAGGCAATTGATCGATATCTGATCGTGATTGTGCACCACGATCAGCAACTAAGTCCCAAGCATCACCATCATAAAATTTTGCTGAGGCAATGACCTTTGAAGCGTCTAATACTGAACCACCACCAACTGATAGAATGACATCAATATCATGTGCCTTCGCCAATTTTTGGCCATCACGAATAGAATCAATTTTTGGATTAGGTGCAATCCCAGACAATTCAAATACTTGTAGATCAGCTAATGCTTTTTGGACGCGATCATATAAACCAGATTTTTTGATGGAACCACCACCATACGTTAACAATACCTTTTGCGCAAATTGCGCAACAGCATCATGCAATTCTTCATCAATATGGTGTTTACCAAAACGAATCGCTGTCTTATTTTGAAAACTAAAATCTTCCATACAATCCTCCTACAATTTAGATTGTGACATTATGAATTTAACTACCCTTATCTTAACAAAAACATCCTATCGATAACAAATGAATGTCATCAACAGGATGTTTTAACATGTTTCATAAAGATTAGTCTTTATAAGAACACTTTATTTTGTTAAGTTCATAGCACTTTCAATATCAGCAATTGAAGTTGGCATATTATTATCTTCTTCAGAAGCAGTAATAATTGGGTCTGCAACGACCTTACCTGCAATTTCTTGATATTGCTTCATTCCAGTACCAGCTGGAATTAGCTTACCAATAATAACATTTTCCTTCAAACCAACAAGTGGATCGTTCTTACCGCGAATAGCAGCATCAGTCAAGACACGTGTTGTTTCCTGGAATGATGCAGCTGACAAGAATGAGTTAGTTTCCAATGAGGCCTTTGTAATACCAAGCAAAACAGGACGACCTGTTGCAGGCAAACCACCCTTAAGCAAGGTACCTTCATTAGCATCACGGAATTGTGCAATATCCATCAAAGTACCTGGCAATAGATCTGTTTCACCTGGATCCATGACACGAACCTTACGCAACATCTGACGAGCCATAACTTCGATGTGCTTGTCAGAAATCTCAACACCTTGCATACGGTAAACCTTTTGTACTTCAAGCACAATATAGTTTTCCGTTGCTAATGTATCACGAACTTGGATAATTTCCTTAGGATCAGCAGAACCTTCATTCAACGTCTCACCACGGTGAATATGATCACCTTCACCAACACGCATACGTGATGACATAGGCAAAGTGTAAGTACGAGTATCTGTCTCACCTTGGATAGTTACTTCCTTAGTACGATCAGCAGGGTTTTCTTCGATAGTTGTTACTTCACCAGTAACTTCAGTAATCATCGCACGACCCTTAGGGTTACGTGCTTCAAAGATTTCTTGCACACGAGGAAGACCTTGTGTAATATCGTTTCCGGCAACACCACCCGTGTGGAACGTACGCATCGTCAATTGCGTACCTGGCTCACCGATTGATTGTGCAGCAACAGTACCCACAGCTTCACCAACTTCAACAACATCACCAGTAGCCATATTACGGCCGTAGCAACGAACACAAACTCCGTGTTCAGTGTTGCAAGTAAATGCTGAACGAATTGTAACAGTTGTAATACCAGCTTCGACAATGCGCTTTGCGATATCTTCTGTAATCATCTCGTTATGACCAACCAACTTATCACCAGTTTGTGGATCAAAGACTGACTTTTGAGCATAACGACCCAAGATACGTTCGTACAATGATTCGATTACTTCATTACCATTCATAATGGCTGAAACATCCAAGCCACGGTCACTACCACAGTCATCTTCACGGATAATAACATCTTGTGCCACATCAACCAAACGACGTGTCATGTAACCTGAATCGGCAGTCTTTAGCGCCGTGTCGGTCATTCCCTTACGAGCACCGTGAGTTGAGAAGAACATTTCCAAAACAGATAGTCCCTCACGGAAGTTGGCGATAATAGGTAGTTCCATGATACGACCATTAGGTGCTGCCATCAATCCACGCATACCAGCCAATTGTGTAAAGTTAGAAATGTTACCACGTGCTC
This sequence comes from Weissella sagaensis, assembly GCF_005405285.1. GTDB lineage: Bacteria > Bacillota > Bacilli > Lactobacillales > Lactobacillaceae > Weissella > Weissella sagaensis. The sequence goes on along the minus strand of NZ_BJDT01000001.1, from coordinate 279,940 downwards.
CAGAATCAGACATCATGAAGATGTTGTTATCTGGTTCGAAGTGTTCAATTAGCTTTTCAGTAATGTCATCCTTAGCCTTATTCCAAATAGCAATAACACGTTCATAACGTTCTGAATCGGTAATCAATCCACGACGGAATTGTTTTGTAACAGTTGCAACTTGCTTGTGAGCATCTTCAATAATTTCTGGTTTTTCTTTCAAGTCAGTAACGTCAGAAACTCCCACCGTCAAACCAGACTTTGTTGACTCATCGTAACCCAAGTCCTTCATACGGTCCAACAACAATGATGTTTCTGTAACCTTGTAAATCTTATATACTTCGGCAATGATGTCTGACAAGTAACCCTTCTTAAATGGTGGCAAGATTGGTGTTTCAGCGTAACGTGCCTTAATATCCTCACCTGGCTCCAAGAAGAAACGGTTGTCAATTTCGTGTAGATTTGCTTCTGTTGGCTCATTCAAGTATGGGAAATCTACTGGCAAGATATCATTAAAGAATAGCTTTCCAACAGAAGTCATCATAATGCGTGAACGTTGTTCAGCAGTAAATGGCTTTTCAGCAGGTAATGAAGCTGTTTGAATACCAATACGTGTGTGCAAGTGCACATACTTGTTTTGGTAAGCTGTACGAACTTCGTTAAGATCCTTAAAGATCATTCCTTCACCTTCACGACCAGCTTCTTCAGTCGTTAGGTAATAGTTACCGATAACCATGTCCTGTGATGGCGCCACGATAGGCTTTCCATCTTTAGGTGCCAAAATGTGGCCCGCAGCTAACATTAGCAAACGTGCTTCAGCCTGTGCTTCATCTGATAGTGGGACGTGAATAGCCATTTGGTCCCCATCAAAGTCGGCATTATAAGCTTCAGTTACCAATGGGTGTAGACGCATTGCCTTACCAGAAACTAATACTGGCTCGAATGCTTGAATACCCAAACGGTGCAACGTTGGTGCACGGTTCAATAGAACTGGGTGCTCCTTGATAACATCTTCCAAAACATCCATAACATCTTCATCATGACGATCAATCTTACGCTTAGCGGCACGAATATTACCTGCCAAATCGCGTTTAACCAATTCCTTCATAATAAATGGGCGGAACAATTCCATTGCCATTGGGCGTGGTAGTCCCATTTGGTTCATCTTCAAGAAAGGACCAACGTCGATAACTGAACGACCAGAGTAATCAACACGCTTACCAAGCAAGTTTTGACGGAAACGTCCTTGCTTACCCTTAAGCATGTGTGATAGTGACTTTAATGGACGATTACCAGGACCAGTAACTGGACGACCACGACGACCATTATCAACCAAAGCATCAGCTGCTTCTTGCAACATACGCTTTTCGTTTTGCACGATAATACCAGGAGCATTTAGCTCTAGCAAACGCTTTAAACGGTTATTTCGGTTAATAACACGACGGTACAAATCATTCAAATCTGAAGTGGCAAAACGACCACCTTCAAGTTGAACCATAGGGCGTAAGTCAGGTGGGATAATTGGAATAACATCCATAACCATCCACTCTGGCTTGTTACCAGACTTTACAAACGCTTCGATGATGTCCAAACGACGAACAGCACGGACACGCTTTTGACCAGTTGCTTCACGCAATTGTGCCTTTAGTTCTGTAACTTCTTCTTCCAAGTCAACATTTGATAACAAGGTTTGGACAGCTTCAGCACCCATACCAGCTTCAAAAGCATTACCATATTCAGACTTTAATTGACGATACTCACGTTCTGATAGCAATTGCTTTTCAGTTAGTGATGTATCCCCTGGCTTAGTAACAACGTATGAAGCAAAGTAAATAACTTCTTCAAGTGAACGTGGTGACATGTCCAAAACGAGTCCCATACGTGATGGGATACCCTTGAAATACCAGATATGTGATACTGGTGCAGCCAACTCAATGTGACCCATGCGCTCACGACGAACCTTAGCTGAGGTTACTTCAACCCCACAACGGTCACAAACAATGCCCTTATAACGGATACGCTTGTACTTTCCACAAGCACATTCATAATCTTTTGTAGGTCCGAAGATACGTTCATCGAAAAGACCATCTTTTTCAGGCTTAAGTGTACGGTAGTTGATTGTCTCAGGCTTTTTTACTTCACCGTAAGACCAGCTGCGAATCTTATCTGGGCTTGCCAGACCGATTTGCATACTTTCAAACTTATTGACATCGATCAATTGTTCGACCCCTTTCATAGGTTCTTTATACAATTCCGACCCAAAACTTCACTAGGCTTGTCCTTAGTATGCCGATTATTAACACAATACCCTTCACACTAAGCACAAGCCTAGCAAAAACTAGGTCGGCTACACTTTATTTAAATTTTATTTAGTACTATCAGTTGTATTAGCAACACTATTTGAATTAGCTGCTGATGTATTTGTACCGTCAGCATTAAATTCTTGGGCTAATTGGTCAGTCTTTTGACCAGCTGTTTCAACGTTTAGCACTGAATCATCCTCATCCATATCACGCAATTCAATTTCGCGCTCTTCGGCGTCCAAGACCTTCATGTCCAAACCAAGTGCTTGTAATTCTTTAACCAACACACGGAATGATTCAGGAACACCTGGCTTAGGAATTTGTTCACCCTTAACAATGGCTTCATAAGTCTTAACACGACCGACAACGTCGTCAGACTTGTACGTTAAGATTTCCTGCAATGTATGTGCAGCACCATAAGCTTCAAGGGCCCAAACTTCCATTTCTCCGAAACGCTGTCCACCGAATTGTGCTTTACCACCAAGTGGTTGTTGCGTAACTAATGAGTAAGGTCCGATTGAACGGGCGTGAATTTTATCATCAACCATGTGTGCTAGCTTCATGTAGTGCATGATACCAACAGACACACGCTTATCAAAGGCTTCACCAGTACGACCATCATAAAGGATTGACTTTCCATCGGCTGGCAAACCAGCTTCTTGAATAGCATCCCAGATATCTGTGTCACGTGCCCCATCAAAGACAGGTGATGCAACGTGGATACCTAGTTCACGAGCAGCCATACCTAAGTGTAATTCAAGCACTTGTCCAATGTTCATACGTGAAGGAACACCCATTGGTGACAACATAATGTCAATTGGTGTACCATCTGGCATGAATGGCATATCTTCAGAAGGAACAATAACTGAAACAGTACCCTTGTTACCGTGACGTCCGGCCATCTTGTCACCAACTTGGATCTTACGACGTTGGGCAATGTAGACACGAACCATCATATTAACACCAGGTGACAATTCATCACCATTTTCACGAGTGAAGATACGGACGTCTTGAACGACACCGCCACCACCGTGAGGTACCTTTAATGAAGTGTCACGTACTTCACGTGCTTTTTCACCAAAGATAGCATGTAGCAAACGCTCTTCAGCTGATAGTTCAGTTACACCCTTAGGCGTTACCTTACCAACCAAAATATCACCGTCTTCTACTTCAGCACCAATACGAATAATTCCTCGTTCATCCAAATTCTTCAATTGGTCTTCACCAGTATTTGGAATTTCACGTGTAAATTCTTCAGGGCCAAGCTTTGTATCACGAGCCTCTGATTCGTATTCTTCAATGTGAATTGATGTATAAACATCATCACGAATCAAACGCTCATTAATAATGATGGCGTCCTCGAAGTTATATCCTTGCCAAGTCATGAAGGCAATCAACGGGTTTTGTCCCAAGGCCAATTCACCTTGCTCCATTGATGGTCCGTCAGCTAATACTTCATCAGCATCAACAGCATCCCCAACCTTAACAATTGGTCGTTGGTTATAATTCTTACCTGCGTTTGAACGACGGAACTTCATCAAAGCATACTTATCTAATGAACCATCTTCACGACGAACACGGATTTCACGGCCATCAACATATTCAACAATACCTGGATACTTTGAAATAATCGCAACACCCGCATCATGCGCAGCCTTGTATTCAATACCAGTACCAATTAATGGTGCATGTGGATCAACCAAAGGAACTGCTTGACGTTGCATGTTGGCACCCATCAAAGCACGATTTGAGTCATCGTTTTCCAAGAAAGGAATAGCTGCTGTGGCAACAGCAACAATTTGCTTAGGAGAAACGTCCATGTAGTCAACTTGATCAATTGGTACTTCAACGTTGACATCACTCTTACGTGCCAAAACAGTATCAGTAGCAAACGAACCATCATCATTTAAGACAGAATTTCCTTGTGCAACCACAAAGTTATCTTCTTCATCAGCTGTTAAGTAGTCAATACGGTCAGTAACCTTGTGTGTATCCCAATCAACACGACGATATGGTGTTTCAATGAAACCATACTTATTAACACGTCCGTAAGTGGCCAATGAATTAATCAACCCAATGTTAGGTCCTTCAGGTGTTTCGATTGGATCCATACGACCATAGTGCGTATAGTGAACGTCTCGAACTTCATAACCGGCACGATCACGAGTCAAACCACCAGGTCCAAGAGCTGATAAACGACGCTTGTTAGTTAATTCACCCAATGGGTTTGTTTGGTCCATGAATTGTGACAATTGTGATGAACCAAAGAATTCCTTAACAGCTGCAACAACAGGACGAATATTAATCAATTGTTGTGGTGTTACTGTATCAGGATCTTGAATTGACATACGTTCGCGTACAACACGTTCCATACGGCTCAAACCGATTCGGAATGTATTTTGTAGCAATTCACCAACACGGCGGATACGACGGTTACCCAAGTGGTCAATATCATCAGTTGAACCGATGCCTAATGGCAAGTTTAAGAAGTGGTTCATACCGGCAATAATGTCAGCTGGCTTAACTGTTCGAATCTTTGGATCAAATTGACCGTTACCAATAACTGGCAAAGTCTTTTCAGGATCTTCTGGATTTTCAACTAAGATTGTTTGCAAAACCATTGGTTCCGTTACGACAGCATCATCAGATGGTGTAAAAGTCGTACGTTTGAAATCATCACGATCCAAGTAAGGTGACAAAACTGACATAACTTGCTTGTCAATGACAGTACCCTTTGTCGCAATAATCTCACCAGTATCAGGATCAGCCAGTGTTTCACCCAATGTCAAGCCCATCAAACGTGATTTCAATGATAGCTTCTTGTTAATCTTGTAACGACCAACAGGTGCTAAGTCATAACGCTTTGGGTCAAAGAAACGAGCGGTCAACAATGCACGTGCTGAATCAGCAGTCTTAGGCTCACCTGGACGAAGACGCTCATAGATGTCCTTCAAGGCCTCTTCTACACGTGAATCCTCAATGACCTTGTGTACATCTTTGTCTAATGTTAATGAAATTGAATCATATTGATCACCAAGCATTTGTAGGATTTCAGAATCTGAACCGTAACCCAATGCACGTACCAATTCAGTAATTGGCAACTTACGGGTACGATCAATACGAACATAGCTAAGACCCTTAGCATCCGTTTCAAATTCTAGCCAAGCACCACGACTTGGAATGAAAGTCGTACCAAAGTTTGGACGACCATTCTTGTCTAATTCTTCGTTATAGTACACACCAGGAGAACGTACTAATTGTGAAACGATAACACGTTCAGCACCATTAATAATAAAAGTTCCTGCTGGTGTCATCAATGGGAAATCACCAAAGAAAACATCTTGTGATTTAATTTCGCCAGTTTCTTGATTTGTTAAACGCAACGTAACGTGCAATGGTGCTGAATAATTAGCATCATGATTACGTGCTTCTTCTACTGTGTACTTAGGCTCCATGAGCTTATAGTCCACAAATTCTAGAGACAACTTACCTTGGAAATCTTCGATTGGCAAAATGTCCATAAACATTTCACGTAATCCTTCATCCAAAAACCAGTTGTATGAGTCCGTTTGAATTTCGATTAAGTTAGGCAAATCAAGAACTTCTTTGATTCGAGCATAACTACGACGAACACGGTGTTTACCATACTTTACAAGCGTTCCTACCAAGTTTTCCACCTCGCTTTGAATTGGCCAACTGTGCATCCAGTTTATTACAGTTTGTTTACAATTTCTGTTTTATACCGGTTTTTAAGTGCAAAAAAGACAACAGCATCCCCGTAATTGAAAATGCTCTTGTCGTTGCTATGCAGGCTTTCAGGGACAATATTTCCTGTCAGCCATTGTTTTATACACAATTAAACTATTATTAAGTATACAAGAAAAAGTAAGCATTAGCAAGAAAAAGACTTCTTGTCAACGCTTACTTTTTAAATTTAACCTGACACAGTTGCAGTGTCTTGTTTTAGTGGTTTAACACTAATCTTAATTTCACCATTTTTAGCACCAACTGTCACCTGATCATTAATCGTAATCTTACCAAGCAATAGTTCTTCTGAAAGCGCATCTTCAACCTTTGATTGTAATGCGCGACGAATTGGACGGGCACCAAACTCTGGGTCAAAACCAGCTTTGGCAACAACATTCATTGCTGCAGGCGTCATTTTAATATTAAAGCCTTGCTCACTAATGCGTTGCAAAACTGATTTAGCCATCAGCTTAACAATTTGATGTAATTCATCCTTATTTAGCGAACGGAATACAACCATTTCATCCAAACGATTAACAAATTCAGGACGGAATGTTTCTTTAACCGTCTTCATAATCGTATCACGCATTGCATCGTAATTAGCTGATTTATCAATTGCACCAAAGCCAACTGACTTTTCATCACGTAGACGTGTTGCACCTAAATTAGATGTCATAATAATGATTGTATTTCTAAAATCAACTTTACGACCCTTAGCATCTGTCATATAGCCATCATCAAAAACTTGTAACATCAAGTTATAAATATCTGGGTGTGCCTTTTCAGCCTCATCTAGTAAGACAACTGAATATGGATGGCGGCGAACCTTTTCCGTTAACTGGCCACCTTCCTCATATCCAACATAACCTGGTGCTGATCCAACCAGACGACTTGCAGAATATGCTTCGCGATACTCTGACATATCGACCCGAATCATGTTATCTTCTGAGCCAAATACTGCTTCAGCCAAAGCCTTTGCTAATTCAGTTTTTCCCGTTCCAGTAGGCCCTAAGAACAAGAACGTACCGATTGGCCGTTGTGGATCTTTCAAACCAGACCGAGCACGACGAATAGAACGTGCAATTGCTGAAACAGCTTCATTTTGGCCAATCACACGATTGTGCAACACCTTTTCTAGATTAACCAAACGCTCTTGTTCTGATTTTTCCATTTGTGTCAATGGCACACCTGTTTGTTCAGAAACTACTTGGGCAATATCATGAACTGACAACGTTAAATCATATTGCTCATTCGCTTGATTGTCATTTTGTTCATCAAGCAATTTATCAATTTGACGCTTTTGACGCATCTCCTTCTTACGATATTCAGCAGCTAATTCAAAATTCAACTGTTCAATTGCTTCATCTTTCGCTTGACGCAAAACCAACAACTTTTCTTGTTGCTTAGCAACTGGCGTTTGATGCCCAACACGATCGATACGAACTTTAGCAGCAGCTTCATCCATAATATCAATCGCCTTATCAGGCAAGAAGCGATCCGTTACATAACGTACTGAAAGTTTTACCGCTTCAACAATTGTCTCATCTGGAATTGACACTTGATGATGTTGTTCATAGCGTGGCTTTAGCCCTTTCAAAATCTCAATTGCATCTGATTGCGTTGGTTCTTCAACGCTAACCTGTGCAAAACGGCGTTCCAAGGCAGCATCAGCTTCAATATACTTTTGATATTCATCCAACGTTGTCGCACCAATTGTTTGTAATTCACCACGAGCTAATGCTGGTTTCAAAATATTTGAAGCATCAATGGCACCTTCAGCACCACCAGCACCAATCAATGTATGTAACTCGTCAATAAAAAGAATTACCTGACCATCTCGTTGAATTTCCTCAATCACTTTTTTCAAACGATCTTCGAATTCACCACGATATTTCGTACCAGCAACTAGTGATCCCATATCAAGCATCATCAACCGCTTTTGGGTCATATCTGAAGGAACATCACCAGTGACGATACGTTGTGCTAATCCTTCTGCAATTGCCGTTTTTCCAACCCCAGGTTCACCAATTAAAACGGGATTGTTTTTAGTTCGACGTGACAAGATTTGAATGACCCGTTTAACTTCAGCTTCACGACCAACAACGGGGTCCATTTTATCATCACGTGCCAATTGCGTTAAATCACGTGCCAACGTATCCAACGTTGGTGTTCCTTCTGTTTCTGGTTGCTGGCCGCGTCGATTACGACGTGGGTCACGTTTTTTAGCAACATCTTTAACGCCTAGTTTACGCAACGTTGCCCGACGCATTTCAGCAGGACTAATATTTAAATTAGCTAAAATACGTGATGAAAAAATCGTTTCATCTGACAATAATGCCAACAGAAAATGTTCGGTTCCCGTTTGATCTTGATGTAATTGCTTAGCATTTTCATGAGCTAAACGCATCATATCAGAAGCCTTTGGTGAATATGGCAAGTAGGCACTTTTAGCATTTCTAGACAATGTGCCATAGCCCGTAAATTGTTCAATTTGACTTTTAATATCATCATCACTAACATCAAATTCTTGCAATACTTTGCTAGCAATACCTTCTTTTTCAATCGCTAACGCAAGCAATAGGTGTTCGGTACCAACTGCTTGATGTTTAAAATACTTTGCTTGTTCTTGTGCAACAACTAGGACATTTTTTGCACTTGGTGTATATTGATTATCCATATTAATTACGCTCGCTTTCAAACCGTAAACGGCTTAATAATTGTTGTAATAATCTTGCTCGTAACTGACCTTGAACAGTCACATCCCCGACGCTTAGTGTTTCTTTTGATAATAATGTCAAAATTAATTCACTTTCGTGGACGGTTAAAATTTGTTCACGACACAAGCTTGATATTACTGATGTTGCTGTTCTAAAGCTAACTATCTTTGGGAGTTGTTGTTTTATTTCTTCAATAAGGCGTTGTTCATTTCGTAATGCCATTTCAACAATCCGAATATAACCGCCACCACCGCGTTTTGATTCAACTAAATAACCATTTTCCGTATTAAAACGTGTTTTAATCACATAATTAATCTGCGATGGCACAACATTAAATCGTTGGGCAAGTTCAACACGGCGAATTTCAATTTCATGCGCCTGCTGTAAAATTTGCTTCAAGTATGTCTCAATATTATCAGACATATTTGAATCATTCATAACCAACACCCCCCTTTGACCAATATTGACATAATTATAGAACGCATTGCAACACAATGCCACTAAAACCCCATATTTTTTAAAATATTCAATGTCGTTTGCTTCACGTTTATTTGTTGACACAAAAACCACCAAGATTTCTCTTGATGGTTTTCAATTGATGCACCTAGAAGGATTCGAACCTTCAACCTTCTGATTCGTAGTCAGACACTCTATCCAGTTGCGCTATAGGTGCATATTAATTTTAAAGCTTCCCATTTGGAAGAAAGCGAACAACGGGATTCGAACCCGCGACCTCTACCATGGCAAGGTAGCGTTCTACCAGCTGAACTATATTCGCATGGGATGCCGACTACTGGATTCGAACCAGCGACCTCTTCATTACTAGTGAAGCGCTCTGCCAGCTGAGCTAAGTCGGCTTCTGTATCGATAAACGATATATGCGGATGACAGGAATCGAACCTGCACGCCCTAGGGGCACTGGAACCTAAATCCAGCGCGTCTGCCAGTTCCGCCACATCCGCAACAGACGTCAGTCGAATGTAACATCCGACAACTTTTATAGTATAGCTAATTATCAAACAAGTGTCAATACTTAATTTAAACTAATTAACTAGTGCCTCAAATTGAAAAAACAACCATCAGCTACTTACCACTCGATATATATTACTAGCTTTTGCATATTTTTGCAATTACTTTTTTAATATCTTTTATTTTATTATCCAATCAAATAAAAAAAGACTGACACGAATTGCTTCACGTTAGTCTTTAATCATCATTCTTTAAATTGTAGCTTCTGGAACAATTTGATCAGCGCCAAAATAAGGACGCAAAACTTCTGGAATTGTAACCGTTCCGTCTGCATTTTGATAATTTTCCAAAATAGCTGCAACAGTACGGCCAACTGCCAATCCAGAACCATTCAAAGTATGAACAAATTGTAATTTACCATTCTCATCACGATACTGAATTCGTGCCCGACGAGCTTGGAAAGCTTCTGTATTTGAGATAGAAGAAATCTCACGGTAAATATTTTGCTGTGGCATCCAAACTTCCACATCATATGTTTTAGCAGCAGAAAAGCCCATGTCTCCTGTTGATAAGGTAATCACGTGGTAAGGCAAGCCCAATTTTTGCAATAATGTTTCAGCATTAACCGTCATATCTTCCAATGCTTGATATGAATCTTCTGGCTTTGTAAACTTAACCATTTCAACCTTGTTAAACTGATGCATACGAATCAAACCACGCGTATCGCGACCAGCTGATCCCGCTTCTTGACGGAAAGCTGGTGACAACGCAGTCACACTATATGGTAATTTGTTATCATCAATAACTTCTTCACGGAAATAATTTGTTAGTGGCACTTCAGCCGTTGGAATTAACGTCATATCATCATTAGTACCAACACGGTATGCATCGTCCATAAACTTTGGATACTGACCAGTTCCATACATTGCCTCATTTTTAACAATGTATGGCGTAATCATTTCTTTATAACCTTCTTTTTGGTGTTCATCCAACATAAAGTTATAAACGGCACGTTCCAAACGGGCACCTTGACCAACGTAGTAGACAAAACGGGCACCGGAAACCTTCGCACCACGTTCAAAGTCTAAAATACCCAAATCTTCACCAATCTCAAAATGCGCTTTTGGCGCAAAGTCAAAGGTTGGAATCTCACCCCATTGACGTTCTTCGCGATTAGCCTCTTCATCAGCCCCAACAGGAATTGTATCATTTGGCAAATTAGGGAAATGCAAAGCACGGTTCTTAATTTGTTCATCCAATTTTACAACTTGTTCATCTAATGACTTAATTGTTGCTGAAACCTTTTGCATTTCAGCAATAACATCGCTAGCATCTTCTTTTTGACGTTTCTTTAAACCAATTTGGTCTGATACTGTATTACGACGTGCCTTTAATTCTTCAGTTTGCACTAACAATTCACGACGCTTAGCATCGTCAGCCACCAGTGCGTCAACTTCTTTAGGATCAACCCCACGAGTTGCCAAGCGTTCCTTTACTTGTTCCGTCTTTTGACGAATTATTTTCATATCTAGCATAATAATTCTCCTAATTATTTTTCAAACCTAGCGCTTTGATTTTATCATCAATCAATGCCAATACTTGGTTCGCAGCCTCAGCATCTGTTACAAAATCAAAACGATCACCATCAATACTCAATTTGGGCGAACGATCATAAGATTCAAACCATGCCACATATCGTTCATTTAAACTTTTATAGTAATTATACAATGATGGATCATTTTCAATTTGTTCATACTCGCGACCACGTTTTTTAATACGTTCTAACATCGTATCAAAGCTAACATGAATATAAATTAGCAAATCAGGTGTTTTGACAATCGCATCATCTGAAAAATCAACTTGCTCCATAATATTGTTTAACAAGTCACCATAAATTTGTACTTCAGTTTGGGTTGCTCTATCTAAATCAGCATTTAGCTTAAATAACAACAAATCTTCAAAGATAGATCGATCAATGACATTTAATTGGCTACCTTGTGCATCTCTGATGTTATCCAACCGCTTATTTAGAAAATAATTTTGTAACAAGAAACCATAACGCTTTGGGTCCTCGTAAAACAATGGCAAAATCGGATTATCATCAACGGATTCGTATAATGCTTCACTTCCTAAATGTTCTGCAAGCATCGTTGTTAAACTGGTCTTTCCGGCACCAATAGTTCCCGATAATACGATCATCCTGTTGTCCTACTTTCTTTAATCAATACTAGATTCTATTCTATCAAATTTTACGGTATCTAACACATCAAGTTTTAGGATATATAAAAATACACTAAAGGCCACCAAATTCTGTTCGAATTTGATGGCCTTCAATTAATCATTTATTACCAGTAACGGCATGAATACGATTAGCCGCACGTAACAAGGCAGTTTGGGCACGAACAATATCATCAGTCTCACTAGCAGCTATATGCTTCTCAGCACGTTCTTTAGCTCTCTTTGCTCGTTCAACATCAATGTCTTTCGCACGCTCTGCACTATCAGAAACTATTGTTAATTGATTATTCGAGAATTCACCAAATCCACCACTAATCGCGATAATTTCTTCTGAATCCGTCGCTTCATCAATTACCTTAAGTTCACTAATCTGCAACGCTGAAATAATAGGTGCATGTTGTGCCATAATTCCTTCTTCACCATTAGTTGTATCTAATACCACTAACGATGCAGTCTCATGCTCAAACACAACACCATTTGGCGTAACCACCTTAACATGTAGGGTGTGTTCACTCATTGCGCCGCCCCCTTTACTTAATCAGCCATTTTAGCTGCTTTGTCAACTACCTGTTCAATGACTCCAACATTACGGAATGCATCTTCAGGGTATTGATCGTACTTACCAGCCAAAATTTCTTTAAAACTGCGTACGGTTTCAGACAAAGGCACATACTCACCAGGTAAACCTGTAAATGTTTCGGCAACTGAGAATGGTTGTGATAAGAAGAATTGAATTCGACGAGCACGGTTAACAACCGTCTTTTCATCATCTGACAATTCATCCATTCCTAGAATAGAAATGATATCTTGTAATTCACGGTAACGTTGTAATGTCTGTTGTACTTCAGTTGCAACGTCATAGTGTTCTTGTCCAACAATTTCTGGCGCCAAGGCCGTTGATGTTGATGCCAATGGGTCCACCGCTGGATAGATACCTTGTTGCGTCAAAGAACGTTCCAAATTAGTAGTAGCATCCAAGTGTGCGAATGTTGTTGCAGGCGCAGGGTCGGTATAATCATCGGCCGGCACATAAACTGCTTGGATTGAAGTAACTGACCCCTTCTTAGTTGAAGTGATTCGTTCTTGTAATTGTCCCATTTCAGTAGCCAAAGTTGGTTGATATCCAACGGCTGAAGGAATACGACCTAACAAAGCTGACACTTCAGAACCAGCTTGCGTGAAACGGAAAATGTTATCGATAAACAACAACACATCTTGTCCATTAACATCACGGAAGTGCTCTGCAATTGTCAAACCTGTCAAAGCCACACGCATACGTGCACCAGGTGGCTCATTCATTTGACCATAGACCATGGCCGTTTGTTTCAAAACACCTGATCCTTGCATTTCGTAGTACATGTCATTACCTTCACGGGTACGCTCACCCACACCAGTAAACACAGAAATACCATTGTGACCTTGTGCGATATTATGAATCAATTCTTGAATCAATACCGTCTTACCAACACCAGCACCACCGAATAAACCAATCTTACCACCACGAACATATGGTGCTAAGAGGTCAATAACTTTGATACCAGTTTCTAAAATTTCTGTTGATGTTGACAATTCATCGTATGCAGGTGCATCACGGTGAATTGAATCACGTGGTACGTCATCTCCAAGTGCTTCACCACCATCAACTGGTTCTCCTAGCACATTAAACACACGACCTAACGTTTCTTCACCAACAGGGACACTGATTGACTTTCCAGTGTCTGTTACCGTCATTCCACGTTGCAATCCATCTGTTGAATCCATGGCAATCGTACGTACGACACCATCACCCAAAGACAAAGACACTTCAACTGTCAATGTCGTTTGATCACCCTTTTCAATAACCAACGCATTGTTAATATCTGGAATCTTTGTATCTGATGGAAAGGCAATGTCGACAACGGGGCCAATGACTTGAACAACTTGTCCGGTATTCATTGTCGTTTCCTTCCTTCGTTTGTATTAAATCTGATGCAAAAAGCTTTTAATTCAAAGCGGCCATTCCACCAGTAATTTCTGTAATTTCCGTCGTAATTGCACTCTGACGCGCCCGGTTATATTGTAAACCAAGTGAATCAATAATATCTTTGGCATTATCAGTTGCTGAAGACATCGCATTAGCTGATGCAGCATGTTCCGCAGTCTTTGCATCAAGAATAGCACCATAGACTAAACTTTCAGCATACTGTGGTAATACCACACCCAAAATTTGTTCAGACGATGGTTCCATCTCGTAATCAGCCGTTAACTTAGTATCATCTTTAGATTCTGCTAAATCGTCTGTTGAGACAGGTAGCATTTTTTCTAAGTGAACTTCATTAGAAATACGACTAACATAATGCTGATAACCAACAATTAATTCATCAAAGACTTCATTGTCATACATCGTTGTCACAGTTTTAACGATTTCACGAACCTCATTAAAGGTTGGCACATCAGAAACACCGCGATACTCGTATGCAACGTCAAAACCACGTTTTTTAAAGAAATCAGCACCATTACCACCAACCGCTAAAATAACAACTTGATCAGTTCTTAATTGGCGTTCGGTAATTTGCGACATCAACTCTTTTAATAGAGTCGAATTATAACCACCAACTAAACCACGATCAGAAGATAGCACCAAAAAACCAACTTTTTCAACATCACGATGTTCAAGCAATGTTCCTGAAACATTATTGATGTGTGCAGTTGCCAAATGGGCCACAACGTCGTGTAAGGCTTCAGCGTACACCGTATATGAACCACCATGGCGCTGAATTTGGCTTAATTTAGCAGTGGATACCATTTGCATGGCACTCGTAATCTGACGTGTCTTTTTTGTTGAGGCAATGCGGCGTTGAATATCTTGTAAAGAAGCTGCCATTTATCGCCCCTCCTTTATTATTCTGCCGAACTAGCAAACGTTGCTTTGAATCCTGCAACTGCTGCATCCATTGCGTCGGTATCAGGCAAATTCTTTGTTTCAACAATTGTCTCTAACAAATCATTGTGTGATGCACGCACTGCTGCAATCAATTCTGACTCAAAACGTAAAATATCATCAACCGCAACATCATCCATAAAGCCATGTGTCAAAGCATATAGTGATAACACTTGCTCTTCAACGGGCAATGGTTGGTGTAATGGTTGCTTCAATAGTTCAACGGTACGACGACCACGGGCTAACTTTGTTTGTGTTGCTTCATCCAAATCTGATCCGAATTGTGCAAATGACTCTAGCTCTTTATAAGAAGCTAAGTCCAAACGCAACGTTCCAGCAACCTTCTTCATCGCCTTAATTTGGGCATCTCCACCAACACGTGAAACAGATGTTCCAGCGTCAATAGCAGGACGAACACCAGCATAGAACTGATCAGCATCCAAGAAGATTTGACCGTCAGTAATTGAGATAACATTAGTTGGGATATATGCTGAAACATCTCCCGCTTGTGTCTCAATAATTGGCAAAGCAGTCATAGACCCACCACCAAGTTCGTCTGATAACTTTGCAGCACGTTCTAGCAAACGTGAGTGCAAGTAGAAGACGTCACCAGGATAGGCTTCACGACCAGGTGGACGACGAAGAATCAATGACAGCTCACGATATGCTGTTGCTTGCTTTGATAAATCATCATAAACAATCAACACATGTTTACCGTTATACATAAATTCTTCACCCATTGCAGCACCAGCATAAGGTGCTAGATACAACATTGGGGCAGGTTCAGATGGACCAGCTGTTACAACAATTGTGTAGTCCATTGCACCCAAACGACGTAATGTCTCAACTTGTGTACGAACAGTTGAGGCTTTTTGTCCAATTGCAACATAAACAACAATCATATCTTGATCTTTTTGATTCAAGATTGTATCAATGGCAACTGATGTCTTACCAGTTTTACGATCACCAATAATTAACTCACGTTGACCACGTCCGATTGGTACCAAAGCGTCTACGGCTTTTAGACCTGTTTGTAGTGGTTCAAACACAGACTTACGCTCCATAACACCCGGAGCTTTAACTTCAACAGGACGTGTCTTTCCTGTTTCAATTGGGCCCATACCATCAACTGGTTGTCCCAAAGCATTTACAACACGACCAATCAGTTGCTCACCAACAGGCACTTCCATGATACGGCCTGTACGCTTAACAGTATCGCCTTCACGAATATTGTCGTACTCACCTAGAACAACGATACCAACATCATTTGATTCTAAGTTTTGTGCCATACCATAAACGCCATTCTCAAATTCAACAAGTTCACCGGCAAGAGCGTTTTCCAACCCTGTTGCACGAGCGACACCGTCACCAATATAGGTAACAGTTCCAGTTTCTTGAACTGTCAAGTCGTCTTGATAATTGGCTAATTGCTTTTTGATGAGTGAACTGATTTCTTCAGCTTTGATGCTCATTTCAGCAGTTCCTCTTTCTTTATAGTGTGTCTATTCATCACACAACATCAATTTTAATTTCGATTACTAGCGAATGATACTCTGACGAATAGCAGCTAATTTAGTTGCTAATGATCCATCCAAAATTTGGTCATTTGCCTTCACGATAACACCACCAAGTATATTTTCGTCTACGATTTGCGTTAAACGCACTTCACTAGCTTGAAAACGAGCAACAAGTTTTTCTTTTAATCGCAAAACTTGTTCATCACTTAATGGTACCGCCGTTTGTACTGTGGCATTAACAATTCCTGCTGCTTTATTAACAAGCTCTTCATACTTGGTAATAATAGCTGGTAAATATTGAATACGCCGATAGTCAAATGTCATCTCAATCAAGTTCTTAACCACTTGACTCGTGTCTTTTGACAAAGTTGCTAACAATTGACGCTTCGTATCCTCATTAATGCGCAAAGACAACAATGCCTTTGTAAATTCTGAATTTTGTACCAATACTTCACGAATAGCTAATAGTTCAGCCATTGTTGATTCATCAGTACCTTGATCATGGGTTAATTCGAACAAAGCAACGGCATACCGCTTAGCAATCGTTGCTTTATCTAATGCCATTACTTGTTCCCTAACCCTTCAATGTAAGCGTCAATAAGCGCTTTTTGATCATCTAACTTTAGTTCTTTTTGGATAATCTTTTGTGCGATGGTTACTGAAAGTTCAGCAACTTCACTCTTAACGTCAGCCATTGCTTCTGAACGTTCTTGTGCAATTTGTGCACTAGCTTGTTCTTTTGTCGCTTGGGCATCTGCATGAGCGTCAGCAACGATTTGATCACGTTGCTTACCTGCTGCGGCTTTTGCATCAGAAATGATGCTATTTGCTTCAGTACGTGCTGATTGCAACTGCTCTGAACGTTTTGCAGCCATTTCTTCGGCTCTTTGACGTGCATCTTCTGCAGTATCCAAATCGTGAGCAACTTTCTCCGCACGTTTTTCCATCATTTTTACTACTGGACCCCAAGCATACTTCTTTAATAGAAGCATTAATACTAGGAATGCCACTAGCACAAACAACATGTTACCCAAAGCCAACCCTTCGCTAGCACCTGCTAGAACAATTTGATTAAACATAATTTAGTTGGCCTCCGCGTTTCGATTATCGTGCTAACAACATGAATGCAATAGCAATAGCGATGATTGGAACGGCTTCGACCAAACCAACTCCGATAAACATATTTGTACGCAATTTACCTTCTAATTCAGGTTGACGTGCTGTACCAGCAATCATACTTGAAATAACAATACCGTTACCAATACCAGCACCGATAGCGGCACCAGCTGCGGCAACACCAACACCAATGGTTGCAACATCCATTTTTACAATCCTCCGATTAATTTAAACAGTTACTATAGTTACTCTGTCTTTTCTGAAACATAGACAGTCGTCAAAGTGACGAAGACAAACGCTTGAATAGCCCCAATAAACAATGAAAATCCTTGCCATAGAATTGCGAGCACAAACGCTGGAACAAATGATAATGCACCAGCAGACTGCGCCAATTGCCACAATAGAGACAAGACCATTTCACCAGCAAAGATATTACCGAACAGACGGAGTCCTAACGTTAAGAAACTCGTAAACTGTTCAATAAGATTTAAGGGGAATAAGACACTAAATGGCGACAAATATACCGACTTGAAGTATTTCTTAAATCCTTGCTTTTCAACCCCCAAGAAGTGGGCAATAGAAATTGCAACTAATGCTAATCCCATTGTCACTAATGGATTTGCTGTTGGTGAGTTCAAAAATGTATTACCATCTACTTTGACTGTAAAGGCAACACCTAATTGGTTCCCAACAAAGATGAACAAAAACATGGAAAATATAAAAAACTTTAAATTGTTACCAGTCTTATTAGGTAATGATCCATCAACAATGTTATTAGTAAAATCAATGACCCACTCTAACATATTTTGCTTACTCTTCCCGGCTGGTTTCATAACCAATTTCCGTGAAGCCCATAATGCTAGTAAAAAAACGATCGCCATCGAAACTAATGTTGAAATAACCACGCTCCAATCAAACGTCAACCCCGCAATGCTAAAGGTCGCGGTTTTCTCCAATGAAATTCACCTCTTTTCTTCCATCGAAATAATATCAAGCGGTTTGCTTTAAAAAGAACCGTTTAACTTTTCCCCCCTATATTACCCCTTTTGAACGGTAATTCAATCATCAAACACTCTCTAATGTGTCCCATTTCTGCAACTGTTTTCAGTAAACCTTATTATATCACGATTTCAACTATTCCAAAAAGGAATGTAAAGGCCGTATCTATCCAAAAAAGGAACTCATTAAAATCCCATAATGTATTCTCTAACAAAATAAATAACACAAAAAAATAGCAAACTACCAATTTAATGGCATTTGCTATTTCATCATTTTTAACTAAATTAAGTACTACTTTAACAAGTTTGAAGCTGTTTGCCCTTATCTTTCAGAAACAGCTTTATCAGGCAAAATCAAATTTAAAACAATGCCTAAGACAGTTGCAATCGCAACACCAGAGAATTGCACAATACTATTACCATGACCTAATTGCAAATAAGCATTTCCGATTCCAATAACCAATACTGATGATGAAATCATCAAATTACGTTTTAAATTAAAGTCGATTTTATTTTCAACAATAATTCGCAAACCAGATGCTGCAATGACACCAAACAATAGGAATGAGACGCCACCCGTAACAGCTCCTGGAATTGATTGAATCAATGCTGATAGTTTACCAACGAATGAAAATAGAATTGCAAAGGTAGCTGCACCAATCAAAACATACACCGAGTGAACCTTAGTAATTGCCATAACACCAATGTTTTCACCATATGACGTTACTGAAGGACCACCAACTAACCCAGCAAACAAAGATGCCATTCCATCACCAGCTAGTGTACGGTGCAATCCAGGATCTTTAATATAATCACGACCTGTCAAATCATCCAAGACCATTAGGTGACCTAAATGTTCTGTAATAGTTACTAAGGCAATTGGTGCCATCACTAATATGGCATCCCAATGAATAATTGGCTTATAATCTAAAAATGGTATATCAAAATCTGGTAGTGCAAACCATGCCGCGTCTGCTACCGGTTGAAAATTCACTAAACCGACCATCACCGCAACAATATAGCCAACAACAATGCCAAGCAAAATTGGAATTAACCCTAAGAAGCCGCGCATATACATATTAAAGAAAATCGTAACCCCTAAGGTTAACATTGCAACTAAAAATACACGAATATCATACTTACCATTCAACAATGTTGCTGATTCAGCAGCTGATCCTGATAGTGACAAACCAATCACCATGATAATCGGACCAACCACAATAGGTGGCAATAACGTTTCAATCCATCCAGTTCCAATTAAGCCAACAATCAGTGCAACAATTAAATACACAATTCCAACGGAAATAACACCTGTTGCAACACCTGGATACCCAGTTGTTTTCATTAAAGCAACCATTGGAATAATAAATGCGAAACTTGATCCCATGTAAGCTGGAATTTTACGTTGTGTAATTAAAATATGAAGCAACGTTCCAACCCCAGAACTAAATAACGCAATTCCTGGATTCAAGCCAACTAACAACGGTACCAATACTGTTGAACCAAACATTGAAAACATATGTTGCAATGATAACCCTATCCATTGCCAAAATTTTGGTTTCTCATCTACATCTAAAACGACATCACGTTTCATTTCCATCATATTTCCCTTTCATGCGACACAAAAATTAGTATTAAAAAAGCTGAGGTATACAAGACACCTCAGCTTGGTTCACTTTTCTAATATGACAGTTATCATGACGATAGTATAAACCTAGTCACAACAAATTAATCTTATTAGTCTCACAGGACCAAGTTAAAGGTATTTACAGTGATTTATTATATCTTAGTTAACAAAGTTAGTAAACACATATTTTTATAGTAAAACGTCTAAATCAGTCTTAATCTCGTTTAAAAAAACTGCGATGAAATTTCATCCCAGCTTTGCTTTAAATTATTAGTGCGTACCGAACAAACGATCACCAGCATCCCCAAGACCTGGAATGATATAACCATGTTCATTAAGTTCATCATCCAAACCTGCTGTATAAATATCAACATCAGGATGTGCCTTTTGCACTGTTTCAACACCAATTGGTGCTGAAACCAATGTAATCAGCTTAATCTTAGTAGCACCACGCTTCTTTAAGGCATCAATTGCCATAACAGCTGATCCTCCTGTTGCTAACATTGGATCAACCACTAACACTTCACGTTGATCAATATCTTCTGGCAACTTGACGAAGTATTCAACTGGCTCTAATGATTCTTCATCACGATACATCCCAATGTGACCAATACGAGCCGCTGGAATCAACTTCATGATACCATCAACCATTCCTAAACCAGCACGTAAAATCGGTACAATTGCTAGTTTCTTACCCGCAAGCGTCTTTTGCATTGTTGTTGCAACGGGTGTTTGGACTTCAATATCTTCAACTGGTAAATCACGTGTCACTTCATAAGCCATTAATGAAGCGATTTCATCAACAATTTCACGAAATTCTTTTGTTCCAACATTCTTATCACGAATAATCGTTAATTTGTGTTGAATTAGTGGATGATCAAAAACCGTTAGCTTACTCATTTAAAAGCTCCATTTCATTTTTCTTAATTATATAACTTTTTTATCTTAATTAGCATGTTCAATCTCTGACAAAGGGAAACGACTTGTTAAATCTACTATTGTTTGCTTAACTTCTGCAAGGTTAGCTTCATCATCAGGATTGGCCAAAACTTGTAGGATTAATTCTGCAACTTGAGTCGCCTCAGCTTCCTTGAAACCACGCGTTGTGATTGCTGGTGTACCAATACGAATACCAGACGTAACAAATGGACTACGTGGGTCGTTTGGAATCGCTTCTTTGTTGGTCGTAATATAAACTTGATCTAATACATTTTGGGCCTTTTTACCTGAAATACCAGTCTTAGTTAAATCTAAGTTAAACAAATGATTGTCAGTGCCCCCAGATACAACTCGGACCAACTCCGATTGATTAAATACCGCAGCCATTGCTTTTGCATTAGCTACTACCTGTTGACCGTATGTTTTAAAACTAGGTTGCATTGCTTCATAGAAGGCTACAGCTTTACCTGCAATCACGTGTTCTAGTGGACCCCCTTGTGTGCCAGGGAAAATAGCTGAGTTAAGTGCCTTACCTAGGTCAGCTTTCGCCAAAATCAAGCCACCACGTGGTCCCCGCAATGTTTTGTGTGTTGTTGACGTCACCACATCTGCAATACCAACTGGTGAAGGATGCACACCAGCCGCAACTAAGCCAGCAATGTGTGCCATATCTACCATTAAGTATGCGCCTACTGAATCAGCAATCTCACGGAAACGATCGAAATCAATAAATCGTGAATAAGCTGAAGCACCCGTTACAATTAACTTTGGCTTATACTCAGCAGCTAAAGCAGCAACTTGATCATAATCAATCAACTCATCTTCATTTAATCCATATCCATGGAAATGATAATTTTTTCCTGAAAAGTTAACTGGTGAACCGTGTGTTAAATGACCACCAGCATCTAAATCCAGCCCTAAAACATGATCACCTGGCGTCAACAAAGCAGCATAAACAGCTGCATTTGCTTGTGAGCCAGAATGTGGTTGTACATTCGCATATTCTGCGCCAAATAATTCTTTGACACGATCAATTGCTAACTGTTCCACTTGATCAATGTACTCTGTTCCACCATAATAGCGCTTATTAGGATAACCTTCTGCATATTTATTCGTTAAAATACTTCCTTGAGCGGCGCGCACACCAGCAGAAGCAATATTTTCTGATGCAATCAATTCAACATTATGCTCCTGTCGATCAGCTTCACGATCAATTGCAGCCCATAGTTGTGGATCAAAATCACGGTAATTTGTCATAGGTTGACCTCCTCATCAGTCAAAACAGGTTAATTATTCAGTAACTCACTAATCCAATGTCCACCAGCCGCTTTACCCAACCGGTTGTTATAAGCACCATTTACATCTAATTGTGGCAATGCTGCTACCAGAATCGTTTGGACATCCTTTTTATCATCAAAATAGCGTAACCCTGCAAACAACTTGGCTGCAGCGGTCTCGTTATTATCACCTAACGACCAGATAAAATCCATCCCTGCCAATTGGTGCTGACGAATTAAATCATTTGTCAACATTAGGCCAACTGGCTCTAATTGCGCTTGCATCCAAATAATGGCTTGCGTCCAATCTTTTGGAGCGACCATATACACATTTTTATCTGGTGCATAATGACGGTATTTCATTCCTGGCGCCTTTGGCGTTTCGTTATCCGCAACATGATGAATTTCAGAATCCACAGTAGTTTGTAACACCGCTTCAATTTGTGCAGGTGTAATCTTTCCCGGACGTAAAACAGCTGGCATGTTAGCAGATAAATCAAGAACAGTTGACTCTACCCCAATTTTTGTTGGGCCATCATCTAAAATCCCCGCAATCTTACCATGCAAATCGTGATAAACATGTTTTGCTAAGGTTGGGGATGGCTTCCCAGACGTATTTGCAGACGGACCAACAAGTGGGGTTTGACTTGCCCGAATTAATTGGCGCGTTGCGTCATTATCCGGTAAGCGTACGGCAACTGTATCTAAACCGCCCGTAACTGTCAATGACAACTTGCCTGGTTTAACTGGCAAAATCATCGTTAAAGGCCCTGGCCAGTATGCTGACATTAACTTTTGAGCTTGCTCATTGACAATTGCAAATTCAGAAACTTGTTCTGGATCAGCAACGTGCACAATTAATGGATTATCAGAAGGCCGACCTTTTGCTGCATATACTTTACTAACAGCTTCTTCATTAAAAGCATCCGCACCTAATCCATAAACTGTTTCTGTTGGAAAGGCGACTAACGCACCGCGCTTAATAGCCCGTGCTGCTGCGTCCATTTCATCAACCGTCCATATTTTTGTTTCTATCATTTCTACATCTCCCGCAATACTTTAATCATTCGGTCATGACCACTTAAATCTTGGTGTAAAGTTACTTGCACATTTGGCAAAGCAGCAAACAGATCAACTAAGGTTTGTCCTTGTTGATACCCTATCTCAAAATAGGCTGCACCACCAGGATTTAGGTAATTAAGGAGGCCGGTTGCAATTTTTTTATACACTGCTAATCCACTGTCATCTGCATATAAAGCAACATCTGGTTCAAAAGCAACCACTGATTCGTCCATTAATAATTGCTCATCACGATCAATATATGGTGGGTTGGCCACAATAATATCAAACGTCCCTGTTACATCTGTAAACAGATCACTAGCTAAAAACGTAACTGCCGGTGCATATAATTGCGCATTTTCTTTGGCCACAGCCAAAGCGTCTTTAGAAATATCAGATCCTAAGACATGCCATGCAGGCCGTTGCGCTTTGAGCGTAACAGCTATTGCTCCTGAACCAGTGCCGATATCTAAAACCGTTTTAGGTGTTTTATTTGAATAATCTTTTAAAATCCATTCCACTAATTCTTCAGTTTCTTGACGCGGAATTAACACACGCCGATCAACATTAAATTCACGACCATAAAAAGCAGCATGTCCCAGCGCATATTGAACCGGTTGCCCACCTTTAATTGCTCGCACTGCCACCATGAAACGTAAACGTTTTTCATCTTCCAGTACAGTATTTGAATTATTAGCTAATTGCGCATAATTCCAATCCATCATACCCGTTAGTAGATAATCAATTTGTGACATACGTTCTATTTCATCATGAATATAGGGTTCAAGTTGCCAATCACCCCACTCACGAACCGCTTGAATCGTCCATTGTTCATCAAACATATTTTTATCCTTGCTTTAATGACTCTAGCTTTGCTGTTTGATCAGCAATCAACAAGGCATCAATCACATCTGCTAATTCACCGTTCATAATACGATCCAACTTATTCAATGACAGCCCAATTCGGTGGTCAGTCACACGATTTTGTGGGTAGTTATATGTTCGGATACGTTCTGAACGATCACCAGTTCCAACAGCTGTCTTACGTTGTTGCGCATATTCAGCCTCATTTTGTGATGCATAGTAATCATAAACACGTGTCTTTAAAATTTCCATTGCCTTGGCACGATTTTGTTGTTGTGAACGTTGATCTTGCATTGCAACAACAATTCCCGTAGGCAAGTGGGTCATACGAACAGCAGATGACGTCTTATTAATGTGTTGTCCACCAGCACCAGATGAACGATAAACATCGACACGCAAATCTTTATCTTCAATTTCAATGTCGACATCTTCATACTCTGGCATCACACCAACTGTTGCCGTTGATGTATGCACACGTCCAGCTGATTCCGTCTCAGGAACTCGTTGTACACGATGCGCACCATTCTCAAACTTTAATTTTGAGTAGACGTTATCCCCAGTAATCATCAAAACAATTTCTTTGTAACCACCAATTTCTGTCTTATTTTCATCGATGATTTCAACTTGCCAATTTTGTTTTTCAGCATAGCGTACATACATATCGTAAAGATCAGCTGCAAACAATGCACCTTCATCACCACCAGCAGCCCCATGAATTTCCATGATAATATTCTTATCATCATTAGGATCTTTAGGAAGCAACAAAATCTTTAATTCTTCTTCAACGATTTCTTTTTCAGCACGTAATTCCTTTAATTCTTCTTTAGCTAATTCTTCTAATTCTGAATCGTTAGCTTCCTCACGTAAAATTTCTTCGTTTTCAGCAATGCTATCAGTAACATCTTTATAATGCTTATACTTTTCAACGGTATCGCGGAGGCTACCTTCTTCTTTAGATAACGCCAAGAAACGCTTGGTGTCAGCAATCACTTCAGGATCTGAAATCATTTCGCTGACTTCTTCGTATCGATCCACAACAGATTGCACTTTTTCAAAAATTTCATCCATAATGCTCTTCTCCTTTAATTTATTCCTTATTTATCGATGTTCGTCGTGCTAAAGCGACTAAATCTGGTTGATTATAATGTTTACGACAAACAGGCATATAAGCTTCGTCACCACCGATTTGGACTTGTTCACCTTCGTATACAGGTTGCCCATTTGAAAAGCGTAGGTTCATAACTGCTTTACGACCGCAGAATGAACAAAGTGTCTTCATTTCCTCAATTTTATCTGCATAAATAAGCAAGGCTTCTGAACCAGGAAATAATTGATTAAATGCATCATTTTTTAGACCAAACGTTAACACTGGAATGTTAAGTTCATCAACAACCCGCGTTAACTGCAATACTTGCGCCTTAGTCATAAATTGCGCCTCATCAATTAAGACAGCTGCAATACTCTTTTGCTTTGAAATTAATTCAAACAGATCGTCAGCAGCTTGTATCGCCCTAGCAGAACGTTGCATACCAATCCTAGAAGCAATTTCACCAACGCCAGACCGATTATCTAACGCACTTGTTAGTAATAATACTTGACGTTGTTGCACTTCATAATTATGAGCAACTTTTAAAATTTCAATACTCTTACCACTGGCCATTGCACCGTAGCGAAAAAATAATTGCGCCATGCTTTTCCTGCCTTTCTCCTGTAAAACTCTGATTTACACTCCATTCTAGTATAACAAAATTGTAAATAAAAAAAAGACACTGCGACAAAAGGAAAATTAAATCTATCATCACATAATTATCTCAAATTGGTGACGTAAAATAACGAATTTAAAAAGCAGCAAGTCACTTCAGCAACTTACTGCTTTATCAGGATAAACGCACCGCTTAATGCGGTCATCTCAATTCTTGATTAATTTAGAAAAATTCTGGTGTAATGGTTGCAATTTTTTGCTGCCAATCAACTTGTGGATACTTACGGTCCAATATAAGTTGAAGCATATGTAAAGCCAAATTACCATTACGCGTTAAAATTGGGCCATGAAAATAAGTGCCATACGCATTTTTATAAACCAGACCTTCACCACCATCTTCGCCGTTATTACCATTTCCTTTGATAATTTCCCCTAAAGGACGTTCATTATCTCCCAAAAAAGTCCGACCTTGATGATTCTCAAAGCCATGATATTCCAAACCATTTACCTCATCTTTAATGGTTACATTCCCAATGAACCGACTATCAGGCTGATTAAGCGTATAGTGGCTAAGTGCACCAATGCCTTTTACCTTGGTACCATCTGCTAAAATAAAATACTGACCAATCAATTGAAAACCACCGCACACACCCAAGAAAGGACCATCATCTTCAATATAAGCCTTTAGTGCTACTGCTTTTTTGGGCAAATCTTCAGCAACAATCATTTGTTCATAATCTTGACCGCCACCAAACAAAACAAAATCGTAGTCTTCAGCATCAAAATCATCCTCTAACGAAACAATATGTTGTTCAACAACGACACCAATCTTTTGTGCGTAATAACGTAAAGCGACGATATTACCAAAATCACCATAGGTATTCATTAAATCACCATATAAATGAGCAGCATTAATTTTATATTCAGCCATTAATTTAATCTCCCATTCCTGTATTAATGTACCCTTGTTGCTTTAAAGTTGCTCGCAATTGCAACATAGCTGTATAAGTTGCCAAAATATAAACTCGCTTCGTTGGCATACTTGCAATTGCAGGCACAATTTGTTGTAAATCCTGATAAACGGGATGGTCACCAAAACCAGCCATTTTTAAACGAACATACAAATCTTTATAACGTTCACCACCCGTTGCCACTGCTTGAATACCAGTATCATGCAATGACTCAAAATCAGCATCCCAAATCCAACTTGTATCAATACCATCTGCATAATTAGCATTAAGCAATGCCAACATCGAAAATGGTTGATCGTCCGTCTTCATCATATCAATAACTTGATTTGCCCCCACTGGATTTTTGATGAGCACAATCGTGACTTCTTTATCTTTAACCTTAACAGACTCTTGACGGCCAAAAATTTGGGCATTTGATGAAAAGGCATGTTGAATTTGTTCAGCTGAAACACCCATAAACCGTCCCACTGCATATGCTGCTAGTGCATTATAGATATTGTACATACCACCAATTTCAATTTGGTAAGTTACACCATCAATATCAAAATTTGATGAAATCGGAGTTAACTTATTCAAACTTGTCACAGCATAATCTAGTGCTGGTCGCTTAAAATCATCAGTTACTGAGAAATAATCACCCTGATTGCCAAATGTTATAAAATGGTATCGTAAAACTGAATTATCTGTCGGTGATAAAACACCATCGGTATTATGCGGTGCACGCATGCTATTAGTTGTTTGTAAATGATTGAAGCCAAAATAAACCTTAGGATTTGGTAAATCACCACGCATAAAAATTGGTGAATCAGCATTTGCAATTACCGTTGCTTCTGGAAATAGACGAATACCTTTTAAGATTTTTTCATAGGTCGTATAAATCTCGCCATATCGGTCTAATTGATCACGAAAAATATTTGTTAAGACAAAAGCTTTGGGCTTCAATTGACGCGCAACTGACTCAACATTAGCTTCATCAACTTCTAGTAGCGCAATTGGTCGTTGCGTTTTGTCCTGAAGTTTAGCAGTCAACATGGTTCCTGTAATCCCTTGCATCATATTTGATCCAGAAGGATTAGTAATAACATCTGCATATTTTTCACGTAATACTCGTGTCGTTAACGTTGTCGTCAACGTCTTACCATTAGTCCCTGTAATTAAAATAACATCATATTTTTCAGCATAATTTTTCATTACGTCTGGGTCAATTTTAGTTGCTAGTTTACCCGGTAGCGATGTACCTCCGCGATGTAAAACACCATGTAACAGCGTATATGTACTTTTACCAACAAAAGTTGCTAATCCACTTTTAAGGCTCATGCCATCCTCCTAATCGTGTCAGTTAGTCACGCATATTTTTCGTATTTTTAAATTCATTGCTCATATAAGCATCTAACAAATTTTACCATTTTAAATAAATAAAAACACCACCGCTAATTTTTATACGTTGGTGTGCTTATTTACTTTAAACATTATAATGATTTTGGACCAGGTGTCGTTGTCATCAAAGTTGCTTCGCCTGCCAAATGCCATGACTGCACATCGTTTGGCAAAATAAAGCTAGCAGCCTTATTCAGATGATAGGTTGCACCATCAACAGTCAAATCAACTTGCCCTGCAACAACTGTTGCTAGCGTATAAGGTGCTGTTGCATTCAACGATGCTTTACCAGCAAGTTCCCATTTCACAACATTGAAATAAGGTGCTGAAACTAAATTAGTTATTGTCAAATCACCAACATGTGACACAATCTGAGCTGGCTTTTCTGGCACAAATGGTACCGATGTCACCTTTTTTGCGTCTGCTAAATGTAAATCACGTTTCTGACCAGTCTTAGCATCAACGCGATCAAAATCATAAACACGGTAAGTAACATCTGAAGATTGCTGCGACTCTAAAGTCAAAACACCTGCACCCAATGCGTGCAAAGTCCCTGATGGTACATAAAAGAAATCACCAGCTTTGACAGGTACTTTTTGTAGTAAATGATCCCAGTCACCCGTATCGACTGCTTGATCAAACGCCGCCTTATCAGTTGCAGTATGACCATAATAAATCATAGCCCCAGGCTTAGCAGCCAATATATACCACGATTCTGTTTTCCCTAATTCGCCAGCATGTTCCCTAGCATATTGATCATCAGGATGTACTTGAACTGATAGGTCTTGATGTGCATCTAAAATTTTTACTAACAACGGAAAAGGACGCTCAACATCCTGATTAGCAAACAACTGTGGCTCATCGTGCCACAATTGTGCCACTGTTTTACCAGCATATTCACCATTTATAACAGATACAACACCATTAGGATGACCAGAAATCACCCAAGCTTCACCAGTTGTTTCTGACGGAATATCCAAATCATAAATATCACGTAGCGCCGTACCACCCCAAATTTTTTCATGTAATGTTGGTTTTAAAATCAATGGTTCTGTCATTATATCCCCCTATTATGATGTTTTTTAAACGTCTAATGCTGCATAAATACTTGAAATCCATCCTTGCTGTGCGATGTGATACCAAGTAACTTGTGCTGAATCAACAACCTTTTCCGTTATTTCAATTTCAACACCATGTTGTATTCGTCCAATTTCACGGCCATATGGTTGTGCATAAACTGCAATATCTGCGCCTGGAATATAGTCCACACTTCCCGTTGCATTGTAAGCAACAGGTTGCCAATTCGTTGTACGTTGCCAATCAGCTGCCGGGCGTTGATTACGGCCATCATTATTCGCTAATTTCATAACTTTCATGTCATACTTCACCCATCTTGAATCTGCTAATTGATACCAAAATTCACCGGTGCGTGATGCCATTCGTTGCGATACTTTAGCAATTGATCCTGACCACAATTTTTGTCCAATTGCAGTTTGATTTTCAATAGAAATCATTGGTTGTACTTCAGAAAAAATATGTAAATATTTATCTGTCAGTGCTTGTGTTTCAGCCACTTGTGCATGCCGATAATAAAACGTTATCGTATGCGTATCTTCTTGTGTAAAGACTCCCGCAGTAACACCAGCTGCAGACACAAAACGATAACCATCAATTTCTTGTGGTTCAACATTAAAGGTCTCACCAACATGCCCTTCAATCAATCTCGCACGTACAATTGCAGCCTTTGAATCAATATCTTTGGCATAAACCCAGATTGGCATTCCCATTAGTTGAAATTCAGCCATTTGCGTCGCCCCCTCATCGTTTTTTATTATCTCTATCATACCAATTAAATTGTATTTTTTCTTGCTTTATTATTCTTTTTCTTCACAGCTCTATCAATATAGCGTTCTATTAAGATTAAGTTTTTTTCATTTAACTTGTTGACTTTTAATTTTATAAATTATATATTATCAACACGTGCTAATTAATTAGTACCTATTAATCTTCACAAATTCAGCTTAATATTTGCTCTAATCATAGCAAACGACTTATAACTGAGGTTAACTAAAAACAATAAAATCATTTATTAGACAGCGTTACTTTATATAAAAATAAAATTAAAAAACATTCATTTTTATAGTTGATTTTTAATAAAAAGCATTGTATAGTTAATTTATTGATTTAAACAATTATTGCTCTGTAGTTCAGTGGTAGAATAACTCACTGTTAATGAGGAGGTCGCTGGTTCGAACCCAGCCAGAGCAGTTACATAAGTATCATGTAGTACTTATGTCTAATCATTTAATCAATCAATTTTTGCTCTGTAGTTCAGTGGTAGAATAACTCACTGTTAATGAGGAGGCCGCTGGTTCGAACCCAGCCAGAGCAGTAATCAAAATAAAAGCACCGAAACGTTACCAAGTTCGATGCTTTTTTCATGTAAAAAGAATCAAAACAAATACATAATCATATAAAAAGCAAGTAATTATCTAAAAAATAATTGCTTGCCTTTTTTCATAATTTTTACTTTTCTAAAGAAAGAATTGGATCAAAATACTTTAAGTTCGGATAATCAACATTCCCCCCATCCGTTAATGCCAAATCTGGAATTGACGTAATGGGTAAAAACGATAGGTAGAATAATGGATCTGGTAATTGGCTACCCAATTGACGAGCTGCCTCTTTCAAATCAAGTTCTTTTTGCGCTAATTCATTCGGTGTCATGTCAGTATTAATACCTGCAATTGGTAATTCGAGCAATGAAATAACTTGACCATCAACAACCACAACTTGACCACCACCACAAGCAATTAAGGTATTAGCAGCTAAAGCCATATCTTGCGGATTAACACCTGCAACAACTAAGTTATTATCATCAGGTGCCATTGTCGTTGCAATAGCACCTCGTTTAATTGACCAACCCGAGATAAATCCACGTGCATGATTACCATTAACCCCATAGCGTTCAATAACTGATGCCAATGCAACATCATCTGCCACACTTGGTTGCACAACCCCTTCTATAACCGGCAATGTCACATCTAAACGCTTACGAACAAATGGTCCCACACTATTAATCGTTTGTACCACTGCTTGCTTGGCATCATCTGCCACACGATAAGCAAAATCATCTGCCGTTAAATTATGATGATGAACCGTATCTAAAATATTTGCACGACGCTTTGGTGGCATAAATGCAATCTGTTCTTCATCTGCAACTGTCACAATCTCTCCCTTGCTGATAACAGTTTCCACGTTAAACGAAGTTGGGTCATCAACCAACAAAATATCTGCTTGCTTGCCTGGTGCAACTGAACCAATCTGATCATCAACATGATAAGCTTCTGCGCCATTAATCGTCGCCATTTGAATAGCTGTCATTGGACTAACACCCGCTTGAATGGCTAGTTTAACCATATGATCTAAATGACCATGTGTCAAAATATCGTGTGCATTAACATCATCAGTACAAAAACTCGTATGACGCGCAACATTAGCTGTATTTTCGGTAATGGCTTTAATATTTTCAGCCAAAAATTTTGTAACTGATGATTCCCGAATAACAACGTGTAACCCCTTACGTGCTTTTTCTAAAAATTCTTCATGACTATAACTTTCATGATCAATATGGACACCGCCCATCAAAAATTGATTCAAGTCTTTGCTCGTAGCCATAGGTGAGCAACCAAAAATCGGCTTAT
Source organism: Weissella sagaensis (assembly GCF_005405285.1). GTDB lineage: Bacteria > Bacillota > Bacilli > Lactobacillales > Lactobacillaceae > Weissella > Weissella sagaensis. The sequence continues at coordinate 247,916 of NZ_BJDT01000001.1, read as the reverse complement.
GATACTTTTGTGCTGCTAAAATTGCCCGCAGCGTATCTTCGTCTTTTGTTTGAATAGCTTCTCGGACAGTTTCCCATACACCATACGTTTGTTCTAAAGCTTGATATTTATCATGGTCTGCACCAGTAACATTATAGGCAACTGTTGATTCTGGAATCGTATAAGGTGTCTTGTAAGGTAATCCCCAGAATACTTTCATCGGTAACTTAGCCAATTCATCAAACACTTCCGTTAATCCGTCTAAACCAACCACTGAAATGTACTCATCTAAACCTGATACAATACTGGTCGTCCCGTGAGGCACAACTGCTTGTGCGAACCGTGTCAAACTCAATTTACTACATTCAACGTGGATATGCCCATCAATTAGCCCTGGCACAATATATTTGCCCGTTGCGTCAATATGTTTCGTATCCTCATTAAGATAATCTGAAACATCAGCGTCCACTGCAACAATGCGATCGTGATAAATTGCAACATTTGCTTTGTAATATTCTGCCGTATCTACATTTACCAAGGTACCATTTTCAATTACAATATCGGCTGCAATCTTTGCTGCCCCAGCATCAATATAATTTCCCAATTCTGCTAAAGTCGTCATTTTACTCCCCATTCCCTAATTACTGTTTTGGTAACACATTTAAAACATACAATAATACAACAAAGACAATTAACATTGCCCACATAATGCCATTCACTTCCTTACGGCGACCAGCAGCTGTCATTAAGATTGGATAAGTCAAAAATCCAAAAGCGATTCCGTATGAAATGTTATACGTCAGTGGCATACCGACAACCGTTAAAAATGCCGGGAGTGCTAATTCGAATTCATCCCAGTGAATTTCACGTAATGATGATGCCATCATGACACCGACAATAATTAACGCAGGTGCTGTCACCTGATTCGTAACAACAGCTAGCAATGGTGAAAAGAGCAAACTAAACAAGAATAATACACCCGTCGTAATTGACGTTAAACCAGTCTTACCACCCATTGAAATACCCGCAGAAGATTCAACATAAGCAGCCGTTGGTGTCGTTCCCATAACAGCACCACCTAACATTGAAAGTGAGTCAGCCATTAGGGCGCGACCGATACGTGGCATCTTACCATTTTTCATAATACCTGCTTGTTGTGCTAAGCCAATCAAAGTTCCGGCAGTGTCAAAAAATGCAACCAATAAAAATACTAAAACAACTGCCCACATTTGAGGATCAAGCATCGACGGTAAATTTGTAACCCCCACACCAAATGTTGGCTTCAAACTAGGGGCCATCGAAATAAGGTGTTCAGGCATCGGGATCAAACCAGTTACCAAACCAATAATTGCTGTCGCTACAATCCCAATAAAAATCGCTCCTGGTACACGCTTAGCCATTAAAATAGCAATGATAAAGACGCCGGCAATCGTCAACCAAGTTGTTGGTACAGTTAATGAGCCAATTGCTACTAACGAAGACTTATCAGCAACAATTAGGCCACCACCTTGTAGGCCAACGAAAGCAATAAAAATACCAATTCCAGCAGCCATGGCATATTTTAAATCTTGTGGTATTGCATCAATGACAACTTCTCGTACTTTTAAAAATGACAAGATTGTAAACAAAACTGATGCAACAAACACACCAGCCATCGCTTTTTGCCAAGGAATTCCCATCCCCAAAACAACCGAAAAAGCGAAGAACGCATTATCACCTAACCCTGGTGCAATGGCAATCGGATAATTTGCTAATACCCCCATCAACACACAACCAATAATTGCTGCTAAAGCAGTTGCCGTGAACACAGCACCTTTGTCCATACCTGCAGCACCCAAAATACTTGGATTAACAAATAAGATATATGCCATCGATACAAACGTTGTAACGCCGGCTAATATTTCACGTTTAACCGTTGAATTTTGCGCCGAAACATGGAAAAACTTATCTAAAAAACCAGTCGGTTGTACTTTAGACCCATCAAACTCATTCATGATTACTCTATCTCCTCTTGATTTCATGAAAACTTTCAATCAACAAATCGAATTATCACATACATTAAAAGTAATTTCAATACCAAAAGTTCGTATTTTGAAAGTTGACTAATATAAAAACAATGGTAAAATCAGTTTGTATAGTGATTATAACAGCAAAAGGGGAACAATAAACGTTATGACTGTAACACGTGAGTTTACACAAAACATGCCAAAAGCCGAACTTCATTTGCATATCGAAGGGACGCTAGAGCCAGAATTAAAATTAAAATTAGCCAAACGCAATCATATTAATATCGGACAAGAAACAATCGATGAAGTTAAAAAGACTTACGAATACGATGACTTAGCTTCCTTCTTGGGTGTTTATTATCCAGCAATGAATGTTTTACAACATGAACAAGATTTTTATGAATTAGCTTTTAACTATCTACAACGTGCTGCTAAAAACAACGTTCGCCACGTTGAAATTTTCTTTGATCCTCAAGCACATACTAGTCGTGGCGTTAGTTTTGAAGACGTCATTAATGGTTTGCATCGTGCTATCGTAGATGCCCGTGCTTTAAATATTGACGCTGATTTAATCATGTGTTTCTTGCGTGACTTTTCAAAGGAATCTGCGCGTAAAACCCTTGCACAAGCTTTACCTTACAAAGATATGTTCATCGGTGTCGGTCTCGACTCTGACGAACATAATAATCCGCCGCTAAAATTTGCACGTCAATTCGAAGATGCTAAGGCAGCTGGTCTACATTTGACTGCACACTGTGATATTGATCAAAAAGATTCAATTGAACACATTCGGCAAGCTCTTGAATTAATGGACGTTGAACGTCTTGATCACGGTACAAATATCGTTGAAGATCCTGACTTAGTTGATTTTGTCGTTAAACACCATATTGGTTTAACTTCATGCCCTCTTTCAAACACCTATGTTTCACCAAAGATGAAAGGTGACGAAGTCTTGTCGTTGTTAGAACGTGATGCGAAAGTATCGATTCACTCTGATGATCCTGCTTACTTTGGTGGGTATATTGCGGATAACTATTACGCATTAGCAACTGCCTATGATTTAACCAAAGAACAAATCATCAAACTCGCTCGTAATGCATTTGAGACATCATGGATTAGCGATGAAAAGAAAGCCATTTATATTAAAGAATTAAATGATTATGCCAAAATAAATTAAATGGCATAACAAAAGAGGTTTAGAATTTTTCTAAACCTCTTTTTATTATTTATTTAGATTGCTGTATAACCACCATCAACTAGCAATGTTGTCCCGTTAACAAATGATGCATCATCACTTGCCAAGAATGAAACAACCTTACCAATTTCTTCAGGCTTACCCAAACGTCCTGCTGGATGCAAAGCAACTAATGCTTCCTTATCGGCACCAGCAATTAATGGTGTATCAATGTAACCTGGTGCTACTGCGTTAACACGAATACCTTCAGATGCATAAGTTGCACCTAACGTTTGTGTCAATAGCTTGACACCACCTTTGGCTGATGCATAAGCTGTCACACCAACTTTACCGACAAAACTGTGAATTGATCCCATATTAACAACAGCACCACCGTGCCCTTGCTTTTGCATTTGTTCAATGGCGTATTTATCAGATAAGAACACGCCACTCAAATTAATATCAATGGTATCTGACCACTGCTTATATGACATATCGGTAATATTACCATCACGGGCAATTCCAGCATTAGCAACCATAATATCTAGTGAACCAAAACGACTCACTGCTTTTTCAATAACATTTTTAACATCTTCTTCAACAGTGACATCAGTCTTAACAAACAAAACGCGACTCTCATCCCCCAATGATGCAGCCACTTCATCACCTTTATCAGAAAAATCAGCAATTACAACTTTTGCCCCTTCAGACAATAAGCTTTTTACAGAAGCTAACCCAATTCCTGAAGCACCCCCAGTAACAATTGCAACTTTATCCGTAAATTTTCCCATAAGTTTATCCCCTCTCAAATAACACAATGTTTACCTGTCTATAGGACTATTTTACAATGGTATTCCTAAATTTAGCAAGCGCTTTCAATTATTTTTTGTGATTTATTTCACTATATTAAAAAGCAAATAAAAAAGAGTTGCCAATACAACCCGTTTAACGTGCTTGCATGACAACTCTTTTATAATTTTACTTTTACTCAAACATCATTTGATTCTTGTACAAACTAGCATAGAAACCATCCTGGGCTAACAAGCTCTCATGGTTACCTTGTTCAATAATATTACCATCCTTTAGCACAACAATTTTATCAGCATTTAAGATTGTCTTTAAACGATGCGCAATCACAAAACTTGTTCGGCCAGCAATCACATTATCCATCGCACGTTGAATACGTTCTTCTGTAACAGTATCAACGTTTGACGTTGCCTCATCTAGAATCAATAAATCTGGTTCTGTCAAAATCGTACGCGCAATTGATAACAATTGTTTTTGACCAGTTGAGAATACCGAATTTTCATCTGAAATTTGGGTATCATAACCATTTTCTAATGTCATAATAAAGTCATGAATATTTGCCTGCTTAGCCGCATCAATCACTTCTTCATCAGTTGCATCTTCCTTACCAAAAGTGATATTATCACGAACTGTTCCAGTAAATAGCACTGATTCTTGTAACACAATACCCACGTGATCACGCAATGCGGTCAAATCCATTTGACGAATATCAACCCCATCAAATAACACAGCACCCGAAGTCACATCGTAAAAACGGTTCAACAGATTCATCACCGTTGTTTTTCCCGAACCAGTCGGACCAACTAACGCAACCATTTCACCCTTTTTAACATCAATATTAATACCATGAATAATTTCACGATCTTGATTATAACCGAAATGAACATCTTGTAATTTAACATCATTCTTAATGCCATTAAACTGCACACCATCGGCTGGTTTAATTTCATCATCTTGTGCCAAAATTTCGTTAACACGATGTACACCTGTCATCGCTTGTTGCATCATATTATAAAGTGACGTAATTTGTGAAATTGGTTGGAAATATTGTTGTGAAAACGATACGAATGTCACAATCAACCCTAGCCCGGCTGCCCGTGATGCGACATCACCAGATAAAGCTTGTGTCGCACCAAAGAAAATCACAATTCCCAAATTAACCAATCCCAAACCTTGCATAATTGGGTTTAATATATTCGACCATGCTTGTGAATAAACCATTGCATGACGTACTTTATTATTATGTTCAATAAAACCAGCAATTGACTTTTCTTGTAAGCCATTCGTGATAATTACTTTTTCACCATTAATTTGTTCATTAATATAACCATTTAAATGACCCACTTCAGCTTGTTGAATATCAACATACTTTTTAGCTTGGATCATAATGATAAAACCAACAATAATAACAACTGGTGTTGAGGCCATCGTGACAGTTGCCATCTTAGGGCTCTCATTAAACATCATCCAAATAACACCAATGAACATTACCACTTGTTGCAATATCTGAAAAACAGCGTTATTCATCGCATTGAAAATATTATCCAAATCAGATGTAAAGCGTGATAAGATTTCACCGTCTTGGTGATTGTCGAAATAACGTACCGTCATTCGTTGCAACTTAGCAAACAAACCTTTTCGCATATCATTAACTGATTTTGGTGCAACAACTGCTTGCGTCAAAGCATTTAAAAATAGTGCAATTAAAATCATCAACGTAAAGCCGGCAAACAAGAACAAAGCTTGATGGAAATCAGCCAAACTAGCTTGACTCTTTGTAACGGGATTTAGATAGGTCATCAAATATTTTGATAATTCCGTAATTGAACGTCCCATGTAAACTGGTGCCTTAACTTGTAACCAAGTTGCTGTGACTGTCAAAACAAGAATCGCTAGCAAAGACCACTTAAACCGCTTCAAATAATGTGAAAAGAAACGAATTGATTCAGACAAATTATTTGTCATCGTGGCGCACCTCCTTTGCTTCTTGTGTTTCATAAATTTCACGATAAACAGGTGATGTTTCTAATAGCTCGCTATGTGGGCCATAAGCAACTAATTTTCCTTCATCCAATACAATAATATTATCTGCATTAATGACGGATGAAACTTTTTCAGCAATAATAAAGGTTGTTGTTTCATTTAATTGCTCATCGAGCGCCTCTTTAACCAATTTTTCCGAACGTGCATCCAATGCAGACGTTGAGTCATCCAAAATCAGTATCTTAGGTGACGCAATGACACCTCGAGCAATTGATAAACGTTGTTTTTGTCCACCAGAGTAATTAGCTGAACGCTCTTCCACCACATGGTTATATTTATCATCATATTGTTCAATAAATTCAGATGCTTGCGCAATATCAGCTGCGCGTTTCATATCTGATTCGTCAGCTGTTGCTAGTCCTTGCCTGAAATTATCGGCGATAGTTCCTGAAAATAGTGTTGCTTTTTGTTGTACAAAAGCAACGGCATCACGTAATGAAGATTCATCAACAGTTTTTAAATCGACACCACCAATTTTAACTGACCCTGATGTTGGATCATAAATGCGGGGAATCAATTGTGCCAATGTTGATTTACCAGATCCAGTGGCACCAACAATACCAATCATTTGACCAGATTCAGTCGTAAAACTAATATTTTTAAGTGTTGGCTTTTCCTCACCATCATACGTAAAACTAACATTATCAAATGCGACACGACCATCTGTAATTTTCTGACCATCTTCGCGATATGACAATTCTGCTTCAGTTGTCATAATTTCTTGAATACGACCCATTGATACTAGCGCACGTGTTGCAAATGATAACATCATCCCACCAACAATAATGGCATTCATGATAATCATAATATAATTAGTAAAACCAGTAACTTGCGCTAACAAGCCCGGATCAGTATCAACCATATTTCCAACTAAATAAATAGCGACTACCATTAATCCTTGCCCAATAAACATAAATGCCGGCATAACCATGGCAAAGAAATAACCAATTTCAATGTTGACGTCTTTTAACTCATCTGAAACATTGGTAAAGCGCTCTTCTTCAGACTTTTCTTGGTTAAATGACTTAACAACGCGCACACCTTGCAAGTTTTCTTTAACTTTATTATTAACTTTATCAATCAACCCTTGAATACGGCCAAACTTTTTACCAATATGCGTTGCCACATAATAAGCAACTGAACCAACCAAAATTACCATAACAAGGATGATCCACCATAATTGTGGAATTGAACGTACTGCCAAAATAAAGCCACCAATAAACAGAATCGGCATCCGCATTAGTGGTTGCAGCACTAGCATCAAAACATTTTGAATTTGTGTCACATCATTAGTTAATCGAACAACTAAGTTTCCAACTGAGAACTTTTCAATATTCGCAAATGAAAATGTCTGAATTTTACGATAGGCACTTTCACGTACATCAGCCGCCATACCTTGTGATGCACGCGCAGCAAAAATCGTATTAACAATTCCTGCCACTAATCCAATCACTGCTAAAATTAATAATTGTAGCCCAATTTGATTAACTTTATTCAAATTATCGTCTGTAATAGCTTGGACAATATTACTTAACAATGTGGGTTGCAATAGCATCGCAACTGATGAAATTACAACCATTAGGATAGCAATCATTAGGTCAAATTTATAGCCTTTCCAATAAGGCTTTAACAACTTCATTTGCTATTCCTCCAAATATTTAATTTTTATCCGTGTAGTACGCTATTGTATCACTTGTTATGTCATTTTTGTTAATTTAGTTCACAATTTTTCAAAAACTATTATAACGAATAACGACGCTAACCTTGATTACTCTAAATCAAAAGCTAGCGTCATTATTACTAGTAACCTTGAATGATTCATAACTAATCAGCTGCTGTTAACTGGAATTTAATCCAAGGTTTAATAAAGTCCAACAAAAATATTTCATCGTCACTAATATGACCAATCTTATTTTTACGGGGCTCTCTATGTGGTTCTAACACGATTTGTAATTCATTCTTATAAACACCAAAATCATCATTACCAATCAACACGTCACCACGCTCAAATTGTTGGCTATTATCATGCGGTTGATTAGCTACTGCTTGATACGTAACTCGTGGCATTGTCGAACGAATAACGGTTTCATTAATATCACCACGGCGGAAATGTTGGGATTCTAATGCAATGGTCTTTTCAATATCATTCACATCGTCATTAAAAATCACCGGCAAAGTCAATTGATAACGATTTAAGCGACTTAAACTAGCTAATTCTTTCTCACTGGCATAGGCATTCCCAATAATCACATCATCAATCAAGCCCGTACTAAATAAATGCTTCGCTTGAACGTCAATCGGTAAGTGGCGATCCATTTCTAAAGTAGGTAACCCATCATTGACATTCCAAGGTCCAATAGTCCCTACCTGACTAGCAACAAAGGCTGCAGTATGGATACCATATTTTTTAAATCGCTTGCTACATGCAATAAAGTAGTCATAAGGTAGTCCTGTACCAACCTGAGGATAAAAATTATGACAACCATAAATAAAGGGTTCATTAGCTTGATGACTAATAATATTATTCAGATAATCAACGTCATTGCTTGCATTTAACTCAATAATTAAGTTGTAGGGATTAAATGATAAAAGTGCCTCAGTTGCACCATCAAATGATTGATCTAATCGAATACCAGCAACGTGTAAGTCATTAAAAAAAGACAAATCGTCATATGAAATATGCAATTGATCAAAGATACGTGGGGAAACATCAATAATTGTTTCATAACCCAACTCATTACCAAAATCCACAATACGTTGATACTTCAACTTAGTCTCTGCTGCCGAACCACTAACTTCCAACATACTCATAAAAATGCGTGTAAAGCCATACTGATGTCCCAAAATTAAATACGCTTTATCTTCTTCAAAATCACTATGATCTGGATAAATTGATAATCCTAATTGTCGCTTTGTCATATAATCCCCCTGTCTAGCAAAAGCTAATTCTAAAACTAACAGGCCTTAAACCTGCCAATTATTTTGGTAGGTTTAAAGCCTGTTAGTTTTTCATAGATAATCTACAACAATGCCTCGGCAGTTGCCAAGACCTTGTCACCCTTCATCATGCCATAATCCATCATATTAATAACATCCATTGGAATACCTGCGGCATCTGTCTTAGCTTTAACTTCTTTCTTCATAAAGCTAACTTGCGGACCAAGCAACAAAACGTCTGGCTTTTCGCTAGATGATAATTCATTATCAATATCTGCTGTTGACTTAGCAAAGATTTCATAATCTTTACCACCAGCTTTGGCTGCTTCTTTCATCTTTGTCACTAACAATGATGTTGACATTCCTGCTGCACATGCTAGCATAATTTTCTTATCTGCCATGATACGTTCCCTCTTTTTTTATTAATTAATACCATTAATATAACAGTACATGCACTGTTTTGCAAGCGTTTTCAATAAATTGACTATGCGTTAAAATCACGAAAAAAAGATGTTAAATTCTCAATTATCTCAGACAAATTAACATCTTTTTTTGCACATCATGTTAAGCAGCTTCGTTAGTTTGAATTTCTTCCTTCAAACGATCCTTATCAATTGACTTAAAGAATATATAGTAGATAGCGCCATCAAGCACAATGTTAATAATTTGCATAACTGCACCAGAAATATGTCCTGTTGCTAAGTACCCAGAAATAATTGGTGGCGTTGTCCAAGGAACCATGATTCCCATTGTTTTAGCCACTAATCCAGTACTCATAGCTGTATACGTTGTGATAACATTGGCCATTGGTGCCAAAATAAATGGCAAAACCATCTTATAATTCATAACAATTGGCATACCGAAGATGATTGGTTCATTAACGTTAAACATTGCTGGTCCAACAACCAACTTACCCAACGTCTTTAACTCTTTACTCTTTGATAAGAAAGCAATCATAAAGGCTAATCCAAGTGTTGCCCCAGATCCTCCCATATGAATAAAGTTATCGTAAAATTGTTGCGTCACAATGTTAGGGATTTCCTTACCTGCTTGAACGGCAGCTGCATTTTGTGACATCGCCCCTAGCCATATTGGCATCATCACACCACTAACCGTGTTAGATCCGTGAATACCAAAGAACCACAACAAGCAGATAATCAATTCGACGACAATTGCCCCTGGCAATGAATTGTTCAAATGACTTAATGGATCTTGCAACACGAAAGTAATGATATTCGGAATGCTCTCCATTGGTGTCGCTTCAACAATCATTCGAATAACCCAAACAACCATTAATACTAAGGCTCCTGGGAACAATGAAGCAAATGAATTGCTGACAGCAGGTGGCACACTTGATGGCATTTTAATTGTCAAATTCTTGTGAACTAACCAAACATACAAATCAGTTACGAACAAACCAACCAAAATCGCAATAAATAATCCTGATGAATCTAATTGCTTTAATGGAATCCACATGTCCCCGGCTTTGTCGGTTTTAAGTGGAATGGTTAAAATAAAGGCCCCAATCGCTACAATCATCGATGAAAAAGCTTCTACTCGATAACTTTTCGCTAAATTATAAGAAATACCTGCAACTGCGACTAGTCCCATCAAATGGAACGATGCATTAGTTGGATATTGTACAACTGTTGCCCAATTAGCTCCAAATGTATGAGCCATAAAGTCTTGATAACCTTGGATAGGGAACTGTGCAATAATCATGAAGACAGATCCAATAATAATCATTGGAACTGCAGCAGTCATACCGTCACGCAACGCAACTAGATGACGTGAACCAGAAATTTTCTGGAAGAACGGAATTATCTTCTCGTTCAAGACACTACTTGATCCTGCCATAATCTTTTCCTTCTTATTTATATATTTAAAACCTGTTATTGTTACATTAACCTAAGTCAGCTCCATTTGATGAAATAACTTTTTGATACCACTTGAACGAATCCTTGTAATATCGTTTACCAGTTCCTTCGCCCATATCATCTAAATCAACATAGATAAAACCATAACGTTTTAACATCTCACCTGTTGAAGCAGATACAACATCAATACCTGACCATGGTAGATAGCCATAAAGTGGAATCCCATCTAACGCAACAGCTTGTTCCATTGCCTTAATATGACGTTGGAAGTATGAAATACGATAATCATCATGAATTTGGTTGTCTTCAGTTAACTTATCATAAGCACCAAAACCGTTTTCAACAATAAACATTGGCTTGTGCCAACGATCCCACATCCAGTTCATTGCCCAGCGAATACCTACGGGGTCGATTTGCCATCCCCAATCAGATTTCTCCAAAAATGGATTATCACCATGGTTTTCGTCTTCATTATATTCTAACCATTCATCACCAGTATCTGATACTGTCCATGACATGTAGTAAGAAAATGCCACATAATCAACTGTGTTTTCTGCCAAAATTGTTTCATCTTCTTTAGTTATATCTAAATGGAAGCCTTTATGTTGCCAGAAATTCTTTAACCAGTTCGGATAATGACCATTTGCATGAACATCACCCCAGTAATACCGCGTTTGCATTGCACGCTGTGCCATCAGAATATCTTCAGGCTTTGTTGATGCTGGATAAACAGGATTCATTGACAACATGCAACCAACCTGGATATCAGCATGTAGCTCAGCCGCAATTTCATGGGCATGCTTGGTTACCAATGCTGAAGCGACTAACTCATAATGTGAAGCTTGATACATTAATTCCTGTGCTTCATCTTCCTTATAATCTTTCAAGCCAGAATTTTGCAACATTGGATGCGGATCCATCCATGCTGTCTGATTAGTAATTTCATTGAATGTCATCCAATACTTGACACGATCACCATAACGCCGAATAACTGTATCAGAAAACTTAACAAAGAAGTCTATAACCTTTCGATTACTAAAGCCACCATACTCTGTTACCAAATGGTAAGGAATTTCAAAATGACTGAGTGTGATAACTGGTTCAATATCGTTAGCCAACATTTCATCAATCATGTTGTCATAAAACTGCAAACCAGCTTCATTGGGTTCCGCCTCATCACCATTTGGAAAAATACGTGTCCACGCAATTGAAGTACGGAAAGCCTTCAATCCCAATTCTTTCATCATCTTAAAATCTTGTGGATACGTATGATAAAAATCAATTCCTCGATGGTTAGGGTAGTTCCCGCCTGGTTCAACTGTGTCGGTTACAACACGTGGTGTATCTTTGTTACCTGCTAACATCACATCAGCAATTGAGACACCCTTACCATCAACATCCCAAGCTCCTTCTAATTGGTGTGCGGCAACTGCAGAACCCCAAAGAAAACCATCGGGCATTTTATAACCTGAACTCATATTATTATTTGTCCTCCAACTCTGAAACGCGCTTCATCAAAGCAATTAGTTCAACAGCCATATCCTTAAACGCGCTTCATCAAAGCAATTAGTTCAACAGCCATATCCTTAAACGTAATTGCATTCATCAAATGATCTTGACCATGTACCATATACAAATCGATTTCAGTATGCTCACCTTGCGCTTCTTTCGTTAGCATATCTGTTTGTACATCATGCGCCGCTTTTAATTCTTGACTAGCAGCTGCAATCGCCTCATCAGCTTCATCAAATTTGCCATCTTTAGCAAGTTGAATGGCTTGGTAAGCTTGACCTTTAGCATTACCACCATGCATAATCAATCCCATGACAACTTCCATACGTGCGTCATCCATGTCTAAGTCCCCCAATCAAAATTACTACAACAATGCTTCAGCAGTAGCCAAAACTTTGTCACCTTTCATCATGCCGTAATCCATCATATTAATAACATCCATTGGAATACCTGCTGCATCTGTCTTGGCTTTAACTTCTTTCTTCATAAAGCTAACTTGTGGACCAAGCAACAAAACATCTGGCTTGTCACTAGATGATAACTCATTATCAATATCAGCCGTTGACTTGGCAAAAATTTCATAATCTTTGCCTCCTGCCTTAGCTGCTTCTTGCATCTTTGTCACTAACAATGATGTTGACATCCCTGCTGCACATGCTAGCATAATTTTCTTGTCTGCCATTTTTCTATCCTCTTTTAAAATTATAAATCGGTACCATGAGAAGCAATAACCTGCTTGTACCAATCGAACGAGTCCTTACGTAGACGCTTACCTGACCCTTCACCCATGTCATCCAAATCAACATAAATGTACCCGTATCGCTTACTCATTTCACCGGTACCAGCTGACACAATATCAATTGGTCCCCATGATAGATAACCGATAACTGGGATACCATCTTTTACAACTGCTTTTTCAACTTCAGCAATATGTGCTTTCAAATAATCAATACGATATTGATCATGCACCTTACCATCAATAACGTCATCATAAGCACCAAAACCATTTTCAACAATCATGATTGGTAATCCTGGGTATTGATCGTTCAATTCATTCAAGGTATAACGCAACCCTTGTGGATCAATTGCCCATCCCCAATCCGAAACAGGTACTTCAGGATTTTGTACCACTTCATAACCCTGAACATCCTCAAAATCAGTATCTGCATCACTTTTTGCCTTGATTACAGTTGAGTTATAATAAGAAATTGCCAGGTAATCAACTTTACCAGCCTTTAAAACCTCACGATCAGCTTGTGTAATGTCGGAACGATAACCGGTACGTGCAGCAAATGCTTCAAATTCAGCTGGATAAGTCCCACGGATATGAACATCCGAAAACCAGTCATGCAACTGACGTGCCTTTTGTGTGGCCAACATATCAGCAGGCTTAGGTGAAGCTGGATATAATGGGGCAACATTCAACATACCACCAATAACAAACTCAGGATTAATCGCATGCCCAATCTGAACAGCCTTAGCACTTGCAACCAACTCATAGTGTGCTGCTTGGACCATACCAGCCAGCTTTTCAGTTGCTGTTGCATCCTTTTTAAACTGCAATCCTGAATTTGTCCAAATCATGAATTCGCTCATCATATCATCATCTAAATTAGCTTGATTTGATATTTCATTATGCGTCATCCAATACTTCACTTTACCGTTATAACGTGTAAAGACTGTGGTTGCATACTTAACAAAGAAATCAATCACTTTACGATTTGACCAACCACCATACTCTTTGACTAAGTGATAAGGCATTTCAAAGTGATTTAACGTAATCACTGGTTCAATCCCCAAACGATTCATCTCATCGAACATATCATCATAGAACTTTAAGCCGGCTTCGTTTGGTTCAGCATCATCCCCATTTGGGAAAATACGCGTCCACGCAATGGAAGTTCTAAATGCCTTAAAACCCATCTCAGCCATCAAAGCTAAATCTTCTTTATACGTATCATAGAAATAAATACCATGATGATTAGGATAATTATTACCTGCAATGACGCCATCTGTAATTTCGCGTGGCTTATTATTGGCACCAGCGGTTAAAATATCTGCAATCGAAACCCCTTTACCGTCTTTATTCCATGCACCTTCAGCTTGGTGTGCCGCAATAGCACCACCCCACAAAAAATTATCAGCTAACTTAAGTCCCATGAGTTCCTCCTCGATAAATCTAATTAATAAATTGTATACGTACACTATAACAGTGCATTCACACTTTTGCAACCGCTTTCATTATTCTGTTAAAAATGCTAATATTCGATATAATATAGTCACTAAAGGAGCGCGGGCATGTTAAAATATCAAAAAATTGCAGAACAATTATTTTCATTCATAAAATCTAATCACCTCAAACAAGGTGACCCCTTACCAAGTTTGACTAAACTAATTCAAGAATATGGTGCTAGTAAAACAACTGTTTTGAAAGCATTAGATCAGCTAGAACGGGCTGGCTTTATCTATCAAGTACAAGGTAGTGGGACCTTCGTACGTGATATTCCAGATGAGCATTTTATTAACTTCAATGTCAGTCACGGTTGGACAACTGATTTCACCAAAACAAAATTAGATAATTCAGATGTCACTGTTGAAAAAACATATCCAACACGATCAGTCGCTAGTCACTTACAGTGTGCAATTGACACGCCAATATTTAAAGTACAACGTTTAAAAACACAGGATGGTAAGATTTTCTGCTTTGAGACTTCTAATTATAATACTAATTTTGTTCCCTTCCTAAATAAAGAAATTGCCAAAGCATCTATTTTTCACCATATTTCAGATGCCTATCAAATCAACGTTGGCTTTTCTGATAAGTACTTTAAAGTACGGCAATTAACTGCATTTGAAAGTGATAAATTAAATTTGCCGCAAGGTAGTTTTGGTCTAGCCGTTCAAGAAACATTTTATACAACTAGTGGGGAAATATTTGATTTTTCAGAAAATGTTTACCACTATGAGAACGCAACTTTTTATATTTAAAAGACAAGATAATATGGTGTAACATGCTTTATGATACCTTACTTCATTGACAGCTATAAACATTAGTATCGTCATGACTATTACTACTTATTGGCCATTCTTTATCGTAAGGCACATAACAGAAAACACCCGCAGTAAAAATCAAAAAGGCGCTAGCTAACTTCTCTTCGAATGTTAGCCAGCGCCTTTTAAGTGTCACCATTAATTATTATTCATTTACTTGATACTTTTCAAATCTAGCAACTTGAATTGGGGTTAACGTCACTTTCATAACTGTCCCCGACTCATCATAATCTAATTCATGTACCGTTGCCTGCTCATTTAATTCACTAACAAGTTGCCCGTCACTAAATGGAATATGCAATGTTGTTGTGATATAGTCAGCAAAAATATGTTCTTTAACAACATCAACCAAAGCATCTTGTGACTTTGAATCTAATGCTGATAAAATCAACGTATCACCCGTACGATCAGGATATGCTTGTTCCGGAATTTGATCAGCTTTATTATAAACAGTCACCATTGGAATGTCGCCAACGCCAATTTCTTTTAATGTTTTTGCAGTTGTCGCCATCATCTCTTGATAATGTGGATCTGCATAGTCCACAACTTGAATTAACAAATCAGCATCAGCTGCTTCAGCTAATGTTGCACGGAAAGCTGCCACTAACCCATGGGGCAACTTTGACACAAATCCAACCGTATCAGATAGTAAGAAATTTTGATTATCTGGTAACTGAATTTTACGCACTGACGTCTCTAACGTTGCGAACAGCATATCTGCTTGAAATACTGTTTTTTCTTTATTATCACCAAATCGCTTTACTAAGGCATTCATAATCGTTGACTTACCTGCGTTAGTATAACCCACTAAAGCAACATTACGAATACTTTGTTTAGCACGATAAGCACGCCGTGTTTCATCATCAGCCTCAATGTTCGTTAATTCAGCTTGCATTAATGAAATTTGGTGTTGAATATGACGACGATTCATTTCTAACTTGGTTTCACCAGCACCACGACTCGTAAAACTACCACCGCCACCACCTGTTTGTTGATCTAGACGAACATTCATAGATGTCCGTAAACGTGGTAATTGATACTTTAGTTGTGCAATCGCAACCTGTAATTTAGCAATTTTTGTTTTAGCTCGTGATGCAAAGATATCCAAAATCAAGGCTGTTCGATCCATGATATCGGCTTGTGTGCCAGCTTCAAGATTACGAATTTGTGATGGTGATAATTCATCATTAGTTACCACCATTTCGGCACCATAATATTCTAACGCTTCTTTTAATTCGGTTACTTTACCCTTACCAAAATAGGTTGATGCATTAGGTCTTTCCAGCTTTTGAATCAATTGGCCAACAACAATCATATTATTTGCCGCTGCTAAATTAGCCAATTCAGTCATTTCATAGTCAAAATTTTCATTTTGCTGATCTAAACCTGCTAAAATAACTTGGCGTTTAGGATGTTGCTCATTTTCTATCATATATGTTTTACCATTTCGTTGTTGTATCGTTATAAGTTTTTAGCTTCATGCCTTCATCAGAAACTTCAAAAATTGTGATTGATCCGTTTTCAGGCTTTTCAGCTGCTTGTTCGTGTGAAGCATACTTGGCCACTAAATTACGAATCAATGTGCCGTGTGAAACGATTAAGACATTTTGACCGTCACGTGTGTTACGACGGAGTTGTTCTAGCCCTTTTTCTACTCGTACCCAAAACATCTGTGCGTCTTCAGCATCACCAGTTGGATCAGCCGCATGCATCGCATCCATGACTTCATCTTGACTTAAATTAGCCATTAGATCACCATAAGTATCCATGTTTTGGAAGCCATTCTTTTCAGCAACTAGTTGTGAACTTTTTTTACTAGGTAATCCCTCAAAAAAGCCAAAGAATTGTTCACGGAATTGTTGTAATTGCTCCGGCTCTTTCAAATCACCACTCTGCTTATTACGTGACAAAACAAATTCAGCTGTTTGAATGGCACGTTGCAAATCTGATGAGTAAGCACCGTCAAAGCGAATGTTTTCTAAACGATCACCAGCTGCATATCCGTCTGAGATACCTTTATCCGTCAATGGCGCATTACTCCATCCTTGCATACGTTCATAATGATTGAAAATTGTTTGCCCATGTCGTACAAAATATAAATTAAATGACATTATTTATCCCTCTTTGCTGTTAGTCTGTTATATATAATTGTATCATTAAGTTTATTAATACTCATTAAGTTGCCTAGTTTCAATTATGATTTAATAAAATTTATGATTTATAAAACATTCATATTGACAGCTATAGACTTTACATGTATAGTTAATTACTGTTGTTAATATACAAGTGATGATATTGGCCCAATGGTCAAGTGGTTAAGACGTCGCGTTCTCAGCGCGGAATCCAGGGTTCGACTCCCTGTTGGGCTATTTCTAAATAGCTTCGGCTAACAAATATTATCATCATGGCCCAATGGTCAAGTGGTCAAGACGTCGCGTTCTCAGCGCGGAATCCAGGGTTCGACTCCCTGTTGGGCTATACTTAGAGATCAGTAATCTGATTACACGTAAACGTATTTACTTTTTATAAAGTAGATACGTTTTTTTATTGCCTAATTAATAAAAAAGCGAGGCATAAACAGATACTTGTTATGCCTCGCTTTTTATGATTATATTTTAAAATCATCCGTCATCGTTAACATAATTGGCGCATGATCTTGGCGTGCTCCTGTATCAATAACCGATAATTCAGACAACTGATTAGCTAAACGATTTGACGTTAAATAATAATCAATACGCCAACCAGAATTATTGATTTTTGATGTTTTTGATATCTGTGCCCACCATGTATAAACACCGCTTTCTTCAGGATGTAAATAACGGAATGTATCCGTAAATCCCGCATCAAGCAAACGGCCAAAATGCTCACGTTCCTCATCTGTAAAGCCAGCTTTTTTATGGTTTGATTTTGGGTTTTTCAAATCAATTTCTTGGTGTGCAACATTGAAATCACCAGAAAAAATAACCGGCTTTTGTGCATCTAATTGTTGTATATATGCCCGATAAGCATCATCCCAAGCCTGTCGATCATCCAAACGTGCTAGACTGCTCCCTGAATTTGGTGTATAAACTGTGGAAACATAGGTGTTTTCAAATTCAAGTGTAATAACGCGTCCTTCAATATCCATTTCACCAGGTGCACCGATTTCTGGTAACGTAACACTAATAGGTTCTTGGCGTGATAACATCATCGTTCCCGAATAACCAGAACGACCCGTGCTCATACGTAAATACCGATGGTAACCAGGGAATAACTCATCAAGCGCCGTTGCTTGTTCTTTAGTTAAGCCCGTTGCTTTTAGTTTTGTTTCTTGAATTGCTAAAACATCTGGTTGTTGTGCCGCAATATCTTGCAATACCTGCCACGTCATTTCACCACGGGCAGATTTATGCTCAACAGCCGCATTGATACTATCGATATTCCATGATATAAATTTCATTTTGCCACCGTTCCTCTTTAAATTCTCATTGCATTTATTATAACAAAAAAACGCACGACTAATGACTGGCATAGTCGTACGTTGATTCATATTTAATGTTTAAAATTGTTCATTTAATAGTTGTTTAATTTCGCTCAACTTTGGTTGTCGTGGATTTCCTGGTGTTGTCTGATCATTATAAATCAAATCCATCAACCCTGACAATTCTCGATCAAAGTCTTCTTTTTTAACCCCATTACCAGATAGCGTTAAGTCCATATCAAGATGTCCTGCTAATTCTTTAATCTTATTAATTAAAGCTGTTACCAATTCTGCATCATCTTGACCTGTCAAACCAATGTGACGAGCAATATCAGCATAATCTTTTTGTGCCGTATATGTTTCATAACGTGGGAAAGGCGTGCGCTTCACGTTACCAGTTACACCATTGAATTTGATCACATTGGTCATTGCAATTGAAATTGCTAGTCCGTGTGGTAATCCAAAAGCGCCACCAGTTTTATGTGCTATTGCATGATTTAATCCTAAGAACGCATTTCCAAATGACATACCAGCCAAGGTTGATGCATAATGCATCTTTGTTCGTGCCAATTCACCTTCCTTAGTTGGTTGCGTTGCATCATAATGATATGAAGCTTCTAGGTAATCAAAAATTAATTTAATGGCCTGCAATGCCCAAGGACGTGTAAATTCAGATGACATCACTGAAACA
This sequence comes from Weissella sagaensis, assembly GCF_005405285.1. Taxonomy (GTDB): domain Bacteria; phylum Bacillota; class Bacilli; order Lactobacillales; family Lactobacillaceae; genus Weissella; species Weissella sagaensis. Next base: position 228,379 of record NZ_BJDT01000001.1, on the reverse strand, counting down.
TATGATTCTAGGGCGTGTGACAAAGCATCCATTCCAGAATATGCAACTGTCTTACTTGGCACAGTCATCACAAATTCAGGATCAACTATAGCAACTTGTGGTGTTAATTCATAATCAGCCAATGGATATTTAACATGTGTTTCATCATCAGTAATTACCGCAAATGGCGTAACTTCTGAACCCGTTCCTGATGTTGTAGGAATAGCCACCATTTGTGTTAAACGTTGATGTTCGAACTTCACAATTCGCTTGCGAATATCCATAAATTTTTGTGCTAATTGTTGGAATAATGACTTCAAACCATCATCATCATATAAAATACCAGGCTTAGTTGCTGAATATTCGTATAAGAAACGGGCAATCTTACCTGCATCTAATGCTGAACCACCGCCAAGCAAAACAACCGTATCTGGCTTGAAATCAGCCATTTGACGAGCAATATCAATTGCTTGTGAAATAGTTGGGTCAGGGCTAACTGAACCATAAAATGATGTCTTAACTTGATCTTCACGTAATGCAAATTGATCTAAAATTTTATCAACGAATCCTAACTTTACCATACCGGGATCTGCAACAATAAATGCCCGATCAACATCTGGTAATTCTTGCAAATAAGTAATGGCGTTTGTCTCGTAATAAATATCCTTAGGCAATCGTACCCACTGTGGGCGATTACGACGACGAGCAACGGTTTTAATATTTAATAAATCGTACGTAGACAAATTATGCGACAATGAATTCTTCCCCCAAGTACCAGTTCCTAACGTTAGTGATGGTCGTAATGCATCGGTATAAATATCACCAACACCACCAATTGAGTCGGGTTGATTAACCAAAATTCTTGATGCTTCAACACGGTCTGCATATTCTTTTACAAATGGATCATCTTGCGCACCAATCTGAATTGCTGCATTATGTCCTGCCCCCTGGTAGTTTAATAATGCGCGTACAATTTCAACAGCTTCATCACGATCTTGTGCTTTATATATTGAGAGTAACGGACTTAGCTTTTCTGATGATAATGGCTCCCCAATGTGCTTTTTATCAAGTTCAAATAGCAAAACGTCCTTATCAACTGGCAACTTCAAACCAGCTTGTTCGGCAATCCAACGACCTGAACGACCAGCTACTGGTCCTGTGACACCATAGCCATCTGCTGATGGTTTAAAGACAAAATCAGAAATCTTTTGATAATCCTGCTTAGGCGTTAAGTATGCACCTTGTTCTTGTAATTTTTGCAACATCTCATCATAAATTGAAACATCAATGACAACCGAATTTTCTGAAGCACAAATCATACCATTATCAAAACGTTTCGACAATAACAAATCAGATACGGCTCGATCAACGTTAGCCGTTTTATCAATATAGACTGCACCATTTCCAGCACCAACCCCCATTGATGGATTACCAGAATGTAAGGCTGCATTGACCATCGAAGGTCCGCCAGTCGCTAAAATTGATGCAATCTTTGGGTTTTTAATCAATGTATTTGTTGCATCAATTGAAGGTGTTTCAATCCATTGAATAAAATGCTTCGGTGCCCCCGCTGCAACGGCTGCATCATAAACAATCTTAGCTGCATGTGATGATGATTTTTGTGCTTGTGGATGAAAAGCAAACACAATCACATTTCTTGTTTTTGCGGTTAACATTGACTTAAAAATTGCTGTTGAGGTTGGGTTAGTTGTTGGAACAATTCCAGCTAAAATGCCTAAAGGTGCTGCTAATTCAACTTTTCCGGCTATCTTGTCTTCCGAAATAACACCGACAGTTTTATCATTTTTAATAGCGTTATAAACAGATTCAGACGCAAAACGATTTTTAGTATCCTTATCTTCAATGACACCGCGTCCTGTTTCTTCATATGCTTCATGAGCAAGCAATAATGCATTTTCAGAACCAGCTAAGGCCATCGCTGCAACAATTTTATCAACTTGTTCTTGTGTATAGGTTGCAAATTTTTGTAAAGCGATTGCTGCTTGATCAACTAATTTATTAGTCATCTCTTCAGCAGCTGCATAATGTGCAGCTTTTTCATCAGGTGTTAGCACTTTTTTCTTTTTATTCATAGTAGTCATGATTTATACCTCTCAGATTGTTCTGATTTAATCGTATTGCTCATTACTGAACAATGTTAATTATAGCAAATATAAACTAAACGTCAACTATAAAACGTTATTAATTAGGCGTTTAAGCTTGATTTTGTTTTAGTTCACAAACTTTCATAAAATGGCTAAATTCGGTTTATTGTGAATTAATTAACAATAAAAACGCTTACATAATTTCCCAATCATTAAGCTTGTGAATATACAAAAAAACACTAAATTTCCATTTTTTGAAAACTTAGTGTTTTGTATTAATAATTGTTTACTATTTTTGTTTTACCCAGCAATACTGAACTAATCACAACTGACAATGAACTCAATGCCATGGCAACACCAGCAATTTCTGGACTTAATATAAACCCAAAACTATAAAATACACCAGCTGCTACTGGAATACCCAAGACATTGTAGACGAAGGCCCAAAACAAATTTAACTTAATACGATTAAACGTCTTTTCGCTCAATGCCAATGCTGTATTTACGTCTCGTAAATCATTTTTGACTAAGACAATCCCCCCTGCATCAATCGCAATATCCGTACCAGCACCCATGGCAATTCCTACATCAGCCGTCGTTAATGCTGGCGCATCATTGATCCCATCACCAACAAAAGCAACTGTATGATCTACCTGCAAAGCCTTAATTTGATCAGCTTTTTCAGCAGGGAGAACATTTGCGATAACTTCGTCGATACCAACCTCATTTGCGATGGCTCGCGCAACATGTTCATTATCACCAGTTAACATCACTGTGCGTAACCCGCGATCTTTTAATAAGGACATCGCTGTTTCAGAAGTTTCTTTAGGTGTATCTTGAATAGCAATCAACCCAATGATTTTTTGTTGCAAGCCAACTAATACGACTGTTTTTGCTTCATCTTGTAATTGTGCCATTTTACGCTTCAAATCATCGGTTACTTCAAAATCAGTTAACAAGCGTTCATTACCAACAAAAGCTCGCTGACCATCAACCAAGGCCTGTACGCCTTTACCAGATAAGGCCTCAAAATTTTCAACACTAGTTACTGCAAAATTTTGCCGCTCTGCTTCATCTAAAATTGCCAATGCTAACGGGTGCTCTGAGCCTGCTTCTAAACGAGCAGCTACCATTAATACTTGCTGATTTTCCCCAATAATATCAGTTACTTTAGGCTGACCAACTGTAATTGTCCCCGTCTTATCAAATACAACGGTATCAATATCATTTGCCCGCTCTAGAACTTCACCATCTTTAATTAAAATGCCCATTTTAGCGCCGCGTCCAGTACCCACCATTAACGCTGTTGGTGTCGCCAAACCAAGCGCACACGGGCAAGCGATTACAACAACAGACACTGCAAAAATCAATGAATTAGCAACATCATGACCGATGAAAACATACCAAATTAAAAAGGTTAACACTGCAACCACTAACACAATTGGAACAAAAACATCCGATACACGATCAGTTAATTGTTGAATTGGCGCTTGACTTGATTGGGCTTTTTTAACCAGCGTAACAATTTGCGCTAACATGGTGTCATTACCAACTTTTTTAGCCTTAAACACAAAGTTTCCCGACATATTCATCGTTGAACCAATAACATCATCACCAACGCGCTTACTTACTGGCATACTTTCACCAGTAACCATAGCTTCATCAATTGTTGATGAACCCGCCACGATTTCACCATCAACCGCAATTTTTTGACCAGGCTTAACACTGATTAAATCACCTGTGACAATTTCTGCCAATGGTAATCTGACAAATTCACCATTTCGTTTTACTAGTGCATCCTTGGCTTGTAAATCCATCAATTTTTCAATAGCCGACGAAGCATTATGACGCATTTTTTCTTCAAAGACTTGACCAAGTAACACGAACGTAATGACAAAAGCAGCACTTTCAAAGAAAACCGCTCTGCCTGTAAACATAGCATAAATACTATACAGGTATGCCGTACCAGTTCCAACAGCAATTAAGGTGTCCATATTTGAATGGTGTTTTTGAAATGATGCCCATGCACTAGATAAAAATGGTCGTGCCGATATCAACATAACAATCGTCGTTAAGATTAGCATTGTCATTTGTCCACCTGGTAACATCCAGTGTGTAAATGGCATTAGGATCATCTCAAGCAACATTGGTAATGACAAGATTAACGAAACCCAAAACCGTGTCGTTATATTCATAATATCACCTACTTTATATGAATGGTGCCATGGAACATGTCCATGCCACAGCTAAAGTTAAATTCACCTGCTTGTTTTGTTGGAATCATGACTGTTTTAGGTTCATCAATTGGTAATGCTGTTTCAAAATTCAACGCATTAGAGTGAACAACATCCAAACAACCTTGTGTACTCGTTCGCGTAAAAGTAATTTGCGCTGGCACACCTTGCTTTAAATTAATAACGCTTGGCTCATAACCACCTGCAACAGTTACATTAATATTTTGTACATCACTCATCTTAGTAATCTCCTCTTTAGCTAATAAATTATTTAATAATAACCTTACCGTGAAACATATTCATACCACATGCCCACTCATATTCACCAGCTTCACTGGTATCAATTTGAATGGTTTGTGTCTCATTTTCCGGTAATGCTTGATTAATGCCAAAATCCGGAAAAACCACATGATCCAAACAACTTGATGGATCTGTTCTTTTGAAGTGAAGTTGTGCCGGTACGCCTTGCTTTAATACCACTTGTTCTGGCGAATAACCACCTTTTACCAAAACATTAATATCTTGTTGATCATTAGTAATAGCAGCTGATTCTGTTTGGGTTTCATGTTTGCCAAAGAACCACCAAACAATAAAGCCAATTAATATCAAACCAATAATTAATACAATGATTCTAATCATCTTCACCCCTCCTTATACTGTTTCAGTACACTGTTCGCATGAATTTGGTCCCAAGCAGTCACAGGCAACTGATGCAGGGGCCGTTTCAATTTTTTGTTCTAATACTTTTTGTAAGAGCATAATATCTGACTTACTCAAGGTCATATCTGTTAGTAATTCAGCTAAAGTATGTCCTTTTTTCATACTACATAAACGTTCAAAAACTTCAGATGTCATTTGAATCATCGCTGCATCTTCAGCAATTAACGGACGATAAATGAAGCGTCGACCAGCTTTCTTTGTCGTTAACATTTCTTTTTGAACCAAACGACGCAGTAATGTCTTAATTGTTGATTCCGACCAATCTTTCTTTTGTCTGATTGCTGTAATAATTTCACTACTAGTTGCTTCTTTTACTGTCCAAATCACACGCATTAACTGCCATTCGGCATTCGACATATCGCTTGCTTGCATTATCCATCATCTCCTTCGTTTACATTTGTAACTGTAATAAGTATAACGTCTAAGGTTTACAAACGTCAACTAAAAAGTACTAACAACTATAGCGTTTTAAAGACAAAAAGGACATTAATCTAATCGATTAATGTCCTTTAAACGTATTACAAAAGATTTGGCCCTTAATGTCATGCATTTAGCAAACCATCAAGATACAACGTTTCACAGCTAGATACCCTGCATCTTTTGTTGCATTATCTTAATTAGTATTTTTACCAGATCATCGTACGATCTGCTGGTTCACGATACATGTTATCACCAGGTTGTACATCAAAAGTCTCATAGAATTCAGAAAAATTCGACACAATCACATTCGTACGTGCTTTATTTGGTGCATGCACATCAACTGCAGCAAAGAACTTCATCAATTCTGGACGTGCTTTCATTCGCCAAATTGTTGCCCAATTTTTAAAGAATTCCTTAGCAGAAAATGATTCTTCGCGTTGCGCAGCCGCTAAAGCAGCTGCTAAACCACCTAAATCAGCAACATTTTCAGAAACGGTTAATTTACCATTCACCTTTGCCCCATATGAATCTAAACCATCAAATTGTTCAATAACTTTTTGAGTCCGTTCTTTAAAGGCAGCATAGTCTTCATCCGTCCACCAATTATTCAAACTACCATGTTCGTCAAACGAAGCACCATTGGTATCAAAGGCATGTGAAATTTCATGCGCTATAACTGCCCCAATACCACCATAATTAGCTGAATCCGATTGGTCAAGACTATAAAATGGCGCTTGCAAAATAGCTGCTGGGAAGACAATTTGATTTTGTTGTGGATCATAGTAAGCATTGACCATGTGTGCTGGCATATGCCACTCATCACGATCAACTGTTTGATGCCATTTAGCCCATTCACGTGCAACGCCTTGGCAACCAAACTTTTGCGCTGCTTCTAACAAGCTAGCTCCCTCATCAACAATTTTATCTTCATAATAATCTGGTAACTTTTCTGGATAACCAATATGTGGTTTAATGGCGTTTAATTTCACAACAGCTTGGTCACGCGTAGCTGGTTGCAACCAAGTTGTATTTTGCAAACGCTCTTTATACACATTAATCATCTTTGTCACTTTGTCTTCCACATCTGCTTTTGCTTCTGATGAAAACATTTTATGTGCATACCACAAACCTAGCGCTTGATTAAAAGGCCCCTCTGCTAAGTAGTAAGCTGATTTTTTCTGACTCTTAGCTTCTGGGGTACCTGACAAAGCCCGACCATATGCACCACCTAATACACGAACATCATCAGATAAATATCCTGTATAAGCGTTAACGATGCTAATGATCAAAGTTGCTTTTAATAATGGCCATGCCTCTTCTGAGAAAAATTGATCAGCCGCATGCCAGAAGCGCTCTTCTGGTACCACAACCATATCCGGCTCTTCACCAATCATAGCCGTAACAACTTCATTTAATGGTAGTTCAGGAGCCAAAGCCGTAAAATCAGCCCATTTGTATGGTTTGTACAGCTTTACATATTCTGCTGATTCTTCCTGACTCAAGACAACCTTGGCAACGCGTGCATCAAATGCAATTGCTTTATCCAATAAGTCTTTAATTTCATCAGTATTAAAATCAAACTTTGCTAGCAAAGCCTCTTGTGATGATCGCCAAGTTTTCAATAAATCAGCACCTTGTGGGTGACCTGGCTCGTAGTATGTTGTATCAGGTAAAATCGTGCTCATTGCATCCGCCCAAAGAACGTAAGTTTGCGCATCTTTAAAATCAGGTGCAATACCCAATGGCAAAGCATTAGGTAAACCAGCCTTTTCCAAAGAAGTTATATCATTTGCAAATTCGGCAAATGAATCATAATTTTGATAGCGCGCAATCAACGGTTTTACGGGTTGCGTTCCTAATTCGTTACGTGTTTCCCAATCAGAAGCTAAGTGATGATATTTAATAAAATTACTTAACACCTTATCATCAGGTACATCTTCACCTGCTAACCACTTATCAGTTGTAGCTAACATTAATTCTTCAATTTCATCAGCTAAGTCAATAAATCCCCCCGTACGTGATTTATCATTTGGAATCACTGCTTGTGCAATCCAGTCTTCATTGACGGCTTCATAAAAATCATCTTGTTGACGAGTCCCCATTGTTTCACCTCAAATTTCTATTTTTTCTTATAAAATACGATAACACACTTTATCATTTCCGAACATATTTCACTAAAATTTAAATTCATTTATAAAAAAGAACACGTTCAAGATTATCAATCTTAGCGTGTTCTATCTGTCATCTAAATTAATTATTCTTTTGCCATTGTGCAATCTGATTAATCATATCAACCTTCAATTGCTTATTTGAATCAGCCGTTACTTTTTTAACGACATTATTTTTCAATTTATCTTGCCCGGCTTTATCATCAATAAAATCCTTATCTGCTTTTACTTTCGCTGTCACTTCTTTATTGATTTCATCACGAACTTGATTAGCTAATTGATTTTCGTTGTCTTGCACCATCTTTTGTAAGTCATCAACTTTATTAGCTGGTACAACATACCACCCTTCAGGTAACGTCAACTTATAAGTCGTTGTCCCCTTTTCTAAAGTATCCTGTCCTAACAACAAAAAACGACGCCAAGTTGAATTAGCTTGGTATGTCATCACTGTGGTCTTCAACGATGCCTTTTTGCCAGCAACAACCTCCGCTTTAGCTTGTTGTGTTAATGTTTGGTATGTTTTGTCATTCGTCTTATATGTATAACGTAACCGATTTTCAGCTCCTTGCTCAGTTGTAATTAAATGAAATCCATTAACTGTAACGGCAGGCTGAATCTTTTGTGTTTTTGTCAAGGGAACTTCTGACATCAAAAAATGTTGTCCTTGCGCATGACGTACGCCAAAGCCCATAGAAATAGTCAACAATAAACCGACAACAATTGGTACCCACCTTACTTGATGATGCACCACTCCTTGGATTGCCGCATAAGCTAGCAAAACAATCCCTAATACCAACAAGACAATCATGATTTTTCTCCTTCAAAAAACGTATTCACCTTTTTAAATTATACCAAAAAAAGCTCATAATCACCAAAAGTAGTAATTATGAGCTTTCTATTTTATTGATTTAAACTAATCCACTTAGTAGATTACTTGTTTAAAGCAGTCCACTTCCAGTCAGTAAACTCTTCGATATCATGTCCCTCGTTACGAGTAACTTCGAAGTGCTTTGCCAAGATAGCATCAATCTTGTTATCAAAGGCTTCTGCTTCATCAGCAGCAATAACACCCTTGGCAGCCAAAACTTGTGCAGCTTCCTTAGCTTGGTGGAAACGATCCAATTCTGAATATACACGCATATCGTAAGTGGTTGTAATATCACCATCTTCACGGTAACCATGAACGTGAGCACCTAAGTGTTGACGCTCGTAGAAGATTGATTCGATCAAATCTTCGAAGCCGTGGAATGCGAACATAACAGGTGTTCCTGATTCACCAAACAATGCGTTGAACTTTTCATCAGACAATGCACGTTCGTGGTTCATCTTACCATTCTTGTTTAGCAAACGGTGCAATTCAACAACGTTTACGTAACGCAACTTAACGGCTGGGAATGCTTCATTGATCAAGTGCAATGCAGCAAGCGCTTCGATAGTTGGCTCAACACCAGCTGATGCGAAGACGATATCTGCATCTTCACCTTCAGCAACAGTTGATGCCCAATCAATTGCCTTGATTCCTTCAGTAGCCAATTCTTCAGCTTCATCAACTGAGAACCATTGTTGACGTGGTTGCTTTGAAGCAACAACGTGGTTAACCTTGTGACGTTCAGTAAATGCACGACCAAAGACAGCCAACAATGTGTTACCATCAGCTGGCAAGTATTGACGGATAAAGTCAGCCTTCTTTTCAGCCAAGTGTGTCAACATTCCAGGATCTTGGTGAGTGTAACCGTTGTGATCTTGTTGGAAAGCAGTTGAAGTTGAAATCAAGTTCAATGATGGGTAATCATTACGCCATGGTTGTTCTGAAGCATGACGCAACCACTTGAAGTGTTGTGTAATCATTGAGTCCACAACACGTAAGAATGATTCGTATGATGCAAAGACACCAACACGACCAGTCAATGTGTAAGCTTCTAACCAACCTTCAGCTTGGTGCTCTGACAATTGTGAGTCCAAGATACGACCTTCAGGTGCTTGGTGTTGGTCGTTAGGTTCCTTAACTTGTTCCATCCATTGACGGTTAGTTACTTCAAACATACCCCACAAACGATTTGACATCGTTTCGTCAGGTCCGAAGATACGGAATGAAGTTGGGTTCAACTTTGAAACTTCAGCAAAGTAGTTTGACAAGACATTCATGTCCATGTTCTTGCTACCATCTGCCAATTCAGTTCCACGAGTTTCAGCAGTAATCTCGTTAGCAAAGTCCTTCCAATTTGGCAAAGTCAAATCAGTAGGTGCATCACCACGACGACGACCACCGTTAGCTGCGTAATTAGCTGCCATACGCTTGTCACCCTTTGGTGCCATTGCAGCAATTTCTTCCTTCAATGAACCATCGGCGTTAAACAATTCTGTTGGCTTGTATGAGTTCAACCACTCTTCGAATTCTGGCAAAGTCTCCATCTTACCTTGTGCCAAAGGAAGTGGGACTTGGTGAGCACGGAATGAGTCTTCAATTGGTTCACCAGCTGCGTTGTGAGTAGGTCCACCCCAACCCTTTGGCAAGCGAGCAATGATAACAGGCCATGCAGCAATTTCACCATCAGCATAGCGACCGTCTTCACGGGCTGCCTTTTGAATAGCTTGGATGTCTGAAATAGCATCATCGAATACCTTAGCAGCCAATTCGTGGTATGCCATGTAATCGTGAATATCATCATTTTCGATGAAACGTGGTGAGTATCCCAAACCTTCAAAGAACTTTGTAATCTCTTCATCACTCATACGTGAGAAAATTGTTGGATTTGAAATCTTAAATCCGTTCAAGTCCAAGATTGGCAATACTGCACCATCGTTCTTAGGGTTGATGAACTTGATTGAGTGCCATGCAGTCATTGCAGGACCAGTCTCAACTTCACCATCACCAATAACAGTGAAAGCAATTTGGTTAGGATTATCCAAAATAGCACCAGTTGCGTGAGATAGTGAGTAACCTAACTCACCACCTTCGTGCAATGAACCTGGCGTTTGTGCAGTCATGTGTGATCCAATTCCACCAGGGAATGAGAAACGCTTGAACAAACGTGCCATACCATCAACATCTTGTGTAATTTCAGGATAGCTTTCAGTATAAGTACCGTCCAAGTATGAGTTCGTAACCATAACTTGACCACCGTGACCAGGTCCACCGATGTAGAACATGTCCAAGTCAAACTTGTTGATCAAACGGTTAGCGTGTGCATACAAGAAAGTTTGTCCTGAGATAGTTCCCCAGTGACCAATTGGCTTTACTTTAACATCATCCGCTTGGATTGGTGTGTTAGTTACTGAAAACAATGGGTTGCTCTTCAAAAAGATCATACCTGCTGAAAGGTAGTTGGTAGCACGCCACCAAGCGTCTACCTTTTCTAGATATGCCTTTGAATCAAAATCTACTGCCATTTTGATTAAATCTCCTTTTATTTTTGAGAAAGGTTATATCGCAGAAGTTATCTTCTGGATTACAAGTATTATAATAACAGATTTTGAACCTAGGTACAATAAAAAACTCTCAATTGGACCGTTCCAATTACGGTACAAAAAATAGTCTATTCACCATCCAAACTAACGAAGCTATTATAGCGCATATATTTGTAATGAACGCGCATTTGACCGACTTCAAAGGGGGTCCCATCATCCAAGAAAAACACACCAGACATAATTCCCACTGGCTCATTAGCATTTAACTGTAAATACTTTTGATCTTCATCTTGTGATGGCTCTGCCGTGATCGTCATAAATGATTTTGTAACAGCTCGCTTTGTCGTTTGCTCTGCATATTGAAACATGGAATGCGTCATATCTTCAGCTGTTAATGCTGGTAATAGTTTAGCTGGAATAACCGCATTTTCGATCATAAAAGCCTCATTTTGCAAAGTACGCAACCGTTTAATACGATAAACTTCATCTGACGCATTTAAAAACAGCGCTTCTTTATCTTCTTCATTGGCAGCATCCTTTTCGAAAACTAACAATTTAATTGCGGGCGTCTCACCATTGAAACGAAAAGCATCAGAAACACCTAAGTTATGACCAACTGCATGAAACATCCCCTGATTCTTTAAATATAGTGGATTAACAAACGTGCCCGACCCACGTTTTTTAAAAATAATACCTTGTCTCACTAACACATTTAAAGCACGTTTAATTGAGCTACGTGAAACACCATATGAAGTCGCTAAAGACCGTTCATCTGGCAGTTTTAAATCGGGGAACTCTTGGGCGTTTATACGCCTATTTAAATCATTAAGCACCTTCATGTATAGGACTTCTTGGGCCATTTTTAACCTCCTGTTCGTTACAAGGTATAATCATAACATAAAAGTGGTCCAACCAAAACTTGATCGACCACTTCCTTGTTTTCTTATTTTAATAATCTTTTTGTTGCCATTCTTTTTCAAATTGATTCACAAAATCATGCATAATACGATCACGCTCAATACCAATTCGTTGTCCCTCAGGCGTATTCAAATAATCCTTAAGTAGAAATAATTTTTCATAGAAATGGTTGATAACGGTATTCCCGTCACCTTTACGATATGACGCCTTCGTTGTGATATGACGTGGTGGCATCGTCGGATCATATAAAGCATCGCCTTTAATGGCACCAAATTGGATGGCGCGAGCGATCGCAATCGCACCAATTGCATCTAAGCGATCTGCATCTTGTACAATTTTACCGGCCAACGATAATTTTGCTGGTTCCCCAAATCGTTGTTTACTCCATGACATATTGTCAATGATATTAAAAATCTCAACTTGTTGTTCAGCTGGTACTGCAATATCTGTCAATAACTTTATTACACGACTTTTTGCTAAATCTACATCCTCAAATAATTTGTCATCATAAGTATCATGTAAAATGGCTGCTGTTTGTGCAACAAAAGCATTTGCGGTTGGCTCAGTCGCCAATATGTGCTGAGTCATTGCCAATACACGTTCAATATGTGTCATATCGTGGCCTGTCTTGTCACTTTGCAAAACTTTTTCCGTAAATTCTTTAATTCGTGCTAACTTTTCTGTTTCACCATATGCCATAGCATTCCCCCATCATTTCGCTATACTAATAGACTTGTCAGACTCATAATAACTAAGCTAATACCCAAATTAATCAACCACGTCATGGCTAACCAACTGCCAACTGTTTCCCAAATCAACGCATCATCTAAAATAAACAATCCAATAACTAAACCCACAACTAACAAAACGATTATGTATACTGTAAGGCCTTGCCAGACATTATGCCAGTCAGCTGGACTAATATTCATGCCTAAATTTAGATTGAATATCAAAGCTATCCAAATCACAATTTGCCAACCAGGTACACCTACAAAAATATGCCAACCCAATGTTTGAATGTCAAATAAGTTAGGCCATAAAATTTGCGTTATAACCCCAGTAACCAACGAAATTACCAGCATTGGTGCTAAACCAATAAAAAAATTACCTAGACGTTGATAAAGATTATGTGAATGCCATGAATGATCTACATAACCTAATCGTCTGTCTTTGTCTGGCTTAAATGGATTTGTTAATAACACGATTTTATCAAGATGATGCCCAAATAACAGCGCTAATGATGCATGTGCTAATTCATGCACGATTGTTCCCAACCAACTAAAAATAAAAGGTGCACGTGGACCAAAGCGCACCATTAAATGCTGTTGCGACTTCATCGTTAACCATGAAATACAATAACTTGCGACTAAAGGCATTATTAAAAAAATCAAAAGTACCCAAATTATTGAACGACCAATCATTGTTTCCATCATCCTTATTCGTCCGTACGAATAGGTGCAAATTGACCATGTACAAATTCAGCTAACGTAACTGCATCAATGCGAATTGACCGACCAATTTCACCAGCTGAAATTGTAATCATACCTGCTTGTTTGGCACTTTCATCAAAATAAATTGGAAACTTCTTCGTTTGCCAAATGCCAACTGGATTATTAGCACCATGCACATACCCGGTCGTTTTTTGTAAATCCTTTGTTGGAATCATGTCAACACGCTTATTACCTGATACAGCAGCTAACTTTTTCTCATTCAGATGATCATCAACTGGTACAATCCCAATCACAGGTCCAGTAACATTACCTTCTAAAGCTAATGTTTTATAAATATCGTGATCAGTTAGTCCATACGCATCTAATTCAGCTTGATTACGTTGCATACCACCAGAAAACACAATCGTTTCATAGGGAATATCTGCTTTATCTAAAATTTGTTCAACTAAAATCTTTTTAATCCGTCTTTTCTTGGCCATTATGCCGCTCCTCACTATTTATCTATCTTAATATGTTAGTCCAATTTGTATTTTTTACATATATAAGAATATAACAAAAGATGTTACAGTTACAGCTTTTAAATTATATTTAAAAGACATCAATCTAACATTTTATAAACGGTAGGTTGATGTCTTATTTTAAAATAATTATTTTATTTTTTTAATCTACATGATTAGCCCAAAGTCTTATCTGACTTACGTAATTTCTTTTCAAACAAATTCAACAAACGACTAATACCAAATGTCAAAACGAAGTAAATAACAGCTGTAATCATCAGTGGAATAAATGGCTTGAATGAGGCACCTTGTACGACTGAAGTTTGGAAAGTTAATTCACCCACCCCAATAACGGAAACAACTGAACCTTCTTTAATAACTGTAACAAATTCATTACCCAAAGCTGGCAAAATATTCTTAATGGCTTGTGGTAACACCATGTAACGCATCGTTTGTCCCTTGGTAAATCCTAATGAACGCGCTGCTTCAGTTTGACCATTAGGCACTGCTTGAATTCCTGAACGAATAATTTCGGCAACATAAGCACCTGAATTTAAGAACATGGCAATTGCCCCAGCTAAGAAACTTGACACGTTCAGCCCAATTGCTTGCGTTCCAAAATAAACAATAAAGACTTGAATCAACAATGGTACACCGCGAACTGCTTCAATATAAGCAGCAGCTAGCCATCTTAAAACTTTGACAGATGACAACTTCATCAAAGCAAAAATAATACCTAATACAATACCGAATAACACCCCAATAACAGCTAAACCAATTGTATAACCTGTTCCTTTAATAAAGTAAGGTGCATACTTGTGGAAAAATGACTCTTTTTTATTCATTTGCTTAATTGCATCATCTTGCATTTTCTTTAAGGGTGCACCAATAATATGATCATCCAAAATCTTATTAACTTTTGCTTGTAAGACCGTGGCATTCTTATTCATAACAACAGATGAACCATTGCTAATCCCTGGTAGTTTGGCTGGTGACACAACGAATTGATTGCTTTGTTCTAGATAGCTCTTAGCAGTTGTGCTTGCAACAACAACCCCATCTACTTTCTTTTGGGTTAATTGGGTCACTTCATCCGTAATCTTTTTCAATGAAACAACCTTTTTATCAGTTAATTCATGTGCTAAGTCATCCTGCTTAGAAGAAACTTGCGCAGCTAACTTTGCTGAACGTAGTTGATCTAAGGTTGCCCACTTATCTTTATTTTCTTTCAAAGTTAACACAACGTTTTTATCAACAAAATACGGTTTTGAGAAATTAACTTCTTGTGCTCTTTCTGGCGTTTCGGTCATACCGGCAACAACCACGTCTACTTTGCCTGTTTTAACTGCACCAAGCAAAGCATCAAAACTCATTTCTTGAATTTCAGTTTTAACACCAAGTTGCTTACCTATCTCACGCGCTGCAGCAATATCAAATCCAACAATCTTATCTTTACCATTTTCAGTTGTATGAAATTCATATGGCGCATAGTCAGCTGACGTTCCAACAACTAACTTGCCCGACTTCTTAATCCGGTCTAACGTTGGATCAGATTGCGCAGCACTTACAGATGAAATGCCTACAACACCTAGCCCACTACTCATTACTAAACCAACAGTCATGGCTAACATGACTAATTTTTTTACCCATTTTTTCATAAATAAAATGCCTTTCTTACAACATCTTCGCTAAAAAACTTTGTACACGTTCTGAATCCGAATTTTCAAAAAAGTTATTTGGCGTATCGTAAGCTGTCATTTCACCATCACTCATAAACCAAATTTTTGAAGCCACTTCACGAGCAAAGCCCATTTCGTGCGTTACGACCAACATTGTCATACCTTCTTGTGCTAATTCACGCATTGTTTTTAAGACTTCTCCAACCATTTCAGGATCTAACGCTGATGTTGGTTCATCAAACAACATGATCTTAGGATTCATGGCCAGTGCCCGAGCAATTGCCACACGTTGCTGTTGTCCACCTGATAATGATGCTGGATAAACATCAGCTTTATCTGCTACACCTACTTTTGCCAAGAATTTTTCAGCTGTTTTAGTTGCTTCACTATCAGCAACACCCTTAACCTTTACCAACGCAATTTTGACATTATCTAAAACAGTCATATTAGGAAAGAGATTAAAACTTTGAAAAACCATTCCCAAATCCTGTCGAATCTTATCGAGTTGTGTTTCATTGGCTTGTGTAATATCTTGACCGTCAAAAATCACAGCACCTGATGTTGGGTGCTCTAACATATTTAACTCACGTAGTAACGTTGACTTCCCTGTACCTGAAGGTCCTAAAATTGCAATAACATCACCCTCTTCAACGCCAGCATTAATTGACTTTAATACTGTATTACCACCGTACTCTTTATGTAAATCTTTTATTTCTAAAATTGCCATATTTTGACTCCCATCTATTGCTGATTCATAAAACACTAATAGTAACTGAAATTATATGCAATAAACCGGATTAAAATTGCTTACAAGCACATTTTTATTCAATAAAAAAGAATATAATCATCTTTTTCATCTATCCCAACGACTACTGCCCAACTACCATTCGTTATCAATGTATAAATATTAGCACTTAACGATAGTTTATGCAATAAAAATTCAAAAAACACCTTAATTAGTTTTAATTATACAAAAAACACTGAATATATACATTGTAAAATGTCATATCCAGTGTTTTCATTTTAATTAAACGCGTTTTGGTGTCATTTCAAAAAGTGTTTTTTTATTTGTAGTGGCCAATTGTGCCATATAAGGTGTGCCTAGCGTCATCGACTCACCTTTTGCGTTTACTAAGAATAATAAATCAGCTAACTTTAACATCGCTTGATACACAACCTCCTGGGTCAGGTTGACATCCGGATTTTTTAACTTCATCACCGTTACCTTTTTTGGTGTTGACGCATTACCATCACCTTTAGTCATAAATGATAATTCCAGTACTTGATCCATCACAACTTCCTCCTTATTGACTAACTTTTGTGGTTATCAATGCATGTTCTTTCGTATCCACTGTAATAATCTTCTCGATTGTGTCTTCAGCACCAAGTAACTCGATAATCCGTGCTAGTTCTGACAACTCCATAACTGTCGTGCCCTTTTTGACAAAAAATTGCCGATTTACGACTAAATCATGGGGTCCCTTACCGACAATCTTTACCTTAATCGCCTCTGTCTGCTTTGACTTATTTTCTACCATCATGAAATCTCCTTAGTTTTTTTATCGAATGGCCATTCAAAACATCAGCTATTTTGCTGACATCTATACTAACGATTTGAATCCGTTAAAATGTCACATTAATTGCTAAAAAATAAGAAGATTGGTACACAAATTATTTTATATGTAAAAAGCTTGCAGACTTATAGTTGAAATATTTTTAACAAAAAGACGTTGGAACATCTTCTTTAGTCCCAACGTCTTTAAACGTGCTTCGACAGATTGAAACCTTATTGTAACGCTATTTAAGTTGGTCACGTTACAACTGGCTTTAGAACATCTTTCGTCCCACGCGCTTATAATTAGTCTTATTTGTTAATGGTGAGGATATTGGCTACCACGTTCATATACTTGTTCTGGTTCTTGACTAATCCGAGTAAAATTATTCAAATTATCAATTGTCATCATTTCTTCTACTGTTAGTGAGAAGTCATAGATGTCCCCATTTTCGATTACTCGTTGTGGATGTACCGATTTTGGAATGATACTGGTTCCATTCGCTAAATGCCAACGTAAAACGACCTGAGCTGGTGATTTGTGATATTTTTCAGCAATTTCAATAATGACCGGTTCAGCCAAAACAGAACCACGCCCAAGCGGTGCCCAAGCCTGCGTCACAATATCATTTTCTCGCAAAAAATTGCGTAATTCAGGTTGTACCAAATGAGGGTGGTTTTCAATTTGATTAACTACTGGCATTTCATTGGCTTGTGTCGCTAAATATTGCAAATGAATCATACCAAAATTTGAGGTTCCTAGAGACTTCACTAAGCCTTCCTCTTGCAATCGTTCAAATGCACGCCAAGTATCAAAGAATTGTTCATGCAATGGCCAATGAACCATTAATAAGTCCACATAATCCATTTGCAAGTCTTTTAATGATTGTTCAACTGAAGCGAGCGTCGCATCGTAACCTTGGTTCTTTTCAGCAACTTTTGTTGTCACAAAATAGTCTTCTCGAGAAACGTCTAATGACCGCAAAGCATTTCCAACCTCAGCTTCATTTTGGTACATTTGTGCCGTATCAAACAAACGGTATCCTGTTTGCCAAGCTGTTTTAACCACCTGCGTTAAGTTTTCTTGATCTGTTACTTTATATAACCCTAGACCTTGTTGTGGCATTTGATAACCGTCTGCTAATTGAAGTTTCGTCGTTATATCCATTGTGTTTCTTGTTCCCCTTTTTAAATGCAAACTTGTCTTATTCATATGTTAACATCTCAATGGTATATCATACCAGATAACATAAAAAGTCAGTAACAATATGTTTTAACGACACACCATTACCGACAATTTAAATATGAGAGATTTTAGATTTTTTTAATGAGATTTTAGATTTTTTTGTGCGTGTTACTTGATATCAACATATGTTAATTCAAACAAAGCTGACAAATCTGATAATTGTTCTGAATCAATATCAAATGATAGAACTGTGTGGTGACCACCACCAATTGTCAACCAACCAACTGATCCATCACGCAAACCTTGCTTTGGTGTCCATAATTGCTTGGCCACTGGTAACAATGGCATCTCTGCTTCAGGCTTGTTACCACTTACATCATATGACATCAACTTGAATTCGTCACCGTAATCAGCAAGGGTTGCGTCGATAGCATCCCCTTCCATACCAGTGAAGACCAAACGTGCTGGGTCAGCCTTACCACCAATGTCCATTGGATGAACTTCAACTCGTGGCTTGTCAGAAGCGATTGTTGGATCAACTTCTAACATGTGTGATCCTAAGATAGCTTCGTGACCCTTACGCAAATCAAGTGTGTAATCTTCCATGAAGACAGTATGCTTGTTGTGTGACATAACCTTCATCAAGCGTGCTAATGCAGCAGTCTTCCAGTCACCTTCACCAGCAAATCCGTAACCTTCAGCCATCAACATTTGTGTTGCCAAACCTGGTAATTGTTCTAGACCGTACAAATCTTCGAAATTATCGGTAAATGCCGTATAACCACGAGCATCCATAAAGCGCTTCAAACCAAAGTATTCACGGATTTGATATTTAACACTGTGTTCAAACTTTTCAGGTGTGTTATCACCGACAACAAAGTCGTAAACTTCTTGTAGTTCTTCATACTTAGCATCAATATCTTCATCACTAACTGCATCAACTTCAGCAACTAAGTCACCCATTGCCCAGTAGTCTACACGCCAACCAAACTTGATTTGTGCTTCAATTTTGTCACCATCAGTAACCGCAACATTACGCATCTTATCAGCAAATGCAGCAACTTTAATCTTGAATGATTCGTTGTAGGCAACTGCAACGTCCATCCACTTACCAATTTGTGCTTGCACTTCTTCATCAGACCAGTGACCATAAACGATCTTATTGTTCAAACGTAGGCGTGCATTGATAAATGCATACTCACGATCACCGTGGGCTGATTGATTTGTATTCATGTAATCAAAGTCAATGTCATCATATGGCAATTCTTCTAAGTATTGCGTAGCAAAGTGTAGCAAAGGCTTTTGCAATAGTTGCGTTCCACGAATCCAGTTCTTGGCTGGTGAGAAAGTGTGCATCCATGTAATAACACCGGCAACTGAATCATCGTAGTTAGCTTCCTTCATTGCTTCAGCAATATTTTCTGAAGTCGTTGCAACTAACTTAAATTCTACTGGATAAGGTAGCTTACCTGATTCGTTCAACTTATCAACGATATCCTTCGCATTTGCCTCTACCTTATCTAATACTTCTGGACCGTACAAAAATTGTGACCCTGTAATAAACCAAAACTTGTAATTTTCTGTGCTTAACATTATTTCATTTCCCCCTGAAATATCTAAATAACAACAACCAAACGTCTACTTTTGACCGTAATAAGCATTAGCCCCATGCTTACGCAAATAATGCTTATCTAATAGTGCCTGTGAAACATGAATACCATGCGGATTTAACATCAATGTATGGTAAGCCATTTTAGCTGACTCTTCCAACACCACTGCATTATATACAGCTTTATCGGCAGTTGGTCCCCAGGTAAATGGTCCATGATCTTGTGCCAAAACAGCTGGCACAGCCATTGGATCAATCCCGCGTTTGTTAAATGTTTCAACAATCACATTACCTGTTTCCAACTCATACTCACCTTTGATTTCTTCATCAGTCATCTGGCGAGCAACCGGTACATCCCCATAGAATGTATCCGCATGTGTCGTACCGGCAGCTGGCAAATCGATACCAGCCTGAGCAAATGACACCGCCCATGGTGAGTGCGTATGCACAATCCCACCAACCTCTGGAAATGCCTTGTAAAGGACACGATGTGTTTCCGTATCACTTGATGGATTAAGATCACCTTCGACAATCTTACCCTCAAGATCAACAACTACCATATCCTCAGGCTTTAATTCATCATATGGCACCCCTGAAGGCTTAATGACAAACAAACCACTTTCACGGTCAATTTCTGAAACATTTCCCCAAGTAAACTTAATTAAATCATGCTTGGGCAAAGCCATGTTAGCATCATAAACACGTTGCTTAACATCTTCTAACATTATTAACTAATCCTCCTCAACAACTGGCATCTGATCAATCGCAGCCTGCTCAACTGGCAAACCGGCTTCGTAACGTGCCATGAACTTTGCAAAGCCAGCAACATCTTCTGGATCGGGTACAATTGTTGTACTTTCTTGAGATTTAAAGACATCGTTATCTAGATAATCAGCTAATGTTTGATTAGCTGCATGATTGGTAACAAATTGTGATAAGACGGCCATTCCCCATGGGCCACCCTCACCTGCATTTTTCATCAATGTAACAGGGGTGTTCATCACACCTGCCAACATCTTTTGTGCAACAACTGGTGTTGTAAAAATACCACCTTGTGCAATGACCGAATCCATGGCAACTTGTTCTTTAGCCAATACATCCAAGCCAATCTTCATGGCACCAAAGGCACTATATATATGCATGCGCATCAAGTTTGCCAAAGTAAACTTCGCATTTGGTGTCCGGACAAACATTGGTCGTCCTTCAGCCATTCCTGTGATGTTTTCGCCTGAATGATATCCATAGCTTAGTAACCCACCAGCATCAGGATCAGCCTTTAATACGCTGTTAAACAATGCACTGAAGATTTCACCACCAGTTACCGTTGCCCCAATGGCTGCAGCAAATTCTGTAAAGACACGCGCCCAAGAATTAATCTCTGACGTACTATTGTTAATGTGCACCATAGCGACGGCTGACCCATCTGGCGTTGTCACCATATCAATATTTTCATTGACTTGTGACAATTCTTTTTCCAAAACAACCATTGCAAAGGCAGATGTTCCAGCAGATACATTAGCAGTACGTTGCTTAACTGAGTTAGTTGACACCATACCAGTTCCAGCATCTCCTTCAGGCGCAGCAGCAATCGCATCAGGTTGCAAAGTACCAGATGGATCTAATAGTTTTGCACCAGCTGCAGTCAGCTTACCAGCTTCTTCACCAGCTAATTTAATTGTTGGCAAAATTTTACGTAGTTCCCACAAATATTGTTGGACTGTCTTTAATGAGCTGAATTGATCAATCATTTCCTGATTATAGTCATTTGTGTTTGAATCAATTGGGAACATTCCTGATGCATCCCCAATACCAATCACCTTTTCACCAGTCAACCGCCAATGAACATAACCAGCTAATGTTGTGAAGAAGTTAATTTCTTTCACATGAGTTTCTTGATTTAAAATTGCTTGGTATAAGTGGGCGATACTCCAACGTTGTGGAATGTTAAAGTCAAACATTTCTGTTAACTCCGCCGCTGCTTGGCCAGTAATCGCATTACGCCAAGTCCGGAATGGCACTAACAATTGATCATCTTTATCAAAGGCTAAATAACCGTGCATCATCGCTGCAATACCAAACGATGCCAAACGTGTAACTTTCACACCATATTCATCATCAATAACTTCTGTTAAATTTTTATAAGCACTTTGTAAACCTGTCCAGACATCTTCTAATGAATATGTCCAAACACCACCTTCAAGTTTGTTCTCCCAATTATGGCTACCAACTGCAATAACTGAATAATCAGTTGCAACCAGTACTGCCTTAATACGAGTAGAACCAAACTCAACCCCCAAAGCGGCTTTCCCTGTTGTAATTTGTTCTTGAATTTGTTCTTTATTCATTACTTTATTCCCTTCAGATGAGAACTTTTTCGTATTTGTAACCGTTTACAAGTATTATAATAAAACAATTGTACGTACAAATCAAGTCAAAACCCAAAAATTTGTATGTACAAATAATAGCTTGGTTTTTAATTCCTTATCAGACCAGGTTATTGCGCACTTTTTTATAGGTGAATTTTTTTGTATAATGGGACTTATTATCTATGTTTAAAAAACGGGGGGCACATTATGGATACAAAATATGACATCGTCAAAAAAGGGCTCCGCAATGATATTATTTCTGGTAAATTTGCAATCGGTGATAAATTACCAACTGAAGCAAACCTAACTGAACAATACAATGTGAGCCGTTACACCGTTAGACGTGCTACTGCAGGTCTAGAACAAGAACACTACTTATATCGTATTCAAGGTGATGGGATGTATGTAAATGATTGGAAAAAAGTACCAGCTGTTAAAACTGAAAACAAAGTGATTGGTGTTGTCACAACCCATCTGGCGGATTATATTTTCCCAGAAATCATCAGCGGGATTGACCAAGTGATTTCTGATGCTGGGTATGCTTTATTTATCAGTAATACCCACAACACTTTCGATCGTGAACGTCGTAGTTTATTACGCATCATTGAAAGTGGCGTTAGTGGCCTCATCATTGAACCAACGATGTCAGCATTACCAAATCCTAATAAAGATTTGTACGATCAAATTAAAAAACTGAACATTCCGACAGTTTTCATTAATTCTACTTATGATAACCTCAACTTCAATTATTTAGGCATTAACGATATTGAAGCCGAATCTCAATTAGTTGAGCACCTTATTTCACAAGGTCACAAACGTATTTTAGGCGTCTTTAAAGTTGATGATATTCAGGGCGCTCATCGTATGCAAGGTTTTTATAAGGCCTTTCAAACTCAGCCTGACTACGCGTTGGATAGTAATCTCATCATGTACCAATCAAATGATGAGGAAAATAACGCCTTAATTTTAAATAAAATCGAGACTTATTTGGAAATGCCCAATCGTCCAACGGCGTTAGCCCTATATAATGATTCTTTAGCCATACAAACCATTGATCTAATTAGATCACTTGGTTTTAGAATCCCTGAAGACATTGCGATTGTTGGCTTTGATGACTACGGTTTATCATCTTACATGACGCCTAGCCTAACAACTAATCGTCATCCTAAACGTAAAATGGGGCGCGATGCTGCCCAGATACTTCTTGATATTATCAATGGACAACCTGGTCATGACATCATTTATGAACCAGATATCATTGTTCGTAATTCATCTATGAAACCGGAATAATGCCATAAAGGTGGTATGACTTTATTTGGTAAAGGTTTTGGAAACTATGATCAAGATATAAACTTGAAATTATTTTATAGTTAATGCAAAAAATAGCAGGCAAGGAAACCATTCGTTTTCCTTGCCTGCTATTTCATATAACACTGTTTATTTATCCTGATCAAGCTGCACTTTTCATGCCTCTTAATTTTTTAACCATACGACGCCATGCCGGAATCAAGAATAATAATGATCCTAACCATGCTAATGGATTAGCTAAGCTAGCTCCGAAGAAGCCAAACCAAGCTACTAATGAAAAGGCAGTAACTGAACGCATAACCATTTCACCCATACCAGCATAAGTTGGTGTTCGTACATCCCCTAATCCTTGCAATGTATAACGCAAAATGAATAATGTACTTAAAATAAAGTAGAATGGTCCATTTGCCCAGAAAAACTCTTGCGCCAAATTCATCACTTCATGTTGCCCAGCACCGACGAATAACGTAACCAATTGACGACCGAAGATAACTTCGATTGCACCAAGGACAAAACTCAAACTAATTGAAATTGTTAGCGACTTTTTAACACCTTCTAGAATACGATCATACTTACCAGCACCAAAGTTTTGCGCCGTATAAGTAGCCATTGCAACCCCAATTGACATCAAAAGTTGCGTACTAATTTGATCAACCTTAGAAGCCGCCGTATTCGCAGCAACAGCATCCGTTCCTAATGTATTAACAGCGGTTGCTAATGTTACCGCTCCAATCGCAATAATTGATTGCTGGAATCCCATTGGTAGCCCAGCCAACAAATGTTTTTTCAAATCACCCGCTGGTAATTTAAAATCCGACCAACTAAGCCTTAATGTATCGTTATATTTTGTAATATGCCAATGTGAAATGGCAACTGAGACGAATTGCGCAAACACCGTTGCTGTTGCTGCCCCTTCAACACCCCAATGGAATTTTAGAATCAACAATAGTTCTAATGTCACGTTAACAATCATACCTATAATTAGGTAATATAACGGCGCTTTACTATCTCCCACCGCACGCATCGCATTTGAGATGACATTATATCCCATTGTCATAATGGTTCCAGCCAAAATAATACCAATAAAGAGCTTAGCTTCATCATAAATTGCAGCCGGCATTTGCATCACGTTTAGTAAGGTGTCTAAAAATACCAAACTAACGACAGTTAGAATAATCGACATGATTACCCCAGCAATGATACTAGTTGCATATGACTCTCGTACACCACGTACATCTTGTGCACCAAATCGTTGCGCCGTAATAATCGCCATTCCAGAACTAAATCCTTGTACGAAACCCATAATTAAAAATTGAATGCTTCCTGTTGCACCAACTGCAGCCAATGAATTAACACCTAATGTCTGCCCAACAATCAGCGTATCAGAAATATTGTACAGTTGCTGTACCATGTTCCCTATCATCAGCGGGATGGCAAACATCAGGATAACTTTAGTGGGTTTTCCACTTGTTAGATCTTGCATATTCACTACTCCTCACTTACTAAACTCACATTAACATTAGGTTAAAGTATAGAATAATTATCGATTGTTTGTCTATTAATAAATCTACTTCTTACAATTAACTTTAGTTTAACCACAAAAAAACTCAGTATAATTTCTATACTGAGTTAAACTTACAATCAATTATTTTGCGTTCTTTTCTGCACCTAGCTTTTCGATTTCTTCTAATGAATGTCCGCGTGTTTCTGGAACACGTAACATAATGAACAAAACGGCCGCTAAACAGATAACACCAAAGATAGCAAATACTGCTTCTTGTGACATTGCAGCTGTCATAATTGGGAAAACCAAGGCAACAATAAATGATCCTACCCAGTTCATTGATGATGCTAATCCTGATGCACGGCCACGAATTGCCAATGGGAAGATTTCACCAACCAATACCCATGTCAATGGTGCCCAAGTAAAGGCATAAAAGGCAACGAATATACACAAGAATACAACAATCATCATTGGGTTTGTATCCATAAACATGTTAATAATTGTTGGTAGGATGAATGAAAGTCCCATCACAGTACCACCTAAAATTAACAAGTGACGACGGTTAAACTTTTCGGCAATTGCCATATAGAATAGCGCACCTAATACCAAGATAACCCCATTAACAACTGGCCAAAGTAGTGCATCTGCAGCTGCTTGTCCGGTTGCATTTTCAACAATCAAAGGAATGTAGTAAAAGATTGCATTAGCTCCCATGAATTGCTGGAAGAAAGCAACTGTCACACCTGCAATAACGAGGTAACGGTAACGTCCTTCTAACAAAGATCCCCAAGTTGTAGACTTTTCAGCTTTTTGCTCGACTTCAGCTGTTTCTGTAATTGCTGCCATTTCAGCATCAATTTCCTCTGGCTTACGAATCCAAGACAAAACTTGGCGTGCTTCGTCAGTCTTTCCCGTCTTGATTAAGAAACGTGGTGATTCTGGCAAACGTAATACCCCTAAAAATAGGATCAAAGCAGGAACTGCAGCTAGTGCCAACATCAAACGCCATGCCCAATGTTCGGGCAAACCTTTAAGCAAGAAGTCCATAATATAAGAAATTAACATTCCAGAAACAATCATCAATTGATTAATTCCTGAAAGACTACCACGACGATCAGCTGGTGACATTTCAGACATATAAGCAGGGACCAAAGCTGAAGCTGCCCCAACTGCAATTCCCAAAATAACTCGGGTGAAAATTAGATAACCAACTGCATTATGTGGCGAAACTCCAGCCAATACAGATCCAATCATAAATAGAATAGCTGAATAAAGAACCATCTTACGACGTCCCAAACGATCAGATAATTGTCCAGCAATAGCACCACCAAAGATAGCACCTAACATCAATGATGATGTAATCCAACCAGTAACACCACCACCAGACAAGTTCCAATCACTTTGTAAGAATGGCAACGCACCAGTCATAACACCAATATCGTATCCAAATAAGATACCTCCAAAGGCTCCAAAGAAGTAAATAAATTTACTAGAAATTTTCTTCTCAGACATGAAATAATCCCTCCAACACCATGTATCCCCTACATGATTATAAATAAACATTGAAATTGATTACTTATTTTTAATGAGCTAATGCTTAAATATCAGCATTCATTTAACTCAAATTATCACAAAAATTGTAATCGCTTTCATCAACGGTTTTTATTATAGCATGTTGTACGGACAAATTAAAAGAATTTTATTTTAAACATACAAATTTTTTATCTTTTTATCTTTATTTCACTATAAATCATCAATTTATCCACACTAAAAAAGCCAAGCTATAAACGTTTTTCTCGTTTACTGCTTGGCTTTTTAATTTATTTTACTAATGTTTACAATACAATATTTTTAGCAGCCAGTTGCTTTTGCACTTCTGGGTGAGCCATAAATTCATCATACGTTGTTTCAGCACGGTCAATTGCACCTTGGTCTGAAACCACAATAACATGATCAGCAATTGTTTGACCAAATGTACGGTCATGTGATGTAAAGATTAACCCACCTTGGAAGTTAATCAAGCCATCATTCAATGATGTAATTGATTCCAAATCCAAGTGGTTGGTAGGATCATCCAAGATTAGAACGTTGGCTTTGGTTAGCATCAACTTTGATAGCATCACGCGAACCTTCTCACCACCTGAAAGGACATCCAATGTCTTTTCGGCATCTTCACCCTTGAATAACATACGACCTAGTAAACCACGTAGGAAAGTATTATCACTTTCTTCCTTTGAGGCAAAATCGCGTAGGTAGTCCAAAATAGGACGTTCTGGGTTAGGGAAGTTAGTTGCCATATCCTTAGCTAAGTAGTCTTGTGTTGTCGTAACACCCCAAGTAACCTTACCAGCATCTGGTTTCACCTTACCTGCAATAATATCCAAAATCATCGTTGAAGCCACGTCATTTTCAGCCATAATCAATGCTTTTTCATTGGGGTTAACTGTAAATGTGACATTATCTAAAATCTTTACACCATCAATACTTTTTGAGACACCTTCAACACGCAACATGTCATTACCCATTTCACGTAAAATCTCAAAATTAATGTATGGGTACTTACGTGATGATGGTTGAATATCATCAAGTGTAATTTTATCTAGCTGCTTCTTACGTGAAGTAGCTTGCTTTGACTTTGATGCGTTAGCAGAGAAACGTGCAATAAAGTCTTGCAACTCTTTAATCTGTTCCTCTTTTTTAGCATTAGCTTGTGATTGTAAACGTTGTGCTAATTCAGAAGATTGCTTCCAAAAATCATAGTTACCAACGAATAACTTAATTTTACCAAAGTCAACATCTAAGATCATTGTTGAAACGGCATTTAAGAAATGACGGTCGTGGGAAACAACCAACACAGTATTTTGATAATCAGCCAAGAAGTCTTCCAACCAAGCAATTGTCTTGGTATCTAAACCGTTAGTAGGCTCATCCAAAATCAAAATATCCGGATTACCAAACAAGGCTTGTGCTAGTAAAACCTTAACTTTGGTAACTTCAGGTAGGTCTGACATGAGTGTTTGGTGTTGTGATTCAGGAATACCAATATTTTGTAATAGTTGGCTGGCTTCGATTTCAGCTGTCCAACCATCTAATTCTTCAAAACGTGCTGATAATTCACCAACACGGATGCCATCTTCATCAGTAAATGGATCATGTAAGTAAATGCCATCCATCTCATTTTTAACATCATAAAGTTCTTTATGCCCTTGCATAACAGTGTCTAAGACTGTGTATTGATCAAACGCAAAGTGGTCTTGTACCAATGATGACATACGCTCATTAGTATCCATTGAAACATTACCCGTCGTGGGTTGTAATTTACCTTCCAAAACCTTCAAGAAAGTTGACTTACCTGCACCATTTGCTCCGATAATGCCATAAGTATTACCTGGTGTAAATTTTAAATTCACATCATCGTACAATTTTTTACCAGTGAAAGCCACTGATACATTTGAAACTGTTAACATATTTGATCTCTTCTCCTACAAATTATTGCGCTATTTTATTCATCTATTATCATCTGCTTTAAACAAGCATACCAATTATAACTTTATCAAATGCCCTATTCATACGCAAGCTTAATGCCTGAATCAGCGTATTATTCGTCTACTTTTTCCGACTTAGACTGACAAAATAAATAATGGCTTCAATTAATGCAATGAAAAATGATACTGGGAGATCTAACCAAAATGACAACCCTAGTGCTAGCCAGACACCAACAACAGCAAATAAAATGGACAAACCAATAATTTGCCACACTGTTCGTCCCCATCTCATTGCCGAACTGGCTGGTAAAATCATTAAAATAAAAATTAATAACGAACCAACAACTTGTGCTGAAACAGCTACCGTTACAGCCATTAATCCTAAGAACAACACTTCGATTAATTGTAAGTTTTTTAAACTAAAACTTGCTGTCGTGTAATCAAAGGCAAAATGTCGAAGTGGTCGAAACATCAACAAAGTAACTAAAATGACTAAAATTGCTAATATTGCAACTTCTAAAACATCCCCTTTATTAATACTAAAAATTGAGCCAAATAAAATTCCCGTTGCTGCAGTAGCATTCTTGTCAGATAGCGATAAAAATGCAATCCCTAATCCGATTGCTACTGCACTCACAGCTGAAATAAGTGATTCTGAACGTTGTTCTTTAATCCCTAGTCCACCGACACTCATTGATGCAACAACGGAAAACAATAACATTCCTACCAAAGGTGACCAACTCATAAATAAGGCGAATGAGGCCCCTGCAAAACCAATCTCACTTAATGTGTGTGCCAAAAAAGACATACGACGCGCAACAATAAATGGACCAATTAATCCACTCATAATTGCAATTAACGTCCCTGCAATCAATGCATGTTGCATAAATGGAAAATTAAACAAGAATTTGTCCTCCTTCCTTTAATTTAGCAACATCCAATTGATCAATTTTTTCATATTCACTGCCGTGCTTTGTTAGTAATAAATATTCATCGGCATATTTTTTCATAATATCAATATCATGACTCACCATTATGACTGTTAATTGATATTGGTGTTGATAGTTTTTCACAACATCCATTAATGCGTACTTAGCCACATTATCTAAATTAGCCGTTGCTTCATCTAAAATTAAAATATCTGGATTTTGTACAAGCGCTTGAGCTAAATAAGCACGTTGCCGCTCACCACCAGATGCATTATCAATCCGTTGATCTGCAATCTCAGTTAAATTCGTAATTGCCAAAATCGCCGTTAATCGTTGTTTTTCCAATTTGGATAACCATGGTCGTAGTCCTTGATCAAAAGTTAAGGCAACAAAGTCACTCACTCGTAAAGGAAATGCCTGCATATCAGGACGATATTGCGGTACATACGCAATTTTTCGATTACTATCATCATGCCAGATAAACTCTCCGGTTGTTAACGGTACTTTACCTAACATTGCGCGAATCATCGTGGTTTTCCCCACGCCATTGTCACCAATTAGCGCCAAATTATGGCCTTGTTCTAGCCTAAAATTCACTTTTTGATAAAGCCACCGGTCATCAAATTTAATTCCGATATCCTTACCATCTAAAATAATCATTTCAATAACGCCTCATCTAATGCCTTCAATTGATTAATTTGCCAATCAATATACGTCGTGTCTGCCGGTTTTGTTTCACGAGCTTTGACAACAGGTACATGATGCGCTTTTGCATAATCTACCCCCTGCGTCGCTAATTTACCTGTAGATTGCGGATTATCAATTACCGCTGCAATCTGTCCTTGATCAATTAATTGATGCCATTGGCGGACATCAGTTGGTGTCGGATCATCACCTTCTTCAATTGCTTGGGCAAATTTGGTATCTTTCATATTTGCACCTAACGTTAATAACGTATTATCAAAAACTGGTTCAGTTGCTAATAAGTTTTTCCCATCAAGATGCTGTTTTACTCGCTTTTGCCAATCAATTAATTTATTAGCCTTTTTTTGATAAGCTTGGGCATTTTTTTCAAAATAAGCTTTTTTTGCTGGTAGTAATTGACCATATGTCGCAGCTAATTTTTGAGGCAACCGAGTTGTAATATCTGTTTTATACCAAAAATGTTCATTGCCGCCACCTTCACCATCTTTATAATGGTAAACATTGGCCAAGTTAATATGTTTTGCCTCATTATTTTGTTTAGCAAAATTTACACTCCAATTATCAAAACCACCACCGTTAGAAATAATCACATCTGCTGTGTCAAATTGTTTAGCCACACTAGCTGTTGGTTCATATTCATGTGGATCCATTGTCGGCTTATCAATCACACTCACAACACTGCCTGCGTTACCCAAAACAGCCTTCGCCATTTCACCATAACTATCCAAACTCGCCACCACTTGTATTTGATTCTTTTCCACTGGCTTAGTTGTCTGTTCCTTACGTTGCCAAACTTGATAAAAAACAATCCCTAATAAAATAATAACAATTAAAATCGGTACCCAAATAAAACGTTGTTTTTTCGATGTCATGATTTTCCCCCAGGCAAACGTTCTAATAATTGTGACAGAAAGTCACTAATAATTTGCTGCTCAGTTTCCGAAAAATTATCTAAAAGATTTTCATACTCTGCTAAAGTTTCCCGATGTCGCTGCGTGTGCGCTGAAGCCATCGCAATACCAAGAGTCGTTAGTGACCAGCGACTAACGCGATGATCTGCTTCATCTGGCACAACATTCACCATAGCCTCATCACGACTATATAAACTTTTCATGGCCTTCGTAACAGCGGCCCCTGATACATGTAGTGCCCGTGACAATTCAGAATTTGTTTGTGGTCCATTTTGTGCAAGCAACATTAATAAATGCCCCTGCGTCGTTGTAATATCTGTTTCATTAACGCCAATTAAAATTTCGCGCTGATTTTCAGAAGATAATTTTAAACGATTTAAAAAATTATCAACTTGATTTGCATATGAGTCATTTGTCATTACTCTCAATCTCCTTAACTGGTTAATTAACCAGTTAATAATAACACGTACTATTAGTTAGTGCAAGACAATAAAAAAGCAACATTCTCAAAACCATGAACGTTGCTTTTCTAAATAATTTATTTAATTTAAATCTTACTTATCAGTATCTTTATAGACATCTGCCATAATTTTAGCAATTAGGCTGGCGTATTGTAATGAACCCTCTTGATTAGGATGTACTTTGTCATCCCCTAACCAATCTGGATGATCTTTAACAAGCGCTGCCCAATCAATAATATGCAGATTCTTATACTGATTTTTTTGCTTAGACAAGAAACTATTATTCTTATCAACCCAGTCACGATTAGCAAAGCCATTAATCCAAAATACCTGGCGATCTTTACCAACAAGGTCCATCACTTTCTTAAAATCATTTTCACCAATGGTTCCATTTGTTCCAATAGAAATAATGACATTTTGTGACAACAGACCTTGGCTCTCGTAAGAGTCCAATATATCTGGAATTGAATATGCCTGCCGTCCAACGGTTGCATTAACCACAGTATTTGGCATAAGTTCTTGTAAATCAGGTGCCACATCAACCATAACAGAATCACCAACTGCAGTAACGCGTTGATCCCGTAATGCTGAAAATTGGTCAGCTGTCAAACTATATTTACTCATCAAATCGCGATCTGCTTGCGAAAGTGTCTTTGGATCAATCTTATGACTGTCTGCTTTCTTACTATTCGCTTTTTTAGCTTGCTCGACCACTTTTTTATTAGCCTGACTAATGCGATCCTTATTAGTATCTAATCGTTTCTCTAACGTGTTTTTAGGCTTAGCATGTGCGGTCTCTTGAGCAGATACTGCATAACCGGTCCCCAGTGTTAGCAACAAAGCAACGACAATAGTCATTTGTACGCTACGTTGTGCAACAAATGCTGTGTACCATGGTTTACTTTGTTTCATATGACGGAAAACATTTTCAACGTAGCGATAACTTAATTCAGCAAGTAATAAAACAATGATAATCTTCAAGCAATCCATCCAAAATGTATCATGCTGCTTTACTAATCGATCAAAAAACACAAACACCGGTAATTGATATAAGTAAATACTATATGACCGTTTTCCTAAATAATTAAAAAATTTATTATCCAATGCATGACTTAAAAATGAAGCCGGATGCGCTGTAATTGCAATTAAACTTGTCATAATTGCAGTCGCCACAAACATCAATCCCATGTAAGTCATACGCCACTCACCATTTAATCCAAAAAAGGTCACAATGGTTAACGTTAAGGCAATCGCACCTAAAGTATTTAGATTGCGTTTCACACGTGGTGACAAAACCTGTTTCATTCGTTTTGAAGGCCATCCAAATGCTAAGGCAGCACCAAATAACACGGCAAAGACACGGGTATCTGATCCATAATAGGCACGATTAATGTTCATTGGATCGTACAAAATCCCTAACAAAATGGCTGAAATACCTGCAACACCAATTAAAGTAAACCCAATTGAAATACGACGAATACGTAATCCTAACAATAACATCACAATAATTGGCCAAATTAAGTAAAATTGGCCTTCAATTGATAGCGACCATAAATGAGTAAATGGCGATAAACCACCCCAAGAATCAAAATATGAATCACCATTCTTGGTTGCCCAAATGTTGTAAAGATATAGCATATTACTACCAATAATTGCCCGTAAATTATAAAGCAAATCGCGGGCAAATAAAGCAATATAAGTTGCTGTACCAAACAACATTATGACCAGTGCCGGATACAAACGTTTAATTCGACGTTTGTAAAAAGCTAGCACATCAATCCGACCATTACGATCATATTCTTGTATTAATAAATCTGTAATTAAATACCCCGATAAAACAAAGAATAACGGTACGCCCATCCATCCACCAGGCAATGCGTCTGGCCATAAATGAAATATGATTACTCCAATAACAGCAATTGCTCTAAGCCCATCAAATCCCGTAATATAACGTGGCTTATTTGTAACATCTTGGCTCATTTTTTCTCTTCCTAAACACTTCTAAAATTATATAAAATTAAATCCCTTTAACTTCGTGATTTTTTATAAAACGGTTACCTCTTACAATTCATCATTTTCATCAAAATGCATTTTTGCTCGGCTAATTGGTTCATTATGACGTACAGCCAAGTAAAATTCGGCCATCGTTGCTTGATAATAAGGCACAACATAGAAACCAGCAATTCCGTAAGTGATTCCAACTAAGATCCACCATAAAATAAAACTAATCTGTAACCAGAAAAGCTTCATCCGGTAACCACGCATCATTTCTTCTGATTTTTTTAAATATGACGTAATTGAAGTAATTTCACGACCAGCTCGAACATCCTCTGCATATAATAGGGTTGCTTGTGAATATGAATATGTCTTAATAATACCTGGAATAATGAACAAACAAGTCCAAAGTAATGTAAAAATAAAACGAACCCCTAATAACACAACGACGTCAACAATCGTTTTTGACTTCAAAAACTTTAGTCCCACTTTGACAGGTTGTTCTGGTGCTTTTTTACGTCGATGCCATTCAACAAAACCAAAAGTGACACCCAATGTAAAAATACCAACTAATACTTCAGCTAGAATGCTGGTCGTTAACACTTGCAGCCCCAACGCAAACGTTTTGGAAGCCACCCCACTCATCGATTGAATATCCTCAGGATTAATATTTCCTGATGGCTCTAAATTTTCACGTACTGATGATATAACTTGCCAAATAACTAAAATAATCGATAGTTTGAGTGCTGTCCCAAAATTTTCACCACTAACGTATGTTTTCGCTTGCTTTTTTAAATCATAATTAGTAAACATAAATCACCTTTCTTAAATTATATTCATTAAAGTTTAACATATTACAATCATCATTTATGGTGATATATTAAACATCTGCGTCAATAGCATATCTCTCAATTATACGATTAAAAACCAATTTTTACTAATGATGAAATCATAATAAATAAAACAAAAAAGGCCAACAAGCGTAATCGCTCATTGACCCTTTGTTAGCTGGGATAGCTGGATTCGAACCAGCGAATACACGGTACCAAAAACCGATGCCTTACCACTTGGCCATATCCCAATAATGAAATGGGGGCTATAGGATTCGAACCTATGAACCCGAAGGAATGGATTTACAGTCCACCGCGTTTGACCGGACTTCGCTAAACCCCCATATATAACTGTCTGACATTAATGCCCCTGACAACTCTTATATCATACCAAGTAGAAATACATATTGCAAGCATTTTTTTAAAATTATTTTTCACATTAAAAAACAGCCTATACAAATGTATAAGCTGTTTAAAATTTTTTATTGTATACCAGCCATCAATCGCTTAATACGTGGTACTAAGAAAATTAATAGAATACCAAGTACAACTGAAGCTATTCCGAACCATGTAAAGTAAGCAACTTCATTATCTGCTGAATACAAAGTAACTAACTGAGCGTTCAATGCTGAACCAGCTGAAGATGCCAAGAACCACATTGACATCATTTGTGACATAAATGCTTTTGGTGCTAGTTTAGTCGTTACTGACAAACCAACTGGTGAAATCAACATTTCACCAATGATAACCAAAGCCCATGAACCAACTAACCATAATGGTGAAACATGACCATCAGTACCAAACAAAGTACCAGGTACTGCCATCAATAAGAATGACGCACCAGCAAACATCAAACCAACAGCGAACTTCATTGGTGAAGATGGTTGATTTTTCTGCCACTTAACCCACAACCAAGCAAAGAATGGTGTGTATAGCATAATAAATAATGGATTTAATGATTGGAACCATGATGCTGGGAACCATGATGTATCTACTCGCTCAGCAGCAAACGTTGCCAAAACGATTGATCCTTGTTCTTCAATGGCCCAGAACAATACTGCGGCTAAGAATAATGGAATATATGAGAATACTCGTGAGCGTTCTTCCTTTGTTACCTTAGCTGAAGTTGTCATAACCACAAAATATGATACTGGCAACAAAATTGCAACAATTGTTAGTAAGTTAATATAGTTTTGCAAACTATTCCAACCCATCAAGTTCATCAAAATAACAACTAAGATGAAGAAAACAACACCTAGGATAGTCTTTAAAATCAAAGGCTTAACTTCTTCTTCTTGTAATGGATCAGGGGCATAGTTTGAATCTTCGTGAAGGTGCTTACCACCGAAATGATATTGTACCAACCCAAAGAACATACCAATAGCGGCCAATGAGAATCCGGCATGGAACCCAATATTTTCTTGTGTCCAACCAACTAATAATGGCGAAATAAATGAACCCAAGTTAATTCCGAACACAAAAATTGAGAATCCTGAATCACGTGATTTATCATTGTCATCATATAATGATCCGACCATTGATGAAACGTTAGGCTTTAATAATCCAGTTCCAAGAACAATTAGTACCATTGAGACGAACATTGCAACCGCACCAAATGGCAACGCTAATGCAATGTGACCAAACATGATCAATACACCACCCCAAAATACTGTTCGTCGTTGTCCTAATATACGATCAGCAATGAAACCACCAACAACTCCTGATAGATAAACCATTGATGCATAAATGGCCATAATTGATGCAGCTGTAGCCTTAGTAATATTTAAATCACCAGTACTAATTAAATGCCACATGTAATATAGCAAGATGGCTTTCATACCATAGTAACTGAAACGTTCCCACATTTCGGTCATAAATAATGTTTTTAGACCGTATGGTTGTCCCAGGAATTTCTTTTCCGTTTTCATGAAAAAAGCTCCTTATTCAAATTCTGTTTTCTACTCTGGACAATCTAATGTCACTTGTTAAATTTTACTCGCAAATGTAACTTTCGACAAGGATGTTTTCATTTTACATTAACTTTTTGCCCCTTTTGTTATAATAAGATTATGATATTGTGTGAAAAAGAGGTAGTAACATGACTAAAATTATCGTGTCCAGTGATAATCATTTTGACGTTAACAAACAAGATGTTGCCCAATCATTACATCAACAAGCAACAGCATTGCATCAATTACAACCTGATTATTATTTAATTGCTGGTGATTTATTCAACGATTTTGAAAAATCACTGCATTATGTCCATGATTTACAAAATGCGCTTGGCCAAAAAACCAAAGTGCTCTTTATTGCGGGTAACCATGATATGGGACGTAATATTTCATTTAATGAATTAGAAACAGCATTAGATCCCCTCTACTTACATAATCAATACCTTGATATCCCCAATTCTAATTGGCGCATCATTGGTCATAACGGCTGGTATGATTATAGTTTTACACCACTACTTGATCCAGCCGCAATCGTTCGTTTCCGTTCTGGATTTTATTATGATCGTGTCATTGATCAACCGATGAGTGACATTGAGCGTATGGCATTAGGACATACTCAGATGCATCAATTATTAGATGATGCGCTAAACGCCCATAAACAAGTCATTTTTTTCACACATTTTTCACCTATTAATGATGAACTATACTATCCTGATCCAAGTTCACGTTGGGCCATGGTTAATGGTGTCTTGGGGTCAACGAAAACAGGTCTGTTACTGGCTGAATATCCGAATGTGCAACACGTTTTTTACGGTCATGTTCATATAACAGTCCCGCCCCGCCAAAAAAAGGGACTAACATACTATAATGCTAGTGTTGGTTATAATCGTCATCACTTACAAGAATGGACTGCCGATAACTTTTATCAAAGTTGGCTAAATAAACTTATTCAAATAGTGTTGACAAATAAATAATAATTCTGTATAGTATATATTCGTTGAGGTGATACTAAGTATTACTTAAATATATGGGGGTTTAGCGAAGTCTGGTTAAACGCGGTGGACTGTAAATCCATTCCTTCGGGTTCATAGGTTCGAATCCTATAGCCCCCATTTCATCATTGGGATATGGCCAAGTGGTAAGGCATCGGTTTTTGGTACCGTGTATTCGCTGGTTCGAATCCAGCTATCCCAGCTAATAAAGGGTCAATGAGCGATTACGCTTGTTGGCTTTTTTTGTTTTACATAAAAAAACAGTAAATCACCCTATTATTGGTAATTTACTGTTTTTAAATAATATTTATTCTAGTATGATTAATTGTCAAAACGCGCTGGCATCTTAGAGGCTTTCATAATTGTTACAATCGCAATAAATGTTCCAATCATCAACGCACCCGCCATTCCTAAATCATTCGTAAACTGAGATAGTGATACCATTGAACCGGCTACAATATTACCGACCGGCCGTGTTGCTGCAAATGCGCCCGAATAAGCCCCTATTTTAGCTGGATTCATCATATCAGCACGCATTGTCTGACTTGATGGTACATTTATAATTTCTCCTAACGTAAAGACAACCGTCACAATAATTAGCGGCCAAAAATCATGCAATAGGAATGATATTGCAAAACCAAACCCTTGCAAAAAAGTCCCAAATGCAAAGCTCCGACGTAATGCCCATCTGTTTGTAAAACGATTAATATAATTCATTACTAATACAATTAAAATTGTATTAATAACCAACATGAACGACAGCATACGTTGACCATAAAAATGAATGCCCATAAAAGTATAATCATTAAATGATTTCGTTAAATGTGCTGCCAAATAAAAATCAGGTTGCGAGTAAATCACTACCGAAAAAATCGACCCGAACATAAATAACACATAACGTTTATCAGATAAAACTTGCCCATACGATTTCACGGCGCTCCACACAGACGAATTAGCTTGTATATGGTTCATATCTAATGTTTCTGCCATACCGAATTTAATAATAAATGCATTAATAAAACCAACTACCACTGATCCCATTAATAATTCAAATAGGTAGTCTCTAAAGAACCACCCACCAATTGCTGCACCAATCATAACGCCAATATTAAGCACCCAATAAATCAACGCATATACAAATTTTCGATTAGCAATCGTAGAAGCATCAATCATCATTGCCTGTTCTGCCGGATCTGCAAAGGAAGCACCAACTGACGCTAATAAAAAGCCCACAAATGTGACATATGGATTTGTATACCAAGGTGCATTCATAAACATCGCTAGCCCATAGCCGATGATAATCAATGCTGAACCAGTTAACATGGTCCTCTTTCGCCCCCAGACATCAGATAAATGACCGCCATACAAGCCGGCAATAAAGCCAGCTACTGATACAATCATCAGTAAAAGTCCTGAAATAAAAGCCCCAAAATATTGCACATAATAAATTGTCATATTTGGCCCAATCGAACTACCTAATAAGACCGTTAAAAAAACTGTTAACGTCCTTAACTTTAAATTACGATTCAGCGCCATAAATTCTTGCATACTCATTTACCTCCTATACTCAAAAATCAAATTGTTTCCATACTACCACAAGGCCGTTCTTCTTGTCCTAATTAATGTCACCTATTATAGTAGTAAAAGAATTATATAATAGTTTATACAATCGTGTTATTTAGTTTTACAGTCTAGATGTGGTATAATATTGCTTACACAGCAAATAATGAATTGAAGGTGACTAAAGTGACTGAAAACAACCTACAAAAAAATAACTTTGAGGATATTCTATTTCCACATTGGGATGATTTACCTAATTTTGATCTTTATATGGATCAAGTCGTTGAGTATATCAATGCCGTTCTAACACCGTTAGAATTACCTACGGTTACTTCAACAATGATTAATAATTATGTTAAAAAGAAGATGATTATTGCACCTGTAAAGAAGCGTTATCAAACACTCCAAATTGCTGATATTTTAATTATTTCATTATTAAAGCCCATTTTTTCACTAGATCAAATCCGTGCTGCTATTGATCAAATAACAGCTAATGACTATCCTAAAAATGCTTTTAATTCCTTTGTCGACACACTATTGGGTTACTTCAAAAACCCTACCAATATTCCCAGTGAGGGGGCATCCGTAGAAGCACAATTAATGCAATCAGCTGCAAATGTTCTCTTCCACAAGCTTGAAGCTGAAAAATTACTTGCCACACTACAACAAGAGCACCCCATCAAAGAAGTGCCAACAACAAAATAAATTTTTAACGCTGCCTCGTCTTGGCAAGCGTTTTTTATTTTTCAAATTTTTTATTACAACATAAAAGCCTGTTGGTCTAACATCTTTGTGTGTTAGACTAACAGGCTTTCTTGTTTTTATATTATATTTTTGACTTTTTGAAGATAGCTGCTTTTAACCAACCACTAACCATGCCATAAATAGCCATGGCAATACAGATCCAAAAAATACCTAAAACGACACCACTCAATACATCTGTTAGATGATGTGCACTGAAGTATATTCTTGAAAACAAAACACTAAACCAAAATAGTAAAACAATTGTATATGTCGAGATTTTTACCCAGGATTTCTTTAACATTGGTATGAAAATTAATACTAATGCCAAGCATACCAATGTTACACTAACCGCATGCCCACTGGGGAATGAAAAGCCATCATCAATTGGCAAATGCCCCTGTGGTCGTGGTCGCTCAATCACATTTTTCATCATGATGCCTAATAAACCACCTGTACCAACAACTGCCAAATACCATAGCGATAAAATATGGTAGCGTCTTATAAACAATACAATCGCGACGATAAAGGTAATAATCACCATGGTTTTCGCATCACCATACGTAGCACTAAACGTCATCCAACTATTAAATAGCCCATGTGCGTAGTCCATCTTTGGCAACCCAAATGACGTCTGAATCCATTGCGTCACACTATCATCAAAATGATTAATTAACGCACTATTAGACATCACCATGCTACTCATCACTAAAAACAGGATCAAACTAATGGTTGCCCAAATTAATTGGGTACCCTTAAATGCTATTTTATTATTTGTCATTGTTAAAACCCTTCCAGTTTATAATAAGTTTTAATCTTCTGACATCAGCGGCAAGTTAATAATAAAGCTTGTCAGCTCATCATCCGATTCAACTCTGACACGGCCACCATGTGCTTCAACTACACCATCAACAATTGCTAACCCAAGTCCAGTACCACCTGTTTTAACATTACGTGAACTTTCAACTCGATAAAATCTATCAAATAATCGCTCTAGTGACTCGTTTGGAATTTTAGCACCATTATTTGTCACGCGTACTTCAACTTCATTATCTTTAGCCAAAATTTTAGCTGTTAATCGAATAAAGGTCGCACCTTCACCGTATTTTAGCGCATTATTAATTAAATTCATAAAAACACGAGCCAGGCGATCTGGGTCCCCCATCATTTCAATAACAGTTGGCTTGGATACGACTGATATCACAACATTTTTTTCTTTGGCTTCTAATTCATAATTAACAGCTAATTGTTGCAGCATGGCTGCCAAATCCAATGGTGCCCAATGAAGCTTAAAATCAACTTGACGCACTTGCGTATAATCAAATAAATCTTCTACCAACGACTTCATTTGACCAGACTTATCATATGCTGTCTTCGCATATTTCATAATATCTTCATGACTAAGTTTTTGTTGGTCCTTATCATTAATAATCAAACCAAGATAACCTAAAATTGATGTTAATGGTGTTCGCAGGTCATGGGACACATTTGTCACCATCTCATCTTTAGAGCGTTCGATTGCATGTTCTTCCATAATCGCTTGCTGTGCTGCTTCATAAACATTATTAATGTTATTCACTAGCGGTTGAAAACGATGGCCAAAACGTTTCGCGGCTAAACCCGGACTTTTTGTATCGCCAACTTGTGGCACTAAATTATGAACGGCGGCAGTTAAATCATTTAACTTTGTTTGTTGATAGAACCGTCGCACCAAAAATAGCCAAAGTATTAATAAAACAATACTAATAACACTGACGAGTATTGGTAATTCTCGTGCAATTATATTGACCTCTGCCCATAAATTATGACTTTGCCAATGTGGTTGTAACAGCAACACAATGCCTAGTCCTGTGCATACAAAAAGCAGGGCAGAAACCACTGTCTTGACCGTTAATTCAAGCCAACTCAGTATTCTTAGCTTCATCCCCACTGCCTTCCTTTATTAGAGTACTTCGATTTTATAACCGACGCCCCAAACCGTTTGAACAACCTGATTGCCACCAGTAGCAGCTTCAAGTTTATCACGCAGGTGTGACACGTGTACCATAACTGTTTTGGCTGATACAACTGATTCTTGCTGCCAAACACGCTCAAAAATATCATCTGCACTAAACACACGATTAGGATGGGATGCTAACAAATATAAAATACCAAACTCAAGAGCCGTTAGATTAATATCTACGCCATCTGCAGTTTTTACCTCATGACTATCTTTATTAATTGTCAACGGACCAACATCTAACACTTCAGGCGTTGCCTGTGACAAGCCATTTTGCGCACGGCGCAATAACGCTCGGACACGCGCCATAACTTCTAATGGGTTAAACGGCTTTGTAACATAATCATCAGCACCCGTAATTAATCCTTGAATTTTATCCATTGCCCCTGATTTAGCAGATAATAGCAAAATTGGTACTGGATTATCCTTACGAACTTCTTTTAAAACTTCGGTTCCACTCATTTCAGGCATCATAATGTCCAAAATAATCAAACCAATATCTGGATTTGTGCGAATTCTAGTCATTGCTTCCTTACCATCGCTAGCAATTACCGGCTCGTAGCCTTCATTTTTAACGTAAATTTCTAGTAGTTCAGCAATTTCATGATCATCATCAACAATCAAAATTTTCATTAATCTATCCCCACTGTCTCTTGTAACTAGCTTTTATTTAGAACGTGATTGCGTGTTGTTTGTTCCTAAGAACCCACCACGTATTCCCGTCTTTGAACGCCAGTAACGGAAACCAAGGAATGCCAATACGGCAAAGATAATATAAACCCAACCTGGTAATAATGGATTGATAATTGGTGGTAGGTAAGCAAATCCAAGATATGCTAAGAACCAAATTGCAAACGCACCAACTGTTACAGAAATTTTCTTCCACATTGATACACGCTTACCATCACGACGTGGCGTAATCATTAACGTTACAGCCGAGAAGAATACACCACCCAAAATTGACGTTAAGATTAATGATGTAATACCAGCAGCCCCGCCAGACCCTTGCATTGAAGCGGTATTGCGGCTAAATAGCAAAGTTAACCCGAACATAAAACTAAACATCATAAAGAATGCAATTGCATTATCAATTGCTAGTGGCCAAAAACCATAGCTAGCATAGCCGCGTGATTCTGCTTGTGTTTCTTCAACCGTTTTTAATCCCATTGCTTCGGCTGGTGAGTTATACAACTGACGTGCCGTTTGACCAGTCTTTTGTGCTGTTAATAACTTAGCCCCAACTTCAGTAATTAATTGTGCTTTGTTGTCATCACCATTAGCTAAAATAACCATTTGACGGATAAACTCTTGATTACGCTTCGTTAATCCAGATGTTGCCAGTTCTTGTACTGTTGGCAACGTCAGCTTTGTATCCTGTACTTGTGTTTGTTCCTTTGACTCTGTCATAGTTCCCCCAATTAAACATTGAACAAGAATTCGATGATATCACCGTCTTGTACAACATATTCTTTTCCTTCTGAACGACGGCGCCCCGCCTCTTTGATTGCCTTCAATGATGCGTACTTATCAAGGTCTTCAAATGAGAATGTTTCAGCACGAATAAATCCTCGTTCGAAGTCCGAATGAATAACACCAGCAACTTGTGGCGCCTTCATACCAGCACG
Organism: Weissella sagaensis; assembly: GCF_005405285.1. Lineage (GTDB taxonomy): Bacteria > Bacillota > Bacilli > Lactobacillales > Lactobacillaceae > Weissella > Weissella sagaensis. The sequence goes on along the minus strand of NZ_BJDT01000001.1, from coordinate 185,090 downwards.
GAATGTCCAAGCACGTGTTTCCTTACCACCAGCGGTAAAGAAAGTTCGCAAATCAAGCATGTGATAGGCTGCTCTAATCAAACGATTCAATCCAGGCTCGGTAATGCCTTGCAATTCCATGAACTCGGCTTTATCTTCATCATCCATTTCAGCAATTTCTTCTTCAGCACGTGCAGAAATACCAATGACATCAGCATTTTCCTCATCAGCATATTGCTTGATTTGTTGGAAGTACTCAGACGCTGTTGGATCCGCCATATCGTCTTCGGCAACATTGGCAACGTATAGTACCGGCTTTGATGTTAACAAGAACAAATTATGAATAATTTTTTGTTCATCATCATCCCATTCAATTGAGCGCGCTGGCTTACCAGCTTCTAAAGCTGGCTTCAATTGTTCCAAAACTGCTAGTTCTGCAATAGCCTCTTTATCCTTTGCAGACTTAGCAGCCTTTTCAACACGGCTAAAACGCTTGTCAATTGATTCCAAGTCAGCTAACACAAGCTCTGTATTGATTGTCTCAATATCATCTAACGGATCAACTTTACCTGAAACATGGGTAATATCATCATCATCAAATGCACGCACGACATGCACAATGGCATTAACTTGACGAATGTTTTCCAAAAACTTATTACCAAGTCCTTCACCTTGTGAAGCCCCTTTTACAATACCGGCAATATCCGTAAATTCAAAAGTCGTTGGCACAACTTTATCAGCTGGGATCAATTCTTGAATACGATCTAGACGGTCATCTGGCACTTCAACCATGCCAACATTGGGTTCAATGGTAGCAAATGGGTAATTAGCCATTTCTGCCCCTGCTTTAGTAATTGCGTTAAATAACGTTGATTTGCCGACGTTTGGCAAGCCAACAATTCCTGCTGTAAGAGCCATTATATATTTACCTATCTCTCTTTTTTATTCTTGTGCACTTTTTAATACACGTTTAAATCTTTTATCAAATTCATGACGGGTCATAACAACTTGACGTTGACAACCTTGGCACACAATCTTCATATCCGCACCAACACGCATAATCTGCCACTCATTGACGCCACAAGCATGTGGCTTTTTCATTTCAACAACATCATATAAGTTATACATTGCTGCCTCCTTATTGCTCATCAAGGTCAATATTTAACATATCAAAAATCCGATTTAAATCTTCATCTGATAAATATGTAATTTCAATCTTACCAGCACCCTTACGATTGCGTGTCATATGTACTTTCGTACCGAATTTATCTTCTAGCGCTGTTGTTGATGCCTTAATATAAGGTGAAAGACTTGCTTGATTTTTCGTTGGAGTTGCTTGTTCGTTTAATTTATTTACCAATTGTTCTAATTGTCTAACCGTCATACCCTCAGCAATGGCACGCTTGGCAACTGGCGTAATACGCCGTTTATTATGTAGCCCTAGCAATGTTCGCGCTTGTCCCATTGATAACTGACCTGCATTTAATAAGTCTTTCACTTCGTCTGGTAGATTCAATAACCGCAAAAAATTGGCTACTGCTGAACGTGCTTTTCCTAGTCGTTTAGCAACTTGTGCTTGTGTCAGATTAAGGCCATCCATCATGTCACGATAAGCCTGTGCTTCTTCTAACGGCGTTAAATCTTCACGCTGCAAGTTTTCCAAAATAGCCGCTTGCAACATTTGATCATCATCTAGTTTGCGGACAATTGCTGGTATAGTCGTCATTTCAGCTAATTGTGATGCCCGCCAACGCCGTTCACCAGCTAGTAATTCGTATTGACTATTATTTTTAGGATTATGGCGAACAATAATTGGTTGTAGCACGCCATTTTGTTTAATTGAATCTGCTAGTTCTTGTAATTTGTTTTGATCAAAAACACGGCGTGGTTGGAAAGGATTTGCAACAATTTTATCAATTGCAATATCGCGAACTTCATCACTACCATTCACTGTATTATCTAACCCTTGGTCAGCAAACAATGCGCCTAAGCCGCCACCTTTTGCGCCAAGACCCCCTAAACCTGTTTTTTTAGATTTCACCATGAGATTTAAGGACCTCCTCTGCTAGATTTGTATAAACTTCAGCACCCTTTGATCTAGGATCATAATCAATAATGGCCAATCCACGTGAAGGTGCCTCTGACAGCCGTACATTACGTGGAATTACCGTATCATATACTTCACTATTAAAGTACTCGCGGACATTTTCTACAACATCAGCAGATAGATTCGTACGTGGATCAACCATTGTCATCAAAACGCCTTCAATTTCTAAATCAGGATTAAAGTGTCGCTTCACTAATTTCATATTATTCATCAATTGGCCAAGGCCTTCTAATGCGTAATATTCTGCCTGTACTGGAATTAAAATTGAATCTGCAGCTGAAAAAGTATTAATCGTAACAAGTCCCAATGAAGGGGGATTATCAATCAATACATAGTCATATTTTTCGCGAACATCACCAAGTGCATTTTTTAAACGTAATTCACGTGCCATAACTGGTGCTAATTCTAACTCAGCGCCTGCCAAACGAATTGTCGCTGGTACGATATCAACACCCTCATGTGATGTTGGTAGAACAACTTCCATCAAAGGTACGTCATTAATCAATACATCATAGATGTCTTGTTCAATATTAGATTTATGTACACCGGTTCCTGAAGTTGCATTTCCCTGGGCATCAGTATCAATAATTAATACTTTTTTACCAAAATTAGCCAATGCAGCAGCTAAATTAACCGTAGTCGTTGTTTTACCAACGCCACCTTTTTGGTTTGCTAATGCAATAATGTGTCCCATTATTTTCTCCTTTCTACAATGGTTTACGTGCTGGATCCCCTGGCTTTCGTGGATAACGGTTTGGTGTTGATCCAACTTTTTCAATTACGATAATTGTTCTTGGATCACCATTTGGTAAGTTAACTGGCATTGATTCGCCAATTTTACCACCTAGTTTTTTTATCGCACCTTGTGCTTCTTCAAGTTCTTCGTTGGCCGCACTACCTTTCATCGCTAACAGCACACCACCTACTTTAACCAATGGTAGCGTTAATTCACCTAATACATTCAAGCGTGCTAGTGCACGTGCAGTCGTTACATCATATTGTTCACGGTTAGGTGCTTTCTTTTGACCAAATTCTTCTGCCCGTGCGTGAATAACAGTTACATCTTCAAGACCTAATTCATCAACTAATTCTTGTAAAAATTTAATCCGCTTATTTAAAGCATCAATAATTGTAATTTTCAATTGTGGAAACGCGATTTTTAATGGTAGTGATGGAAAACCAGCACCAGCACCAACATCAATCATGCTAAGTTTTTCACTTTGTAATTTAGGATACGCCCATGCTAAAGTTAACGAATCGTAAAAGTGCTTTAAATACACTTCATCTCGATCCGTGATGGCTGTTAAATTCATATGTTCATTAACTGCTACCAATCGATCATAATACGTTTGGTATTGTGCTAGTTGTTTCTCATCTAAAATAATGTTTTTATCGCGTAATGCCGCCGCAAATTTTTCGGGATTCATTATCATTCTCCAAACTGATTCCAATACTAAAAGAATACCGCAAAATGCCTATCTATTCAATAGTATGACTGAGTTGAATCTGTCATGTGCCACATTAATGTTCCACGTGAAACACAAACTAAATTGCCGTAATTTTTGTCATAAACCACTTATTAAACGCTTCAACATTAACTGATGTGGCAACGCTAACATTTGTGTTATGATCTTTTGTTGCGACAGTTGCCCCATTAGCTGGTCCTTGTGTGATGACATCAATAGCGTAGTCCTCAAAAACAAAAGCTTCTGGTTGTGCCAGATAAAACAAAGTATTCACATCGTGCATTGGTTTTGCACCATCTTGGTCATCAGCATAGTGCATAAATAAAGCTTGCAACATCTTACCAGTTTGATTGATTCCACCCAACTTATTGATATTTTCTTTACTCAATAAAGCCTGCAACGTGACATTTAACCCAATCATCTTAATTGATAAGCCAGATGTCAATAAAATTTGAGCTGCGTGCGGATCTGTGTATACATTGAACTCTGCAACACTGGTGACATTTCCTACTCCTAAAGAACCACCCATTACAACAACTTGCGCAATTTTAGGTAATACCTCCGGATACATACGAATTAGCAACGCAATATTAGTAAATGCCCCAGTTGCAACCACTGTCATTTTTTCTTGACTATTCATCAAAACCTGACGCATTGCAACAACTGCATGTTCTGGTAGAACAGTCGTTTTAACTGTTGGAAATTCCCAACCAGCCATCCCCGATTCACCATGAATATCAGATGCGTCAACATATTTTTTAATTAGTGGTGCTGATGCCCCAGCTGCCACTGGCACCACATTTTCTTGATGAAAAAACTCAACCAAACGCAAAGCATTTTGGGTTGTTTTATCAACTGAGACATTACCCGCTACTGTCGTAAGTAACATCACTTGAAATGCATCATCTGTTAATGCAATTGATAATGCCGCTGCATCATCAATACCAGGATCCATATCCAACAATATTTTTTGCGCCATTTCTATACCTTATCCCCTCTTTAATACTTAGATAGTATCACATGCCCACTTGTAGTAGCCGCTATTTTATTTTAAACGTTGCCAAATTTTATCTTGTATTTTTGGCTGTGGATCATTTTGAATATCAGCCATCGTTTGCCATTGGCCACGTTGCAAATTTTGCTTTTTAACTGTAGCTGTTAAGATCGTGACCGTCCATTTTAAATGCGTATACACATGAGTTACTGGGCGACCAGGAACCCGTTTTAAATCAGCAACAACACCATAATCTGCTGCCAAACGTTTTTGGGTTGCCTGAATCATTTCTTCTTCAGTCCAATGCGCATCATTATCTAAAATAAAATCCGTCAGTGCATATAACGGCATCATCCAAAAATCACCTAACAGACCTTTTGTTGGTCGTTGTTCCCACAAATAACCCGCTGGAGATTTAACTGCGATTGCAAAATAGGTCACCGGCTTAGGTTTTGGTGCCTTAGACTTAACAGGATACAACGCTTCTGTACCATCTAAGTATGCAGCATTGTATGCTTTAACAGGTGAATGCTCACTATCATAGTTTTTAGCCGTCATATAAGATGACCCTAAATCCATAATAGCTTGATTGAAATCTCCCGGTCGTTTTTGATCAATAATTTGTTGTCCCAATTCAAAGAAAATTTTACGTGTTTTAGGTTGTGCAATATCAGCATCAATTTTAAATAAACGTGCAAAAACCCGAAAAGCGTTGCCATCAATCGCTGGTACTGGTTCATCAAATGCGATACTTGCAATTGCTGCAGCCGTATAAGGACCAATGCCAGCTAATTTTTGCAATTCTTGCATATTATCTGGCCAACTACCGGCATAATCATCAATAATTTGGCGCGCTGCTTTTTGCATATTACGCACTCTTGAATAATAGCCTAACCCTTCCCATGTTTTTAATAATAACTGCTCTGGCGCCATAGCCAAATCGTTAATCGTTGGGAAAGTTGCCATAAATCGTTCAAAGTAGGGTATCACTGTTTGAACCTGCGTTTGTTGTAGCATAATTTCAGATACCCAAATATGATACGGTTCTCTATCCTGACGCCATGGTAGTGTTGACCTACCTTCTTGATCATACCAAGTTAATAAAGTTGCTTGAAAAGCGTTTATTTTATCATCATCCCACATTTCAATCATGAAAATTTGCCACCTTTTTAAAAGTTATTTACTTAGTGTAACATTTTATAATTTTTGATTTGCCTAAATCTAACTTAATGCGCGATAATATAATTAATAATACACATAGAAAGAGGATTTTCCTTATGACAGATCAAACTTCACTGAAAAAATTAGCGGGGTATCGTGCGGCCGAACTGGTTGAAGATGGTATGGTAGTCGGTATCGGTTCTGGTTCAACGATCGCCTATGTTATCGAAGCACTTGGAAAGCGTGTTGCCGAAGATGGTCTTAAAATTAAGGGCGTCCCAACTTCTGATAAAACGCGACGTACAGCAGCCAAACTAGGTATTCCAATGCATAACGTTGACGATGTTGATCATATTGATATTACGATCGACGGTGCTGATCAAATTGACGAAAATTTTGCTGCTATCAAAGGTGGTGGTGCTGCACTACTTTGGGAAAAAATTGTTGCGGTTAATTCAAAACGTAATGTTTGGGTTGTTGATGGTTCTAAATTATCAGATCATCTAACCCACTATTTGCCCGTAGAAATTATTCCATACGGAGCCGATCAACTCTTTAAACGCCTTGAAGCAAAAGGTTACAAGCCCACTTGGCGTTTAGATCAAAATGGTAATCCTGTCCGTACCGACTCAGCCAATTACCTAATTGATTTACACTTTAATCAAATGCCTGCCCCATTTACCTTAGGTCGTGAACTAACCAGCATGGTCGGCGTTGTTGAACATGGTTTATTCTTAAACGTTGTCGATCAAGTGATTGTTGGTCGTGAAGATGAAACCATTGATATATTTGATGCTCATCCCTTACCATTAATTTAAATAAAAAAGCTTAACATTCCTTAGCTTTAGTATCGGCAATGCCGGCTAATCCTCAGTTTGTTAAGCTTTTTTATTAAGTACTTTTTTGTCCTTTGGGAATTAAAATCTTAAAAATCGTTCCTTGCGGTTGATTATCAAGAATATCAATAGTCCCACGATGACCCTGTACGACCCACTTTGCAATAGATAGACCCAGACCATGTCCACCCGTCGAACGTGACCGTGCTTTATCGATTCGATAAAACCGGTCAAACAAATGTTTCTTATCTTCATCGGAAACACCCGGTCCCGTATCAGAAACCATAATTTTGACATTATTGCCAACTATCTTACCTTCAATTTTCACACTAGCACCCTCACCAGCATACTTTTGTGCATTATCCGTTAGAATAACGAGTAATTGACGTAAGCGTTGCGCATCTCCAACGATTGGCATAGTGTCTGGTACAGCCACTTCCAAAGTTTGCTGCTTTTCAGCCGCATTATACGCATAAATATCACCAACCTCACGAATCGTTGTTGTCAAATCCATCTCTTCAAACGCAAACAATGGAATATCAGCGTCAGCTTGCGACAAAGTTAATAAGTCACCCGTTAAATTATTTAAATGTCTCACTTCAGTTAGCGCATTAGCAACACTTTCAACTTGATCGATTACGGTGTCGTTTGGATGTTCAAGCATTCGTTCCAAGTTATTTTGAATAACCGTCATCGGTGTCTTAAATTCATGCGCCGCATCAGCAACAAATGTACGTTGTTGATTCCAAGACCGCATAATCGGCCGCATATTAGCACGTGTTAGTGCCATCCCCATTAACAATAGCGCAAGTTCAGACAATACATAAATCCAAAATAATCGTGTTTGATATGACTCAACTAATTCGTGTTCTGCCGTAACGTCCACATAAGCTAATTCGTCACCGCGCCGATTAAAAAAATACCAACTGCCACGATATTGTCGTAAATAAACTTTATTTTCTTTTGGTAAATTCAATACCTTAAAGGAATCAACAAAATCAGTGATCTGTGCCGTTTCAGTTTGAATAATAGGACGATCAAAACGATTGGTTTGCACATCAAAAACGCGACTAACGCGATGCTGCGCATTACCATACATAACCGTCCTAAACTGATTAACTGTAAACGTGCCAATTAATACGAACACAAACGTAAAACCCACTACCATTAAGATAGTCATTTTTACTTCTTGTGGAAGCGAAGCGCGGATTCTCTGCAACCACTTTTTAAATCTACGCCACTGATAATGTGGTTCTTTGACCACTTTGGTATCAGCCATTAATCCTCATTTGTTGCATTTAACGTATAACCTACATTACGCAACGTTTTGATATTAACTTGTGCCTCCGCTTGGCGTAAGTTCTTTCGTAGGTTAGACATATAAACTTCGACTACTGTCAAAGAAGTATCTGAATCAAAGCCCCATAGGCGATCAAAAATTTGGTCCTTAGTAACAATTTGGCCAACATGTTGTACCAGATAAACTAGCAGTCCAAATTCACGACCTTGCAAACTAATTTCTTCATTACCAACTAGAACTTTATGCTGTTCAACGTAAATTTGAATATTACCAACTTCCAAAGCACCGTCCTGTCCCAATACACCTGTATGACGCAGTAATGCCTTTAAACGTGCTAACAATTCTTCTTTATAAAACGGCTTTGTCACGTATTCATCAGCTCCTAGATCAAACCCCTGCATCTTATCAGTCAATTCACTTTTAGCCGTTAACATCAAGACTGGTAAATTTGGAAAGGCTTCTTTAGCCTTCTTTAAAATCGTAAAACCATCTTGTCCTGGTAACATCACGTCTAAAATCACGGCATCATATACGCCGGATTCAATTTCAAACCATCCCTCATCACCATCATGAACCTGAACAACTTCACCTAATTCTGAAATTGTTTCTTTCACTGTATCATTTAACGCGTAATCATCTTCAACTACTAATAATTTAATTGTATTTTCAACCATAACTTACCACCCTCGTATACTTGTTTCTCTCTTTGAATGTGACTATAAGCGTTGAACCTTAAAAAGTGCCTATTATCAGCTTACTAAAACCTTAAATATTTAAGGTTCCCTCGTCTCATTATAAAACCTATGCGCAATAATTGCTTAAATATACTTTATGCCATAAAAAAAGAACCGTGATTATGTCCACGGTTCTTTCAAACAACATTTATTTCTTACCTGTAAAGTAACTTACCAAACCAATCACAATCCAGATGCCCAAAATAACATATTCATATGGCCAGACCAATGAAACTGATGTTCCGGGAATGATTGTTGATAAAGCAATCAAAATAGCAATCACACCACCAATAACTGGTAATGATAGATGCTTATTACGGAAACCACCCTTTAACTCAGGATGCTTTTTACGAATAGCAATTAGGTTAAAGGCGTTAATTCCCCAAGCCAATGCTGTTAAGAAACCACCAATGTCCAAGAAGTATGTTAGGGCACCTTTTCCAAGCCAACCTAATGCTAATACTAAAATTAGGGTCATAACAATTGCACGACTTGGTGTCCCATACTTTGGGTGAACCTTAGCAAAATAACTTGGTAAAATCTTTTGTTCTGCTAATGAATAAATCAAACGTGGTGCCGTTGAGAACAATGCTAAGAAACTAGTTCCTAATCCTAAGAAAGCAATAATAAAAGCAGCTGTTCCAAGTATTGGGAAACCTTCAGCTTTAAACGCATCAACTGTTCCCATTTCCATCATTGCTGTACTTTGCCAAGGATGAACCCATGCTGATGCTAGCAATACCAACAAGTAATAGGCTGATGCAATCATGATTGCAATCACCACAATACGACCAATCTTACGAGCTGGTGTTTTAACTTCTTCAGCCATCACACCAATTGATTCCCAACCCGTTAGGAACGTCATTGCTGGTAAAATAAAGCGGAAAATTTCGGGTGTTTTAGTCTGATGATCATAAAAAGCTGGCCAGAAATTACTTGGTTTACCGTGACTAAAACCTACAACAATCAAGATAATACCAATTAAAATCAAGAGTACAAACAAAACAATTTGCACGTTACTAGTTAAATTAGCCCCGCGATAATTAATTGCAAAAATAAATAATGTAATTAATACGCCCAAAATCAGTTCCGTATAATGAACTTTAGCACCTGCAAATGAATATGCCGGTCCCGTCGCAATTTTGGGAATGATTTGTGATAACAACATACTTGATGCCGTCACATAAAATGCTAAAGCACTCAAATATGAGCCTAATAATGCCCAACCTGCAAACAAGCCACCTTTTTTACCAAATGCCTCATAACCATAGACAACTTCACCACCAGCTTTTGGATAAATAGTCGATAATTCAGCAAATGATAAAGATACTAAAATTGCTAGAATTGATGCGGCGAGAAGTCCAAAAATTTCACCACCAGCCCCATATTGATGAAAAAATTGACTATTTGTATAAATCCAACTACTTCCAATTACCCCACCAGCACCTAAAGAAATAATACCAAAGGTACTGATACTAGGTTTTAAACCTTGTTGTGCCATACCACACAAGCCTGCCTTTCTACGTCCTGTATTAACCCTGTATTGACTACGCTTACATACATGTCATATCTAAATTATAGATATTTATTAATCATAATTTTACCAAATAATTAGCCTTAAAAGGGAATATTTAATATTTAATAAATTTTCATCACAAATAAAAAGTAGTAAATCGTCAAAATGTCTGACAATTTACTACTTATTAAACTATTTTCTTAAACTAATCATCTCTGCGTACAATAGCTTCTATTGACATTGCATGCATCGCTTGTAAATATTCCGTAGCACTAATATCAGGTGTACTTGCTAACAAATGAAATACACCGCCGGAATTTTCAGATAACAATTGCTTATCTTCAAGTCCATTACGCATATAAAAGTCATAGCGTCGTGTCCGTTGTTCTTCATTTTCAGCTTGTGTTCCCACCTGTTCGGCCTCTAAAATAACACCATCTTTATAACGTTCTTTCAATGTCGCCAATGCACGACTGCCGTATCCCTTACTTTGAATTGTTGCATCAATAGCAAAATAGAGTAAGAATGCTTTTGATAGACCGATTTCACATAGATAAACAACACCAACAATGGTCTGATCATCTACAATAACCTGCATTTTTATAGCATCTTGTTGTTCAACTAACGTAACTAATTCTGCCATTGGTCGTTGTTCATATTCAGGAAACGCCTCAGTATAAATACGTTCCCAATCTTTTTGTGTATTTGGCGTAACGTCAATGATCTCCATTTCTAACACCTCATTTATCTTATTTTCTTGTTTCCCCACGATTATATCATGGTAATAAAAAAGCACCAAGCTCGTCACTTGATGCTCCTGATCATGCGCATTAATTACAATCTGCATAATCATGTTAGTCATTAACGACTAACTTACAGAACGTATCGCCCTTGTTTCCTTATGACAAGGGCGATACGTTTCGTTGATTGTTTAAATCTGCCAAAACGTATCACCCCCTTTCCTAGATTAAAAACTATTATAAACGTTCATTTAAAAAATTCAAATAGTTAGTTTATTAATGTTGCGTATGTCGTAGCATCAACTAATTTATGGCGCTGTACTTTACCACTAGCTGTTCTTGGAAACTCATCTAGTTGATAGAATTTAGCTGGCACTTTATAATGTGCTAACATTTCACGACCAAAATCACGCAAATCTTGTTGTGACAAATATTTATTATCTTTAAAAGTAATAAAAGCAATCGGTACGGCACCCCATTTTTCATCAGGCACACCCACGACGGCTATCTGGGCAATCTCAGTTAACGTTGCATACGTACTTTCAATTTCATCAGGAAAGACATTTTCACCACCTGATGAAATCATGTCACCTTCCCGGCCATCAATATACAAAAAGCCTTCATCATCTATCCAGCCCATATCACCAGTATCAAACCAGCCATCTTCAAAAGAATCAGCATATTTCTCTGGTTGATTCAAATAGCCCACAGCCAATGTTGGTGATTTAATTTGAATACGACCATGTTGCTTATCATCAGGATGGGCAATGCGCAAAGAAACTGGCAACAACGGTTGACCAGCAGATCCAATCTTACGTTGCGCATTGGCTGCATCCAAGGCAATCACTTGTGAAGCTGTTTCCGTCATACCATATGATTGTACAACTTCAATACCCGAATGCGTTGCTTTTTGTAAGGTCATTAAATCAGTCGGCCCACCACCTAATAACATGGTACGAAAATTGGGATGATATTGTGTATTTACTGGTAATGCTGCTAACAAACGCGTTAACATCATCGGTACCACTGAAATTGTTGTCACATCACCACTTAATAAAATATCATTAATTCGTTTAACATCAAATTTTTCAACTAACCGAACACCCATGCCATAAATTAATGAGCGCATCATAATTGATAAGCCACTAATATGAAAAATTGGCACCACTGCTAACCAAACATCATTTGGCATCAGTCCTAAATTTAATGCAGAACCAATAGCTGAATAAAAGTGATTACCAAATGTTTGCATCACACCTTTAGGATTCCCCGTCGTACCTGATGTGTACATAATCGACGTCACACCCGTTAAATTAAAATCAGTAACTGGTGTTATCGTATTTACAACAGACGTATCAACAATTTTTGCAAATGGCAACTGCTGCACTTTTTCTAACTCTAAATTAAAGTCATCATCCTGCACAACTAAATTAATCGCTGCATCTTGTAATTGAAAATTGATTTCACGAGCTGCTAAGCGTCGATTAATTAACACAACCGTCTTCCCTAATTGTTGAACAGCTAAAATCATCAAGTAACCTTGTAAATTATTTGATGTGATAACTGCTACTCGCTCTTCTGTTTTAGCATAATACGCTAATTGTGAAGCCAACTTTAATACGTTATTTTTCATTTGTAAAAAAGTTAGCTTTGTTTCTTGATATTGAACAGCTAAACGGTTTGGCGTTAACTGTGCTCTTTTTATAAGCCAATTATCCATATTCATTCCTTTTTACGTTTTATGACGATATGACAAAAAACTCAACAGCTGCCATGATTAATGGTCACCTATCGAGTCTCATCACTTATTTATGGGAATTTTGGATACTTTGAAAAATCAGGATCGCGCTTCTCTAGGAAGGCATTCTTTCCTTCTTTTCCTTCCTCAGTTGTATAATACAACATCGTTGCATCCCCAGCGAATTGTTGCAAACCAGCCAAACCGTCAGTATCTGCATTCATAGCGGCTTTAATAAAGCGTAGCGCAGTCGGCGACTTTTGTAGGATAATATTAGCCCATTCCATCGTTGCATCCTCAACTTCTGCCAATGGTACGACACGATTAATCCAGTTCATATCGTAAGCTTCTTTTGCTGTGTAAAACTTATTTAAGAACCAAACTTCTTTAGCACGCTTATGACCAATAACACGTGCTAAGTAACCTGAACCATAACCAGCATCAAATGAACCAACCTTAGGTCCTGTTTGTCCAAACATAGCGTTATCAGCAGCAATTGTTAAATCACAAACTAGTTGCAAAATGTTTCCACCACCAACTGACCAGCCTTTAACCATTGCAATAATTGGCTTAGGAATAATTCGCATTAAATGTTGTAGATCCAAAACGTTTAAACGGGCAATGTGATCGTGTCCAACATAACCACCATTACCACGAACAGATTGATCACCACCAGATGAGAAGGCTTTATCACCTTCACCGGTTAAAATAATCACACCAATTGAAGCATCATCACGGGCAATTGAAAAGGCATCAATCATTTCTTGCACCATATCTGGTGTAAATGCATTATGATGACGTGGATTATTCATCGTAATTTTTGCGATTGCGTCAGTACGCTCAAAGAAAATTTCTGAATATTCTTTAACTGTTGACCATTCTACTGTCATATTTATCTGCACTTCCTATTTTTGTCTTTTAATTCTGTAAACACTATTAGTAGTATAATCTTTTTCTATTATTTTTTCCAAATTAATATTAGAATGATGGTTAACAACAATCTATTTAAGTGAGGTTTTGCCATGAATGCTTTAGAATATTTAAACGTGCAATTTGATACAATATCAGCCACCAAAACGATTATTCGATTACCCATTTCAGATAATATTAAACAACCTTATGGCATTGTTCATGGTGGTATCAACGCTTTTCTAGCAGAAACTGCAGCTAGTTTAGGTGCACAAGCAACCATGATTGATGACACACACGTGCCTGTTGGTGTTGATATTCATACGCACCACTTATCACCAGCTGATAAAGGTACACTATTAGCCATTGCAATGCCAATTAAATTAGGTCACCGTATTCAAACTTGGCAAGTAAATATCTTTATAGAAGAGACCCAACAACAAACTGCCACATCAACCGTCACCATTATGGTTACTAGTAAACCTTAGGCCATCAAGGTCAGCAAAATACTATTGGATAGTCGCTGATTATGACATAAAATACTAGTTTTCTTACTAGTCGTTGTTGCATCGGTTAAAACAACCGGCCCAAAATTAGTCTGGGCGTTGGCATACCGCCAACCTTTAGTAATCAGATGATCAACAATATGTTGCGTCGGTAATAAACACATTGGTTTCATTTGCCCATATAAATAATCCGAGATTTGCTCTATTTGACTTGCCGAATATGACGACCTCTTCCTATCAATATTTGGAATAACAATTGTCATCTTATTAAAATCAAAAATATGCAATTTCCCATTGCCTATTAATTGACGTTCCAAATTACGGAACGTTTTTTCTTTATGCAGTAACATAATGCCTTCTTGTTGCACCAATTGCCAGGTATCATCATTTTCTTGCAAGGCTTGGCAGAGTTGATTCACATAGTCTGGTACCATAACGTCTGTTAATACAATAATCTTGTTAACCTGATTATTTAACCCCGCTGCTACGATAACCAAATCTAACCATTGTTCCTGCGCAAGCATGCCATCAATAATTGCAATTTTCATTGTCTTGTCCCCATTTCAAAATCACTGTTATTAGTGTAGACAACAAAACAACGTGCAACAATGACGTCATTAACTAATCTTTTTCGTCATAATAAAAAAGATATCAGTTTCACAATTAATAGTGAATTGATATCCTTAAGTTAAGGTAGCGGGCAACTTTGGTTCCCAATTACATATCATTCAAACGACCCCATTTAGGGTGTGGTTCCGTTTCTTCGGGTTCTTCAACAACTGTATTATTATCAATAATTGGCGTATGTTCAGCCGATAAGATATCCGTTAGCACCTTATTTAAGGCGACTATCTCCTCATGAGATAATGTTAAACCTTTACCCATTTTACTATTATCAGGTGACCATGATCGTAAATCGAACTTTGGTTGATTATCCCCCCATTGTACGAAATTTAGTTGCAGTTCCCAACCACTTTTACTGGTTGATAATGAACCAAATTTTTCTAAAATATCATATGATAATTTTGCCATTTGTCCCTCCTAAATCGTCTACGTTAAACAAACCCAATATCATGCGATGCTTGTGTTTGAATCATTTGTGTGATTATTTGTGGATCACGTGTTTGATCTAACACCCACATTAATTTAGCAACAACCGCTTCCGTATTCATATCGCCGACCGTTACGCCACCAGCATCAGCAACACGTTTACCAACTTCATACAAATTGATATCTTGCCCTTCTTCTAAAATCTGTGTCGTAATAATGACAGGGATATTCGCTGCAATCAATTTTTCAATTCCCGGAATTAAATTACGTCTTTGAAAGGGTAACCCACCGTTCCCAAAGCTTTCAATAATAACACCATGTGTATGGTCAACTAGATAGTCAAATATATCGACCGACAATCCCGGAAAAGCCTTTAACACAAAAATATTCGCATCGAGTGAAACGTGGGATTTTAATTGTTGTACCTCAGTCTCTGGTTCATATAATGAAACCATTTCCCCTGCATTAACACTAGCTAAATAAGGATAATTGATACTTTCAAAAGCATCGTAACTCTTTGTCTTTGTCTTAACAGCACGTGTTCCCATCATAACTAAACCATTGAACACTAAATAAACACCATTTAAGTGTGTTTGGCTTGCAAATGTAACCGCATCATCTAAATTTCGAATGGCATCTGTTTGTAATTCACCCAATGGGATTTGTGAACCAGTAAGCACCACTGGCTTTTTTATACCATACAATAAGTATGATAGTGCAGCAGCCGTATATCCCATGGTATCCGTCCCGTGCGTGACAATAAAGCCATCAAATTCATTTTGACGCTCTAAAATACGACCAGCAATAATTAACCAGTCTTCAGGTTGCATATTTGTCGAATCTTTTCCCATGATATTTTCAACTGACATCTGCACATTATCACGTGGGACAACAAAAGTCATTAATTCATTAGCCGTAATTCCTGGCGCTAATCCTTGCGCTGTTTTGGTAGATGCAATTGTACCACCTGTTGTTAAAACCAATAATTTTTTCATCGGCTTTCTCCCATTTATCTAAACATATCTTATTATTTATTATCGCACACTTATTTTTCTCAATACACCATTAAATAAAAATGAAGCCACAACCGGCAATTTACCGTTGAGCTTCAATAATGAAATGCTAATCATGGCATTAAGTGTGCCGACTACCATATAATAAATAAACGAGTGCCCCAATGATTAACCAACCAATCATTAAGTAAATGGCTACCATATTTAATGAACATAATAGCATTACGGATGTTAATACCGTCAAAATTGGCAAGAATGGGAACCATGGCATTTTAAACCTATGCTGTACAATATCAGGTCGTTTACGTAATCGTAAGACTGCCATACCTGCTATGATAAAGGCCAATAAGGTTCCCCCTGAAACAAGATTAGCTAACATACTGATTGGAAAAACAGCGCCTAAAATGATTGCAATAATAGTTATCACAATAATTGCCGTTTTAGGTAATCCTTTTTGATCTAATTGCGCCAATTTACGAGGCATCAACCCATCACGACCAAATGAATAAATAAGACGCGAACCCCCAATTAACAATGCAACTAATCCCGAAAACATCCCCACTAAGGCAACAACTGACAATAAATTAGCCGTAAATAAATGACCCGACTCTCGTAATGCCCAAGCTGCCGGCTCAGCATTATCTAAAAATCTGTCATAAGGAAACATGCCCGTTAAGACGGCTGCAACACCAACAAACAAAGCTGTCGCAATAATTAACGTTCCAATAATTGCTTGTGGCATTGTTTTTTGTGGATTCTTCACTTCGGCTGAATTAGCTGCGATTGTATCAAATCCAATATAGGCAAAAAATATTTGTGTCGCCCCGCTAAAATCCCTGACAAACCACCAAAATGTGTTCCTGGTTGATGTTGTGGTATAAATGGCACCCAATTATTCACTTGCACGGCTGTTAAGCCAACTAAAATGAACAAAATAATTACTAAAATCTTCCCGATTACCAACCAATTTTCAATCCGGGCAATATTCTTTAAACCGCAACACGCTAAATAACCAATCAATAAAATGGATAATGCACCAAACAAATCAAAACCAGTCCCCTGATTCAGGTTAACCGATGCTTGAAAAAATCTGGGTAATTCAAATCCAAAGCTCGATAAAAATCCTTGAAAATACGACGACCAAGCTGACGAAACCAAAGCTAATGCAATTAAATATTCCGCTAAAATCGCCCATCCTGCTAACCAACCAACAAATTCACCAAAAATAACATTAGCCCAAGAATAAACAGATCCTGCGAATGGCATTGCAGATGCTAATTCAGCATAAGCTAAAGCTGCTAAACCCGCAATTAAGGCTGCCAAAATGAATGAAATAACAACTGCCGGACCAGCATATTCAGCAGCCACAATTCCTGGCATAGTAAAGACACCTGCACCGATGACCGTTCCAATACCCATTGCCATCATTTCTCGTTTACCTAATACTGCTTTTAATTTACCATCTTTATCTGCATAATGTTGTGGACTTTCACGCCGACACATCTTTTGCCATAGTGTTAATTTACGCATTGTATTCCTCTTATAAAAATTTATTATTATCTACCTGCTGAGTTATTCATCAACGGCATATAACTGATAAAATTTTCTCACGTTATATTAAAAAACACTGACTTGATTATTATTATTTGATTAATAAACAAGTCAGTTATTTTAATTTTTTCAAAATAACACTTGTTTTTAATGAATAATAATGCTATCCTTCTAGGTATTAATTATCGTATGGAGGTCACTTATTATGTTTAAGTCTCAGATTAAAAACAACAATTTAATAACGACCACCACCTCAACCACCGTCTTGGCTGGTTGGGGAATTTAGCGTGCTATTAATAAACTATCGATTATTAGCAACCCATCCAATCAGCTCGACACCCTTTTTAGCGGTGCAGGTTAATTGGATGGGTTTTTTGTATACTTTTTAAACAAAAAGGAGAAGGTTTATGAAAGAGAAACAGGGCAAAGATGAATTAGAATTAAAACGTTCCTTAACGGGTGGCCAAATGCAAATGATTGCCTTGGGTGGTACCATTGGTGTCGGTCTATTTATGGGATCAACTTCAACCATCCAATGGACCGGCCCTTCAGTGCTACTAGCTTATGCCTTCGTGGGAATTTTGTTGTATCTAGTTATGCGTGCTTTGGGCGAAATGATTTTTATAAATCCCTCAACTGGCTCATTTGCTGACTACGCCTCAAATTACATTCATCCTTTAGCTGGTTATCTGACAAAATGGAGTAATGTTTTCCAATATATTGTCGTTGGTATTAGTGAAGTTGTTGCTGTTAGTACTTATCTTAATTATTGGTGGCCGCATTTGCCCGGCTGGATTTCTGGTATTATTGTGATTGCTACGTTAACATTAGCTAATCTTGCCTCTGCCAAAGCATATGGTACGATGGAATTTTATTTTGCAATGATCAAAGTTATCACCATTATTTTAATGATTGTTCTTGGCTTGATGGTCATTTTCTTGGGATTAGGTAATAATTGGCATGCCATTGGTCTAACTAATTTATGGGCACACGGTGGTTTCTTTACAGGTGGTGCTAAAGGATTCATCTTTGCATTATCAATTGTCGTTGGTTCATATCAAGGTATTGAAGTGCTTGGGATTACTGCTGGCGAGGCAGAACATCCTAAACATGCAATTATTTCATCGGTTCGTTCAATTGTTTGGCGTATTTTGATTTTCTATATTGGGGCTATTTTTGTTATCGTCACTATCTATCCCTGGAATCAACTAGACGCTGTTGGTTCACCATTCGTTGAAACTTTTGCTAAGGTTGGTATTTCTGGTGCTGCTGGTATTATTAATTTCGTAGTCTTAACGGCTGCTATGTCAGGTGCTAATTCAGGTATTTACAGCTCAAGTCGTATGTTATTTAAATTATCAAGGGATGGTCAAACAGCCAAAGCCTTATCTAAAATTTCATCACATCAAGTGCCTTACATTTCAATTTTTGCGATTTCTGGGGGTATTTTACTTGGTCTTATTCTAAATACGGTTTTTTCAGCTTATAGCAAATCTACTGCTAACTTATTTGTCTTAGTTTATAGTTCTAGTGTGCTACCAGGTATGGTTCCTTGGTTCGTTATTTTAGTTTCTGAATTACGTTTTAGAGCTGCTAATAAGGATTTGATGGCAACGCATCCATTTAAAATGCCACTTTATCCAATAACAAATTACATTGCTTTATTATCATTGATTGTTATTGTTATCTTTATGTTTATTAATCCCGATACTCGTATTTCTGTAAGTATTGGTGCTGGTTTTTTGATTTTACTTTCAATTATTTACTTTATTCAAGCACGTAAGTCGCACAATGATTAAAAATAATCTATTAACTAAAAGCTCTGTACTTGTCACATTGGTAAGTACAGAGCTTTTAATTTTATCTATTATGACTAATGTTGTCGACCAATTTTAGAATTAATACCTTTTTGCGCCATTAACGCTTCCATATCATTTACCATTGCCAAAACTTCTGCATCACCAATTCGTTGCCGTGCACGACTTAATGTTGATGAACTAAATGGCCGTTCATACACATAACCCGGTTGACCAACAAAATATTGTAAGTACGGATTTTCTTTGATTTGCTCTAATGTCTCCTCATCCGTTAATTCTAACAGTTGCTGAATCATTAATGCGCCAAATACTAAACGAAATGGTAACGGTTTAGGACCACGTTTACTCTTAAAAACCATGGCATATTGCTTTTCCAAATCATGCCATGGCATATTGTCAGCACGCACAACCCATCGATTATTTTGATTAATTGGTAAACCAGTTGGTTGATTAAAATCATCAAACGACAGTTGTTCATAATTTGTCACATGATATTTTCCCATCCTGATATACTCCCTGTTCATTTATATTTGTATATTTATTATCGCATACTTTTACAATAAACAGGCAAATTTACATATTCCGTTTGCACAGAAAGACAAACAATTATCATTTATTATTAAATTGATAATAATAATAAACTGGTATGCCTAATGCAACAAACACAAAAGAAATTAATACCATTGAGAAGCTAGCGATTAAAGTATTAATCAAGACAAATAGTGCGCCACCAATTGCAACTAAAGGTACTATGGGATACAAAGGGACTTTAAAGGTATTTGCATCTAATGTAATTCCTTGTTTACGATCCTTTGCCCTTAAAATAAATATGCCGCAAAATGTTGCTGCATAAAATAGCCAAATAACAAACACAGCCATATCTGATAACCAATCAGCACCTGACAAAATAATCAGCACCATTGCCAAACCAGCTGTCGTCCATAGAGCTGCTATTGGTTCTTTTGCCTGATTAATTCGCTTTAAATAACGTGGCAAAACGCCTTCTTCAGCCATTGCATAAACCATTCGTGGGAAAGCTAACATTTTACCATTTAACGTACCAATCATTGAGACTAAAATACCAATTGCGATTAGTTTACCGCCTACCTGTCCAAACGCTTGTTTCGCAACCGTGTATGGTACTTCACTGCCTAATGCAACAATTTGATTTGCTGGTAACGCTTGGTAAATACCGTATGTTACACCAACATAAGCTAAAATGACAATTAGCAAACCAAAAATAATCGCTCTTGGTAAATTCTTACTAGGATTTTTTATTTCACCACCTAAATTAGCTAGTGTTGCCCAGCCATCATAAGCAAACAGTGTTGCTAAGATTGCTAACCCAAAATTACCTGATGCCGTTGATGTGACATGCGCTACCGTTTGACCCAAAGCATCAGCTTTACCAAAAAAGATACCAAAAATAACGAGGGCAACAATTGGTATTAATTTGATACTTGTTGTTGCAACTTGGAAGGCTCCTGCAATCCGGTTATCCAATGAATTCATTGCCGTAATTAAAATAACCGTTATAATCCCAATTAATGGTACCCACTCCATGGGTATACCAAAAAAATTTGCGAATAACTGTGAAAAATAAGCAGCTACTGAAGCAATAATTGCTGGTGCATAAATTGCAACTTGGGTCCACCCTGTCAAAAATCCTACAAATTCCCCATATAATTTCTTCATATAAATGTAAATGCCACCCGTTTCAGGAATTCTTGAACCAACTTCTGACACAGTCAAACCACCTGCTAAAGTTATAACACCACCAACTAACCAGGCTGTTAAACCAGCAGTAGTACTACCTGCTGTCTCTAAAACTTGCCCTTGCTTAAAGAAAATACCAGAACCAATTACAGTTCCAATCACCACTGAAATTCCCGTCCACACACCCATCGAACGCCTTAACTCATTTTTTCCTGCTTCCATACACCTTCTCCTTAATGTAAAATAAAAACGCCATTCAACTTGGATAAGTACAGTAAATCTGTATTACCAAGTTGAATGGCGTTCGTCAGCGATAATTAACCACTTCAAAATACCCAACTGTTTGGTAATACAGTCAGGTTAGAGGACGTCATCATATTAAATTTTAAACTACGTTCATTCATATAATATGTCCTCATTTCGTTCGTGATTTAGTATATACATAAGTTATCACAGCCCATATTGTTTGGCAACTGTTTTTTTATTGCTTTTTATTTTTATCAAAAAAATGGCTATCAATAATTTATCATACAGATTTTATTCTTTATTATGCCACTAAAAAGGAATTTAAGTTAAACTATTGTTGTATATAAATATCAGGAGGTATTCATCATGAAAGCTATTCAACTTAATCAATATGGTCCAGTCACTGGACTGACGACCATTACAACAGAAATACCTAAATTATTAAAAAAGCAATTACTAGTTAAAAATCATGCCGTTGCAATTGATCCATATGATGTAAAATTCATCGCTGGCAACATGGGAACTTCTGAGTCCTTGCCACTAATTCCCGGGTCTAGTGTGATTGGTGAAGTCGTTGCAGTTGGTGAAGACGTCACTGATTTTAAAGTTGGCGATCGGGTTGCTGCAACGCGCCATCAAAAAACATACGCACAATTCGTACCTGTCGGGCAATCAGCAGCTACTAAAGTTCCTGATAACATTGATGACGCGCATGCTGTTGCAGCCGTTATCGGTGCTGCAACTGGTTATCAAATGATTCATCGCGACTTAAATGTTAAATCAGATCAAAAAGTTTTAATTCAGGGTGGTGCAGGTGCTGTCGGTTCAGTCGCAATTCAGGCTGCACTAAATATTGGCGCGCAAGTTTTTGCAACTGCCAAACCGGCTGATTTTGACTACTTAAAGTCATTAGGTAATGTGGTGCCAATTGATTATCACACTGATTATGAAAATGAACTATCTGATTTTGATGCGGTATTAGATACCATCGGTGGGCGAGTCTCAATACAATCAGCTAAAATTTTGAAGAAAGGTGGCCTATTACGTAGCTTAGCCGGTTTAGATGATGCTGCCATTGCAGAATTTGACATAGATGCTGCCAGCACCTATTCTGATGGTAAACGTCCTAATCTACAGGCTTTATTTAATGACATGGCTGCTGGTAAAATTTCAATTCGGATTGGTCAAATCTTACCATTTACGTTAGCAAATCTACGTGATGTGCATGAGCAGGCTCGCCAGCATTCCTTACAAGGTAAAACAATTTTAACAATGACTGAATGATAACTTTCTTTGTTATATTTGATACAATAAGGGCATCATTAAACAAGGAGTTTACCAAAAAAATGTTATTTACTGAACGCGATTATTACGAAGATGTTGTCAAAATGCTAGCCGACCGTGGTGTGACATTAGATGCCATTGCTGATCTGACCGTTGCTGGTCAAAAGGACCATATCCCAGATATGACGCATGAAGATGCGCTTGATTCTATCAAACATGTCCTACACAAAACTGAAGTCCAAGATGCCATTATGACCGGCTTGGCAATTGATGATCTTGCTCAAGCAAATCAGTTACCTGAGCCATTGCAAAACCGTATTAGTCAAGACCATTCAACCTATGGTATTGATGAACAATTAGTCATGTCTATCCTTGGCGTATACGGTACGATTTCATGGACCAACTTTGGTTACCTAGATCGCACCAAACCAGGCATCATTGGTCAACTAAATGCTGAACAACACAATGGTGGCCGTGTAAATACTTTCATCGACGACATCGTGGCGGCAATAGCAGCAGCATCGGAAGCAAGAATTGCACATGATTAAAAAAGAGCGGATATAACTACCGTTTTGGAGTCTAAAATAAGTGATAAATGTGGCACTTCGCCGTAGCGACGCGAAGGTGTGTGACATATTTGTCATTTATTTTTGACGGACTGTTAGTTTATCGCGTTTAAAAAAGAACGGATATAATTTTCGCTTTGACGGACAATATAAGCAACAAGTATACAAAAAAAGCCATGGCAAACATTTTGCGGTACACCGCATTTCTGTTCGCCATGGCTTTATTTTATAAATATTTTTTATTCTTCTGATCCAAGACCATACTTAGCAACTAGTGCAGCTAGTGCGCCACCAACCAAAGGTCCGATGAAGTATGCAGCAATGTGTGTCAAAGCTGTAGCTGATCCAAACATTGCAAAGAAGATTGCTGGTCCAAATGAACGTGCAGGGTTCAATGAAGCACCAGTAACTGAAACACCTACTGTAATCAATGCAGCCAATGTCAAACCAATAATCATTGGTGCAGCAACTGAAGATGCTGAAGCCTTCTTTGAAGTTACCATCAAAATAACTAGAACAAACAAGAATGTCAAAATCATTTCAATAACAGATGCACCAATAAATGATACAGGTGCTGTATAATCAGTTTGACCAAAACCAACTTGCTTGATCATTGTGGCGTTGGCACCAACGCTTTGCATAATTGCCCAAACAAGAGCTGATCCTGCAAGACTACCGATTAGTTGTGAAATCACATAACCAACAAATTCGCCCCAAGTGATACGACCATTAATGGCAGCACCCAAAGAAACAGCTGGGTTAAAGTGACCACCTGAAATTGGTCCAAAGGCATAAGCACCGGCTGCTAAAGCGATACCGAATGCCAATGCAACTGGAAGTGGACCTGTTTGTAGGCCAACCAATACAACAGTACCAGTACCTACAGCGACCAACATCAAAGTTCCAAAGAACTCCGCTAGGTATTTACGCATATTACTTTCCATAATTAATAATTGCTCCTTAAATGAGATTCCTTCGTTTTATAACGAAATAAATAAACTAACACTAACTATATAACATTATTGCACTTAAAATCAGCTTTATTAACTAATTTTTAAATTTAACGGCCAATAATTTTTAAAGCATCCTTATCTAAGGCATACCAAGTATTAGTTGCATTTGCTTCAAATTGTTCAATAAAGCTAGCACTACCTTCTTTTGGCACAGCTGATCCAATTAATTCATTATCCATACCAAACACTTGTAACGCATTAAAACTTTCATCCCAACGCACAGTATAATAGTTCCCATCCATTTTTTCATCAACAATGGATTGGAACCCGGCTTTTAATGCTTCTTTAATGACATCTTCTTCAGATACGGGAAATCCACGACCTGCCATTAACGCAACTCGGTCGCGAACATCTTGCATGTCTTCTGGAATTTTTTGCATATCCATAATCTCTCCTCTCTTTTTCTTACTTTATGTTAAAAAATATTGTACTAGAAACATTTTAACAGTCAGTTGCGATATAATAAACACTGAACGTTATAATTGATTATTAATATAAAATTTACAAGGAGGTTGCTTTTCATGATTGAGTCAGTCACTGCCCAAGAAATGCAACGGTTTAGCCACTACACCATTGATGAAATCGGTGTCCATCCACTAGTTTTGATGGAACGAGCAGCTATGTCTGTTATTGATGTGCTAGGTGCTGGTGCTTTTGATTTATCTAATGTACTCATCATTGCTGGTTTAGGAAACAACGGTGGCGACGGTATTGCGGTCGCTCGCATGTTATCCCAAAAAGGCGTTAATGTTGACCTACTATTATTAGGGGATGAGCATCGTGCTGCACCTAATACTGCCAAACAATTAGACATTGCTCGTAACTATGGTATCACACCACATAATCGCGTGCGTGATTTCCGTCATTACACCGTTATTGTTGACGCCTTATTTGGTGCCGGCTTATCAAAACATGTACCAGTTAAGCTTGGCGATATGATTAAGCGTGTTAATTCAGCCAACATCCCCGTTGTCTCCATTGATATTCCTTCAGGTTTACATGCAACAACTGGTAGTATTTTAGGTTCAGCTATTCGTGCCACTGCAACAGTCACTTTTGCCTATCCTAAAAAAGGCCTCTTGCAAAACGAAGGCCTTAAAAGATCTGGTAATATCTACGTCAAAGATATTGGTATTTATTCACCAGATGAACTATCAAATTTTAAGAAAGAGAGCAGCACCCAATGAAAATAGTTTTAGTCGGTGCCGGACCACGTAATTTAACATTATTGGAACGCCTTATGTCTTATGCCAAAGGCATTACAGAACCCGTTGACATTACCTTGTATGATAATTTCCCAATTGGTGGACGTGTTTGGAATCCGGACCAAGATCCTACTTTTTTGATGAATACAGTTACGCGCCAGTTAACATTATTCCCAGATCCTTCAGTTCCAAATCATGCTGCCACAGCCACTTACGGTCCTAACTTTTATGAGTGGGCCATTACATATGGTAAGGAATACGTCCAGCGCCGCCAATTCATTAATAAAGAGCATTTTCTGGATGAAATTGCCCGTATTAACCCTAACCGTTTTACATCCCGTGCCCTTTTTGGTGCTTACGGACAATGGTTTTATGAGCGTTTAGGCACACAAGTACCCGGTAATGTTATTTTGTCTTATGAGCGTAAACAAGTTGTTGATGTTAAACAAACAGAAACACAATATACTGTTGTACTCGATGATGACACATCTTTTATTGCTGATAAGGTTATTTTGGCAACTGGTATGACCGATAGCGTTCTATCGCCAGAACAACAAACATTTGCTGATGCTGCCACTGCTAATAAAAATATGCTTTATATCCAGCCAACTCATCCAGCTGAAGCTAATTTAGATGACATTCCAGCTCGTCAAAAAGTTGTGCTTCGTGGATTAGGGTTAAGTTTTTTTGACTATCTAGCCAAACTAACCATTGGTCGTGGTGGTCGTTTCGCTCGTGATAACAATAGCGTTTTATATTATCTACCTTCTGGTAATGAGCCTCATATTATTGCAGGTTCACGCCGTGGTCTACCATTGCATGCACGTGGTATCAATCAAAAAGTTAAAGCTGGCTATAAACCTACATTCTTTACAAATAAAAATTTGGATAAATTAGCTGCGGAAAATAAT
Source organism: Weissella sagaensis (assembly GCF_005405285.1). Taxonomy (GTDB): domain Bacteria; phylum Bacillota; class Bacilli; order Lactobacillales; family Lactobacillaceae; genus Weissella; species Weissella sagaensis. The sequence goes on along the minus strand of NZ_BJDT01000001.1, from coordinate 158,732 downwards.
GGTCAATTATCTTACGATGCTTTCTTCAAATTATTACAAAAAGAATTAGAGTATAAGCATTATCGTAATACCATTAATGATTTTGGTATCACTTGGCCATTTAATGCTGATCACTTCATGGATGCTTTGGCTGAAAGTGATGATTTAAATACAACTGCTCGCCAATTTGGGGTTGCAGAAGAATATATTATGGATTGGCAACGTATTCTTAATCCTGTCGCTGATGTACCTGATGAAGTTGAATACAGTGATTTCATGATGAATTACTTAACATGGGATATCAATGATGCTTACAAAGGAAACAATGATGCACCTTACGCTGGTTCATTTGATATGTTGCGTGATATTCGTTCAGTTATTCGTCACTATTTGGATGCTGGTTATCTGAATGCTGATGAATACGAGAAGTTCTTGCAACACTTCAATCCATTCAATTCATTAATTTCGGTTGGTCCACCAATTTTGCGTATTGAACAAATGCGTGCCTTAATCGAGGCCGGTTTATTAACCGTTGCTGGACCAGATTTGAAAGTTAACGTCCAAGATACACACTATATCGTCACAGATAGTCGTCATAATCGTTGGACTGTTGATAACTTGGTTGAAGCACATTTGTCAGCACTCTCATTGACGAACACAGACAATCCTTTGTTAGCTAATTTACGTGATCATGGTTTATTAAGTGAGGCGACATACACGCGCTCAGATGGCACAACTTATTCAGTGGGTGGTACTCGCATGAATAAAGACACATTAACTGCCATTAATGTTGATGATCAAGAAGTTTCCGGATTATTTATTTGGGGCGTTCCAACAGAGGGATGGTCATGGTTTACGACTTTCTCACCTCGTCCTGATATTTCAGATAAAAACTTAATTGATGCCGAAAATATTGCGCATACTATTTTTGATTAAGCAAAGCGAACAAAAAAATAATTTTTAGTACACATTTAAAGAATCATCACGCCAATCGTTAACACGGTGGCGTGATGATTCTTTTATGTAAATCAAAAAAGCCGAAGATAACTGGTATAAAAAGTTATCTTCGGCTTTAATTGTACGAACTATTAAATTATATTATTATTGCACAATGCCTTGATCTTGATGCTTCAAGTTATAGATGAACGCTAATGCCATACATACAACTGCAATGATAAAGATATTTTGCAATCCAGAATGATAAATATTATGCATCACTGGTACCAACTTATTAGGTAATTCATCAACTGTATGTGGATTAATCATTTTATTAAACATTTCCACATTCAAGTGTGCCTTGGGGTGTTGTGAGATACCATGTAGCAATGATTGATTCATAACAATACCAAAAATTGAAATAAAGATACTCTGTGACAAACTACGGATTAATGTGTTAAATGATGTTGCCATTCCAATATGTTCTGGTGCAACAACACTTTGTGAAATAATTGTTGACCCTGTAACCGTAATACCAAAGCCCAATCCTAAGAAAATTCCCATGAATAAGAATACATAAAATGAGACGTTTGCTGGCAATAATGTCATAACTGTCCCACCAACAACCAATAGCCCCATACTAATCATCAAAATCTGTTGTGGTCTTATCCTTGATAGCATTTTACCAGCAAAGAATGATCCAACAATCCAAAATAGTGAACTAGGCGTTGTGGCAAATCCTGCTAATGTAGCTGGTAAGCCCAATATTCCTTGCGTCCATGACGGAATATAAACATCAAACGCAATTAAGAAGACTGACATCATTCCCACTGCAAAATTTTGAATGGCAAATGTCGGATTTTTAAATAAATCAAGCAAAATAATTGGGTCAGCTGCTCGTTTTTCTTGTCTAATAAATAAAATCAACCCAATAATAGCTACCGCAAAAACAACTACGACAGCAATCCAATTTATGGTTGTCTTGTTAATCAATTCAACACCGTATAATAAGCCTGATATTGAGACTGATAACCACACAATCCCCCAAATATCTAAACGACTGTGACCAACACGTGCACTTTCTTTTAAGAACACCACAATTAATATCATCGACAACACACCAAAAGGCAAATTAATGAAGAATACCCATCGCCAGCTAAAGTTATCAACAATTAAACCACCTAACAAAGGTGCTGCGACTGACGCAATACCCCAAGCAGAATTATTAATCCCCATTATTTGGGCACGCTTCTCTGGTGGATAAATATCTGCAATAATTGTATTCGAGATTGGCAACACTGCTCCAGCCCCAATTCCTTGTATTGCACGCCAAAAAATCAACTGTGGCATACTTGCTGATAATCCGCTTAATACTGATCCAGCCAAAAATATGATTAATCCACTAATAAAAACAGGTTTACGCCCAATATTATCAGCTAATTTACCATAAATGGGCGTTGTCAAAGTACTCATCATTAAGAAAATTGAGAATACCCAGTTCATAATTGAAATTCCTTGCAACTCACCAACAATTGTTGGCATTGCTGTTGAAACGATGGTTCCTTCTATCGCACTTAAAAAAGTAGCAATAAATAACGCAAACGTTACCATTCCTTTATTCGTTTTTTCTTTTTCCAAAACACTTGCTCCTATTTTATAAATCCCATTAACAATCAATAGTAGCACAAGGACAACATTATCGACAAGGTTACTTATCACAAATACAATATAAAAAACCTTAGGGGCTTTATAGAAGAATTTGCAGCATTCCTTCCAATTAGCCCCTAAGATAATTTAATAATCAACGATATTTTAAATTTTAAAAATCATCATCCTCAACATCGGTTACTTCAAATTTAAATATGCCTTCCTTACCAGTTGTTATAATATCATCAATTAACTCATCTTCTGATAACTGATTACGATATACCAACAACTGTAATAGCATTGGGATGTTAACACCAGTAATAACTGTCATATTTGCGTGGCTCTCACTTAATGCGACTAAGGTATTAAATGGCGTTCCACCTTTTAAATCAGTTAAGCAAATAACAGCTTCGTCAGTTTTATATTGTTCTACCGTGTTCTTTAAAGTTGTTCTTAGTTCATCTAATGACTGTCCCATTAAAAATGGAACGGCATCACAATTATCTTGTTCACCACAAATCATTTCAGCAGATTTTATCATTTCTGCCCCTGTATTACCATGCGTACAAATTAATACTGCTGTCATACGACACTCCTTTATTAGTATTTTAGTGCACGATAGTAACGACGAATATCCATTGGATGACGATTAATATGTTCAATGTTAGCATCAATACGATTATTAATTGCATGGAATACAAACGGTGACAACGTACCACGGTACTTTTCTGAAATGCCAGGTAATTCATAATCCTTAGTATCAATAATTGTATAGTTACCACAGATTTCTGGTAAGAATTTTGCCACACGCTCACTCAATGGACGTTGTGAATCTTCACCAACGTACACCGTAACGGGTGTATCACGGTCAATAATTTCAAACATTCCATGGAAAAATTCTGCCGCCTCAATAGCACGAGTCTTAATCCAATGTTGTTCTTCCCAATAACACATAGCATAAGAATATGTTGCCCCCCATTGATTACCTGCACCAACAAAGTAATGAATGTCATCATCATGATGCTGTTGTGCAAATGGTTCTGCCAATTTATCAGCATTTACCTCAATATTTGCAATATCTTCTGCAAAATGATCGTCTAATTCTTGATAAAATTCTTCATAATCAGGAAATTCTCCTGTTAAATACATGAATCGATCTGCTACCATAAAAAACTTCAATTGTTCATTTTCGGGATATGAGATACTCTTTGAAACCATACTTGCCAAAGCTGCATTTTCATCATCAATAAACCCTAAAATTGTTGCCCCAATTTTAGAAATTTCTTTGACCGCATCAACAACCTCAACAGTATTACCCGTTACTGATGACGTAATAACTAATGTCTTATCTGTAATGCGCTTATTTCCTGTTACTAAATATTCTGCTGCATTTTGATAAAATGTCTCTAAGGCTGTTTTCTCCTTCATGTGAATAACAGCTTGCATTGATGATGCGTATGTGCCTCCAATTCCCAACCAGCATATATTAGTAAACCCTTGCTTATAAAAATTATCCACAAAATCATTAATTTCTGATCGTAATGCTAATGCGCCGTTCATTTTATTTACTAATGTTGCCTTTTCTACAGTTCTCATAGTTTTAATCTCCCCTTTTATATCTATTTAAATTTTAGATGACGTAATTTTATCAAAATCTGGATATGCTGAATGCTGTAAATCTATCCCTTTTTCTTGAGATAAACGATAAGCAAGTAAATGAACTGGTATTGTCATAAATAATGATGCTAATAATTCATCAATCTCTAAATCTAATTCCAGGTCATGTTCTAACAATGATTGATTATGATTTGCATAAATAGTGTATACATGCTGAATATGTTGATTCAAAAACTTCTTTAACAAGCCACTCCTTTCAGCCAGTTTTCCATTAGGTTCAATAAAAATAACGATATCCTCATTATTAAGTCCTAAATAAGGTCCATGCATATATTCCTCAAGTTCCTTACCCCATGCGCTAATCCTTACTGCCTCTGTTATCTTGGTTTCACCTTCACGTGCAACACCGTACGTAGCACCATAACCTACAAATGATAATCGTTTTGCATTTGAAAAAATTGATAATTGTTTTGTTACCCATTCTGTAGACTTTGAAATAATACTAGGCAAAGCCTCTACAATTTGATCGATTTGTTGTAAATAATCTTTTATTTCCTTTTCCGATAACTGCCCCTTTTGTCGTGCAATAGTTAGCGAGATTAATATTAAATCTAAAATGACAACGCTATACCCCGCACTCACATAAGGCATTTCTTCTACTGGCATCCCCATAGATAGCACATGATCACTGATCTCTGCTAACGGGCTATCTAATTCACTAGTTAGTGAAAACACGACATGTCCTGCCTGTTGCAAACGCTGAACCAATTCCACAACAGAATAGCTATGTCCCCCTTGAGAAATTGCAATACTCAAAGAATTTTCACTGACATTCATCAAGTAATTCCCCGAAATCGAAGGCTCTTGAATCTGTACTGGCAACCCTAACACTTTACTCATAAATGGTAATGCACCATAAGCTGCATTAGAACTCGATCCAGTTGCATATATAACAATATTATCTATCTTAGTAACCTCAACATCTTTTACTGTACTAACAAATAAATCATCATAATGATCAAGAACACCTTGGTAGAATGAAGGCTCTAAATTAACATAATCTTCAATTGATTTCATAAAATCCCCCCTTATTATCCTAGTAATCCTGACCAAGCGCCCAAAATACCAATTGCTGCAATTAGCAACAAAATATATTGTGACTTCCATCCGCGCTTATCAAACCAGAAAATAAATAACGTAAATAGCAATGGCAAAATACCGGGTACGATACCATCAAATATCTTTTGAACTGTTTGTGCATCATCACCTGAACCAATTTTCATAGGCATATTAATCGTAACCAAAGTGGCCACCATTGCCCCAACAACACCCAATCCTAGTACTGAGGCCCCATAGGTTAATTTGTCCATCAAACCTGTTTTTTGGACTTTTTCAATAAATGATGCACCAATATTATAACCAATATACATACCATAGTAGCGTGCTAATATAGCAGGAACGTTAAATGTAATTAGAAATAAAATTGGTCCTAAAATGTTCCCTTGCATCGCAAGAGATGTTCCAATACCCGTCGCAATAACTCGGAGTGTACCCCAAAAAAATGAATCACCAATCCCACTTAAGGGACCCATCAAGGCAATCTTAATATTGTTAATAGACTCTTCATCAAAATCATCTTTCAACGCATTTTGTTCTTCCATTGCAATTGATATACCCAATGGAAAAGTACTTAACCATGGCGTGATATTAAAAAATTCTAAATGTCGTTTTAAAGCTTTTTTGAATTTTACATCATCATCTTTATATATCTTACGCAGTGCTGGCATAATGGCATACATATATCCTAGATTAGACTGTCGTTCATAGTTCCAAGCCCATTCCATTGTGTATGAACGCCAATAAGTCTTCATCAAATCCTTTTTAGTTAATAACTCAGAACTCTTCATCTTCATAATCAATTCCCCCGTCATCTTGATTATTATTCGCATCATCGGTCACAGTAGCTGTGCTAGGATGTAACTTATCTTTGAATGATGAATAACCTGTTAGAATCAATGCCAAACATGCGCCAAATATCGCAACACCTGTTACTGGTACCTTGGCATAAACTGCCAATGCAAATCCTAAAATAAAGAAAGTAACATTATTCTTGTTAACCATCATCTTCAATAGCAAGGCAAATCCATATGCTGGTAATAATCCTGTTGCGATGCCTAGTCCATTGATAATAAATTCTGGAATTGCATCTAATATTGTTTTAATCATCGGACTTCCGAGAATATAAGAAATTCCAACAACTAATCCAATTGGCAAATTAATTGAGAAGAATCCACCCCAAATATTCATTCGATCAACACCCTTAGCATTTCCAGCTGCAGCATGTTTATCAGCCCTATGTACAAAGTATGGCAAAATAAAAATAAAGCAAAGATTCTTAATTACCAATACAAGTGATGCAATTGGAATACCTAATGTCAAAGCAACTGCAGTACTCTTACCTGCACCTATCGCAAATGCCGTTCCTAACACACTACCAGAAATAATTTCTGGTGGAATTGATGCACCAATTGAAAAAGATCCTATAAATGCCAACTCTAAGGTGGCTCCCATTATAATGCCTTCTTTTAAATGACCTAATGCCAATCCCGTTAAAGTACACATTACTAACGGCCGTGATAGCATAGATGATCCCAAGAAATACTCACCATTTCCCAGCATGGCTATCAGGGCTAACACAACTGCCATAAAAATTGCTCCCATAATACACTCCCCCTAAAAATTTTTATGATTATTTTTTAACAAATTCTTGTCGATCTTCATTTGGAACCTGTTGTATATAAATATCAACATCTGATTGTTGAAGTTGCACAAGTATTTCTTCATCTTCATGTGTTAAATTAATTGTTTTAGAATAATTAACCGTATTCTCCCCCGCTTTAGTTCCCCCTAAATTCAATGTTTTAATACTATCCTGTGTACCTTTAATTAATTTTTCTGCGTCAGCAACAGATTCAACGACAATTAACATTTTATATTTATCCGTTGCACCTGATTTAATTGCTTTAATGCTATCATCGATGGACTTCATCACTAATTTTGCTTTATCTGGCTTAGCCAAACGAATAGCTGACTTTCTAAAATCATCATTTGCTACTGCATCATTTGCTACTAAAATCGTATTTGCTCCCAAACTGTTAAACCACGAAACTGCAACTTGTCCATGTAATAGTCGATGGTCCACGCGCACTAATTTAATCATTACAACCCCCCACTGATTTAAAATCAGTTAAAATCTATTGTATATTTTACTTTTAAAGCATCTTGTATTTTTACTTCAATCGCAATAATTTGTTTATCACTATCAGAAAACATATTTGTAATCTTAAATAACGGACTACCTATTGCAATATCTAATAATTTTGCTTCTTCTTCTGATGCTTCAATTAATTGAAAATCTTGATATAAATCCTGAACATCTAATTTGCCTGAATTAACTACTTCTAAAATAGGTGTGACTTTTAACGTATTAATATCAAAATCCGGAAAATAATCTAATGGTAACCATAATTTTTCTAACAAAGTACTTGTTTTAGATTGATTCATGAAAGACACTGCATAGAGTAATTCATCATCATTAATATCAAATACATCTGCAAAAAATGGGTTTGCTTTTCTTAAAAAAATATCTCGAATAAAAATTTTATATTCTTTATTGATATCTGTTTGCTTAATAATGCCTGCCATATCAAAAATTGTTTGATTTGACATACTTGGAGCAACAAACAAGCCAATCCCCTTTCGCCGAATTATCTTTTTATCCGCTACCAATAAATCAACTGCTTTTCTAACAGTTGTCCGGCTCACCTGATATATTTTTTGTAACTCCCCTTCGCTCGGTAAAACACCCCCCTTTTGATATTCACCATTATCAATCTTACTGGCTAAATCTAAATACAGCGTTTTAAACAATGTCATCGTTTGCTTCTTTCTGATAACCCAAAATATCCTTTGCCATAAAATGATACTTAAAATTTTCACCAGATAAATATTGAACCGTATGTTCAACAGGTTGATCTGATTTTGCAAAATTGAAACTTTCTACAATATACAATGGTGTCTTTTCAGCAACATCTAAATGCATTCTTATTTCATCAGTTGCCAAAGTTGCTGAGATATTCTCAAACCCATAAACAGGTACCGTATTATAGCTTTCTTTTAACACACGGTATAACGACTTATTTGTTAAATTTACTTGCGTAATATCCGAAAATTTATTTTCATCTATGTTCGTGATTTCATAAGAAAAAGGTACACCATTGCGGTATCGAATTCTTTTAATTTCTGCAATATTTTTTAAAGAATCACCAAAAAAATCTCGTAAATTTTTTGGCACAGATACTAGCCGACTATCCATATGTTCAATAGTTATATTTTCACCTGCTAATTCATCACTTAACGAAGACATACTAAGTAAATTAACATCCTTCTTTTTATTAATTTGTATACCACGCCTACTTTGAGAAGTGATTTGTCCTTCATTTTGTAAATGTAACAGTGCTGACTTGACTGTAGTTCTACTAACTTCTAACTTTTCTGCAATATCTCTTTGGGATGGTAACCCTTGTCCATCCTCACCATTCTTAATAAGTAATCTAATATACTCTTCAACCAAATTAACTGGTGTAATGTCTTTATATTTCGTCAGAGGCCTCCTGGGTTTTTATTAATCGATTATGTTCTTTAAAACTTCACCTTATTTCTATTTACACTCAAAATTAGATACATGTATTAGTTATTAACAACCCAATAATATTGTAAGCGCTTACAGTTAAATAGTCAAATAAAAAGACCTAATAGATACAAACCAAAGTCAATACCTATTAGGCCCTTTAAATTTTAAAAATTCACGCTATCTGTTTATCTATTTGTTCATTCGTGAATGACGAATACCGTATGTCATATACAAAACAAGACCAATAATAAACCAAATACCTGCAGCAATTAACGTTTCAACATGTAACTGTGTAATCAAAAATCCTGATAATAAAGCAGAAACAATTGGCATAACCGGGTATCCAGGCATTTTGTATCCGTCATGGTTAACATCTTGTCGATGGCGTAGTGGCAAAATACCAATAGATACAACAACGAATGCCAACAATGTCCCAACATTAACCAAATCAACTAACTTGTCCAATGGTACTAAACCACTAAAGATTGCAATCACAACGGTTGCAACAGTTAACGCACGATTAGGATTACCTTGCTTATTCACTTTACCAACGCCACCAGGCAAAAGCCCATCACGACCAACAGCATAAATCAAACGTGATGCTGCGTAAGTCATCGTGTACATCATCGTTGCCATTCCAATTAATGCACCAATTGTGATAATTAATGATGCCCAATTTTGACCAACCTGTTGTAGGGCAAAAGCTGCTGGATCAGCAACATTTAACTTTGAGTAATGCACCATACCAGTTAAGACTAATCCCATAACACCATATAATACAGCTGCAACAATCAAAGTACCGATAATACCGATTGGCATATTACGCTTAGGATTTTTTACTTCAGCTGCTGATGCTGATAATGCATCAAAACCTAAGAAAGCAAAGAACACCATTGAAGTACCCGTAATAATTCCCTGCCAACCAAACGCACCATTAATACGTTCTGGGATAAGGGGATGATAATTACTACTTTTAATAAAGAAGATACCAATAATGATAAATGCTAAGATGATGACCAATTTTAATACAACCAATGCATTTTCAACGCGTTTTGATTGTCGTAAACCACCACGTAGTAACAACCCAATTAATAATACAATGACAACAGCAACGATATTAACATACGTACCATTAGCTGGATCATAGGCTCCTGATAACGCCGTTGGAATTTTAACTAACGGTGATATTAAGTTTGCAAAATATGCTGACCAACCCGTGGAAACGGCTGACACACTTAGCATGTATTCCAAAATTAAGGCCCAACCTAAAACCCAGCCAATAACTTCACCAAAAATCACATTGCCATACGAATATGCTGACCCAGCAACAGGCATTGCCGTAGACATTTCAGAATATGCCATGGCAACTAAACTAGATACCAACGCTGCTAAAATAAAACTAAAAATAATTGCTGGCCCAGTTGTTGTTGCCGCAACAGTTCCAGGCAAAACGAAAATTCCTGATCCGATAACTGCACCAATTCCTAATGCCATTAAATCTTTTGCATTTAATGTCTTTTCAAAATTACCATCGCTACTCATATAAGTATTTAACGATTCTTTTTGAAACATTCTTTGCCACATTCCCATACGCACACTCCTTTTGTGTCAATCACATTAATGTCAATTTGCCCTTAATACTAAATAATAGCTGAAAATAATAAAAAACACGTATCGGATAACAAAATTGTATCCAATACGTGTACATGCAGATAATGCATATCAGGTTAACCCTTGATTTCACACACATTTGGATACTTTACCGTCATCCAAATGTTCAACGTAAATAACTTTACGCATAATTCGGATGACTAACCGAAATACGTAAAGTGACTAAACGCTTGTGTTACTGACAAATGATTTTGCATAATCTACACTTCCTTTTTTAGTTTACCTTGTAGATATTAAGCCCATTTTGTGACATTGTCAATCACTTTATGAAAAAAGTCTCATAAAAAACTAATCTACTAATAATTGATAACCTAATCGGTCGCCATATTCAAATGGCACCATTCCTCTATATGTAAATGCTGTTTTTTTAATGACATTTTGCATGATGACATTTTCTGGAAATGTATCAATCCGGATATCTCGATAACCCCGTGCACGTGCTAAATTAACTAAATCACGTGTCAAAGTTTTACCTACGCCTTTGCCACGAATGTTTGAATTAATTGTAACACGGTGAATGGCCACATACTCAGGCTCTTCGCCAACCCATTCACCTTGTAAAATTTCATATTCATCTTCTGGGCCTGGAACAAGTGATCCATAACCTGCAACTTGACCATCATAAATTAAAACAATGCCCCAGCCATTTTCAATATCACTTTTAAATAAAGCTTCGTTTGGTGCACCTTCACCTTGCCATTGTGATGCGCCTTGCTCTCCCAAGTATGCAACGCCATCTTGGAATGCAGCCCAGATTTCTGGAAAATCCTTCATTTGAGCTGGTCTAGTGTACATTAACATAATCGTATCCTCCGCGTTGTCATTATTATTGAATAATAATGGTACGTTTCTTATTTAATACCTACTAATTTATTAAATAGCAGAACATTATATTAACAAATCTAGACGAAAAACCCAATAGTTTTTAAATAAGAATTCCCCTCATTTTTTATGAGTGACTAATTAATTTAAACGATTAACGCCACGCTTTTTTCATGGCTAAAAAAATAGCCAACGTCTCTTTAGAATCTGGCAATGCGCGATGTTTTTGTTCACCTACATCAACTTGATATAACTCTGCCAAATCCTTTAATGAAATATCTTGTGGATTACCTGTAATAGCACCATGAATTTGCTGCGTATCATATAACTTACCACGGGTATCCCACTTGCCTAAATTATTATGTTGCAATCCTTCTTTAATCAATTGCACATCACCATCAACAATTGCATGGCCGACAACAGCATAATCACCCACAAATCGCATAAACCGGTTCAATGCCCGTTCCTCTGAGATACCATGATGAATCATGTCTAACGTAATCCAGCCACCCTTACTTCCCATGGCTTTAGTAATATACTTAAATGATTTCATCGCACTACCAATAGGTGGATTATTGACAATTACGGAGAACTTCTCAATGTTTTTAGTCCCCGTAATTTTAAGTGCACCAATTTCAATAATTTGATTACTACCATTCATTTCCAAGTCAAACACAACGTAATTTTCTAAATCTGTAAATAGCATGCTTTGACTCCTTCCCCAATCATAATCAATATGTCATTCTCGTTCCCTATTCCCGCTATATGAATACCTACTATTTTCTTATTGTAACAATAAATTAATCAATGCGATAACCTATTCCTGATTTTCAACATAAAAAAAGATTACCAAAGATAATCTCTGGTAATCTATTAGTTTAATGATTTAGCCCATTAAAACGTAAATTAATGCAATCGCAATTGCAACTTGGAAAATAATTGTTACCAACCCGTAACCCAAGAACTTAGCTCCTGATGACTTGATAGTTGACCACTTTAGGTTTAATCCAATTCCAGCTAAGTTAACAACGCCAAAGAAACTCGTTACTTGCTCTGCTGAATTAGTTAAAACATGTGGTAATGTTACAAACGAATTGATTAACATAAAAATAATAAACACCGTTACAAACCAGGGAATACTAATTTTAGCTTTCTTTGATGCTTTTGCTGAAGTTGTCGCTGCTGCTTGAGTTGAAAGCTTTGATGCATGATTTGCCATAAAAATAACAACAACTGATAACATAATCACACGTAGCATTTTAAAGATTGGGGCGTAAGTAACAACACTACCCCCAACCAAAGATGCAGTTCCAGCAACTTGACCAACAGATTGTACTGTTCCACCAATTAAAGCACTAACCATCATATTATTTGGTAAGATGGCTGGCCCAATTACTGGCAAAACAAACAACAAAACAACCCCTGCTAGCGAAACCGTTGCTACTGATGTACGTCGTTGATCATCAGTAGCGCCCACAGCTGGTGCGACTGACGCGATTGCACTAGAGCCACACACTGCATTTCCAGCACCCATCATCATTGCTGATTGTGGTGATACTTTAAAAACACGCCCACCAATCCACATAACAAATAGAATCGTCAAAAACATTTGTAACAAAATAAAAATAACACCGCTCCATCCAAGTGATTCCATATTTTGCAACGTGACATTCAATCCTAATAACGCAATCCCAATTTCAATTGGATATTTTTCAGCCCATGTAACACCAGCACCCCAACGTTGATTAGCAAATACAGTATTTCCTAAAACAATTCCTGCTAGCATCGCCAACGCTTCTGCACCCAACGTTGGTAAAAATGGTGATAGGAGTTTTGCAACTAAAGCGAGTACTAAAGTTAACACAATTCCTGCTACCATATTTCTCTTGATTTTCATACAAACTCCTTCAAATATGTATCGACAAAACAGTCTTATTATACACCTTATGTTTTTGATTTACAGTTTAACAGCTTAGCAACACATTAAATTTTATTGCTTATGTACTTTTTACAAGTTAATATCTTGAAAATTTTGTGAAATATCGCTAATATGGATAAGGTTTTAAAAAATAATCTTGTACATGAAAAAATACATATTTAACGATGAAAGGAACTTAAAATGGTCCAAACAAAATCGCCTTATTGGCAAAAAGTGGTAGATGATGCCCAGAAGCATCCGGCTGTTCCAGGACTAGAAAAAATACCATTCTTTACGATGGCACCAATGGAAGCTGTTACAGACTCAGTTTTCCGTCGCGTTGTTGCCAAAGCTGGTGGCCCCGATGTTTACTTTACTGAATTTACAAATGCTCGTAGTATCACCCATCCAAAGGCCAAGTTCACAGTTCAAGGACGACTATCTGTCGCAGAATCAGAAAAAATGCCTGTTGCACAGTTATGGGGTAATCGTCCCGAAGATTTTGAAGCAGCTGGTTACGATTTAAAAGAACGTGGTTATGAAGCTTTTGATTTAAACATGGGTTGCCCTGCTACAACTGTTGTTAAAAATGGTGGCGGTTCTGATTTAATTCGCCATTTTGAGGATGCCAAAAACATCATTGCAGCATCTAAAGCGGCTGGATTAACTGTCTCGGTTAAAACACGTCTCGGATTTAACCAAATTGATACTTTTGATGAATGGATTCCATTCCTTCTAAAACAAGATATTCCATTACTAACTGTCCACATGCGCACGCGTAAAGAAATGTCAAAAGTACCTGCGCACTATGAATATATTGATCGTCTACTTCAACTACGTGATGAAATTGCACCTCATACATTAATTCAAATTAATGGGGACATTAAAGATCGTGAAGCCGGCCTTGAATTAGTACGCCAACATCCTGGTATTGATGGGATTATGATTGGTCGTGGTATCTTTGAAAATCCATTTGCCTTTGAAATTACACCTCGAGAGCATACATTGGATGAAACACTTGCCTTGTTGCGTATGCAATTGGATCTATATGATCAATTTACATCTGAATTTGGACCAATGCACTTCCAAAAGCTAAAGCGTTTCTTCAAAATTTATGTACGTCATTTTTCATACGCATCAGATTTACGTGTGGCATTAATGGACACAACTAATACAACCCAAGTTCGTGAATTACTTGATCAATTTGATGAACAATGGGCTGCTCAAAAAGCTGCTGATACGATTGCGATTACAACGAAATAGTTAAACATATTTAAGGTCCGTTAATCTGCCATTCAACATGGTGAGATTGATGGACCTTTTTAACGTTCAAAATATTTATGCTTAGCAAAAATTAAATTAGTAAAAGTAGATTTTCATTAGTCTTATTATTGGTGTCTATTAACGATAATATCCATTTATACGACGTTTAATCGTAATTAATTACTATCTGACAGGCAATGATATAATCTATATCGTATTAAATTTCAATCATACGAAGGAGGGACTTTTATTTATGAACCATAAATTATATTCATTCGCCATCATCGATGATGATGAATTAATTAATATTATTGGCGGGAAAAACTCTTGGCATTACTGGGGTAATGGTGTTTATACTAACGGAAACAAAGTTCGAACTGATTGGCATCAAGCATGGCGTTCTGTTGGTCGTATTTCTTATAAGTCATGGGCAAATGGATTGGCCCATATCCGTTAAATAGCAATATGAAAAAACATATCACTGAATTACTCACTTTAATTGAGCAAAATGCTAATTCTTCAGAAACAAAAGCCGATCCAGAATTAGATGCACTCTTCAAAAAATTTAATAGCCAAAAAAATCATAATCTCAATAAAGCCTTAATTGACTTAAAAACAAATATCAATTTATATCAATTAGAACATAACTATCAAACACCTAAATTTCTTACTAGAATTATTTTGACCATTTCTGAAGTTAACAACGTTAATGACGGTGTTGGTATCGGTGCTTTCTTTTCTAATTTATGGTTTGGTCACTAACTAGTTAAAACAAAAAAGAACATGTTCTGAAAATTATCGGAGCATGTTCTTTCGTATATTTTACTTAGTTGGTTCAAAAATTAAATGCTCATTGACAAAGGCATTCAATCCTAATTCACTCAACTCGCGACCATAACCAGAGTTCTTGACACCACCAAATGGTAATTCAGGCAATGATGCCCAACCTGAATTAATAAATGACATTCCAGTCTCAATTTGAGCTGCTACGCGTTGTGCATGCTCAATATCACTTGAGAAGATCGTGTTACCAAGACCATAACTTGAATCATTAGCCAAGGCAATTGCTTCCTCTTCCGAGTTTACCTTGTATACTGAAGCAACAGGCCCAAACATCTCTTGGTTATAAATTGGATTATCCTTGGTAATATCTGTCAAAATTGTTGGTTCAAAGAAGAAACCATCCCCACCAACAGGATCTTGACGATAAACCAAGGTTGCACCACCATCAATCGCCGTTTGCACTTGCTTTTGCAACTTTTCTTGAGCACTCTTTGATGATAAAGGTGCCACATCAGTAGCCGGATCCATTGGATCACCTACTTTAGCCTTTGAAAAACTATCCTTTAACACATCAACAAACTCATCATACTTATCAGCCATCACAATAAATCGCTTTGACGATGTGCAGACTTGACCAGCATTATATAGACGCGCTCCTGGTGCGACTGCTTTAACTTCATCCCAATCAGCATCATCCAAAATGATAAAGGCATCGTTACCGCCAAGTTCCAAAGTTGACTTCTTTAATGCTTCACCGGCCTCCTTGGCAACGGATGCTCCACCACGTTCTGAACCAGTCAAACAAACACCAGCTACACGTGGATCATGAATGGCCTTCGAAACCAAGTCATAATCAATAAACAAGTTATTGAGTGCTCCCTCAGGTGCACCAGCCTCTAAAACGATATCTGCAAATAATTGTGCAGACTTTGGACAAATTGAAGCATGCTTTAAAATAATAGGATTTCCAACAATAAAGTTCGGTGCAAATACACGAACAACTTGATATAGCGGGAAATTCCATGGTTCTACGGCAACAATAATACCCGTTGATTGCTTAATATAATGTGCATTACCCGCGGGTGTTTCCAATGGCGTATCAGCCATGAATTCTTCACCTTTTTCTGCGTAATACGAAACAATACTAGCGCATAGGTCAACTTCACCTTCTGCCTCAGTCAATAACTTTCCCATATCGTAAGTCATTGCTTGCGCTAATTCTTGCTTATGCGCAATAATAGCATCCGCAATTTTGGCTAATATATCAGCACGTTCCTTTACAGATGTATGACGCCATGATTTATATAAATCATGACCTACTGTTAATGCTTTTTCTAAATCTGCTGCAGTTGCATCATCATACGTTTGCAAAACTTCCCCAGTATATGGATATGTGGTTTTGTATGTCATAATATCCCCCTTAATAAAGACAACAACATCTTATACGCCATCATTATAACGCCAGCGTTTAGAAAATGCTTAGATAAGACTTATAAAAAAATTCCCAAGAAGTTCAAACTTCACTGGGAACATTATGAATAATATTAGCGTCGTCTTTGATGCCGATGCATTATTTTTTTACCAGGGTTAACTGATGATTGCTTAGCTGATATTCGTTTTGCATCCTTAGGAACTTCATCAACTGGATTTAAAGTTGTTAAAAATAATCCGTCTAACCAAGCAATAACAATTTGACCAACGACTAACATTGTACCAATTAAATTAAGATAAACAATTAATACCAATAACGACCCTAAAGATTGATAAAATCCGGCATTTTTCACCGTAAACTGTGCATACCAACCGAAAAAATAGTTAACAAAAATAATTAATACAACCTCAATTCCTGAACCAATAATTAATGGTTTAAACGGGACTCTTTTAGCAGGCATTGTTTCATTTAGTGCACAAATGATTAACCAAAGACCAATTAAAGTGATTAACCAACGTTGTTGTGTAATTATTTCAAGCCACTGAATACCTGGTATGGCTGCAATAATTGCTGGTAATACGGCACTAACAATCATTATTAATCCAGCTGATACTAGAATAACCAATAACCATAAAAAACTAAATACTCGCGTAAATAAACCACTTACTCGTTCCGGAACATCATATATTGTATTAAAAGATTTACGAATAATTGCAAGGACCGAACTAGCTGCCCACAGTGTTGTTAAAATTGAAAACGATAGAATTCCTATACCACCTTTTAACACTGATTCAATAATTGGTTCTAAAATCGTCATGATGTTACTAGGCAGATGTTGTGATAATAGTGTAACTAATTCATTCGCATCTATACCTACTAAACTAGCCACAGCACCAACACTCATCAAAATTGGCACCAATGATAACAACGTATAGTAAGTTATGGTAGGACCAATCATTTTAAGATTTCCACGTTGAAAATATGTTTTTAATTGTTCAAGCTGAAATTTTTTTGTCAGAAGGTGTACATCAACAAGTATTTGTCGCATACTTACTCATCTCCTTTATTAAATATATATTTCAGTATCGCAATGTTTGCTAGAGATAGCAAATATTAGAAGACGTTAATAACCCATTATTATCATTATTTTAGTATTAATTATTAATTTTAAGTATGTGAAAAGACAAAATAAAAGCGTGAAATTTTTACTTTCACGCTAAAAGGATAGAGACATACAACATAGCAGACCATTTAATTTCCTACCACTTTATTTTTGAATCCAAAAAAATTATTAGCAACAAATACAAATGAAACACCATAAGTTACAAAAAAATCAAATATAAGGATCATAATAATACCTGATAGTGTCGGCTCACTAACACTTACGATCAAATTTTGTGTACTACTATAGTGTGCCAATGCATTTATTTGTGGTTGTAGATAAATAGATAATAAATCAGCAAATAAAGAAAATAGTAGACTGATAGAACCAACAGGTACTACATTATTAGGCCAATCCTGGTTTCCAAAAACAAATGCTAATCCTAATCCTAACAAAAGTATTGGTCCATAACTTTGAACAATTAAGAATGTAAAAATATTATCTAACATATAGAGTAACGGTGACAATGTTATTAAACACGCAATTACTACTAGTACATATCCACTATTTTTAATCATTAATTTTTCCTTAAATTAAAATATTTATGCATAAATACAAAATACATGCAGACTATGTAAACCAAACCCATGCCATATTTTTGGAGTACAACTATAAATAACTCCTAAAATCATACCCAATAATAGATGGATAAATAAATTTGTACGAGAGTCATTAAATATGTCATTTCCAACCAATAACAAAATGGTCTTGTTATTCGACTATTTTGTATTAACTTTTAGCATGTATTAAAATCAACACTAAATCTTATTTCAGATAAATAATTAAGAATACACATGAATTATTTATCTGAGAAATCTCTACCTAAAAGAATGTCTTTGTAATAATTAAACCATGTTTTAGTTCCTTTAATAATTATTACTTCACCATTTAGGCCGTATTTAATTTGTTTCCTTTCATTTCCATCAACAAAGATATTAGCTACACATTTATAAAACGAACCCTCTTTAACATCTGTAGGTACGTCACTAATTGTTTTAACCGTTCCCTTTAATTTCAATATTTTAGAACCATTTTGCTTAACTATAAATTTTATTTTCTGTCCTTTTTTTAAACCTGTAATATCCTTTTCAGCAATATAAGACTCAATATTCAACTTTGTTTTCCTAGTGAGTAGAGGATAAATTTGAGCAATCGTTGTTCCTTTAGGTAGATACGTCATTCTACTTTTATTGTTAATTAAGTGTAGTATACCTTTCTTTGGTGACTTCAAGACTGTATCTTGATAATGCTGATTTGCCATTGACTGTTTAACTTCCAATTCATCTAATATTTGCTGTTGCTTATTAATTTCTTTTTGAATTGTAGCTAATTGTTGCTGTTGAAGATTAGTAATTTTATCTAATGTACTATTTTTTGACAAAAAATTATTTTTCAAAATACCTGCAATTTGAATATCGTATGAATCATTAGTTGCCTGGAGTTGTTCTATTTTTTGCAAGATACTGCTAATCATGTTCTCTTTAATCTGTACTTTTTCACTCATTATTTGAGTGCTTTTGAATTGCGCATAATAATCATCATAAATAAATTTATATTGATTGTCAGCATCCATTTTTGTGCTTTTTGTAACAGCATCCATTATAGATTTGAAATCTGATATTTTGTTTTGATTGTTACGTTGTATTTTTCTTAAAACATCTATTTGCTCATTAAGTTGCTGATTAGCTATTTTTTTATCAATTTGTTGTTGTTCAAACTCATTATTTAAATTATTAATTTGAGAAATATAACCATGAAACAAACGATCATATCCAAATTTATCGACACCATTAAATTGATTACGACCGTCAATAATACTTCGCTTATATACATTAAGACTCCGTAGATGCTCTTTATGACTGATTATTTTTTTATGACCGTTTTGGATTTCACTCTTTTCATTCTCATTTTTAAAAGTAACTAAAATATCCCCTTTATTTACTACTTTATTTTCTTCTAATTGATTAGTACATATCATATTATCGCTGGTCGATTGGACATCCGTTATGATTTTTTCTGGAATAATCGCACCACTAAATTTAGCAATAATTTCTCGTTTCAGAAAAAAACTAAATAGTACAATGAAAACAATTAACAATAGAGTAGGAAAAATAATTAAAGTTGGAAAATTCCGATACCGTCGTTGATAAAATTCACCACTTTCCAAATCTTGATATTCAACCATGCAAACTCCTTAATCATTAAATAATGATGCATAATAGCCATCTGATTGTAGTAATGTATTGTGTGAACCGTCTTCAACAATCTTTCCATTTTGCATGGTCAAAATACGATTAACACGTTGTGATATTGTTAAACGATGGGCAACAAAAATTATTGTCTTTTCTTTTAATATCAATAGATTATCAATAATTTTTTTCTCCATTAGGACATCCAAATTACTCGTTGATTCATCTAAAACAAGAATAGGTGAATCAACTAATATAGCTCTAGCCAAAGCAATGCGTTGTTTTTGTCCACCTGAAATGTTTCCACTTTCTGAAATCTCAGTCCAAAATCCTTGTGGCATTTTTTCAATATCATCTTTAATTTGCGCAATTTCAACCGCATTAATGATGTCTTCTTGCGTTGTACCAGGCTTAGCACCCAACAAAAGATTATCCATTATTGATCCTGAAAAAATAAACGGTTCGTGAGGTAGATAATTAATATACGCTCTTAAATCATGTTTATTAATGTCATTTAATTTCGTTTTATCTAGTAATATTAGACCACTATCAGGCTCAAAAAAATTAACTAACAGTTTAGCGAAAGTTGACTTACCAGAGCCACTAGTCCCAACTAAAGCTATTTTTTCCCCAGGCTTAATAAGCAACGAAATATCATCAATAACAGGCAACCCAAACCCATACTTATAACTAACATTTTCAACAATTAAAGAACTATTTTGATGAATTCTGTGTATTCCTTGTTTGCTATCTTTAAATTCAGAATTTACCAAATAAATTTCATTTAACCGGTTATTAGCAACCGATGCTTGCTGAAGTTTTGTTTGTAAATTAATGATATTTTGTAATGGGTCAGTAAAAAATCCTAATAGTGCATTATACGTAAAAAGCTGACCGACACTAATTTTATCAATCATCACAAGTTGAGCACCGACCCACAAAATCAACACATTTAAAGCAAGGTGCAATAATCCTTTTATAGCATTTTGAATGGCTTCTGTTTTAGAATACAAAAATGCTTTTTCTAA
This sequence comes from Weissella sagaensis, assembly GCF_005405285.1. Lineage (GTDB taxonomy): Bacteria > Bacillota > Bacilli > Lactobacillales > Lactobacillaceae > Weissella > Weissella sagaensis. The sequence goes on along the minus strand of NZ_BJDT01000001.1, from coordinate 137,592 downwards.
ATATGCAATAAATTCATGATCAATCTTACGATAAGCTACTGCCTCACTGTTTAGAGCCTTAATCGTCTCAATCCCATTAACATCCTCAATAATTGAAGAACTTAACATTGAACCAGCTTCCATTTGATTATTATTTAACTTTGAAAAAGGGCGCATAAATAACCAAATAACTAAAAAATACGCCGGAATAGCAAGTAAAGAAATTAAAAATAAAGTTGTATTTTGAATAGCCAGAACTGTTCCAATGATCACTAGAATTCCTAAATCTAAAAAAATTGATATCATAGTACTAGCTAATGCTTCAATAATCGTATTGGCGTCAGTAAAACGACTAACAATTTCACCCGTACGGCGCGTTGAAAAGAATGACATTGGTAATTCAAAAATATGTTTTATATACGATAAAATAATATCAATTGAAAGGCGCTGCCCTAATACAATTAACAGGTAATCCCTCGCATAGGACAATAATTGCTGAATAACATATGCAAAAATCAATCCTAACGATACAACACCTAAAGTGTTCTTCATATTATTTGGAATGTATACGTCAATAATTGTTTGTAAATAATATGTTCCAAAAACACTGACTAAAGTAACTAATAAAGCAGCAACAATTATATTAATCATTAACAGTTTTTGACGAAAAATTATGAATGCTAATGAACCTAAAGACTGCTTTTTTTCTTTGACAGGTTTGTAACTTACATTAGGCGCAATAAAAATGGACACACCGGTCCATTCCTTGTTAAAATGCGCTTTAGTCATTTTTATTTTACCCACGGTGCTATCTGGATCTGCAATTAATAACTTATCACCTTTGGCACCATAAACAACATAGTAATGTGGATATTTTCTTTCTTAATTACATGCGCTATAAAAGGATAAGGGATATCTTTTTTATTAAATAAATTTAAATCGGCACGTATAGAAACTGCTGTAAAGTTTAAATTTTGAGCTGTATAAACAATTCCTAAAGCGGTTGTCCCTTCAGTATTTGTTTTTGCCATATTACGTAATTTAGTTAATGATAGTTTCGTGCCATAATTTGATAAAATCATAGCTAATGCAGCAACACCACAATCGGACTCATCAACTTGTGGTATGTAATTTATTTTTTTCATAATCACACAAAATTCTCCAACCATTAAAAAACTAAAGTAGTAAAGCTGGAAATATCGAAATCATATTATAAAAAATATGTATATATATACCACCACGTAAAGAATTCGTAACTTTCCATGCTTGAATCATTGGTATATGCGATAGTCCTGCAATAACACAAAAACAAATATTAAAATCATAGGCGTATAAATGCATTAAAGAAAATAACAAACTCCCAATAAAAACACTAAATATCCATGAGTAATTCAATTTTTTTAAATAAGAAAGCATTGGTAATATGACGCTAGCTAATAACAATTCTTCCCCCGTCATCTCTATTAGTAACAAAACTAATAAAATTAATTTTGTTACTATATCCGCATGAACTAACTGAGTGATATATCCATTACCAATTACATTGTCTGTATTTTGAAAATCAAACATCACCATTATCCACACTAATACTAATCGTATTAAAAAAGCTAAAACTAATAACCGAACCATTTGCCATAAAAAAGGTTTATTCATTGGTTTCAATAATAAAAATACCTGTTGACTACCAAACATCAATAGTAACGAAATTATACCTCCTAAAAAAGATGTCAGTAATCCAACGTACGGTACAGTAACTGCACAATAAAAGCTAAACGGAATGATGAAAAAATATGAAAGTACTACTTTATAAGTAATTTTAACTAAATTCATTTTTTATTTTATAAAAGTCAACATTTTAAATGTTCATAACATATCTGAGTTGGATTACCCAAATGCTTTTAAAAACCCTTTTCCAAAACTAACAACTGGATCCCCAGCTTTATGCCATAACCACTGCCTAACAGGATGTTTTGCTCCTCCAGAAATATTAACTAACTCGGCTTCACTCACTGCTTTATAATTCTCATATACAAATTTATCCATAACACATCTCCTGTTTACTAATGACGTCGTTTAAAATTTCCGCCTCGTCGAATACCTGACACCGTCGAATACACATTAACTACGATTCCCAACTTATGACCAATATCATATGCAACCTTATTTAAACCACCACTAATTACCATCAATTCTTGCGAATTCATTGTTTCATAAGAATCCAACATTTTAATTGCTTCATGCATATCTAATCCTCCTTAAATAAATTGGAAATTAACTAACAGCAAATACCATCGTTAAACTTTTTGCTAAAAATCTAACGATGGTATTTAACGCTAGTTCTAATTAATCTTTGTATAAACTACTATCATTTTATTGACAAAATGTTGCATAACCAACAAGTGCCCCACCAATATATGTCACTGGACCTCCAGTAGCACCGAGCATTGCACTTCCTATAGTTCCTGCATAGCACTTACTCCAATTTTTCTTCTTACCTTTACCACCAACGATTGTTGCCATTTCATCAATTGTTAATACTTGATATTGATTTTCCATTTTTATCTCCTAATTCTCTACCACTATTTAATACTTCAATTACAATTTCTAACAATACATAGTCATAAAAACAAATGTTAACTGCCCAATTTTAAAATGTTTCAATCACTATCTACCCAAGACTATTATTTATTTTCCGGTACGTCCTAACTTCCATATAAATAACAATAGCCAAAGCCCCGTAAGTACGAAAACTTTCTTCCAACAAAAATTGATCTGTTTTAATTAAATCAGGAACACGACAACTAACGATAAATAGCAACAAATGCAATGGTATTAATCGACTATATTTATTTGAAAATATCATTTTACTTTTTCATATACCATGACTGTACCGATATACTACATTTCCTCCTTCCACACTCCTAATAATAAATTTAATTTACAAATTCAGATAAAAAAGAATTTAACGTTAATTTCTCACTAGTATTCGTTGCTAATTTATAATTTCTCTTGTCGCCAAATTTCTTTAAAGCGTTGCTTCTTTCGCACCGATATTGGGCAAAATAAGTCTTCATGACTACGAAAGTAAATTCGATTAGCTTGGACATCAACATAATTAACAGCTGATAAATTAACAATAAACCCTTTATGAGAGCGAAATAACGTTGGATGTCTTTTTTCAATATTGGATAAGGAATCATTTAATTCAATCGCTGCGTTTTTTGTATATAAAATAACGCGATTAACATAATTTGGTTTAGAGGCGATATACAGTATTTCAGACATCGGCACATCATAATAACAATTCTGTAATTTATACACGAATTTCTCTGGATTATTGTACATATGATCAACGGTTCGTTTTAAAGCGATATTAATATCTTTACGGATTGCTTCTTCAACCAAATCATCGTTTGTTAAATCAAAAATATAATCTAACGGTGCTAGCCGATGTTTCAATATTGATGATAACGGTTCTTCACATGCAGCAATAAATACTAGATTAGCCGCTGGTAATTTTTTCCTGATATATTTTCCTAATCTAATTCCTTCGTCATTCGTAACATATAAAAAAAACAAAAAATTTTGATGTGAGCTTGTTTGAATGACATTCTTTATTCGTTCAATGTCAGGTGTAGCAGTTTTAATAGTCACCGCTAATTCCTCAAATTTGGTATATCGTTTAATAAAATTAGATATCCAAGTTAGTTGTTGCTGCCCATCTTCTAATATTATTATCTCTAACACAAATTTTCCTCCATCATTGACATTGCCTATTACATTAATTATTGATATTCAATAACTGGTTATATAAAAAGACAAATCTCAGATTAAAAAGTCCACTAAAAATTGTCTTAATATTTAAATTTAGTCAAAACTCTAACCCTTCTTACATACATCAATTAATCTTAAATTGATTTATTCACTTACAACCAAAAAATATTAAACGTTACGTTTTTATTATTGAACGCAAAAAAGACTACTTTCTGTATAAGTAGTCTTTTAATTAAATGTTTCACGTGAAACATTATTTATTTGATTTTTGCTTATTATCCTTCACATAATTCCAAAAACTACCAATGGCTGATACTAAATCAAAGCCTGGCAAAATGATAATGTACACCCACAACGAAAATGAATCACTTGGTTTAAAAATCAAGTACCATATCACGTCAATCATTAATTGCATAAATAACTGTTGCGGTGTTGCGCGAAAAAATGTTTTTCCAAAAGCACCTAGCATTCTTTAACCTCAATTTATAACCATTTTTTTAGAAAAGCAGCTTTAATTGCTGTGTTTTCTGGTGTCATATAAGCACCCGGTCCATGACCTTTACCGTCAATAACATGAATTTCAGCACGATCATCACTCACAAAATTACGTGCTGCTGCTATCATATTCACTGTTTGTTGGTATGGCACAATCACATCAGCAGTACCAACAAATGCTAATATTGGTGGCATTGTTGCGCTGAAATATGTTGCTGGGTTGTATTCCTTAACCTTATCTGGTACATCTTTTGGTGCTTGTTTATTAAACATCTGCCCTTCAAATGACTCTGCTGTTCCAGTTTCAGAATAATTTGGTACAACGCCACTTTCTTTAAACTGTGGCACAAACTTGTCAAATTCATACGGTCCGTAAAGCGCAATAATTGCATTTACTTGTTCAGATTCATCCGCATTTTCACCAAACTCACGATTAGACATTTCATCTGCCGTTGCCGTTACCCCTGCTAATAAAGCTAAATGTGCACCTGATGATTCACCCATTAATGCGACATGATCCATATCAAGTTGATACTCTGTTGCGTGTGCCCGTAAGAAACGAATTGCTGCTTTAACTTCATAAATTTGTGTTGGAAATGCTGCATCTTGAATCCACGTGTATGAGATACTTACAACTGCATATCCTTGATCTAATAACTTTAATGCTGGATCAAGCTTGTGCGAACTTTTGTCACCAAATACTAATCCACCACCAAATACATCCACAATAACAGGGAATGGTCCTTGGCCTTCATTTGGTAAATAAATATCTAAATCATGACGATCACCAGCCATATAAGCGACATCTTGCCATTGTTGTTTAATATAATCTGTTTGTGCAAACGTCCGTGTATAAGGCCGTTCAATAAATTTTTCTGCCATTTTAGTAAGCCTCCTATTAGAAATAATAAAAAAGGATAGTTGCCTATCTAACTATCCTTCATAATACACTATTTTTTAGTTTTTATTCGTAAACTTATTACAATCATAATGACAAACCACACAATTGCTAATACCGTTGTTGGCATTGTATCCTTCGTAAAGAGTAAAATCAAAAAAATACCAATCAAGAATGCAATTGTTAGATAATCCGTAACCGGTGCCCCAGGCATCTTAAACAATTGCTTTCCTTTTTTGAAATCATCCGTTTTACGGTACTTAACGTGTGCGTAAACCAAGACTGCATACATCACAACAAACGCAGCTGATGCAATTGACGTCACCAAATCGAACGCATTGGCTGGGAAGAAGAAATTCAACACAACAGCTAATGCAACCAGTAATACTGAAATATTAATCGCATTATTTGGAATATACCGCTTATTTATTTTACCAGCATATCCCTTACCTTTTGATAACGAGAATAACATACGACCTGTTGTGAAAATAGCACTATTTAATGATGATGCTGCTGCTGTTAAAACAACAAAGTTAATAATACCGGCAGCTCCTGTAATACCAATTCCTGCGAACACTTGAACAAAGGGTGATTCACCAGCATGATAATTTGTCCATGGTTGAATACTCATAATGGCAATTAAAGCACCAATATAGAAAATTAAAATACGAACGATAATTGAGTTAATTGCTTTTGGAATATTTTTATAAGGATCTTGCGCTTCAGCAGCCGTCATCCCCACAAATTCAATACCTAAGAAAGCAAAGAATACCATTTGAAAGGCTGCCAATAAGTGACTACCACCATCAGCAATAAAGCCATGCTGCCATAAATTACTAATTGAAGTAACTCCTGATGATGTTTTGGTGTGCATCACCATCATAATCACACCCGTTGCAATCATAGCAACAATGGCAATAATCTTAATCATTGAGAACCAAAATTCAGTTTCACCAAAGGCTGCTACGGCAATAATATTAATACCGTACAACATGGCTAAAATAATCAACTCCCATATCCAAATTGGAATATTTGGAAACCAAAAAGACATATAAGTTCCCACCGCTGTTAATTCAGCCATGGCAATCGTAATCCACCCAATCCAATAAGTCCATCCAATGATAAACCCGGCTTTAGGTCCGACGTATTTTTCAATAAAACCAACGAATGTTGCGCGGTTAGGATCTGTTAGCAACAGCTCACCTAACGCTCGCATCATCCAAAACATAAACATCCCGACAATTGCGTAAACAATTAAAATGGCTGGCCCAGCTGCACTAATTGAACGACCTGCCCCCAGGAACAAACCTGTTCCAATTGTTCCACCTAAGGCAATCATCTCAACATGGCGACCAGTTAACCCTCTGTCTAGTTTCTGTGGGGATCCTTTTTGTTGTGACATCTTCACACTCCCTTTTTCATAACGACATCATGTTTACGATATTTTAAAAATTTCATATTAACTAGTATATAAGAAATTTTATAATTTTCAAAATTTCATTTAATTTTTCCATACAATAATCATTTAAAAATAAGTCGCTACATTATTTTTTATTAGTATAAAAATGAATGATACATTATGAAAGCATTCATCCAAAATTAATATTAAATGCCAAAAAAATAACCGTCTTAACTTATTAAGCCGACGGTTATTTTAGAATAGATTTTCATCTAATAATTTGGTCCTGGAAAATCTGTTGGCGTTTGACTCTGCAACCGTTGCAATAAACGATACAAAATACCTTTTTCCAGCATCGCTGCCCACATACCTTCAAGACGACGTTCACCATGGATAACAATTGAAGCAACAGCACGCAATTCTCTAAAATCAAGACTAGTCCGCGCAATCATATCTACTTCTTCTTCACGTAGTTGATTTAATCCTTTTTGATGTAAGGTACGATCATAATTTTGATCATAAAAATCAGACCATTCAAATGCTTGCACTAATGCCAACATTTGTTCATCATAAACCGGATGCATTGTCATATGTTCATCTGTCACCCAAGCTACTTCTTTACCTGTAGCATCAGCTAAAAACGAATACCATTTTTCAAAATCAAAGGGATGTTCTCTTCTCATATTTAACTTCCTCCAGCGATTAACATTTCATTAACCTAATATTTGCTATTTTATCACTTATTTAAAGTTAGTTAATAATTAATTCTGGAAAAAGCTCATTTATATTAACCGGTTCAGTCACCCGTTCAACATGATCACCCACACTTAGCACAATGTGATTGCTATCATATTCAATGACTCGTACACCAACAGTCAGAGCATCTTTAACAACACCACTCAATGGATTAATGCCAAAATAATCAGCAAATAACGCTTGCTCATTCTCTTTAAAGTAGCGTGCACGATCATTACCTAATTGCGTTGCCCAAACCTGCATCGTCGCTGCATCTGGTGCTGCAGCCAACATCTTGGCTGCTGGTGTTTTACTTGGTGTTAACACGCGATCCGTTATTAATGACAAGCCATCATTAAAACGCATCCCAAAATGATCGGCTAATCGCGAAATTTCTTGCATAATCACAAGTACTGCATCTTTATTAGTTAAAGCATCAGTGGGTTTTTGTAATGACACTTCATTAGCCGTTTCGTCTTGTCCTTGCAATACCTCATCACTCAACTTTTCATCATTAATGATGAAATAAATTAATAATAAATGAATCAAATTCAATTCATTTTCTGATATACCAGCAATATCAAACGGATTTGTGTCCACCAAACGAATTTCCAAATAATCCACGCTTGGATTATCGGCTGCTATTTTCTTAAATCGAACAGGACCATAAATTTCATGTTCCGAAAATAATTTTCCTTCAGCTAATAGCTTTTCAATTTGCCGCTTGTATTTTTCATAGTCACCAACATACGCTAATTTTTCACCACGATCATTAACAAAACCATATTCACTGGTCCGTAACGAACGAACTGGTTGGCTAAACTGTGGCGTTCTTGAATCAGTATCATTTAAATTAAATGGCGTTGCGCCAAACAAATAGTTGAACAACCATTGATGTGCAACTATTTGTTGTCCCAAATGAAAGTAAACTTGATCTTTAAACACATTAAAATCAGCCGCATCACTTGCTTGAAATAGATGCTGTAATAAATCCTGTGGTAACGAATAATTTAAATGTAATCCGGTCATTATTTCATGAGTTGAACCATATTTATGCATCAACCAATTACGATAGTCTTGCATCCAGGTACGTTCAAATTTTTCATCTAACCATTGTAAATCGTCTTGTTTCAATTCTGGTGGCATGCTTAAAGGCCAAATCGATTCATCATCCGCCATGTGATGACGTAAAACCCACTGTAGCTGTAATAGACGGTCACGCGCTGTTTCAAATGAATCTACGGGTTCCGTCACCAACTCTGCTTGCGTTTCACTATAATCCGTTTGTAAATATGGATGCATCCGTCTTGACCCAAGTTTAGCCGAATGATCAATTCTACTTAGACGCCCCGCCTTAGACACTCGGTGCGCTTCCAATTCAATACCAAATTTTCCACCAATTAAGTCTTTATATAAGTTATTAGTTGCGATTATCTGTCCTAAATGTAAATCATCTGCCATAATCTTTTACCTCATTAAAATTGATACCAAATAAAAAAGGCCTTGCGTATATGGAATATACCACACACAAGCGCCAATTTCATTATTTTTTATGATGCCTTAAACTGTTGTATCAATTTCAGATTCATCTTCTTGTGATACGACATCATTATTTTGATGTAATCGCCAAAGTTCCCAGGCATAAACTGTAATTGTTCGAATAATGGCATAGAAAGGTACTGCTAAAATCATCCCTGCAATTCCTGCAATATTTCCAGCTGCTAATAATAAGATAATAATTGTTAACGGATGTATGTTCAATGAAGCTCCCATGATTTTGGGATAAATCAAATTACTATCTACCTGTTGCACAATTAGGACAACTATAATTACCCATAAAGCTTGTAACGGTGAATAAGTAATTGCTACAAACAAAGCTGGAATCAAACCAATATATGGTCCAACATAAGGAATAATATTGGTTACACCTGCAAACACGCCTAACAACAATGCGTAATTTTGACCAATCATGAAATAACCAATCGTTGTAAAGAAACCAACAAATAACATTTCAATTGCTTGTCCACTAATATATTGGGCAATCGTTTGATTTAAACGACTTAAAACATCTGAAATACGGTCTTGTTGTTTGCTAGGAAAAACTCTTTGAATAAACGGTGATAGTTTATGACCATCATTTAACATATAAATCGTCATAACAGGTACTGTAATTGCCGTAATCGTCACATTGGTTAATTTACCGATTACTGAACTTAAGCTAGTTGCCATCCCCGCTACCACGGTTTGACCAAATTTTTGCACTTCATCTTGTATTTTATTAAAATCTAGTTTAATGCCATACTCTTTTGCAATATTAATTTTACTAATTTCATTAACTAGTTGTTGAATAGTATCAATTAATCCTGGAATATTACGTATCAATCCAGTAATTTGATCCACCAATGTTGGTAATAGCATTAATAACAATGCAATTAAAATACCAACCAACAATAACATAACAATTGTAATCGCCCAACTGCGGCTCACATGCTTGACTTTACCCAACGGAATCTTTTGTAAAAATACCACAATTGGATTCAATAAATAATATAAAAAACCCGAAATGATTAATGGCACAAAAACAGCCCCTATAAATTGACTAATGGGTTCTAAAATAAATCGTAGTTGTGTCACAACTAAAATCAATAACGCAATAGCCAATATTTCAAGCGTCCAAAAAAGTAATTTGGAACGTTTTAAGTATGCTAACACTTCGCACCCTCACTTTCATTTTTTCTAATTATACCAGATAATCGCACCTGCAAGCTTTTCTGGCACTAATAATGACTATCTTTAATTGTGAATAAAGTAACAATCAAATTAAGTTTAAATTAATTTTATCCACAAACTTATGCACAAGTTTTCCACAGGGTTTAAAAACTAATACCGTAAAAAAAGTGTCAACCTCACCAGTTACATCTTGGTAGGTTGACACTCTGAAACAAGTCCTAAAAATTAAATTTTATTAATTAAAAAGCAAAGCTAATACTAGACCAATCGCCAACGTGATTGAAATAACCACGGCATTTTTAATTGCGAATGGAAAATTAGGTTTAATTGGATTTGCTTGAAAAGCATGTACGTTTTTCATTACAATTGGCAATGATAATAATGCTACTAAAGCTAACCAAGGCAAAATACCAAACAAGACTGCAATAATCAGCATCACATAACCTGCAATATAGATCCAACCGAATGCTTTAATGGCCCGCGGCTTTCCCAAATGCCAAACCAACGTATGCCGGCCCTCAGCAACATCTTCTTCATAATCACCAATATTATTAGCTAACATAATATCACCAATTGCAAACCATGCAATCGCTGAAGCAATAATCGCATGGATAACCAACTCACTATTAAAAGTTGGTGCAATATTAATATATGTCGCGCTCAAGAAAATTAAATAACCCATCGTTAAACCAGATGCTAATTCACCAAATGGCGTGCGTGATAATGGTAATGGCGTCCCAGCGTACCAGTAAGTAACAATAAATCCAATGATACCCATGATAAATAAAGGCCATCCTGTTTGGAACGCTAACCATAGGCCACCAACAGCCGCAATCAAAATTAAAACGCCTAGCGTTAACCATGATTGACGCTGTGAAATACCACCATTACCAACAATGTTATTCACACCATTTTTCCATTCATCACTTGTTGCTAACTTAAAATCTTGAATATTATTCCAAACATTTGCCACCATTTGTAATGAAAAGACAACAATTGCAAATAAAATTGCATACCCAACATTAAACTCTCGATATGTAATGACTGCATATAGATTACCTAGCACTAACGGTAACACGCTCGCGACCAACGATTGCACTTCAACAAATTTCAACCATGTTTTAATAGCCATTTTTTCAAAGCCTCCTAAAAACTCTTAACAACTCAGCTTACATTAAAAAAACCAGTCATGCAATGTAACATTGCTTACTGGCTACGATAACAATTTATAATTCACGAAAACTGTTTTGATCTTCATGCACTGCAATGTCTTGCGTAGTTACCGAGTCAACTCGGCCATACGGTGAGGGGGATTCGCCCACTTTAGCCACAAAATCTGCCATCACACTTTCTTCAGCTTGCGCTTCAATATGAACTGACCCATCGTCCTTATTCCATACAGCACCTACAACGCCCATATCTTTAGCCAACGTTGTTGTGAAATAACGAAACCCAACTCCCTGTACACGACCACGTACAATAATTTTTTTAGCAATTAACATAATAAACACCTCTATTAACATCAAATTCGGTAATTAAAAATAGTCTCAAAGGTAAATTCCCCTGAGACTAATATTATACCGTTATTCTATGGTTTTTTCGTCAAATCAGATCCAAAATATTTCTCTGATAGTTTCGACATTGTACCATCTTTTTTCAATTCTTGTTGTGCCTTCGTTATTTTTTTAGCTAACGCTTTATCTTTCTTGTTTACCATTGGTGAGGCAGATGTATTACCCAATAGTTTAGTCGTCTTAGCCGTCAATTTTGTTTCAGGATGTGCTTTTTTGTAAACTCCCCATGAATCTTGTGAGTTTAGCGTTACGTCTGCTTTACCAGAATTGATCAAATCGATAGCTTCTGCAAACCCCGGAACTGAAACAATCTTTGTTCCGGCTTTTTTAGCTGCTTGACCAAAGTTAGATGAAGCTGATTGTGCTGATCGCTTACCCTTTAAATCAGATGCTGATTTAATATCTGAATCAGGTTTTGTAATCATGACTGTTTTTGTATATAGGTATGGGCTTGCAAACGTATAGTGCTTTTCACGTTCTTTATTCTTACCCATGTTATTATAAACAACATCATATTTGTTTGCGCCCAAACCAGCAACTAATGAATCAAATTTTGTTTGGCTGAATTCAGGCTTTAAATTTAACTTTTTAGCAACTGCCTTTGACAAATCAACCTCAAAGCCAGTTAGTTTACCTGACTTATCACGATATGAATAGGGTGAATATGTTCCTTCCAGCCCAATCGTTAACGTGCCTTTTTTATGCAAATTCTTTTGGTACGCTGGTGTTGCTTTAGCAGAAACATTTGGTAGTGCTGCGTATGTGCCAACACTGGCTACAGTCAATGTAACAGCTGCAGCAGCTGCAATTTTTGTATATTTATTCATTTTATTTTTCCTCAACTGGTGTTTAAATTATTTTCATTTAACGTCATTTCACCGGTTAATTTAACATCGCATCCTAAAATTCATAAACATTACCTCTCTTAGTTACTGAGGCAAATAATACTCTGTTTACTAACATTTTGTCAACATTTAGCCAACTAATTAAATTTTACTTGCATTTAATTAGTTAGACCCCTAGAATAAAGTAAGTTATTAGTTTATTTATTTGTCGTTTAAGGAGTATCATTATGTTACATGCTTCATCAAATAACTATATTGCTTGTGCGAGCCTAACGCGGTTTTTGCGGTAGGTTATCTTGGTGTACACCATTTTAATAATCGTAAAAAACGTGTTAGGCACCTGATTTCATCAGGATTGTTTAACACTTTTTTTGTGTTCATTTTTTGAAAGGATGACTCATGTTTCAATTTATTGCAACTTATGCACCACAATTAATTGTTGCTGGTATTAAATATACGATTCCATTAGCATTAATTTCTTTTGTGATTGCCGTTGTGATTGCTGCTGCAGTCGCTATTTTACGATCTTATGTCCCTCATGCTACCGGATTTGGTAAGCTTGGTTGGCACATTTTAAAATTTATTCTTGGATTTTATGTTTGGATTTTCCGTTCAACCCCTATGCTTGTGCAATTATTTGTTGTTTTCTACGGTTTACCAAAATTAGGTATTAGTTGGTTGTCGCCTTCAGGTTGGTCAGCTGCCGTGATGGTTCTATCATTAAATACAGGTGCTTATGCGTCCGAAGCTATTCGTGCGTCAATTTCATCCATCCCTGATACACAACGTGAAGCTGCTGCTGCTTTAGGTATGACTGATCGCCAAATATTTTTGCGCATCATTTTGCCACAAGCAACACGTATTTCTATTCCAACATTAGCCAACTCGTTTGTTGCATTAGTGAAGGATACGTCACTAGCTTCAGTTGTAACAATTGTTGAGATGTTCTACTTATCACAACAACTAGCTGCTGTTAATTTTGAACCATTACAAATGTATCTATTAGTTGCTGTTATCTACGCACTATTTGTTACCATCCTGTCATTCCCACAACGCTATATCCAACGTTGGGCTGACCGTTTTGTGAAAGAACAAAGGTAAAAAACATGCTTAAATTAGAACATATTGATAAACGTTATACTGAACATCATGCGCTACAAGATATCAACGTCACCTTCAATCCGCATGAAACAACTGTTATTGTTGGTCCATCAGGATCTGGTAAATCAACTTTGTTACGTTCATTAAACCTATTAGAGCGCCCCGATAGTGGGAAATATACGATTGATGACCGCACAATTGATTTAAGCCAGCCGCTAACAACTGAAACTTTATTGTGGGTGCGCCGTAAAACAGGGATGGTTTTTCAACAACCACGTATGTTCGACCATTTAACAATCATGGGAAATATGATTGAGGCCCCCGTTCATGTCCTTAAGCAATCCAAAGCTCAGGCAACTAAACATGCACACGAACTTCTGGCTGCAGTTGACTTAGACAACACTGCTGACCGTTATCCTTATCAATTATCTGGCGGTCAAACGCAACGTGTTGCGATTGCACGTGCACTAGCCATGGCACCTGATTATCTGTTGTTAGACGAACCCACTTCTGCTTTGGATCCAGAACTAGAGGCGCAAGTTTTACGTGTATTAAACGACTTAGCTCACGAAAACCAATCCATGATTATCGTTACCCATAATATGGATTTTGCGCGTCATGCTGCTGATCGGATGTTATTCTTGGAAGATGGTAAAATCAATTTTGATGGTACACCAGATGAATTTTTCAATAATCCGACTGAACGTATCAACCGTTTCTTAAATGCTTTTAAATTCAATCAAAATGAAACTGAATAAATAAAAAGCCAACTAGTTAAATTACCAGTTGGCTTTTTATTATTCTTCAGACGGCTTCATTAAATTTTGTTGTATAACCGGTAGCATTTCTTGCCACGTCGTTTCAAAAATTGTTTTAAATAAATTGTCATCCCAACGCCCTGCAAAAAAAGGATGATAAAAATAGGTAAATGTCTGCATAACCGTTTGACCACGTTGTTGACGGAACGTGTCCCACGCCATTATTTTTTCAACAGCTTTGGCAAATTCTTTAAGTCTAGGCTCGATTAAACTATCGTGCTTTCCCAGCTCAAATTTATAAAAAGCTAACATTTCTGGTGCTTCAGCAAAACTGGCTTGACGACGCGTTGAAAGCAACCACAACCAGTCATGCAATGCCTGCACCCGATTCTCTTTTGTAGCTCGCTCACTAGCTTCTATGATTGGTGCATCGACGTGCAACAACCAATCCTCATCCATTTCTTGAAATAAAGCATCACGGTTGGCAAAATGTTTGTACAACGCAGCTGGCGTAATTGTCAATTTGCGCGCAACATCAGCAAGACGTGCCTTTTCGTAACCTTTTTCCATCAACACAGCCTGCGTTGCTTCAAAAATTGCTTCCTTTGTAACTTTTGACATTTTACTTTCCTTTCTCACGTTATTATCTTTAATATTATACCCAACTATATCAAGTAGATAAACTATATAATTTAGTTTATCGTTATTTTTTGTTATACTGGACAGTGAATTATCAGCTAAATTTAACTGAAATATATTTAATAAGAGGTGTAAGTATATGACCATTTCATCATTAACCGATACATTTACCTTAACTAATGGGGTTAAAATCCCAGTTGTTGGATTTGGTACTTGGCAAACGCCAGATGGGGATGTTGCCTATCAAAGTGTGCTTGATGCATTAAAGGCTGGTTATCGCCACATTGACACTGCCGCTGCTTATGGTAATGAGGCTTCAGTTGGTCGTGCCATTAAAGATTCAGGTATTCCACGTGAAGACTTGTTCGTTACCTCAAAATTGTGGAACGACAGCCACAGTTTTGAAGCTGCAAAGATTGCTTTGGATAAGTCATTGCAACTACTTGGATTAGACTACTTAGATTTGTACCTCATTCACTGGCCAAATCCATTAATCAATCGTCGTAATTGGGACAAAGCCAATGCCGAAGCTTGGCGCTACATGGAAGATGCCTACACTGATGGTAAAATTCGGGCCATTGGTGTTTCTAACTTCCAAATTGAACACGTTGAAGCTTTATTAAAGACGGCAACAATTGCACCAATGGTTAACCAACTATTTGTTAACCCTTCTGACCTAGAAAAGGATATTGTGGCCTTCAACAATGAGCATAATATTTTAACAGAAGCTTATTCACCTTTGGGAACAGGATCTTTGCTAGCAGTACCTCAAATTAATGATATTGCTACAAAATATAATAAGTCAGTTGCGCAAGTATTGGTACGTTGGTCATTACAACATGGCTTCCTACCACTACCAAAATCTACTCATGCCGATCGCATTGCACAAAATGCTGATGTCTTTGACTTTACCTTAACAGATGAAGAAATGTCAGCACTTGATCAATTAGAAGGTGTTGCTGGGACACATCAAGATGCCTCACAAGCTGATTTTTAAATTATTTAATCCTTAGACAAAGAGGCGTCAATCGATTGATTGACGCCTCTTTTTTGAATAATCATTTAACTCTTTTATTAAAATGTATATTTATACAAATTATTCATTATCTAATTCTGCAATAACCGCCTCATATCGATCATGAATTAATTTTGCGGATGCTGCTAATTTTGTTTGTCCCTCATCTGATAAGCTTAATTTCACTTCATCAACGATACCTGCCCGACCAACGATCATCGGATATGAAACATATACCCCATATTCTGCACGATAATTAGAAACAGGTAATTCTTCATGACTATCAGTTAAAATAGCTTTTGTTAATCTGCTAGCTGCGCTGGCGATACCATAACTGGTAAATTTTTTACCATCATACACCGTAAATCCGCCAGAGCGAACGGCTTCATCTAATTCTGAGAGTGGTAGATTATATGCTGTAATTGGCTGTTCCTTAACCGTGACAGTCGACCAAGCCGTAAATTGTGAGTTACCATGTTCACCCACATTATATCCATGAACTGATTTTGGATGTACTTGCAACACTTGTCCAACAGCACGATGTAATCTAGCAGTATCCAACAGGGTTCCTGTCCCAATAACACGTGTTGTTGGGAAACCAGTAAAATGTTGATACATGGTCGTGATAACGTCCACTGGATTCGTAATCACTACTAAAACACCCTTAAAGCCTGATGCCACTAGTTTTTCAGATACGCCTTTAATTTGGTGTTTTGTGTACTGCAACTCAACAAAACGATCTTTATTTGTTACCGTTCCTTGTAAGGAAATTTTACCCACTGAAGAAATCACGACATCGGCATCAGCTAAAGCATCCCAATCATTAACAACATAATTGACATTATATTCTAAATTAGCTTTTGCATCTTCAAAATCTAGTGCTTCTGCGGTTACCTTCGCCTCATTAATATCAATAAAGACAAATTCATCTACTGCTCCTTGCGCTGATAGACTATGTGCAATCGCTGCACCAACGTGTCCTAATCCAATAATCCCCACTTTACGTGCCATATTACTACCCCTCCGTTACTAATAATTCTCCAAAAATGTGCCAATGCGTTTTACGGCTTCATGCAAAACAGCCATAGATGAAGCATAGCTAATACGAATGTATCCTTCACCACCAATGTTGAAAATTGAACCAGGAATAACGGCAACTTTTCCACGTTTAGCCAAATCCAGGCCAAATTCATAATCATCTTGATTAACATTAGCTGGTAGCTTAGCAAAAACGTAAAAGGCGCCTGTTGGTTGCGGTATTTCGAAACCTAATTGTCGTAGTGCCGGCACCAAGTAGTCACGTCGCTCACGATATGCTTCACGCATCCCCTTAGAGTCCAGCTTTCCTTGTGCCGATCCCAAGGCTTCTGCCGCTGCAGCCATTGCAGGATTTGAAGCAGACGTCACTGTAAATTGGTGTAACGTTGCAACTGGTGCTATTAATTCCTTTGGTCCAACAATAAACCCGATACGATAACCAGTCATCGCATGTGATTTTGAAACACCATTTAAGATAACCGTTTGTGCTGGTAAATATTTCGCAATTGAATAATGTGGTGCATCATAGGTCAATTCAGCATAGATTTCATCAGCAATAACTGTAATATCTGTGTCTTGCAAAACTTCTGCTAGTGCAGCTAATTGTTCTGCTGTGTATGTTACCCCAGTTGGATTAGCTGGATAGTTCAACAAAACCGTTGTCAATTTATCGCCATATTCATCAATGGCTGCTTGTAGTTGTGTCGGCGTCAACAAAAAATCAGATTTAGACGTATCAACATAGACTACTTCACCACCTGCCAAAGCGATAGTTGGATCATACATCGAAAAATTAGGCGCCGGTAATAATACTTTATCACCATCATTAACAAAAGCCGTCAATGTGTCATAAATCCCTTCAGTTGCGCCTAAAGTCACAACAATTTCAGAATCAACGTCATATGATAAATCATACCGATCCATCATAAAATGTCGAATTGCCTTTCGTAATGCGATGCTTCCTTTAGATGGTGCATAGTGTGAATCATCACTTATAATACTATCAATTGCCGCTTGCTTAACATGTTGTGGAACAGCAAAATCAGGTTCCCCAAGTGTTAATTTTAAAATATCTGCTACACCACTAGTTTGATCATCAAATGCACGGATGGCATTTGGTTCAATTGCTGCTACTCGTTTATTCACGCCCATATTTTAGCCCCTATATTTCTTATATTTTACGTCCTGGATTTAAAATGCCCAATGGATCGAATACTTGTTTAATTTGTTTTTGTAGAATTCTAACATTTGCGTCTAATTGATTTGGCACCCATGCATTTTTCAAACTACCAATACCATGCTCAGCACTTATTGTTCCCCCAACCTGAATAACAAATGCCAGAAGTTCATCAATAAATCGTTGCGTTTTTTCTGGCAAAGCACCTTCTTTATCTTCCAAGATAATATCTGGGTGCAAATTACCATCCCCCGCATGACCTAACAATAATAATCGTTGATCATACTTACTTGCTAATGTTTCTGCTTTATCTGCAACCTTTGCTAATTGCCCCAAGGGTACCGCTACATCTTCAACAATTAACCGACCGTACTGAGCGCCGGCTGCAAAAATATCTTGACGAATTTTAATAATTTCACTGGTTCGTTGCTGATCTTCGGTAACATCAATCTTTGTTGCACCATAAGTATGTAACACTTGTTCAACTGTGCTTAAAGCATCAGCTGCAGCCACATCAATTTGGAAAATCAACAATGCTTGTTCCCCATGACTTCCCAAATGGCTACCTTCATACTCATCAAGTGCTTCAATAGATACTCGATTTAAAATTTCTAACATTGATGGATTAACGCCACTAGCCTGGACCGCTTGAACTGCTTGCATTAACTCATGAATTGTTGGAAATGTTGCCAATCCTGTAACTGGTTGTCCCAAAGCAATTGGTAATAAACGCACGGTTGCTTCAACAATAATGCCTAAAGTACCTTCTGAGCCAATCATTAAATCGGTTAAATCATATGCTGCATTATTCTTAAATGTTTTACCACCCAAAGTGAGTAATTCACCGTTTGCTAAAACAACCTTTAGTCCTAACACAGATTGCTTTGTTGTCCCATATTTTAGTGAAGACATACCGCCTGCATTGGTCGCAATATTTCCACCAATTGAACTAATTGGTTTTGAACCTGGATCAGGTGCATAAAAATAGCCAACCTGACGGACTTGTGTATCTAAATCACCATTTAATACACCTGGTTGAACAACCGCAACTTGGTCTTTTGGATCAATTGCTAAAATCTTATTCATGTGTGATAAATTTAAAACTAAACTGCCTGTTAAAGCGGCAGCACTGTTAACAATTGATGTTTTGGCTCCTTGTGGCACAACCGCAATTTGATGTGTCGCGGCAAATTTGACCGTTGCTTGCACATCTGCAATTGTCGTAGCAAAAACCACTGCATCCGGCATCACCTTTGTTGTAATCTCTTGTGTATAATCATTTACGCCATATGTGGCTCTAGTCTGCTCGTCTAATGCAATTTCACCATCTGGCAATTGCAAAGGCGCAAAATTTGTCGTTGTCATATTGCTCCTCTAAATAAAAAAGTCCCGTCGCACCATAAAAATATGGAACGACGGGACGATTGAAATCGCGTTACCACCCGTGTTTCAATTTACATCACTGTAAACTGCTCACTAAGTCATGAATTACTTACATGCTATATCGCGCACACCGGAAATCACTTATATTAACTACTCATAATTCCAATCACTCCCGGGCCAAAATTCATTTGCTGAATCGATTGCCTTACACTATCTACAACTCGCTTTGCGTATTCATCACAAACTACTTACCCATTCACCGTGTTTACTCATATTATGGTAAAACGCGTATTATGAAAAGTCAATCATTAAATTAAAATAATCTCATTTATTTCACATTTAATATTAGCAATTATGAAAATGGGTACCAAAAACGACTACCTGTTACTTTGATTAATAGTATTTCAATCATGACAAGTATGACAATACCTAATAAAAACCACCAATCTTGTTTTTTAAACTTTTGCTCATAATACCAACTACGCTTTTTTTCTTTACCAAAACGTCGTAGATCCATCGAACGACTAACCTCATCAATTTTTGATAGTGATGAAAAAACAAGTGGCATCAGGATACCAAAAACACCTTTAATACGTTGCCTTAGCGGTACATTAGATGACATATCAAAGCCCCGAGCTTGTTGCGCATGACTAATCATTACAAATTCTTGCTGCACACTTGGAATATAGCGCAATGTCAAAGCAACCGCATATGAAATACGATAAGATAGACCAATTTTATTCAATCCAGCTGCAAATTCACTTGGATTAGTTGTTAGTAAAAATATCAATGCTAATGGTAAGCTGAAGAAGTATTTTGCCAATACGATGAACTCATAGAATAATTGCTCTAATGTTAATGCATACCGACCTGACCCAAATAAAATAGTCTGAGTATGAAATAATTTCACACCGTACTGTGGCGCAAATAGATAAATCAACAATAAATTCATAGCCGCAAATACAGCCACAAATTTAACAATAGTTGACACGTTTCTCCAACGAATTCCTGCAACCTGCAACCCAACAACAGCAATTATCATCAACAAAATTAAGTAACGAACATCAAAACTTAACATACCGCTAATCGTAAGCAATAAAAATATCAGCAGTTTAGTACCACCACTTAATTGATGAATAATAGACTTTCCTGGCTGATAACCAAATATATTATTCATAACCTATCCTTTCCCAATTAATGCTGTTAGCGCAGCTGGATTACTCAACCCATATTGCTGTGCTAGCTCATAAACCGTTGTTATTGATAAATCAGCCTGTTCAACTAAATGCGGATCATTTAATAAACTTGCCGGTGTTAGATCAGCTAACAGTTGGCCATCTACTAATACTAATGCACGATCAGTCGTCGATAACATTAAAGACATATCATGTGTGATTACCATTACTGTCGTATTAAATTGTTTATTCAAGTGCTTTACAAAACTCATAATAGCCTGTGCATTCGCATAATCTTGCCCAGCTGTTGGTTCATCCAAAATTAATATTTTCGGAGCCAATGCCAAAACTGCAATAATTGTTAGACGCTTTTTTTGACCATAACTTAATACTGTTATCGGCCACTCACGCATACCATACAAGCCTGCTAATTTAAGCAACTCGTAGACACGTGGCTTAAGCTCTTCTTCAGACATACCACGCAAACGCAGACCGCTCGCAACCTCATCATAAATAATTGACTGTGTAATCATTTCATTTGGATTCTGTGAAACATAGCCGATATAATCGGCTCGTGCTTTAATTGGTAAACCTGATAAATCACCAACACCTGCTAATGTCATCGTACCTGCCGTCGGTTTTATAAATCCGGCAATTAATTTACTTAGTGTAGATTTTCCTGAACCATTTTTACCAACAAGAGCCACTAATTCACCCTCATATAAAGTAACATCAATATTTTCAAATAATGATTGTTTACCGTATTTAAATGTCAGTTGTTGTATGGTTAAAATTGACTCTGCTGTTGGACTTCCCGTTTGATTCTGCCGACTTATGCTATTCTCTAATATCTGTAACTTGTCGTATACATCTGGTCCCGTTATTTGTGCCGGATTAGTAATATTAACGAGCCCATCAAATGAAACACCTGCTAATTTTAATAGTTGCAGATAGCCCGGCATTGCTAATCCATACTGCGCTAATGCTTGCGTTTTTAAAATTTCATCAGGTGTCCCATCAAAGGTGACTACACCCCTATCTAACACAACAACACGATCTAAACGATGCTGTAAGACATCCTCTAAACGATGCTCAATCATAATAACCGTCAAATGATATTTTTCTTGTAATTCATCTAACAAAGCTAACATACGATGCCCACTTGCTGGATCTAAACTCGCCAATGGTTCATCAAATAATAAGATAGGACTATCATCAATCAAAACGCCTGCCATTGCGACACGTTGTTTCTGTCCACCAGATAATGCTTGCGGTGCTACGCGTAACAATTCCTCTAGTTCCATGATTTTTGCCCATTGTTGTACCTTAGAAAATAACTCATTGTGTGTCACATTATCATTTTCCAAAGCAAAAGCAACATCTTCAGCAACCGTTAATCCAACGAATTGGGTGTCCGTATCTTGTAAGACTGTACCAATATCAAAAGAGCGCTCAAAAATAGACATATCTTTAATGTTGTGCCCATTAATGGTAATGTCACCAGTTATTTCTCCCTGATAGGCGTGAGGAATTAACCCATTAAGCAATTGTCCTAAAGTGGTCTTACCAGAACCTGATGGTCCAGATAACAACACGCGCTCCCCTTGTTCAATATTTAAATTAATGTGATGTAAAGTTGGCTCTGATTGTGAGTCATATTTAAATGTTACATCGCTCATTTTAATTGCTAATGTCATTAGCCAACTACCTCTACTATATTTTTATATGTATGAGTAGGTTTACCCTACTCAAAATCGCTTAATCTTTTTCTTTTAATGAGCCTTGCTTAACCTGTGTTTTATTGTAAGCAACGAGCAATAAGCTTCCTAAAATACCAACTGATACGAAATTAATACCGGTTGATACAAAACCTTGTAAGAACACTTTGCTAGCAGGTTCACTATAAATCAATACATCCCCTAAAGGTGCAATGACACTCCAAGCAATCAAATTGGCAACCAATTGCCAAACGTTAAACCCAACCAATTTTTTAGTAGTTAAATCACCATTAATTAGGTTCATTTTCTTTACAGCCAACCCTAAAACAACACCAAATAGTGCATCAGCAATGACCCATGTCCACCAAACAGAACCATAAGAAATCGCATCATTCAAAGCATGACCGATAAAAGCAACCAGTCCACCAACAATTGGGCCAAAAATAGCAGCAAGTAACGACAACCAAGCTTCGGCAACGTTGATTTGGGTATTAGGAATGCCAGTTGGAATAGCAACGAATTTAAATAAAATTAAAAATACAGCGGCTCCAATACCAGTTGCAACAACTGAGCGTGTTGATAATCCCTTACGTTGTTTCATAATCTTCTCCTTTATTATAGCCTGATAAATTAATGTAAAAAACGACAATACTACACTATGTTAGCATTGTCGTTTCTCTCATCTTATCTTTATGTTCGATAACCAACATACTAATATAATAGCATCACCGTCAACATTTATTTCTTAGTAAATTTGACGATACCTTCCCAACGAGCTGTCTGTGGGAACATATCAATTGATTGGATATAATCGACACGATAAACCTTTGCCAAATCAACTAAATCACGTGCCAGCGTTGAAGCATTACATGAAACATAAACAAATTTATCCGGCTTCGTCGCTAATATTGTTTGGCGTAATGCACCGTCCAACCCTGTACGTGGTGGGTCAACAACCAACGCATCTGCAATCCAACCTTCATCAGCCCACTGTGGTATTAATTCTTCGGCAGCACCAACGTAGTAAGTTGCATTATCAACTGCATTATCAATAACATTTTCAGTTGCATCATCAATTGATTCAGGTATCGTATCCATTCCGCGCACTTCACCTGCATGATCAGCCAATGAGATACCAATTGTTCCAACACCTGAGTAGGCATCAATTAGCTTATCCGCTTTTGTTAGATCCAATGCTTTAATTGTTTCTTGGTACAAGCGTTGCGTTTGGCGTGGATTTAATTGTAGGAAGGCTCGTGGTGATAATTTAAAAGTTTTACCATTTATGTCTTCTGTAATATAGTCTTCACCCCAAATTTGACGTGTGTCATCTCCCCATATTAATGAAGAATCACCACGATTAATATTTTGATGAATTGAAACAACTTCAGGCAGTTCAGCATGAATTCGTGCGATCAATTCATCTGAATCAGGTAATGAACGACCATTGGTCACAATCGTTAATTGCACATCTCCTGTTGATTCTGAAACACGTGCAATTAATGTTTTAATCGAACCGCGATTACGACGCTCATCATAAATTGATAATTGCATATCAGTTAAAATATCACGAACTGTACGAACAACTTTTAACGTAGCTGGGTGTTGTGTTGTCATAACTGGCAAGTCAATTAACTTGTGAGACTGACGTTTGTACATTCCCACCGCTAATTTACCATTCACCTCACGTACAGGGAACTGCGCTTTGTTACGGTAACCAGTTGGATCATCCATACCAATTGTTGGTAATAATTTATAATGTGCATAACCAGCAGGCCGATATTTTTCCAAAGCTTGACGAATGACGTCTTGTTTAAATTTCAGTTGGCCTTCATATGATAGATGTGCTAATTCAACTCCACCGACCTCTTGATTATCAACCGGTGTTACACGTTGCTTAGACTGTTTTTTGAATTTAAGCACTTTTGCTTCAATAAATTTATTCGTAAAGTTAGTGACTTCAACTTCTACAACTTCCCCTGGTAACGCTCCTGGAATAAATGTGATCTTACGTTTATAGTAGCCAATTCCTTCACCGTTAATCCCTAAACGCTTAATTGTAATTAATAGCTGATCACCAACTTCAACTTTTACTGGTGCACTGTTCTGTTTATTTGTTCCACGTGAAACATGATTGTTTTTACGATCATGTGCTTGATTTTTTTGTTTATTTTCCATATTTCGTTCTACAATAGCTCTTTCTTTTGATTATAATTCATGATGAATATCTTGGAAATTTTGTTCAATAGCAAATAATGCATTAGCATTATGTACTAAATTATCCGCAAATTCTTCTGCTCGGTCAACATCTATTTTGTAACGCAGTTCGTGTTCCAAGCTTGCCCACATATCCATACCAATCGTCCTGATTTGAATTTCTACTGGGATTGATTCAACTTCACGCGCCTTAAAAACTGGTACTTTAACTACCAAATGAAGGCTACGGTATCCACTGTCCTTAGGGTTTTCAATATAGTCTTTACGTTTAATAACTTCTATATCATCTTGTTGAGATAATAGTTTTTCAACTGTATAAATGTCATCAATATAATTTGTAATAACCCGCAAACCAGCAATGTCAAAAATATTATTTTTAACAGCATCCACGTTGGGAGCCAAATTTTTCTTTTTAATTTTACCCACCAAACTTTGTGGATCTTTCATACGACCGTCAATATGGTGAATTGGATTATGATTATAGTTAACTTCAAATTCTGCATCTAAATTTTCTAACTTCGTTAAAATTTCATGCTGGGCTGATTCATACACTTGATACATTTGTGCAATTTGAGTTAATTGATTGGCAATCCAATCATATTCACTGTCATCCCCAAGCAATTGTCGAATTTTTCTAACACTCATTGTATTTCTTTTTGAATTCATTTTTAATATTCCTTATGTGCAACATCACGCAACGTACTTATCTTATAAGTCATTATACTGAACTATTAATCATTTTTCGAAATTTTTTACTCGATAATAACTTAAAAAATGAATTTTATTTCATATTAAAAAGCCGAAATCTTACGAAAAGTACTCGTATGACTTCGACTAAATTTATTTTTTACTTGTTTGGCACTGCTGAAACCTTGATGTCACCATCAATGATTTGTTGTTTAGCATTGTTCACAGCGTTCTTTTCATCACTGTTCAAATTTTTTGTCACAACACCTACACCACCTTCTTTTAGACCATAATAAACAGTCTTACCACCAGGGAATTTATCATTTTGTGCTTGCTTGGTAATTAATTGCAAACCACGACCAATCCCCGTTAATGATGATGTTAGCGTCAAGTTATCTTGTTTACCATCTTTGGTCTTATAATCACCCATATTAGTTTGGTCAAGATCAACACCAATTACCCAAACTTTACCCTTTGAGCCTGCAGGTAACGTAGAACTTTGGTCTTTTGCTGCTTGGAAAACGCCATTACCAACGCCACCAGCAGCTTGGAAAATAATATGTTCACCTTCTGCTATTTTAGCTTTTGTTATCGTTTGTCCTTTAGCAGGATCTGAAAAAGTGCCAGCAAAAGTTGCATCTACTTTAATACTTGGATCAACTGATTTCACGCCGGCTTGGTAACCAGCTAAAAACGATTCAATGACTGAATTACGCATACCACCAATAAAGCCAACTGTTTTGTCGCCAACTTCTTGTGCTTTCTTAGCTGCAGCAACACCAACTAAATATGAAGATTGTTCAGAATGAAACTTAACTGAAGCAACATTTTTATATTTCTTATTTGCTTGCTCATCAACCAAAACAAATTTTGTTTTTGGTTGCTTTTGTGAAACAGTTTCGACAGAATCTTTAAACGTATTACCAATAGCTGCAACCAAATCATAATTAGCTGTCGCTGCTTGTGTTAATTGCGTATTATAATCAGCAACTGTTTTAGGTTGAAAATAGTTATAACCTGACTTACCCTGGGTTAAGTTATTTGCTTTACCCCATTTTTGTAAACCATTCCATGCACTTTGGTTAAAACCTTTATCGTTAACACCATTCGTATCTGACACCATGGCTGCTGTAAATTTATCATTATTAGCTGCTTTTTCACCGTTCATTGATGCAACACCAATTCCTGCAATCGCAACTACTATTACGCCACCAATAATCATCATCCGACGTGAAACCATTTTTGAATACCTCCAAGTATTAATCCCTCGACCCAACCACTCACTTAAGAGTTCTTAAAAATATAATAATGTAAATTACTATAGCGGTCTCAACAAGAGAATGCAAGACTATTTTTTAGCATATTTTAAAGTGTTTTATTGAATGATAAAATCATTAGCAAAAATTAGTTTAATATGTGAAATGACCCGTTTATCAATCATTATTTTATTTACAGCAACTACGAACATTACCATAAACATGCATTGAAAATTATCATAAACTACGTATAATAGAATTATAAATTAAATGGAGGATATCATGGCCAACACAGATACACACGATAGTATTCTTGTATTGGACTTTGGTTCTCAATATAACCAACTAATTTCACGACGCATTCGTGAATTAGGTGTTTATTCCGAACTAAAGCCACACACTATCACCGCAGCTGAAATTAAAGAACTTCAACCTAAAGGTCTAGTCTTTTCTGGTGGTCCTAATTCAGTTTACGCTGATGGTGCCTTTTCTGTTGATCCAGAAATTTTTAATCTAAACATTCCAATCTTAGGTGTTTGCTATGGTATGCAACTTATGGCACATATGTTGCCTGGCGGTAAAGTACTACCTGCTAACAACACATCTGAATATGGTGAAACTGAGATTAAGGTTTTGGATACAAACAGCACCTTATTCGCTGACACACCTGAGACTCAAACTGTTTTGATGTCACATGGTGATTATGTCGGTGCTGTTCCTGAAGGCTTTACTGCAGTTGCTACATCTGATAGCACCCCTATTGCTGCGATGGAAAATAAAGAACGTCAATTATATGGCGTGCAATTCCACACTGAAGTCCGTCATACCGTTCATGGTATGAAGATTTTAGAAAACTTCATTGATAATGCCGTTCACGCTAACCGTGACTGGTCAATGGATGATTTCATTGACGAGCAAATCGCAAAGATTCGTGAAACTGTTGGAGACAAACGTGTTTTGCTTGGACTTTCTGGTGGTGTTGATTCATCAGTTGTTGGAGTGCTATTGCACAAAGCTATTGGTGACCAATTAACATCAATCTTCGTGGATCACGGTCTACTTCGTAAGAACGAAGCAAACGAAGTTATGGCAGCACTTGGTGATAAGTTCGGTCTAAACATCATTAAAGTTGATGCTCAAGACCGTTTCTTGAACAAGCTTGCTGGTGTAACTGACCCTGAAAAGAAGCGTAAAATCATTGGTAATGAATTTATCCGCGTCTTTGATGAAGAAGCTGCTAAGCTTGATGGTATTGACTTCCTTGCTCAAGGAACGTTGTACACTGACGTTATCGAATCAGGTACTGACACGGCCCAAACCATCAAGTCACACCACAACGTTGGTGGATTGCCTGATGACATCCAATTCCAATTAATCGAACCTTTGAACAAATTGTTTAAGGATGAAGTTCGTTCACTTGGCGAAAAGCTTGGTATGCCACACGAACTTGTTTGGCGCCAACCATTCCCAGGTCCTGGTCTAGGAATCCGTGTTCTTGGTGAAATCACTGCTGACAAGCTAGAAATCGTTCGCGAATCTGATGCTATCTTGCGTGATGAAATTGCTAAGCAAGGATTAGACGGCGAGGTATGGCAATACTTCACAGTCTTGCCAGGCGTTCGCTCAGTTGGTGTTATGGGAGATGAACGTACTTACGATCACACCATCGCCATTCGTGCCATCACATCTGTTGATGGTATGACAGCTGACTTTGCTAAGCTACCATGGGATGTCTTAGAAGAGATCTCTCGTCGTATCGTAAATGAGACTGCCCACGTTAATCGTGTAGTCTATGATATTACAGCTAAGCCACCTGCAACTGTTGAGTGGGAATAAAACAAATAACTTTTAAAATATTTGGTACCAATAACTAATCTTACAGATTAGTTATTGGTACTTTTTTTAATTAATCAAAAAGAAAAATAGATCAGGAAATTATTAAAGATAACTTTTCCTAACTAAAAATTCTATACAAAAAGCAGTCAAATTTATGACGAGCTCAGTTGCTTGATGTTCAAAATAAGTTGTTTTAACAAGAAAAGATGCGTTTAAATAGTTGTTGCAAGAAACGATTATTTTAACTATGAACGACACTTAGGAAAAAATGACCTCACTCCGTATAAACACCGGAATGAAGTCATTCATAAAAGCGAGTACGCCTGATTTAATTTTATAATATTTTAACCATCTACTTGACGAATTTTAGTACACTTTAAAACTTTTTTGTTCGATTAACGCAATACCAATGTTAATAAAATGACTTATTCTAAATAATTAAGCTACTAATTATCGCTAACATTAATAATGCTTCATTTAAATTTTATTATTCCTTCATCAATCGTTGCTTTACCAATTCCACATTTTAATATACT
The DNA here is from genome assembly GCF_005405285.1 of Weissella sagaensis. Taxonomy (GTDB): domain Bacteria; phylum Bacillota; class Bacilli; order Lactobacillales; family Lactobacillaceae; genus Weissella; species Weissella sagaensis. The sequence goes on along the minus strand of NZ_BJDT01000001.1, from coordinate 108,627 downwards.
ACTAAAAAGTCATAGTAGCTAACGCATTAGCTAAAACGTGAGTAAATATTGTTATTGTTATATTTCTGTCCGAATATTCATATATAATTGCTAAAAAAATTAGGTCAAAATAATAAATAACTGTGACTACAAATGTTTTCAAATCACCTAATCCCCAAGAAAATCCATGAACTAAACTAAACAGAAAAGTTACTATTAAAATGCGAATCCACTTACTAAATCGGTTTTCCTTTTTAAATATTTTAGTCAACAATTGACCTTGAATTATTTGTTGAAAAATAAGTTCCTCCGTTATCGGTGCAAATACAAGCACAAATGGTACCAATAAACAAGAAGGCACCTCTCCTAAAAAGGAACTTTGAGAAACTCCTGGATTTACGTTCAATATGCTCATTGTTAAAAAATCATACAATTCAATTGATAACAAACCAATTACAGGAATAATTATGAGCAATATTTTAGGTTTTATATTAAGCCCATTAGTTACCTGTCTTTTATAAATTTGTATAATAAAAATTGAAAACACAACATTTATCAAAATTGTCACCGTTAGACTATTTAATAAATGTAACAAATCATTCAAAAAAAAATCTAATCCGTCACTAATTACTAAATAAACTATTACTAAAGACACAAGCCATGTCGTTTTATTTTTTACCTGCATCATGCTTACCAAAAACTCTCTTTACAAATAAAATAATCCTATTAATATGAAACTATTCCACCAATATTAATATGCCATGAAATTTTTTTAACATGACGCTTCTTACTATGCTTTTTCCCTTCTACCAATGACAAGTCTTGCATGTCAATTACTTGTCTTTTTCTAGTTCATTAAACATTTGAACTCTCCTCAGTAAAAAACAGGATGTCAATAAATATTCAAAAATCAATTTGCCAATTTTATAATAAAATTTGTTCCAAAGTATTTCAAGATTTAAAAGTATACATTTTGTAAATATTACATTTTATAATTCCAGTAAATTTTGTAACCCTATTCTAAGAATCATTGATACTTTTATAAGATATTAATATTATCTTGTTCCGTTTTCATAATGAGACAATGCACTTGTAGTAATATCCATTTAATAGAGGAAGAAAATTTAGAACACTAACTACGTCCATCATTATGGGACTATAGATGTCATCCCAACTTCATTTTTTATTCTCTAATTTGTCCTTGACCTAAGATGACATATTTTGTTGTTGTTAATTCTTTTAAGCCCATTGGTCCACGAGCGTGTAGTTTTTGCGTTGAAATACCAATTTCAGCACCAAAACCAAATTCAAATCCATCTGTAAAGCGTGTTGACGCATTAACGTAAACACACGCTGCATCAATTTGTTGGGTAAATTGTTGACTGTGTTCATAATTGGTCGTGATAATCGCTTCAGAATGTTTTGTATTATGTTTATTAATATGGTTAACTGCTTCTTCTAAATTATTCACAACTTTAATTGCAATAATATAATCATTATACTCAGTATCCCAATCAGCAACCTGAGCCGGCTTCGCTTGGTCACCCAAGATTTGACAAGTTTGCTCGTCACCTCGAATTTCAACATGCTTTTCAGCGAGAGCTCGCGCAATTTTTGGCAAGAAATCCGCCGCAATTGCTGCATTAACCAATAATTTTTCGGTCGCATTGCAGACAGATGGGCGTTGCGTTTTCGCATTAAGGATAATGTCTTCAGCCATCTGTAAATCAGCTGTTTCATCAACATAAATATGACAATTGCCTGCACCTGTTTCAATAACTGGAACTGTTGCATGCTGTACAACTGTCTGAATTAATCGTGATGAGCCACGTGGAATTAAGACGTCAACATATTGATTCAATCGCATAAATTGTTGTGCTAATTCATGTGACGTCTCTGTAATCATCTGAATCGCATCTTGTGGCAAATCAAATTCAGCTAGAACAGCACGCAAAACCGCTGCCATTTTAATATTAGTCTGTAATGCTTCCTTACCACCACGTAAAATTACGGCATTCCCCGACTTAAAGCAAAGAGCTGCTGAATCAGCCGTCACATTGGGTCGTGCTTCATAAATAATACCAACTACGCCCAGCGGTACCCGTTTCTGACTAATTTGTAGTCCCGATTCCGTTGTCCAACCACGCTCAACATTACCAATTGGCTCTGGTAAGTCAGCTACCTTTCTAACGCCATCAGCAATACCAGCAAGTCGATCTGCAGTTAGCGTTAATCGATCAATAAACTTATCCTCTAAACCTGTCTGACTTGCTAAATCTTCATGATTAGCTGCCAAAATTTCTGGTGTTTTTTCTACTAAAGCATCAGCCATTGCAAGTAAAACCTGATTTTTTATTGTCGTAGACAATTGCGATAACGCTAAAGCAGCTGCTTTCCCTTGCTGACCAATTTCATTTAATAATTCTGTCATCATCTAATTCCTCACTATTGTTTTCTGCAATAAATAGTGTGCCAATTTCTTCACCATTCATAATATTAAAAATAATTGATGGATTAGCGCCATTTGCCAAAACCATCATGTGATTATGACGTAAAATATGAGCCGCTGCTTTTAACTTTGTGGCCATCCCACCTGTACCAAATACAGTGCCAGCGCCACCTGCTCTTTTTAATGAATCATCCGTTACTTGATGCAATTCCTTAATTAATTTAGCATGCGGATCTTGATGTGGATTGCCAGTATAAAAACCGTCAATATCCGATAACATGATTAACAAATCCGCATGTGAGCGTACCGCAACAATTGCAGATAATTGATCATTATCACCAAAAGTTGTCCGATGATCCAACTCATCAACTGCCACTGTATCATTTTCATTAACGACTGGGATAATTCCCCAATCTAGTAATTGTTCAATTGTATTATGAACATATTCCCGACTCTGCGGATAATCTAATACATCATGTGTCAGCAATACTTGACTAATTTTTTGACCGTAAGTAGCAAAGCGTTGTTGGTATACTGTCATCAATTCGCTTTGCCCAATCGAAGCTAATGCTTGTTGTTTGGGTATCTCTTCTGGTCGGTTTATTAGTCCTAATTGCCCCATACCAGCCCCAATAGCACCTGAACTCACTAAAATAACTTGTTTACCTTCGTTAACTAATCCTGTTAAGGTATAGCTCAATTGATCGATTGCTTGCAAATCAATTTTGCCGTTAGGATGCATTAAAGAACTTGTACCAATTTTTACAACAATACGTGAAACATTCCCCATGTGACGACTCGTCATGCGAATTGCCTCCATTTTCTATTAAGTTTTATCATAATTCTACAATAATCATTTAAAATAAAACAGCTAAAAATAAATATCTTGTATGTGACGTTAGCTTACACAATTACACTAGAAATTAATGCTTGGCGTTATACTAATTTTAAATTTAAAGGCGAAAGGATTGATAGCACATGAGTTTAGAAACATTGATAACAGAAAATCCCCAAATTGAAGATTTAATTAATCAACAACCCACTTTTTGGCGCAATCCAGACTACGCTCAAAAAGCTACATTGCCTTTTTCAAAAACAGATATTTTTGATGCCGTTGCCCGCTTAGATCGCTTTGCACCATACTTAGCAACTGTTTTCCCAGAGACAGCTGCGACAAACGGCATCATTGAATCACCCCTGATTTCATTAAATCATATGCAGAAAATTTGGAACCAACCGGCGCATGAACTTGCTGGCCATCTATATTTAAAAGCTGACAACGCTTTACCCATTTCAGGTTCAATTAAATCCCGGGGTGGCATCTATGAAGTCCTAAAATTTGCCGAAGAAATCGCAATTGCACATGGGAGTTTAGCTTACATGTATGACTATAGCATTCTCGCCTCTACTAAATTCCGGAAATTATTCGCTGATTACAGCGTTATTGTTGCTTCAACTGGTAATCTTGCATTAAGTGTCGGTATCGTTGCAACCACATTTGGATTTAAAACGACGGTCTACATGTCTCATGATGCTCGCCAATGGAAGAAAGATAAATTACGTGCAAACAATGTAACCGTTAAAGAATTTAACACCAATTTCTCAGCAGTCATGCCAAAAGCACGGGCTGCTGCTGCATCAGACCCAAACTGTCATTTTGTAGATGATGAGGGTTCCAACGACTTATTTTTAGGTTATGCTGTTGCGGCCGTCCGTCTACAAAAGCAACTTAAAGCACAACAAATTAAAGTTGATCAGGAACATCCCATTATTGTTTACTTACCAGCAGGCGTTGGTGGTAGTCCCAGCGGTGTTACATTCGGGCTAAAAACCATCTTAGGTCCTCACGTTCATGCCATTTTCTGTGAACCCACCCATGTGCCTTCTGTCACACTTGGCATGATGACCCAGCTCAATAATCGTATTTCAGTGTATGACATTGGTTTAGATGGTCTAACGGCTGCTGATGGGCTTGCTGTTGGTCGACCATCCCGTTTAGCTGGTAAAGTTATGCGCACGCTTCTCTTTGGTAGTGTCACATTCCCAGATAATGATATCTATCGCTATGTTGCACAGTTACAAGACATGCAACATATTACCGTTGAGCCTTCTGCAGCTGCTGGTTTTACCGGTATTACACCAACAATCAAAAATATGCCGGCATTTAATACCCCAAACGCTACACATATTGTTTGGGCAACTGGTGGCAGCATGATGCCCAAAAGCGAACGTAATACAAATTATGCTAAAGGAAAAGCACTATTAACCGATACTTTAGCTCACGTTTAATGAAATATACTAAAAAGGACCGGTAAAGCACACATTAAAGTGGTACTTTACCGGTCCTCAGACATTTTTAAAATTTTTTCTTTAAATAATTAAACATATCCACAATTGCAGCCATCAACAGACTAATTAAAAATGATTCTGTTGTTGTTTCCCAAAGATCTTTAGCAATCTGTTTTATTTTACTCAATAATTGTTTCATACATTAATTAAACCATAAAGTATAAGCTACTTACAACGCTAATGCTGTGATTCACACATACCTATTTGCATAAAATTTGAAACATCAATGGCACAAGTTTTAAGCCACAACATGTCCTTTTTTGTATACAACCTTATCGGCTTGCAAGGCCTTAATATCTTGCATTGGATTGTCATCCAACACAATAAAGTCAGCTAATTTACCAGCTTCAATGGATCCAGCATGATCGGTAATCTTTAATAGATCAGCACCATTAATCGTTGCTGCTTGCAAAGCTTGCAAATTAGTTGCACCAGTATCGACCATCATTGCTAATTCAATTGATGAATTCTTATTGAAATTATTATAAGCAGTTCCTGAATCCGTACCCATTGCTAATTTAACACCAGCTTTAGCGGCCTGTCCAATACTTTGACGATGTGCTTTTTCAACAGCTAATGACTTCTTTACCATAAAATCAGGTAATTCATCAGCATTTTGATTAATTGCCCATGGCGCTGTCAAAGTTGGCACAATGTAAATATCTTTATCCAAAAACATTTGAATTGTTTCATCGTCTAAGAAAATAGCATGTTCAACTGAATCAACACCTGCTCGTAATGCATTTTGAATGCCTTCCGTTCCCTGCGCATGTGCACAAGCTGTTCTCCCCTTATGATGTGCCTCAATAACACCTGCGCGCAGTTCTTCTTCTGTCATCTGAACATCCCAAGGTGTTTCCCCATTAAATGATACACCACCAGTCGCCATCATCTTCACATTACGTGCACCTTTTTTCATTACCAAACGTGCAAACTTCTTAACTTCATCGACACCATCAACTTCATAACTACCATTACTAAAATGGCCACCTGTCATCGTTAGCGGATAACCAGAAGCAATAATACCAGGTGCAACTAACTCACCGCATTCTTCTAGTGCCGACAATTCAATGTCCACATCAAATACTGAACCAACATCACGAATATAAGTCACACCATCTGTTAGCAACGCATTCAAATTCTTTAATGCTAAAAATGTTGACGTTGCAGCAGTCACATCTTTATCCCCCAGTGTTGAAATCTTTTCATATGGATCTGCCACTATATGTGTGTGCGCATTAATCATCCCAGGCATTACATACTTACCTACCAAATCAACTTCTTGATCAACATCCGTAGCTGTTATAAACTCCCCAGAATCTGTATCAACAATAAAGTTAATACCTTCCTCAAAATCCGTATTATTACCTGTAAAAACATTTGCATTCTTATATAAGACTTTCATATTTTTCCCCCAAAAAAATTACAATAACTTCAAAAATACTGACGCAATAATTACTGATGCTACTGATACTGTTGCAAAACCACCAACCAACATCTTCGGCATCATATAGCTTGTTAAGTAAGATCTCTCATTTTCATCAGTCGTTAAATGACCAATAACCTCATTTGTTAACACATAATCAGCCGGAAAACCAAATAATGCAGTTAATGAAGAAGCAAATGCCATTTCTTTACTCATTTTCATAGGCTTTGACAAAACCCATGAAGCAACAAACATTCCAAAAATACCAAGTATAATTAGTACCACGATTTGAATTAGAATTGTGCCCAACATGTCTGGTGTTGTCACACTTAATTGTGACAACACATATGCCATCAAACCATACATCAACCAATTAAATACTTTAGTCTTATTCAAAATTTCTTTTTCTAGAAAACCAATTTGATGTCCAACAACACCCAGAACAAGTGCAATCACGTTTGCATTAATTGCACCATTCATCAAACCAGCTAACCAAATTGATAGCAACCCAACTACGCCAACTTTAGCTAACATAAAAGCACTAGTATTATACTTTGCTGGTAATTTAAATAATGCTTTTGGCTCCGTATCAACAGCTTCCTTCTCAGCAACTGTAACTTGTGGATTACCACGATATTCACGTAATAAGCGACGACCTTCTTTTTTCAACATCACTGATGTTAGTGGATAACCAATCATACTATGCATAATAAACATTGAGACCGGTAACGCAACTAAGGACGATAACCCAGCTGCCTTCAGACCATCCGTCATAAGTAATGCTGATACTAAACCACCCGTTAATGGTGGGATTGCTGCAATCACTGTATGCCAATCAAACAAGACGGTTCCAATTGTCAACGTTAAAATAATCGTTCCCAGTGTTCCGGACAAAGCAATCGTTACTGCGCGCCACTGGTTTAACAACTGACGTATATTCATCATAGTTCCTAAATGAACTAATAAAATCGGAATACAAACCCCAACAAATTCACCACCAAATGATGCCTTAGCAACTATATCCTTAGGTAGGATTGTCCAAAACCCAATAGTAAATAAAACTGCCGAAATAAAAATTGATGGTACATAAGCTTTAGTTAAAGATGACACCCATTCACCCACAAACATAAAAACCATAACAATTAAAAATGCCCCTAAAAATTCCATAAACGCCCTCTTTCTCATTGAAATATTATTTTATTATAATATTTTTAATTTAGCGTTTTGTAAACCATTTTTTAATAATCTTAATAAATTCCTCATTTTATTGATGTTATTATTTAAATTACATTATTATCGTTATCCAATTCCAATTAAAAAGCCTCAAAAATTTTTTCTGAGGCTTTTAATGGAAAAATACTGTATTTAATTTTTCTGTGTCAAATAACCATCCGTCATTTCATATAAATGATTTGCAGCCGCCATCAATCGTGAATCATGAGTCACAACTACGACTGACTTGTGATGTTTTACTGCTAAATCCTTTAGAAGTTTAGCAACAACAACAACACGTGAGCTATCCAGTGCTGCTGTCGGTTCATCTGCTAAAATAATCGATGGATTTGGATACAACGCACGTGCAATAGCTACTCGTTGCTGCTGTCCTCCTGACAATTCACCAGGAAATTTATCCAGCAATTCCTTTATATCTAACATTTCTAACACGTTATTTAATTCATCTTCAGTAAGATTAGCTTCAGGCTTTACTTTATCAACTAATTTGAACTGATCTGCAACTGTTAGATAAGGTAATAAATGATAAGCTTGTAACACAAAACCAATTGATTCTAACCTAACTTGATCCCGTTCTTTTTTAGAAAGATCTGTATAATTCGTACCATTCACTGAGACAGTACCACTTGTTGGGGTCAATAACCCACCAATAATTGTCAAGAAGGTACTTTTACCAGAGCCAGATGGCCCCATTATTAAGTTGAGCGTACCCGGTTCTGCAGTAAAATTCACATCATGCAAGACATGCACTTTTGCTGTACCGTTACCATAAATTTGATTAACATTTTGAACAGATAATGAATCCATATTTAACCTCCAATCGCCGAAACGGGGTCAATTTTCAAGACTGACCTAACTGGTATTAAGCTACCAATTAAGGCCATCAACAATAATCCCAAACCAACACCGCCGAGAACAGGGATATCAAAGGCAACCGGTACAGATGCTGGCATTATCACTGCTGTTAAGGCTGTTAACCCGGTTGCTATCATTAGCCCACAAATGACTAGTAAAATTGATTGTGAAATGGTTGCCTTAACTAAAACCTTGCTAGGGACACCTTGTGCTCGTAAAACAGCGTAATTTGGTATTTTTTGCATCGTCAAAATATAAAGAAATACAGCAATAATAATCAATGAAATGACCATTAAAAAGCCAATCATTAATACAAATGTTGCCGTTTGGGCTTGATAACCTGGTAGTTTATCAATAACTTGTTGTTTGGTGTAAGTTTTAACACCCGTATTATTATTTTGATAATGCGCATTTTTAGAAACAACTGCCGATGCAACTGGCCCTGAGGTCATGCCACGTAAATGCTGCCACGTGTTTAATTGACCATACACAATTGGTGCAATATTCAATTTTGCACCTTCAGTAAAGCCAACAATCGTATATTTTTGTTTATCATCATTCAAGGTTAATTGACTACCTAATTTATAACCTGATGTTTTAAATGCTGTATCAACAACAATTTCATGAGCACCGTTCACATTATGCCCACTTTCAAGTTTTATATTTTTATAAACAAATTGTGTATCCTTTAAGCCAATAAATACAGCGGATAATTGTTTATGTTGATTAGATTTTGCAACAACCGATGTTTGACCAATAACAGCTTCTTGATTACTTAGCTTACCAACATTATCAGCGCTTAAAAATGACTGGCGCATATCTACATTGGCATTAGCATTCAAGGTAATCTGGTTGACATGCCATGAGTTAATCGCATCTGTATTTTGTCTGGCTAATCCTAATGCTAAACTTGTCAAAATAAAGATAAGATAACCAATCAACACAATCATAGCTACGATTAAACTTGACCGTAATTTTTCTTTTCTAATTTCTTTAAGTGCTAGAAACATAATTTTTCCTTTACTTGTTAATTTCTCGTTAGTACAAATCGTAATTGTGCTAATCGTTCTGAAATTGTACCTGGATCTAGGATAATATCTTTAATTGTTTGGTGGTATAAAAGCGTAATTGCCCACTGGTTAGCGCTCTTATCTCCAGAAAACATCTTAGATGGTTCATTACCCAAAAATCCTTCATTATAGCGATAATGTAATTCAATTAAATCACGATATCCCGTCTTATCAGTTTCTTGAACAAAACGTTTGATCGATTCAATATAGGTTTCAACATTATCAGTAGTTGGAACAGTCGGCATTGATTTATGAATTTCGTATAATGCAATATTCAATACATAGTGATACGCATCCGTTAAATCACTAAAATACTTATAAAAAGCGCCTCGTGCAATCCCAGCATCCGCAACAATTCGTGCTACCTGGGCTTGTGCTAGCGGATATGTTGAAAATTCATGCAACAATGCCTGTCTAATTCGCAATTGTTTATCATCTGCTAAATGTTCAAAAGTATTTGAAACCATAATTTATCCCCGCTTTCTAAAAAAAGGTGACGCCGTGTCACTTATCTATGGTGCTAGTATATCAAAAAGTGACACCGTGTCAACATTATTGTTTTATTTATTAATTTACTGAAATATCTTAGTCAAATCTTTCTATCAATCAGCTCACCAAAGTATCTATAAGGTTTCTCTTAATTTGATATACTATAATTTAAGTTGTTTACACCATGGTCTAGGTGTACAGAAAGGTAACCACAATGAAATTTTTTAAAGGCATCATACTTATCATTGTTGCCCTCGTTGGCTACAATTGGGTAACAACGCCAACGGTTAGCCAACAAATTAATAGTGAATTAAGTGGTTTAATTACCAATTTAAAATCATGGTCAAATGAGCTACCTATTGCTACTAAAAAACAAGGCGAAACACAGCCTGACAAAGGTAGCCAGACTGATGACGATATTGAATCAATTGTTCGGGGTAAAAAACTATCTAACGTTTACACTTATAAGTTTGATAATAACGTGCCACAACAAACCCAACACATATTTTTACAAGCCATGGATATCTATAATGAAACTGGTATTGTAAAGATTACGGCGCAAGAACAAAGTGATTCAAAAAACACGCTCACATTGGGGGTCTACAATAAACCTTCTCAAAATGAAAGTAATTTCCAAGAACTAGGTGTCGGTGGACCCGAAATTTATTCTCAAACTGGTTTTGTAAATATTGATTATAATCATGGTAAAGCAACATTAAATAATGCATATCCCCCACGATTATCAGCCGCTATTCATGAAGTTGGTCACGCGCTTGGATTAAATCATACAGAAAATAAAAATTCCGTTATGTATCCTGTTGATCAGGGTATTACAGCGCTATCAGAACAAGATATTAATAATCTTAGAAAGATTTATCCTACTGAATAAGTCAGATTTTGCATCAAATAAAAACCGTAAGTTGCCAGAACATTTTTGGCAACTTACGGTTTTTTACTTAATAATACTTGTTCCACGTGAAACAATGCCAACATTATCACGATGCATAATGTTGAATAATATGGTACAAAGCCTCTGCACTACCTGGTTCTTTTTCATCGTAATACATTTTAAAGCGTTCATCTTCAACATACATTGTTACGATACCTTTATGCATCTCTGCAGAATATTCTGGTAGCGTAAAACTCAGCCATAATTTGTGTAATTCAAATATTTCGTGTGCAATTTTCCCTTGCAAATCAGGTGTTACAACATACAATGCTAATTGCTCAAAAAGCTGTTTTTCAACTAATTTCATTTCATCCATATCAGCTTGTGTTAATCGTAAATATTTTTTATTAGCTTGATCTACCTGATCAGTACCATATTTTGAACGAATCTCATCCCCATACTGTTGTTCATTCTGTGTAATTTGTTGTACTTTAAATGCTGAAAATTTGTCACTAGCTGTCATGTCAATTTCTCCTTGATAATACTGCATGGTTTTCTTAATATTTAACAATAAATTTTCAATGCGTTCCCTACGAGACAAAAGCTGTTGATACTGTATGTGTAGCGCTTTTTTAACATCAAATTTTGGATCGTCTAAAATGAGTTTAATTTCTTCCAAACTAAAATCCAATTCACGATAATATAAAATTTGCTGTAATCGATTAATCTCTTCATCCCCATAAAGGCGATAACCCGATGAATTAATCATTGCTGGTTTTAATAATGAAATTTCATCATAGTACCTTAATGTCCTTGTACTAACGCCTGATAATTTAGCAACAGTTTTAATTGTATATGTCATAACTAAAAAAATATTCCTTTCACGATAAAACAATCATAAGGGGTAACGTAACGTTAAGGTCAACTAAATATTTTAAATATAGAAAAAAAGATGCATGATACGACCAAAAAGGCCTATCCCTAGTCATATAACAAGGATAGACCTTTATTTTATTTAATTAATCAATTTCTTGACCACGCGTTTCTTTACCTAAAAGTAAGATGACAACAATTGCAATAACTAAGGCCAAACTGAAAATACTAAAGATATTTGCAAACGACAAACCATGACCAATAAAGAAACCAATTGAGAGCGGACCTAACACACCTCCCAAGCGACCAAATCCTCCTGCAAAGCCATTCCCTGTTGCACGGATAGCTGCTGGATAAGATTCTGGCGTATAAGCATACATCGCACCCCAAGCACCTAGATTAAAGAATGATAATAACATACCTGAAATCATAATCATCGTTAAACTAGTAGAAAATCCAAATAGTGCTGCAAAAATAGCTGTTCCCAATAAGAATACGGCAATAACTGGTTTGCGTCCCCATTTTTCGACAAGCCATGCTGATGTAAAGTATCCTGGTAATTGTGCTAATGTCATGATGACAACATAGCCAAAACTATTAACGGTACTAAATCCTTTACCAATCAACACACTTGGTAGCCACAAAAAGATGCCATAATAAGAAAACATAATCATAAACCAAACAATCCATAGCATAATCGTTTGATGACGATATTCTTTATGGAATAACTTTTTTAGTTTAACACTAACGGATTCCCGATTACCTTTGGTTGTTCCTTTATTAATATCCTCTGGTAAATGACGACGTAAAACCAACACGTAAAATCCAGTTAATGCCGAAATAATCAAGGTTATTCGCCAACCAAATTGTGGCATCACAAAGTATGCTAACAAACTAGCAATTAACCAGCCAACCGCCCAAAAACTTTCCAATAAAACAATTATGCGACCACGCTTTTCCTTACTAACATGTTCAGAAACTAACGTCGTGGCAACAGGCAGTTCACCGCCTAGTCCAACACCAACAAAAAATCGTAAAATAATAAACCCAATAAAGCCCATTGTAAAAGCTGATAACCCAGTAGCGACTGAGAAAATCAATAACGTTGCCATCAGCATCAATTTTCGACCCTTTTGATCAGCTAAAATACCAAAAGTCACAGCGCCGACAGCCAATCCAATCGAATTTACAGATCCCAACCAACCAACTTGAACTGAAGACAGATGCCATTCTTGCTGAATTGCCACCAATATAAACGATAATAATCCCACATCCATAGCATCAAACAACCAGGCTAATCCTGTCACCGTCAACAATTTATGTATTTGACTCACAACACTTCACATTACTGACTAATTTATCGTCAGTTACTCCTAACCAGGTGTAAAGACACCCCTGTAATGTCTAATATCATAAGGCTATTGGGGTGTCTTGTCAACCTAAACTAGTCTTCGTATAAGATATGAAGTTCTTTTAAAGCAATCTTAGCTTTTTCCAAATTAGCAACATCTTCGTATTCAATGCGGTGCATATGCAACCCATCAGTTAGTGCAGACAAGGGTTCACCACTTGTTTTACTCAAATGATAAACAAATTGTTTCACATCAGTTATTGATTGAATTGCCAGTTCACCTTTCAATAGGCCATAAACTGGATGATCAACTTGTACATCGGCAATTGTTACGCCTGCATTAACAAGGGCTGTTAATTCCGCTTCAATTTGTTGTGCGTTATGTTGTACAACAATTATAGTACTATGCCGTTGCTTAGTTTGATATCGATACCCTTGCGGTGTGGCTACAATTTGTTCACCCCTAGCACGTAATAGTGCAATATCGCCCACAATTGTTTGTCGTGATACCATGAGCTGCTTTGCAAATCGATTTGCACTAATTACTGTATCTGGGTTACTTAAAGCTGCTTTAATTGCTTCTTGTCGTTGAATCCCCGTCATATTTGATTACTCCTATTATTTTCTCTTAATTATAAATATAACCCGAACAACATGATATGAAAATATATCCTCCTTATTTTCAAATAAAAATGCTAACTGATAGTTAAAAAACTATCAATTAGCATTTTAATTATGCGTTTACTAATGATAAATCAGTATAACGGATTAATTCATTATCATCTGCATCAACTGTATGTTCATCAATCATAAAATTAAATTCTTTGAGCATTTGAGCAATTTCAGCAGGACTTTTAAGCGTTATAAGTAGCTTGGGGCCTAGATCAGATGTTGTAAAAAAACCTTCTTTATCTTTTTTAAAGAAAATTTCCCCTTTCAATGGTAAAACCGTCATCATGGTTGCAATTGATATTCGCGGTGTTAACGTCATCATACTCATCCTTTCCCCAAACTAGTCTGTCCAATATTTTATCGTTACACTTATTATAACAGTTTTTCTAGAATTATTTAAGCGCTTACATTGTAACGTTAACCCCAAATTTTATTAGCAGTTTGAATGACAAAATCTAACTTATCCCACTGTTGGGCTTGCGTTAATTTGTTACCTTCTTCAGTTGAGGCAAAACCACATTGTGTTGACAGTGCCAGGTTTTCTAACGGCACAATTTTCGCAGCTTCGTTTACACGAGCAATGATAGCATCTTGATCTTCAATTTCAGGCTTTTTTGATGTGATAAGTCCCAAAACAATCCGCTTGTTCGTATCGCCCGCCCAAATTTCACCTAATGAATCAAATGAACCTGAACGATCATCATCGAATTCTAGAAAGACGCCATCATAATTTAGTTGGCCCAAATATGAAGCAACATCATCATAACCACCTGCAAACAAATAAGTTGATTGGAAATTCCCCCGACAAATATGCGTTGTAACCGTCAAATCATCAGGTAAATCAGCCAAAGCATCATTAATGACTTTCACACTATCTTGTGCAATCTTGACATATTTTTCATGTTCCGCTGCATCTGCTTGGCTATCATGTAACTTACTAATCAAAAAGGCCCAGGTTGTATCATCTAATTGCACATAACGTGCACCTAAATCATAAAAATGTTGAATCGTTTGATGATAAGCTGTCGCCAAATCAGTCAAATATTCATCATAAGTATCATAATATTTTGACCAGTTATCACTACGATTGTCCCGGAATAGCATCGTTGGTGATGGAATTGTTTGCTTTGGGGTAATTTCTGCTGGTGTAATTGATGCTAAAAATTCATAACTATCAAAAAATGGGTGATTAGGATTATAGGCAACTTTACCTACCAGTTCAACATTATCAGTTCGTGTTTGACCATCCTTAAACTTATAACTTTCATGGTAATCATATGTTGCGACTCCCTCTAGGCCCCACAAAAAATCCAAATGCCACCAAGAACGATTAAACTCACCATCAGTAATATCTTTTAATCCAAGTGAGACTTGCTTATCAACAATTTTTTTAGTTTCATCATGTTGTACTTTAGTTAATTGGTCCTCAGTAATTTCACCAGCTTCAAATTGTTGTCGTGCTGCTTTCAATGCATCTGTTCTTAAAAAACTGCCCACAATATCATAACGATTTGGAAACTTAACTTGGTTTGTTGTTGCACTTGTCATATTATTTATCCCCCGAAATTTTCTTTATAATAAAAAATATTCGGCCCAAAGACATTTTTGCCTTTGGGCCGAATATTCGCGTTACCATCCCTATTTACACTATGATTATCACAGTGCCTCATTGGCAGTTATAACGATGCCACCCGTTCAAGTTGCGTTAACTCCTTGAAAATCATCCAAGTTCATCTTCGCAATGACATATCTTGCCTGATTTCACCAACGAGGCTCTCTGTTAAAGACATCATCATCACTACTCTTCTTTTCATATTTCTAATTATTTTTTAATTTAAAAAGAGTTTAACACCATCAATTTTAAGATGCAAGTTGTATTTTGTAATTTAAGCTACTATTGCCGTCATAAAAATTCTAATAAACCTTGTTTTCAGACTTATTTGTCCCTGTTTTAAATAAAAAACAGTAACTTTTTAGAAACATTTTCGATACACATTAGTAACATAATATTCGAATTTGCGGTAAACTTATTATTATACAAAGGAGGTACACATAATGAAAATGCAACGATTTAGCAAAGCTTCATTAGTATCAGCCTTAGTAGGTGGTGCTGTTCTTAGTGGATTAGCTATCACAACAACACCTGTTTTTGCAGACACTAGCGAAAGCACTGTACAAACAACAAGGATGCAACAGGATACTCGAACTGGGTACGTTTACTCACCTGAAGTTTCTACAGCTAACGGTGGCTACAACTGGTTAGAAAACGGTCGACCTTATACTGGTTTACGTTACTATGCTGGTTCCTATTATTGGTTTGTCAACGGGGTTCGTCAAAACAATCAATGGGAACATGCTTATGGCTTAACTTACTACGTTGATAACAACGGACGTGCCGTTCAAGGTTACCAATGGATTAACGGTCAAGCCTATGATTTTGGTTCAGACAATACGTTCTATCTTCGTAAAGAAGTCCCTAATGGCTATTTAAACATTGAAGGTGTCGGTTGGCGTTGGATTGAAAATGGTCAATTATATACCGGTTTTAAAAACCATGATAATGGATTCTTCTACTACGAAGGTGGTATCTTACAAACTAATAGCTGGGTATCAGCATATGGCCATACCTACTATGTAGAAAATGATGGTCGTGCCGTCCAAGGCTACCATTACATTGATGGTCATATGTACTACTTTAGTAAAGATAATACGTACTATCTAAGGTATCAGTTACCAGATGAATAACTCACATAATGAAGGCGAGAATTAATGATAATTCATTGATTCTCGTTTTTTATAGAAAAAAAAGAAGCGAATATCTCGCTTCCCATAACCTGCTTAAGCTTCTTTAAGCATACTATTTTGCTTAATCATGATGTAAATTGCGCCACCAATAGCAATCGCTGTAAAGAGATAAATAACAATATCTGCGGCTGCCCAACCATACGTTTGTGCGATTGAAGCGACACCTAATGTACCAATCACTTCACCAAATACATACTGTGCAAATCCCATCGCTCCCGTTGACATACCAACAGCAAACTTTGGCACTGCCTCATTAACCATTAAACCAATAATCGTAATTGGCGCATAAATTAAATTACCTAATAGCAACAAGATGACGATCAAAGCAGCGTGATTAGTCACATAAAAGTAAGCTGTCAAATCAACTGCTAACAATACCAACGAACCAATCATTGCCATTGCACGACGTCCCTTCAAAAGATCAGAAATATAACCTAACAGAATAACACCGGGCACTGATGCTAATTCAAAGATTCCAAATAACCACTTAGCTTCACTTTGACTAAAACCTTTATGTTCAGTTAGATAACCTGGAATCCATGACATAATACCAAAGCGAACAACATATAATGACAATGAGACAAGAATAATTACCATAACTAACTTATTCTTCAAAATATACTTAGTAAATACCTTAAAAACAGAATCATCAGTTAATTCACTTTGAACCACCTCACCATCAACAACAACTGCCTCACCAGAGTATTCTTCAATTGTTGGTAATCCTTGTGTTGCTGGTCTATCTGAACCTAACCATAATGAGATAATTGCAATAATAACAGAGATTGCTGAGGCAGTATAAAATGAAAAGGCAACACTTGGTCCAAACATAAATACTGATAAATTAATACTTGCGACAGCAGCAAAGGCACCAAAGTTGTGCGCACTTGACCAAATTGAATAGGCTGTACCACGTGCTAAAAAGGAACCTTTTTTATGACGCCCAAACCATAATGAAATACTACGTTGTGCTGCAGCTGCGCCCATTCCTTGTAGAATAGAATTCATCAACATCAATAATAGAATTAATGTAAAACTTTTGGTTGAGCCCAAAACAACATTAATTACTGAACTAGCCAGCAACCCAAATGCAATATATCGATTAGCATTCGACCGATCAGCTAAGGTTCCCATAATCAATTTAGAAACCCCGTAACCAATTCCAAACATTGATAAGATAAATCCCATTTGCGTTAATGAAAAGCCATATGCTGCTCGAATTTCATTTTGCTGTGCTGTAAAAATTAAACGAATAATATAATAGCCAATATAAATCATTGAGGTCGACAATAACACCCGAAACTGCCATTTTTTATAACTTGACTCAACTTTATTTGGCGGCACTTGTTGCGCTGCATCCGGCAACGGTTTTAAAAAATTAAACATAAAATAACTCCCATCATACAATAACCCATTGTGATTTTTGAAAGCAGATAGTAAGCGCTTTCAATACTGATATATTAACATTTAGCTATCGTATTTACAAATATTTACACTTGTAAATTCATTATTTATTTCGGCAAATTAAAGTCCTTTATTGTTCATGAAAAAGGCATTTTTAATTGGCTTATAAAACAAAAAAAGAAGCATAAATTTATGCTTCTTTCTATACTTACTTGGCAATTGCTGACTTTGCTTCTTTTTTATTCAATACTAAATTCAAAATTACTGCCGTAACAGCAGCTACGGTAATTGGTGACCCTAGCAAGTATTGAATCATTTGTGGGGCATCATTAATGACTTTATCTGGCAAAAATACAAGTGCCAAAGTCATAACAATCGGCACTCCGATAATATAACCCTTATTACCCGTCATATTCAAATCACCGATAACGTTCAACCCACTTAACATGATAATAACAACAATGACTGCAAAAACACCCCCAACTACTGCTGCTGGAATAGCTGCTAATAGTGCCGATAACTTACCAAAAAATCCTAGTAAAATGAACCAAAAACCAGCTGCTACGAAAACACGTCGACTAGCAACACCTGTAATTGAAACAACACCTGCGTTCGTTGAATATCCTGTCATTGGTGTACTACCAAGTAAGGCTGATACCAAACAACTCATTCCCTCACCGATAATACCGTGATTCCATTGCTTATTACTGATTTTTTCTTTCGTAACTGCACTCATGGCAAACCATGTACCAGTTGTTTCAGTTGTTAAGACCACAAAAATAATAATGAACGTAATAATTGCTGATAAATTAAAATTGATGCCATAGTGTAATGCTGTAAACTTTGGCAAGCTGAACCAATCTGCGTTCAAGACTGTTGACCAATCCATTAGTCCTTTGAAACTTGCCACAATTGTACCAACCATTAGTGCAATCACAATCGATCCAATTTTAAAAATCTTTTGTAGCTTAGGCAGATACGTTCCAATTGTGATAGAAAGCAACAATGCTACCATCGTTATAACTGCTAATTCAATATTTTGGTAAATATTACCGCTAGCTTCAAAAATATTATCATTCAAAGCTGATGGTATTAACGATAACCCCACGCAAGTAATAATTGTTCCACCAACAATTGATGGTACTAACTTATTTACAATTTTTTGATAAAATCCAGAAAAGCCTAGTAGTATCAATAAAATAGCAGCAACAATACTTGACCCAATCACAGTTGCCATGCCACCATGACCAGCCCCATTTCCCATAAATACACCAACAATGGCACCAATAGGCACGTATGATGGTCCTTGTGACATAGGCATTTTCATAAACAATGATGTTTGAAATAATGTACCAATACCACATGCTAGAAATGCAACCTGTAAAAAGCCACTAGTTTGTGCTGCACTCATTGATAACAAACCTGCGATAATTAGCGGTGGCACATATACATCCATTGCTAAAACGTGTTGCAATCCTAAAAGTCCTGCCTCTGCTACAGGTACTTTATCATTTGCACCAATTAATAATCCGCTCTCTTCTTGTGCCATCAATTGTTCTCTTTCCTATTCTTAATTACTAATGTTCCATGTGAAACACTTTACTTAACAAAAATACCTTGGGTCATCACATGATCAATTTCTGCTGCTGTTGTTTGATACATCATTTTGTCAAACGTATCTTCAGGCTCTTGATGTCCAAATGTTGGATACTTTGTATGAACAATTTGTAAATCAGCAGCATACCCCACTTTGACTTGTCCTGTTGTTAAGTTAAGGCTTTGCGCACCGCCAACTGTTGCCATATAAAAAGCATTTCGAGCAGTAATTGCTGCATCTTCTTGCCCGCGCAATTCAGGAGATAACTTACTATCAACTCCTTCATCAAGCATTCGTGATGACATGATTGCCTGACGAATATTTTGGTAAATACTTGGGTCAAAGCCACCCGAAATATCAGTACCCAATCCAACCTTTACATCCTTAGCTAAAATTTTCTTAGCAGGCATAACAGCATTACCAAAATACACATTTGAAATTGGACAATGTGCAATCCCAACGCCACGATTCTTAAAACGATCGAGATCTTCATCATTAAGCAATGTGCCATGTGCCATAACTGTTTTATCAGTTAGTAATCCAAAATCATCTAAAACTGCTGCGTCTCGCTGACCATGCGTTTCAAGTGCATAACCATTTTCCCAATCACTTTCACTACAATGTGATTGAATTGGTAAATTATACTTTGTTGCTAACTGACCTAATCCTGCCAATACTTCATCTGTACAAGATGGTAGAAAGCGTGGCGTAATAACCGGTGTCACAGGTATCTTTTCATTTTTATTTAATTGCTCAACCTGATGTATAAATGCTTCGGTTTCATCTAATGCAACTTGTGCAGATTCATCACGATAATAATCAGGTGTTTGTGCTGGATTATCCATAACAACCTTCCCAACAAATCCACGTTGATGATGATCTAAGCAAGCTTTAACTAATTCAACATTACCAGTATTATCAACTGACCCAAAATAGAGTGCAGTCGTTGTACCATTTGCTAACAAAGTCTCAACTAAATTATCGTAAACTAGATGCGCATAGTCAGCATCTTTAAATTTAGCTTCTAATGGAAAAGTGTATTGATCCAACCATTCATATAATGGTCGATCTAATGCCAAACCTGCATTTGGCCATTGCGGTGCATGCACATGTAGATCGATAAATCCTGGCATAATTACCTGGTCCTTAGTTAATGCCATCAAAGTCCCTTGTTGTTCTGCCTCGTGATGTATTTTTTCATAATCACCATTATTTGGCTTTACAATATTAGCAATTTGCCCGTTTTCGTCTATACAAATTAAACTATCTATTTGATAATCTATTTGATTCTTATCAATGGCAGTATAGTAACTACCTTTTAATACCGTTTTATAGATAATATTCACCTCAAAAAATTTATGATTATTTTTTCAACACTCAAAATTATAGCAAACATTATATGTGTTTTCATTATAAATCGCAATAAATGACTAACTTTGTTATTATTTAAAATAAAATAGTTCGTGTTTTTGTTTTGTAACCCTTTTGTTGATTTAAGGGTTACAACTTAGTATAATGAATTTATTCTAAATTTTAAGGATTGGACATATATGTATTATGACAAGTCAACGAACTAAAAAATTAACCCTAGCCGCCATGATGACTGCTATTTTAATTATTTTAGGTTTTTTCCCTGGTATTCCACTAGGATTTATTCCAGTACCCATTATTATTCAAAACTTAGGCATTCTATTAACAATTGAATTATTAGGCACCAAGTATAGCCTTCTCTCAATTGGATTATTCTTAGTACTTGCTTTATTTGGTTTACCAGTCTTATCAGGTGGCCGTGGTGGCTTTGCCATCTTTCTTGGTCCAACTGGTGGTTATTTATTGGGTTGGTTACTAGTACCGCTCGTACTTGGCACAATCTTACACATTCTAAAACAACACCAACATTTATCATGGTGGTTAGAATTTATTATTGTCGTTGTGGCTGGTGTTTTATTTATTGATCTAATCGGTTCAATTTGGCTATCCGTACAATCACACATGCCCCTAGGGACAGCACTTATTTCTAACCTTGCCTTCCTTCCTGGTGATATCATTAAAGCAGGTTTAGCCGTTTTCTTAGCAAGGCGCTTAAGAAAACTCCCAAGTTTACAAACGATATTTTAAAAGGAGCATGATGGTGACAACAACAAAACAAAAAGTTTTATTTGAACTATTAGCACATAAAGGGGACTGGTTATCTGGTGATCAATTGGCAACTGATTTAAATGTTAGCCGTGAAAGTATCTGGAAAGCGATCAATGCTTTAAAAAAGAAAGCGCATCAAATTGAGAGTCGTAAAAATTTAGGTTATCAATATATTGAAACGCCTTTTTTAGATGAAGATATCGTCAACTATTACATGGATAAACAATTGATAGATGCCATGTTTGTTGAGAAAGCAGTTACTTCTACACAACATTTAGCCAAACAATACTTAACAACGCATACTATTAGCAAGCCTGCCTTTTTTGCTGCTGAAACACAATCAGCAGGTTACGGGCGGCGTGGTCGCCATTTTTATTCGCCTGCCACAAGTGGTCTTTATTTTACAATAATCTTACCCAATACGACTGATAACTGGAATCAAGTTGGCTTATTAACGACTAATATGGCTGTTGTTATCGCCCAAACATTAGAATCATTTTTCCCAAAAGAACAAATCGATTTAAAGTGGGTAAATGACTTATTTATTAATAATAAAAAAGTCGGCGGCATTATTACGGAAGCTAATGTTGAACTTGAATCTAATTCTGTTTCAGCTTTCATCATGGGTGTTGGCCTAAATCTAACGACCAAGGACTTTCCTGATAATTTAGCCGATATTGCTCAAAGTATCAACAAATCAACTACTATTAATCGCAATCTCTTATTAGCAACATTAATTAAAAATATTATCAATACCTATTACCACGGTGACTTTACGACGCTATTAGCTGAATATCGGCGTCGTTCCAACGTTATTGGAAAACACGTCACATTAAAATTAGGGAATCAAACTATCAAAGGAACTGCCAAACAAATTGCCAGTGATGGTGGTTTAATTATTGAGGATGAAAATGGCAATACAAAATCATTTACAAGTGGCGAAGTTATCAAAACCAACGTCCAATAAGCATGAAATATATGGGTTAAATCTAGATGACGATGGTCGTTGCCAACACTACCACAGCCAGCAAGATGTCGTTGCATTAGCTTGTGCCCAATGCCAACAATTTTTTGCCTGCTATTTATGTCATGACGCATTAAAAGACCACTCATTTGTCCCAGTTGATAAAGCTTGTAATGCAATTTTATGTGGTCATTGTCGGCACACCATGAATTTTCAAGCATACTCACAAAACGCCTGCCCTATATGTCATTATGATTTTAATCCTAAATGTAAATTGCATTATGCGATTTATTTTAAATAAAAAAGATGTGAACCGTTTAATCCTGGCTCACATCTTTTTTCGTATTTTAAATGTGTAAATATCTTATAGTTTATTTATTAATCTCTGTTAGAAGACTCATGTCATCTTTCAAATCAGTATACAATTTTTTGTATAATTTGAAAGATTTATTATAGGTTTCATGATTTTTCTTGTTGGGAGTAACTTTTTCACCCAAAACTTGCCATCCTTTAACCTGATTTAAGGATAACGTATTTGTTGCAAGTCCTGCTAAAATAACGTCTCCCAAATTGGCTTCAGCATCTTCAAGCGGCGTACGCACGGCATAACCTGTAACATCTGCAAACATCTGTACCCAATCCCTGGAGTTCGTAACACCTCCAGCAATTACGATATAATCGCCTAGATTTTCATTCGTCAATTCAATTGAATGACGCAACGCGTATGCTACTGCTTCTTGAAATGCATGATAAATATGTGCTTTACTGTGCGATAGTGATAAGCCAAACAATAACCCTTTAGCATCTGAATTCCATACTGGTGCACGTTCCCCCATAAAATAAGGCAAAACAACCAATCCATCACTACCTGCTGGTATATTTTCAGCTTCTTTGCCTAATGCAACATAAGCATTTACGCCACCATTTTTTTGCTCTGCTACTTCAAGTTGTGCAAAATTATCACGGAACCATTTCGTTATGCCACCTGCAGTAGCTGAACCACTAAAATTATAATTTAGATCCTGCGAATTATATGGATATGGCCAAACAATAAGCCCTTTATTTTTAATTGGCTTTTCACTAACTAATGCTGCATTCATTGATGTACCAATAGCCGCAACGTAACGTCCTGGTTCTAATACTCCCATACCGACATTTGCAGCACCAACATCAACACCACCAACAATCACAGGAACTCCAGGCGTAAGCCCTAATTCATTAGCAGTTTCTGCTGTTATATAACCTGCAATATCATTACCAGTAACTAAATTATCAGGCATCATTGTATGAGGAATCCCTAATGCATCTAGCATCTCATCTGACCAAGCATTTTGGTTAATATCGTATATACCTCCAATATTACCTGCTGCAGAATGATTAACTGCTGTAACACCTGTCAAACTTTTAACAATAAATGTATCTGGTGGTAAAAATTCTTTAATACGTTGCCAATTTTCAGGCTCGTTATCTTTAATCCATAAAATTTTTGTATAACCATAATAAGGATCAACAACATCATTTCCCGTAATATTTGATAAATGATCAAGGTCGATATTATTTTTAATCCACTGAACTTGCTTTTCAGCACGCCTGTCCATCCAAATAAGAGTTGGTCGAACTTCCTTACCCTCTGAATCAACAGGAACACCTGCACCACCATAAAGGGCTGAAATTCCAATCCCTTTAATATCAGAAGCATTTACTTTACTTTTTTCAATAACTTGCTTAATAGTTTGTTTAGCACCATCTAGCCACACTTGAGCCCATTGTTCAGCCCATAAATTTTTAGGTGTTAAAACATCGTATTCAACCAAAGATTGTGCAACAAGGTTACCATCAGTATCCATTAACACACTCTTTGCACCAGATGTTCCAACATCGGTTCCAATTAGATAATTCATATTTATTCAATGTCCTTATAAAATATTTTCAGAAAATATGTTTAGTGGCCTAGGAAGTAGTCACAACTTTATTTAATGCTTACCAAGCGGTAAAGGCTCCGTCAATTTGGAAATCAGCACCAGTAGCAAAGCTACTAGTATCTGAAGCTAAGTAAACAGCAATTCCTTGCAATTCTTCAGGCTTACCCATACGTTCCATAGGTGCCCAATCATTCCAAATCTTAATAAGTGGTTTAAGTGCTTCGGAACTAAGTGTCAAATCCGTTGCCATATATCCAGGTGATATCGTATTTACGCGAACCCCTTTCTTAGCCCATTCAATAGCTAATGACTTAGAAAGTTGGATAACACCTGCTTTAGAAGCATTATATGAGGCTTGTGGTTGTGGTCGGTTAACAATATGAGCTGACATAGAAGCCGTATTAATAATTGAGCCACCACCGTGTTCAATCATGTACTTTCCCGCTGCTTGTGATGTTAAGAAAATACCATTCAAATTCAGATTAATTACCTTTTGCCATTGTTCAAAAGATGTTTCAGTTGCTGGTGTATTAATTACCATACCTGCATTATTAAACGCAACATCTAATCCACCCAGTTCAGTGACAATTGTTTTAATCATTTTATCTACTTCTTCTGGACTAGTAACATCAGCTTTTACAGCGATTACCTTACGCCCCGTAGATTCTGCAATTTCATTAGCAGTTTCCTGTGCCTTTTCAAGTTGGATATCTACAATAGCAATATCAGCACCAGCTTCTGCCAAACCTTGTGCCATAGATTTACCTAAACCTTGTGCCCCACCAGTAACATAGATTTTTTTACCGTCTAGACGCAAACGATCATTAATTGTCGTCATAATAAACCTCACATTATAAATTTTAATTTTTTGTATTCTATAATAATGAATTTCCAATTAAGCGCTAGTTATGTAAAATCACTTTATTTAATATAGTCACAGTTTATGACAGCGTTTTCATAATGTCAACTAATTTATATAAAATCACTTTACTTAATTGAGAGAAATTGCGTATAAAACCCAGTAGTGATAAGCTTTTGGTATATCTATATTTCGGGAGGAAATTATGAAAGACCAAGGAATGAAAAGCATACAAAAAAATAATTTTTCCGAAACATTTCACTTGTTTTTTCAACATGACCGAGTTTCAAAACAGGTTATATCAGATAATTTAGGACATAGTTTACCAACAATTACGAGTAATTTAAAAAAGTTATTAGATCGCAACCTAATTGTCAAAGATGGTGAATTTACGACCAAAAAAACTGGTCGTCCTGCACAAGCATATAAATTAAATAATAATGCATTTATAAGTTTAGGAATGGCTATATTTGGTGATTACATACTACTTGTTGCTTTAAATACTCGTGGAGAATTATTTGCTGAATGCAAATCAAATATTGTATTTAAAAATATAGATAATTATTATTACAAAATTTCACAGGTAGTTAAATCATTTATTATTCAAGAAAATATTGATGAAAATTGTATTACTGGCTTGGGAATTGGTATTCAAGGATTAGTATCACAAAATCAAAAGAATATTATTTATAGTCAAATTTTACCTATGCAAGGCGTGACAACGGATGTTTTACAACGGTATTTATCATTTCCCGTCACCTTTTTACACGATGCTGATGCTGTTGCTTTAGCTGAAGAACGTATTTCTACGCATCGTGAGGATGCCATTTACTTATCAATTGGCCCACATTTAGGGACAGCTATGATGGTAGATGGAAAAATATATAATGGTTCTCGTGGACGTTCGGGGACGATGGAACATATTACAATTGCAATGAATGACAAACGTCCATGTTATTGTGGCCGATATAACTGTATCGAGACATATATTGCTATTAATGCTCTTTTAAGTGATGGTGAAGAGACTTTGTCACAATTTTTTAATCTAGTTTATCAAGGAGATGAGCCTACTTTACAAAGATGGCATCAATATCTAGATAACGTTTCTGAAGCAATTATGAATTTACATATGTTTGTTGATTCACCAATCGTCTTAGCTGGCGAACTATCAATGTACTTAAGGCCTTATGATATAGATTATTTGGAAAATCGCATCTCAAAGATTAGCGTATTTCCAAAAGAAAACCCTTATTTATCAATTGGAAAAGCTCATAATCATCCTGTTGCCGTTGGGGCAGCACTACCATTTGTTAAAAAATTTATTGAAAATATTTAAAATAATCTGTTTGAACATCTGAATATGATTATTCCGTGAATAATTCACGAAAAAAGTTGCACTCTAGAATTTGATTTGCTAATATACAACATGTAAGCGTTTACTTTCTTCGGAACGCTTATGAATTTTTAGAAATTTAGTGGCCTAGGAACCAATACTAAAAATTCATTTACTGAGGAAAAAACGATGAAAAAATATATGTCATTTGCGCTTGGGGCATTTGGACACGATGCATTTTATAATACTTTAAGCTTATATTTTGTAATGTTTGTTACTAGTCAACTGTTTACAACAAACGATGCAGGTTTTAATTCAAGAATGATCGGATACGTCACACTATTAATGACCGTTATCCGTGTTGCTGAAATTATGTTTGATCCAATGATTGGTGGTGCTGTTGATAATACTAAGACTAGATGGGGGAAATTCAAACCTTGGTTACTAGCTGGTACAATTATTGCATCTTTAATGTTAATTCTAATATTTACTGATTTTGGTGGCCTTGCTCTAAGCAAACCAATGCTTTATTTAGTATTATTTGGTATTGCATTTTTAATTCTGGATGTTTTTTATTCATTTAGTGACATTGCCTTATGGTCGATGTTACCTGCATTATCAATGGATAGTAAAGAACGCACGAAATTTGGTACCTTCTCACGTTTTGGATCTACATTAGGTGCACAAAGCGTTATTATTGTTATCGTTCCATTAGTTACCCTATTTTCTGGTATGTTTGGTGCTAAACAAGGCGAACAAAATTCTATGGGATGGTTAGGTTATGCTATCGTCATTGGATTACTTGCCTCTTTAGGTGCCATTTTCTTGGCACGAAATGTTAAGGAAGATAAAAATCTAATTCGAGAAAATGTTGAACATACACGATTCCGTGATGTATTTAAGGTTATTGGTTCTAATGACCAATTAATGTGGCTTGCATTGAGTTATTTCTTATTTGCCTTTAGTTACGTTATTAACAACTCACTTCTTTTGTACTATTTCCGTTACGTATTAGGGCACGCAGAAGCATATTCATATATTGGTATTATTACCTGTGTATTGGGTGTTGTTTCAGTTGCTTCATTCCCAGCATTAGCAGAAAAAATTTCACGTAAATATGTATATATTGGCGGAATTGGTTTGATGTTCCTTGGATTCATACTATTTGCCTTTGCAGGTCAGAACTTGTTCTTGGCATTGTTAGCTGCTTCAATTATTTTCTTCCCATACCCAATGATATTCTTGTCAACATTAATGACAATTAGTGATTTGGTCGAATACGGACAATTAAAAAGTGGTAAACGAAACGAAGCTGTTACACTTTCAGTACGTCCTTTAATCGATAAATTAGCTGGTGCTTTCTCCAACGGTATCGTTGGATTAGTTGCAATTGGGGCTGGTATGACAGGTAATGTAAAGCCAAGTGATATTTCTGCTTCAGGATTAATACAATTTAAAACATTTATGTTTTATATCCCCATGATTTTGCTAATTATTTCTGCATTTATTTTCTTTAAAAAAGTTACATTAACAGAAAAAAAGCACGACGATGTTGTGAGAGCTTTGCGACAAAAGCTTGGTGATAGTTCGGCTGAATCAAATTAAGCGGGAGAATTTATTATGAAAAAAGATA
The DNA here is from genome assembly GCF_005405285.1 of Weissella sagaensis. Taxonomy (GTDB): domain Bacteria; phylum Bacillota; class Bacilli; order Lactobacillales; family Lactobacillaceae; genus Weissella; species Weissella sagaensis. The sequence continues at coordinate 80,336 of NZ_BJDT01000001.1, read as the reverse complement.
TGGTGACGTTAGATCCTGAATCTTTTGCACTAGCATTACTAGGTGGTAATGTACAAAAAAAAGATGAAGATAACAAAATTTATATAAAAAGACAATTAACTTTATATCTAGAAGCACTGTTAGTAGCACAAGATTTTAATAATTTAGAAGATAGTCAACTAGAAGCTGTTCGTGATTCAAGAAAAAATAAAATTTTAGAAAAATTAATTGATCATCGATATAGTTAAAAATATGTTCTAATTATCGTTAGTAATACTAAAAAGCCGTTGTACTATACAACGGCTTTTTTCTATTATTATTGCATTTCACGAACAAAACGTTCTGTAATTTCTTTAGGTCTAGTAATTGCCCCACCAACAACTACACCCGCAACGCCCATGTCTTGGATTTTTTTTGCTTCAGCAGGTGTATGTATTTTACCTTCTGCAATCACATCAATACCAGCATCCACAAGTTGCTGAATAAACTTATAATTAGGGCCATCAATTACTTCACTATTATCTGTATAACCCGCTAATGTTGTGCCAACAAAATCGATACCAGCTTTCCATGCATTGCTACCATCAGCAAATGTTGCTGTATCAGCCATTAATAATTGGTCTGGATATTTTGCCTTAATTTGACCAATAAACTCACTAATTGTTAATTCATCATGACGTGGCCGTAACGTGGCATCAAAAGCAATGACATCAGGATGGACCGTCATTAATTCATCAACTTCACGCATAGTCGCCGTAATATAGGGTTCTTCAGGTAAGTAATCTCGTTTAATAATACCAATCACAGGTAAATCAACTAATTCCTTGATTTCTTTAATATCTCGTACAGAATTAGCACGAATGCCAACTGCGCCACCTTGTTGTGCTGCTAGCGCTAATAATGGCATAACACCACCTTTTTCTGTATATAATGGTTCTCCTGGTAATGCTTGGCACGAAACAATTAATCCACCTGCAATTTTATCCATAAATGTTTGCTTATCCATCATTAGTTCCCCCTTTGAATATTCCATTACTCCATTGTAACATGCAAAAAAAAACTACAATAACCCATGCGGATTATCGTAATTTCAAATTTCTTATTTATTAATCAGCTGATATAGCTAATTCATCAATCTTGTCATAGAATGCATCAGCATCAACACTAGTGATAAAGGTAATTTCACGACCTTCATCTGTTTGATAAGTACGACCTTCTGATTCACCTTCTGTGATAACATCTGTCTTAACTTGGATTGATTCAACTAATTCTGGGTAACGACTAGCTAATGTCGTCAAAACATCCCATAGATAGTAAATTGAGTTAGCTTCAAAAGAATGTACTAATGAGTACCCTTGACCAATTAAGTCTAATGCACGATGTTGACGTTGCGTTGCCCAACGCAAACGTAATTCAGGTGTCAATGGTACTTGATCAGTACTATCTAAACCAACCATAATAATCTTCAAATCAGAATCCCAAACACGCTTTACTGCTTCTGCATCCCAGTAAGCATTCCATTCCATTGTGTCATCAGCACCTGGTGCAGCAACATTACCCTTGCTATTTAGGGCTCCACCCATCCAGTGCAAACTTTCAATGTTTTCAGTAATACTTGGATCTACTTCCAAAGCACGTGCTAAATCTGACAAAGGACCAGTCATCACAAGTGTGACTTTTTCTTCTGATGCCTTGATCTTATCAATCATATCCAAATGCCCCGGCTTGGCTGCTACCGGTGTCTTAGGTGCCCCGTGTTCATTTAGCATTGGGAAATCATCAAATGAAAATGAGCTCAAACGCCATGCATCTGGGAATTGATGGATTGCACGTGAATTTGACTTAGCAATATCCAAAGGCTTGCGACCTTCAGTACCAAACAAATCAACAATCTTACGTGATGCTGAAACTGAAGGATCAACATAACCATCAGCATCCGTAACACCAACCCCTAATAAATTAACATCTGGCATTTGTAGTAATAGTAATAATGATACTAAATCATCAACGTTACCATCGTGATTAAAATATACGTTCTTCATCGAAAAGGTTCCCCACTCTTTTTGTTTATTTATCTAAAGATAACGGAACTAATATATAATAGTCAAGTTATTTTTTCAGAAAGTTCATTTTTTTCTAATAATCAACTGCATATTTTCACGAATATGTTAATATTAAGAATTAGCGACTATGTAAAATTACTTGCTATATCAAAGGGGATAATTGTGATGCAACAACCAGAATTAATTATTAAAACCACATCTGAGCTTACGCCACTAGAATTACTAACGATCATGCAGGAACGTACTAAGGTTTTTGTTGTGGAACAACGTTGTGCTTATCAAGAAATTGATGAAGCCGATTTTAATGCCCACCATGTTTACTTAACATTAGACAATAATCTGCTGGCCTATACACGTATTATTAAGGATAGTGATAATGCTTATATTCGTTTTGGGCGTGTGTTAGTTCCCTTGGCTTACCGCAAAAAGAACTACGGACGCCAGATTGTTACTGCAACTATTGCAGAAATTCACCATCTTTATCCAAATAAAATGATTAAAATTGGTGTCCAAAACTATTTGCGTTCATTTTATGAATCATTTGGGTTTAAAGCCGTCTCAGACGTTTACTTAGAGGATAATATTCCTCACATAGATATGATTTTAAATGGAGGTCATTAAATCGTGCAATACTTAGTCATTTTTGGTGCCTTGTGTTCTGCTTTCTTTGGGTCATTTTATCTCATCGCAACCATTCAAGGTAGAGTTCAACCCAACAAGGTCACTTGGTTACTTTGGGCTATCGCACCCTTAATATCAGTTGGTGCTACTATCACTGATACTGGTATAAATTGGGCCATTTTGCCTGTCTTTATGGCTGGTTTTATGCCCTTATTAGTATTTATTACTTCTATGTTTAATCGAGATGCCTATTGGCAGCTAACAACCCTAGATTATCTATGTGGTGTGGTTGCTATATTAGCATTAATCGTTTGGTTAGCAACTAGTAATCCTATATTAGCAATTATATTTTCGATTATCAGTGATGCGATTGCTGCCTTACCTACTCTGCGGAAAGCTTGGATCCGTCCCAGTTCTGAAGCACCGATTTACTACGTAGGTGGTATTATTTCTACAACAACTGGTATTTTGGCTGCAACAACTCATTGGTCATTTAGTAATGTTGCCTTCACCATCTATCTATTATTATTAGATATTACATTGGTCATCATTATTCTGTATCGTCGTAAAGTTCTTGCTAATAAGCATGACATCATTTAGACAACGATAAGTTAAAAAGCAGGTAAGAAAATAATATTTCTTACCTGCTCTATTTTTTTAGAAATTTACATCCGCTCATAACTGCAATAAAAACATCACAACTTATATTCTATCAGTAAACACTTATTAAATTGCCATAATGTTGACTAGCATAAATGAAGTCGTTAATGATTAAAACAACAAAGTATTTTTTTAAAACGAATCGCCTCGTTCAACCGAAGATTCTTTAATGAACCACACACTAAGGCTACCTATAATAAACAATATGGCCGATACCAAGATCATATGTGGCATTTGGTTACCTAACAATGGATAAAGTGCAAATGATACAATTGATGCCACAATTTGTGGTAAGCAGATCCATGTGTTAAATAACCCCATATAAGTACCGTCATGCTTACCATCCAATGCATTTGTTAAAATTGTAAATGGAATGGCATTCATCGTTACCCATGCAATGCCGAGCAAAATAAAAGCTACTACTGACATGGTCTTTGAACCCGTCACTGCTAATATAAAGAAACCAACAGCACCCAACAATAATCCTAGCGTATAAGCTGGTTTACGGGTTTTATTATTCAAACGCGTTATCATCAATCCCCATATAATGGCAGCAACTGTTTCAATTGATGATAACACGCCAAACCAGTTACCTGCTGACTGAAAGGATCCTGAAGCTGCATCGGTTGTATGCCAAATATTTTGTGCAATAGCCCCCGTTCCATAGGTCCACAAATACTGAAATCCTGCCCAACAGAAGAATTGCACAATGCCTAACGTCCAAAATACTTTAGGTGCTTTTTTGATAAGTTTAACCATATTAATTTTTTCAGCATTCTCAGCGATACCATGATATTCAGCATATTTACCAGGTTCATATTCATCAACTTTCCAAATCGTAAATGCTGCAGAAATACCTAGAATAATCGACCCAACATAAAATGACCACTTAACCGACGCTGGTAACTCACCTTGAGCAGCAACATTTGCAACACCAATTGCTGTAAAAAAGAATGGAAATAAATTAGCAATAACACCACCAATGTTTCCCCAAATTGTTTGCCATGACCAAGCCATATCCTTTTGGCTGTCATTTACCATATCCGAAATCATCATCTTAAATGGTTGCATTGACATGTTTGAAGACAAATCCATAAATAAAATGGCAACAGCCCCGAACCACAAAGCCGTTGATGCTTTAAAACCAAAAGAACCAGCATTTGGTAATAACATCATCACAATAATAGCCACAGTGGCACCTAAAATTAGATAAGGTAGTCGCCGCCCGATTTTAGGAATCCACGTACGATCAGAAAAATACCCTACTAATGGTTGGACAACCATACCTGCTAATGGTGGCAAAATAAAAAAGAACCCTAATTTAGTAGGATCTGCCCCTAAAGTTTGAAAAATACGTCCCATATTGGCACTTTGTAATGAAAAAGCCATCGAAGTTCCTAGATTTCCAAATGTCATCAACATCAAAGTTGTAATTGATAACGTTGGTAAACGTTTCTTCCCCAAACTATTTTTAAATGATTCCATAATTTAACTCCTTAATCTACTTGCATGCAATGATTTTTCATGTAAGCGCTTTAACAACAAGTTAAACTATAGCTTTTATGATCAAATTATGAAAGTGTATTTTCACTGTTACCGTTAACATATTTTTCACACAATGTTCATTCAACGTTTAAACAAATCGTTTGCTATTGTCTATTCGTGTTATGATTTATTTAATCATTAAACAATATTATTGGGGTGTATATTATGGTTTCGTTATCAGATGTTGCTCGTAGTGCCCATGTTTCCAAGATGACTGTGTCACGGGTTATTAATCATCCCGAACAAGTCTCTTTGGAAATAAGAACTGAAGTACAACGTGTCATTAATCAACTAGGATACGTTCAAAATCGTGCTGGTCGTGCATTAGCCAACCATCGTCACTATAACATTGCCTTCATTCTACTAGACAATGTTGACGAAATTGAGCCTTATTACGCTCATTTGTTAATACATTTAACTGATGTACTACAGTCATATGGCTACACACTTGAAATGCGTCATGAACGTAATTTTGACGTCACAAATGTGGATGGCTTTCTAGTCAGTGGTGTTCGTCACAGTGACTATGACGCTTTGCGTAATTTATCAGTCCCAGTAGTAATATACGGTAGTGAGCCTGGCATTACTGCTGTCGATATCGATAACACTATCGGTACACAATTAGCAACTGAACTATTACTAAAACAATCTTATCAACACATTTTATTTTTAGGCATGGACGTCGACGAGGCTTTTGAACTCAATCGAGAAGCTGGATATCGACAAGCTATGCAAACAGCTGAAAAACCGATTCAAATATATAAGCTAGCTAATGATGAACATGTTTCACGAGAATTTTTAATTGGTCAATCGCTAATGCCCCAAACCGGTATTGTCGCAGCTACTGACCGTCTAGCCCTAGGTGCATTGCGTGCCTGTATCCATCAAGGATTATCTGTTCCTCGTGATGTCGGCATCGTCGGCTTTGATGGCATTTATGTACATCAACTAGCAGAACAATCATTAACGACCGTAAAACAACCCTTAAAGGACATTGCACAACAGATGGTCCAATTATTATTAGACGAATTATCTGGAAAAACTGTCCAATCTGTTTACATAGTTCCCGAACTACTAATTGGTGAAACAACCAACTAAATTGGAGGATATATCATGAAAATTGCAATTGCAGGTAGTGGCGCAATGGGTAGTCGTTTTGGCTACATGCTCCAACAATCAGGCAATGATGTCACCTTACTAGACCTATGGCCAGAGCATATTGCGGCAATTAACAATAAGGGCCTCTCTGTTGAAATAAACGATACACAACAATTTGTTCAAATTCCGGCTGCCTTTCCTAAGGACATTCATGATAACTATGATTTGATCTTATTGTTCACCAAAGCCATGCAGCTTGAAGATATGTTGCAAAAGATTTCTCACTTATTGGATAAAGACACAGCAATTCTTTGCCTATCTAACGGTATCGGTAACCTAGAAACAATCCAAAAGTTTGCACCAAAGTCACCTTTATTAGTGGGAACGACCCTATGGACTAGTGAATTAGTAGGACCCGGTTCTATCATTTTAAATGGTTCAGGTTATATTGAATTCCAGGCAATTGATAATGTTTCACATGAAACATTGAACGCGATTAATGACGCATTAACTAATGCGAAATTAAATCCGCGCGTAAGCGACAATGTTTTATTATCAATTTGGAAAAAAGCTTGTCTTAACAGTGTATTAAATACTTTTTGTACCTTACTAGATTGCAAAGTAATGGATCTAAACATGAGTCACTATGTGCCTACTTTAACAGATAAAGTGGTCCTTGAATTCGAAGCAGTAGCGAAAGCCAAAGGTATTCCACTAACTGAAAAGCTTGCCTTAACGACAATTAACGCCGCCCTTGCACCTGATCAAGCCGGTGATCATTATCCATCAATGCATCAAGATATTGCGTCTGGACGACGTACCGAAATAGATTATCTAAATGGCGCAATTGCTCGTATGGGTAAAGAACTAAATATTCCTACACCTGTTAACGAATTAATTACTGAATTAATTCATGCTCGTGAGGATGTTACTTTAAATTAATTAAACAAAATAATCAATCTCACAATTAACAATCATTATTATGATAAATTGACTTTAGTAAATAAGGACGGAGGCTATTTTTATGAAAATTCATGTATCCCTAGATGATAATCATTTTTTACCTGATAAATATGCAAAATTTGCACCCGCAGAAAACCGATTAGATGATACACCAACAACCAACTTTCCAATTAAAGTGACTGACATACCAACTGGTACTCGGTCACTTGCGGTTGTTTTTGTTGATTATGATTCAGTTCCAGTGGCAGGTTTTGTTTGGATTCACTGGTTAGCTGCTAGTTTACCTGTCGCAGATATTCCAGAAAATATAGCTCACAGTGACATTTCATACGTACCAGGAACCAATTCAAAGTATGCGCAATATCATCAAGATAATCCAGCACTTACACAAGGATACGTTGGACCAATGCCTCCTGATAAAACACACGATTATACATTAAAAGTATTTGCGCTAGACGATCAATTGGATTTGACACCCGGTTACTTTTTAAATGATTTCAGACGAGCTATTAACGGTCATGTATTGGCAGATGCTTCATTAGATCTACCTGCTCGTAGTCGCTAATGTTTCACATGAAACATAATCAAAAGCCTAATCTCTTTTACGAGATTAGGCTTTTTCTATATTATCCAACTAAGTGTTTACAATTACCCTCCGTAATGATTGCTAAGGTATCGTCTAAACTAATATCAATCATATTTTGTACAGCAATATTTGTATAAAAACCAACGTGTGGTGTAATAATAACATTATCAAATTCACGTAATCGGATTAAATTTTCATTAGGTAATACTTTACCTCGTAAGTCGAAATTAAAGAACGTTTCTTCACCAACCATTGTGTCCAGTGCTGCCCCACCAATACGCTTATTTGCCAATGCCTTAATCAACGCATCAGTATCCACAACTGGTCCACGACATTCATTTACTAAATAAGCAGTTGATTTCATTGATGACAAAGCATCTGCATCAATTAAATCTATTGAGGTTTCGTTTAAATCCACATGCAAACAAATAACGTCAGCTTGTTGCAACACCTCTGTTAATGATTTAAACGTTAAAATATCATCTAAGTCATGATTAGGCTTAATATCATAAGCAATGACGTTCGCTCCTAATGCATGAAATAATCCTGCTGATGTACCTCCAATACGTCCAGCACCAATAATACCAATTGTTAGCGAATGAATTTCGCTACCTTGTAACCCGTCCCAGCGAAAATCTTGTTCACGCACACGTTGATCCACTAATTCTTGTTTCCTAATTAAACGCATCGTATGTGTCAAAGCCAACTCTGCTACTGAACGTGGTGAGTACGCAGGTACATTACTAACGACTAAATCATTTGCTTGTGCTGCTTTTAGATCAATTACATCGTAGCCAGCTGTTCTTGTGGTAATCTGTTTAACACCTAAGGCATGCAAACGTGGGTAAACATCTGCTTCAATTTGACTACGTTGTTGAATTACTAAACCATCATATCCGGCAACTTGTTCAACCGTATCGGAATGTAATTCTGCTTCTGACATTGTAACATCGATATCTGGATGTCGTTGCGCCCATGCGTTGATTGCAGCTCGTTCATCTGGTCGTACACTCAATAATAATATTTTTGTCATTTTATCTCCTAGTTTTGAATTATTCTGTACGTTGTCGTGCAACATAATTTTTCAAATTAGTCATACCTTGCTTAATTTCAGCCATACTCGTTGCATAACTCAAACGTAAGTAATGCTCACCACCTGGGCCAAAATATGAACCTGGTACTGCAGCAACTAATCCTCTTTCTGCTAAATCATAAGCAAATTTTTCATCGTCTTGTTCCAAATCTGGTGCAATTTTTGTATAAATGTAAAATGCGCCTTCTGGTTTAACCGTTATAAACCCTAAATCATCTAATGTCGCCAAAATATAATCACGACGTGTACTATAGGCATCTCTCATAGGTAACGCATCATCTTTTCCTTGCCCCAAAGCTGAAGCCGCAGCATCCTGAGTCACCGTTGCTGTACTTGTAATCGTAAATTGATGAATCTTACTTAATTCGTTAATTAATGATTGTGGTGCACCCAATAAACCAATTCGCCAACCCGTCATAGCATGTGATTTAGACACACCGGTTACTAAGATTGTTTGTTCTGGTAAATAAGCACTTAATGACGCATGTGGTTGATCATAATGTAATTCACTATAAATTTCATCACACAATGCAAAAATTGGCTTATCACGTAGTACATCTGCTAAAGCTTTTAACTCTTCTGGTGAGTACACAACACCCGTTGGATTACTTGGATAATTCAAAATAACCATCTTAACAGCTTCACCTTCACGGGTAATCGTTTCTGCTAATAACTCAGGTGTTAGTTTAAATCCTGTCGCTGCTGTATTAACCAATACTGGTTGCCCACCAGCTACCGTAACATCTGCAATGTATAAGGGAAATGTTGGTGTTGGAATAATAACTTTATCACCAGGATTTAAAACTGACACAATTGCAGTATAAAGTGCTTCTGTTGCCCCTTGCGTCACAATAATTTCATCCGGTGTATAGTGTTGTTGATATTTATTTGCCAAAAACGTACTAGCATTTTCACGTAAAGCTAATGTACCGTTTGCTGGTGCATAATGTGAATGATCATCATGAATACTTTGAATTGCTGCCTGTTTAATATGTTCTGGTGTATTAAAATCAGGCTCCCCCAATGTGAAGTTAATAATATTTGGAATTTGTTGTGCAAAATTTGCAAAATTCAAAATATCAGAAGCTTTAACACCTGCTAATTGTCGATTTAAATAGTTTGTCATTTCCATTATGTTTTACCTCTTTGGTTATTTTCATTACAACAAGCGCCAATAATACAAAAAAGACCCACCAGATAGAAATAATCCGGGGGTCATCCATAACCAAATATAATTCCCCTACAGATTTTTCCTAAACCTGCAGGATCTTTTAAAGCCACTCTAAATAGCTTTCATTTCCCACAGGTGCAAACATGTGTTTCGTGTTTGCACCTGTATTAATGTGATGCAAACACTACATAAAGAAACGAAAGTAATAACGCCAACTATTTACTTGTGATATACGATGATTTTTCATAATATAACTCCTTCGGCTTTAATTGTATTCTCATAATAATCTAATTTAAAATCATTTGTCAACCTATTTGTTATTATTTAGCCAGCAAAGATAATTATGCTATGCTAGTTATACTTATAATTTTGGGGGATATATAATGAATTTAGATGAAAAATTCACCTATATGGCCACGGGTAAAACATATAATGATTTGGATCCAATCCTAGTGGCCGAGCGCAAGCAATCTACAAAGCTAACCAACGAACTCAACCAAGAAACAGACCCAGTGAAAAAAGAGCAACTAATCCGTCATTTATTTGGAAGTGCCGGTCTACAACCTGATATTAATCCAAATTTCCGTTGCGAATTTGGTCGTAATATCCATGTGGGCGACTATTTTTATGCCAACTATGATGCGGTCATCTTAGATGGCGCTAAGGTCACCATTGGGAATCGTGTTTTATTTGGTCCAAAGGTCGGTTTGTATACAAGCAACCATTCATTTGATGCTCATGAACGTGAAATTGGCGGGTGCATCGCCAAACCAATTACGATTGGCAATCGTTGCTGGTTAGCCGCCAACGTTACGGTCCTACCAGGGGTCACCATTGGCGATGATGTGATTATTGGTGCTGGTAGCGTTGTGACACACGATATTCCAAATAACGTTGTTGCAGCTGGTAATCCTTGCCGCATTTTACGAAAAATTACCGATACAGATAAAACTGGTTTTGTTGGTAAAGATTTTATTTAACTCGTGATAATGAAAAAAGTAGTAACTTGCTGATAAATCAGGCAAGTTACTACTTTTTTACGCTAGATTACTTTCATACTCCAACACTTTATCATTCATAACGAATTGGTTTAGCAGGATTACCTGCAACAACCGTATTGCTAGGTATATCATGCGTTACAACGCTTCCAGCACCAACAACGACATTATCGCCAATCGTCACTCCTGGTAAAACAATTACCGAGCCACCAAACCAACAATCATCGCCAATTGTAATTGGCAAATCATACTGCCAACCAGCCCGACGCAACACTTTATTTCGTGGATGATGATTAGGGGTGTACAACTGTGTATTTGGTCCTAAGAAGCAATTCTTTCCAATTGTAACTTTACCAGCGCTTAAAATAGTAAAATTTAAATTGATAAAGGTTCCCTCACCAATATACAAATTATTCGGGTGCTCAATATTAGTTATCGGAAAATAAAACTCAACATCATTGGCTATATTAGGTGCTAACGCATGTATTTGGCGCAACGCCTCTTGCGTGTCAGTAACAGCTATCTGATTAATTCGTTGAATCGCTTGTGTACTTGCCTTAACAATCGCTTGTATCTGCGGTTCTTTGGCATATTGATACCAATCGCCATCAGCTACCTTTGCAAATATATCCTTCTTTGCCAAAGTTTCAATATCGGGTTCATCTAATTTTTTCTGCATTTCTTTCTCCGACTCATTAAAAAGCCAAAATCTCCCCCTAATTATACCTGTTTTATCCTCAATTTAATAGCAGTAATCAGTGACCATTATGCTTTTTTGCATATAAAAAAGGATTTGATATACCCATCAAATCCTTAAACTGTTTTATTAACTAAATGCCGAATAATACTAATAGTACGACAGCCATAACAAAATTTAAAACCATAAACAATCGCAAAAAAGCAGCTGATGAATCAGGTTCAATTTGGCGATAAACACGGTAACCAATTAAGTTAGCCATCGATGCAATCATCGTTCCCAAACCACCAATATTTGTTCCTAAGAATAATTCGTGTGCATGATCTGTAAATGTTGAAATCAAAATTGTTGACGGTACATTTGAAATGACTTGACTCAACAAAAAACTTCCAAACAACACATGCGACGGTGTATCAAATAGTGAACTAACTAAATCCTGTACGATATGTATGTTTGCTAAATTATTTGTGGCAACAAAGAAGAAAAAGAATGTTGTTAATAAGCCATAATCAACCATTGTAAATATTTTATGATTATAAATAAAGAATATAACTAACATGATTGGAACCACAATATTAAATGGTAACCAACCAAAAATTGTTACAATCAAGATAACGCCAGTAATAATCAAAAACGTCATTGAACGACTTTCAATACGTTCTGCTGGTTGTAAATTAATTGATAACGGTGTTGATTTAATAAATCTTGTAATAATAAACATCAAAATTAATGATGCAACTGTCAGTGCGCCTGACCATTTAAAAAATTCACCAACACTAACACCATAGTGTCCAAATAAGTATAAGTTTTGCGACTTACCAAATGGGAACAAAATCGCTCCTGAATTGGCAGCCATAATAATTAAAGTCGACCCAATGATCTTTAATTGATTAGATAATTCAGATGCTAAACGTAAATAAATTGGCATCAGCGTTAAGATTGCAATATCATTTGACAATAACATCGCACCAAAAAATGATAATAGCGTCACACTTGTCATTAACGCTCGTGTATGATGACTTCTACTAACTAACCAGACGGATACAGCATGTAACACACCTGCATTTTCTAGTAAGCTTACCCAGATCATCATCGTCATTAAACTAAAAATGGTGTGCCAGTTAACAGCACCGAAGTCTGGTACCACAAAAAAAGACGTTATCACCGCCAATGACATACTAACAGTAAACATGATGTCACTTTTGAGGTACGTAAAAATACGATTAATCATGCAGTTTCTTCTCTTCCTCAATTGCCTTACCGTTAGCATTTGCTAGCCTAATTATTTCATACGATTTAGCTGCCATTAAAGATGTTATACCAGCTGATAATGTCATAGCTGGAATTAAGAGTACTGCTAACTTTGATGTTGTGATTGCCTCATCAAGACGTTTTTTAAAAATCACGGCTGTTCTCCTTAATCAGATTCCCAAAAAAATAATACAGACACAAGTTATATTATCGAAAAATATAGACTAATACGCAACAAAATTCTCGTAACATAAGGTCAATTAATCATTAAAATTCAGCCATATTATTTACAAAATTCAAATACTCTTAACATTTAATCGTTTAAAGTTCGATATATAGCGAACTTTTGTAACATGCATTAATTAATTCGTTAACAATTCGCTTGTAATAATCTTTACAATCAATTTGCATTTTATTTATGACGTATCCTCAAAATATATATCATGAACACACTATTTTTTTCAAACGCTTTCACACGTTAATCAATAAACAAGTATTCGTTACGTATTTATTTTAAAGATAAAACCATGTAGTATTTTTCGGAATTTGGTATTATTTCATAAATTTGTTACAATAGTGGCTATTATCAGAAGGAGGACTTATGAAGTCAAAGAAAACAAAAAAGATTGGCTTATTTCAACTTGTCATGCTGACTCTTGGATCATTAATTGGTTCAGGTTGGCTATTTGGATCTTGGGAGGCAACCCGTGTTGCTGGACCAGCCGCAATCATTTCATGGGTAATTGGTGGTTTAGTTATCGCTTCAATCGCCTATAACTATATTGAGTTAGGAACAATGTTTCCTGAAGCTGGGGGTATGAGCCGTTATGCGCAATACTCACACGGACCTTTACTAGGCTTCATCTCTTCCTGGTCAAACTGGGTATCTTTGATTGCATTAATCCCAATCGAAGCTGTTGCAGCTGTTCAATATATGAGTTCATGGCCTTGGTCATGGGCTAATTGGACAAACCAATTTTTTAGTAACGGTGAAATTACAACATCAGGGCTATGGCTCGTTTTTGCTTTTATGTTTGTATTTACCCTAATTAATTTTTGGTCAGTTACATTATTAACACGCTTCACTAATTTTATTTCAATTTTTAAAATTGGTATTCCGGCCATTACGATTATCATGTTGACACTTTCAAGTTTTCATCCTGGTAACTATGGCCACTCAATACATGAATTCATGCCCTATGGCTCTGCGCCTATTTTCTCAGCAACGGCAACAGCAGGAATTATTTTCTCATTTAACGCCTTTCAAACTGTGATTAACATGGGAAGTGAGATTAAAGATACTAAGAAAAATGTCAAACGCGGTATTTTCTTATCACTATTAATCAGTGGTATTATTTACGTTCTTATTCAAAGTGCATTTATTACTGCTATTGATCCAGCAACCTTAGCAAAATATGGTTGGCATGGTATTAACTTCAGTTCACCATTTGCTGATTTGGCTATTCTATTAGGTATTCATTGGTTATCTGTTTTACTATACTTAGATGCCTTTGTCTCACCCGTTGGAACTGGTGTCTCTTTTGCCGCCTCTACTGGTCGTGTCCTATTCGCTATGGAAAGCAATAAACACATCCCCAGCTTTTTAGGTAAACTTAGTGGTAAATTCCATATGCCACATGCTGCGATGTTAACAAACCTTGTGATTAGTATGCTAATGGTTTCTGTGTTCCGTTCTTGGTCAACACTTGCAACTGTTGTCTGTGCTTCAACATTAATTGCTTACTTAACTGGACCAGTTACAACCGTTGCTTTTAGACGCTTAGCACCTGATTTCAAACGGCCTATTAAATTACGTTTCTTATCAATTATGGCGCCACTTGCTTTCGTATTAGCTTCATTAGCTATTTACTGGTCAATGTGGCCAACCACAGTGGAAGTTATTCTTGTCATCATGTTAGGTCTACCAATCTACTTTTATTATGAATATAAAGCCGAGCACAACGATACCCTTAAAGCGTTTAAATCAGCTTTGTGGTTGATTGTTTACTTAATCTTTATTTCAATCATTTCATTTATTGGTAGTCATGAATTTAACGGCATTAACTGGATTCATTATCCTTGGGACTTTGTTGTCATTATTATCATCTCATTAATTTTCTATTACTGGGGTGTCAAAAGTGCCAAAGTATTCCCAGATTATTACCAAGCTGAAAAGTTAAATAAAACAGTAAAAGAATAAACAAATATTTTTAATATAAATAAGCCACCAATCTACCAAATTAAAATGGTTAGGTTGGTGGCTTATTTGTCTCTATAAGTAACTTAGATGCCGTCTATCTTTTAACTACCTAGTATTCTCAACAACCAATCTGCACCGTACAACATCCCCAAACTATAAATAAAGATTGACAATGGTTTACCCAACAATAAAATCATGATAAATTCTCGCCAGGTCATTTTAGTTAAACTTGTAAGGAGTACCAAAGCATCATCTGGTGCTACTGGTGAAAAAATTAGTAACGCAAATGTCCAATGCCATCCCTTTGAATCCAGACGGCCAATGTATTTATTTAACGTATCCTCACTGACGAAAACATCAATGATACGACGACCATAACGTCGTCCTAACCAAAATAAAATCATTGATCCCAGGACAATCCCTACATAATTATATATAAATCCTAACCAAGGCCCAAACATCACAACCCCTGCAGCTAGTGAAACACCACCTGGTAAAATAGGTACCACAACTTGAATGATTTGCACAAAAATAAATATAATGGGCGCCCAGATACCATACTTTTTCAAAACATTAATCAAAGTATTTGTATCGTTAAACATCCCAATTTGATATAAACGAACAATTAACCAACCTAATAAAATCAGCATAATCACTGATAATATTTTTATTAAGAGTCGTATATAACGTTTGTTCATGTTATCCCCCAAATGTATTTTAAAAGTCATTGTATCTAAATATTACTAAAAAATCCAGAAAACTAACAGTTAACTTATTTGAAGTTTCTGGTAAATAACGAGATAATGTAAGCGTAACCAAAACACAAAGGAGACTATCATGAGTAAGGTTTATTTATCAGCAAAGTTGCCTAAAGTTGCCACACAAAAATTAATTGATGCTGGTTTTGAAGTTACTGTATATGACGGTACAAAACTCATTTCACACGAGACACTATTACAAAATGTTGAAGATATTGATTTTTTGATCACACCACTTTCTACTAAGGTTGACCGTGATATCATCGACGCTGCACCCAAACTAAAATTAATTGCTAATTTTGGGGCTGGTTTTAACAACATTGATACAGCTTACGCTAAAGAAAAAGGAATCGTTGTCACCAACACACCAAAAGTATCGACTAATGCTGTTGCTGAAGTCGCAATCGGCCTTATTTTATCACTGAGCCATCGTATTGTTGAAGGCGACAAAAAAATGCGGCGTGAAGGTTTTCCAGGTTGGGCACCTTTGTACTTTTTAGGCAATGAAATCGCTGGGAAAACCTTGGGAATTGTTGGCCTAGGAAATATTGGCCGTGATATTGCTCGTAAGGCAAATGCTTTGGGGATGCATGTTCAATATTACAAGCGCAATCCACTATCTGATCCCGAAGAACGCTCAGAAAAAGTTACTTATGCACCCTTAAATACATTAATAGCAACAAGTGATTTTATTGTCATTAGTGCGCCACAAACTGATGAAAATTATCATCAATTTGCGATGAGTGCTTTCAAAGCAATGAAGTCGACAGCTGCTATTATTAATGTTGGTCGTGGTCCAATTATTGATGAAACTGCTTTATTAGAAGCACTTAACAATGATGAAATTGCTGGTGCTGCTTTAGACGTTTACGAAAACGAGCCAGACGTAAATGATGGTTTGAAGTTATTAAAGAACGTCATCTTAACACCCCATATTGGCAATGCTACCGTGGAAGCTCGTGATGCAATGGCCAAAATTGTAGCCGACAACGTTATTTTGGTTGAACAAGAAGAAGTCGCTAACTTTATTGTAAATCCTTAACGCACACTAATTTAACGATTTATTTATCTTAATGATAATAAAAAACCACTAACGCAAACTGAAGTGTACCCCGAAAGTTAAAGTAAAAACTTAACTCTCGGGGTATTTTTATGATTTTTCAAATAAATCACGATAAACCACACCATATAACATTATCTGTACATCAGTCATAATACATGTATAATAACATTAAAATAAAATGAGAAAGCAAGGTGTTCATATGCCACGTAGTCTAGCTAATTTATTTAGTAAACCATCCGAAAATATTATGTCAGAAATTGGCAAAACAGCTGCCCTAATGACAAATGTCATTGATTTATCAATCGGGGATCCCGATATGGTAACTGCTACCCCAATACTAACTGCTGCTAAAGATAGTTTAACCGCAGGTAATACGCATTACTCAGCTAGTGATGGTGACATCGAATATTTGCAAGCCATTGTTGACTTTTATCAAGAAAAATTTGATTTGTCTTACAAAAAAGAAAATGTTCGCGCTACAGTTGGGGCCGGACATGCAACCTTTTTAGCTTTTGGTGCCATTATTAATCCCGAGGATGAGGTCATCATTTTTGAGCCCTACTTTTCACCTTATAAAACCCAAGTAGAGGCTAACGGCGGTAGAGCAATCATCGTTACTTGTGAGGCTAAAAACGGCTTCCAGCCAACTAAAGAGGCCATTACAGCGGCAATTAGCGATAAAACAAAAGCAATTTTAGTCAACACGCCTAATAACCCGACTGGTGCTGTTTATGATCAGGAATTACTTCAAACACTTGCTAATCTTGCTAAAGAGCATGATTTTTATTTGATTGCTGACGAAGTTTACTGGCCATTTGTTTATGGTGATCATGAATTTACCCCGCTTGAAAAGCTGGCTCCAAACCACACCTTAGTCACAGGGTCATTATCTAAAGTTTTCGCTATGACTGGTTTTCGCATTGGCTACCTAGCCGGTCCTGCTAATGTCATTGCCGCCGCTGGTTTATTAAATGAAGGCATTACATTTTCGGCACCTAGTATTTCACAAACAGCCGGTACTTATGCTTTAAATCACATTGATGATTTTACACCTGCCCTTAAAGAAGAATTTGGTAACCGCCTCAATTACGTTGCTGCTGCTTTAAATAAATTACCATGGCTAAAGATATTACCTGTTGCCGGTAGTATTTACCTCTTTGCTGATATTTCAGCCAGTGGCATGGATGATGTAACCTTCAGTAACTACTTACTAGAACAAGTAGGTGTCTTAGTTATTCCTGGACGGGCATTTGGAGATGCTGGTCGTGGTTATATTCGCATCGCTGTTACACAAGATATGACAACATTAGAAGCAGCAGTCCGTGCTTTTGAAAAACTAACTTTTTAATTAGAGGAAATGCTAATGATCAAAATTTTAATGTATAACATCATGGATGATGAAAAAATTGTCGTTACCGAATGGCTAAAGCATCATCATGATGTCCAAATTGATTGGAATACTGTCACCCTTAATCCTGATACGGTTGATTTAGCTAACGGATATGACGGTATTTCAACTGAGCAAGACAATCTTATTGATGATCCAATCGTATATGAAAAATTGCATGAATTTGGAATTAAACAAATCACACTTCGCATTACTGGCTACGACACTATTAATTTACCGTTAGCAACTCAAAATAATCTAAAAGTCACCAACGTCCCTGCATATTCACCACGTTCAGTCTCTGAAATGGTCTTAGCCCAAACCATGTGGTTATTACGCAACTTGCACACGACGCAACAACGTGTGCAAAATCATGATTTCACCTGGGATGGTCTTCAATCTCGTGAAATACACGATTTAACCGTTGGTATTATCGGTGCTGGTAAAATCGGTAGTGAAGTCGCTCGCATTTTTAAAGCGCTTGGTGCGACCGTACTTGCTGCTGACCCTATTCATCGGCCTGAACTAAACAGCGTTTTAACCTATGTTGATCATGAAACAATCTTCAAAACTGCTGATATCATTACAACACATACACCATTACTTGATAGTACTTATCACCTATTTGATGCAGCTGTTTTTCAACAGATGAAACCTAGCACTATTTTTATCAATGCTTCACGAGGCAGTGTTGTTGATACACCTGCATTAATTACTGCTCTAAAGAATCACACGATTGCTGCCGCTGGATTAGATACAATTGAAGGTGAAGCAGATATTTTCAGTAATGATTTTTCAACTACTGATTTTAATAATGCCTATTTGAAAACTATCATGGCCTTACCTAATGCCATTATGACACCACATATTGGTTTTTACACAGATAATGCCATTCGCAATATGGTCGAAATTTCATTACACGACATGCTCACAATCATTGCCGGAAAAACTAGTGAACATGAATTAAATTAGTCATCTGATAGCTTCTATTAGTCATGATTCAAATTACCTTGTATAATGTACTTATTGATAAGAAAGACTATTCTACGTATTAACCACTAAACGGTCGCACTACCCGTTTAGTGGCTTTTTTAATAAATGAGATACGACATGCATTAAAAACACTATAAAAAAACGATAGGCATCTTCTAAAAAGACACCTATCGTTTTTTTAATGTTTCACATGAAACTATTATCCATTTGTTTGTAGAATAATAACAAACAAAATAAATAGCAAACCTAATCCGTACATAATTGGATGAACTTTTTTAGCACGACCCGTAACGATCATCAACAATGGATAAACAATAAATCCAAGCGCAATACCATCAGAAATTGAGTATGATAATGGCATACCAATAATCGTTAAGAATGATGCAGCAGCAATTGGGAAATCATCCCAATTGATTGCCTTAAAGTTACTTGCCATTAACACACCAACAATAATCAAAGCGGCTGCTGTAACATTAGATGTCACAACAACCAATAATGGTGAGAAGAATAACGATAATAGCAAGAACAATCCAGTAAATACTGAAGTTAGTCCGGTACGACCACCAATTGCAATTCCAGTAGATGACTCAACAAATGCTGTAGTTGGTGACGTTCCTAGTAGAGAACCACCCAACATACCAATTGCATCGGCCATCAAGGCTTTACCGGCACGTGGTAACTCATTGTTAACTAAGAAACCACCTGAACGGGCAATTCCAATCAATGAACCAGCTGTGTCAAAGAAAGCAACTAA
Organism: Weissella sagaensis; assembly: GCF_005405285.1. GTDB lineage: Bacteria > Bacillota > Bacilli > Lactobacillales > Lactobacillaceae > Weissella > Weissella sagaensis. Next base: position 60,456 of record NZ_BJDT01000001.1, on the reverse strand, counting down.
CAAAAATGTTAAGATAACTGGCACCATTTCCCAGGTAAACACATCTTTCAAGCCAAAGATTGCTTGACCAAAGGTTGGAGATAAGCTTGGTACACTAGCAACTAGTGATGAAGGCAATGGAATCAAACCAGTGAACAAGCCAATAATTGACGTTGCCACCATACCAATAAAGATAGCGCCTGGAACTTTTCGAGCATATAGTGCAAAAGTAATTAACACACCAACAATGGTTAGCAATACTTTTGGATCACTCCAGTCACCCCAACCAATAATTGTTGATTTATTAGCAGAAATAATACCACCATCAACCAAACCAATCATGGCAATGAACAAACCAATACCACCTGCAATCGCAGCTTTCAAATCAGCCGGAATCGCATTAATGATAATCTCGCGGATTTTAAAGACTGTTAAGATCCAAAAAATCACACCAGCCACAAACACACCAGCTAACGCAGTTTGCCATTTAACACCCATACCGATAACAACACTATAAGCAAAAAAAGCGTTAATACCTAGGCCAGGCGCAATCGCAAATGGATACTTTGCGACAACACCCATAAAGACAGTTGCAATAGCACCAATTAGTCCTGTTGCAACAAAGACGGCATTCTTGTCCATCCCCGCTGCGCCAAGAACTGAAGGGTTAACGAATAAAATATAAGCCATTGATAGAAACGTTGTTAAACCAGCAAGTAACTCTGTTTTAACAGATGTTCCAGATTCAGAAAGCTTGAAATAACGTTCAAACATGAAATCAGACCCCTTAATACATAATTCAATTTTTAAACAACTTTCCTATTGTAGTATAATTAACCATTAAAAATCAAAGTTTATCTTATTTTTTTCGTAAACGGCTTATTTTTCCTGACAAAAAGCGAACTTTAATTCATTTTTCACGAACATTGAGTCATTGGCTGTCATTAGTTAAATAATTCTCTTCAAATCCAACAGTCAGTCTTAGTAAAGTTTGTTAGAATGAAAAAGAGAACGTATTTAACATTTAGGGGTATTTTATGTATAACAATCATGGCCAACTAAGAAAATTATCTTCAGCAGAGCTTAGTATTTATTTTATTGCAGGTTTAGTTTTTAATGCTTTTGGTAACGGGATTACCGTTGCAACTAACATGGGATCAGCACCTTGGACTGCATCTGCAGCTAATCTTGCTAATGTTACTGGTATATCAATCAGTATTTTTTTATTTATTTACGGTGTTATCGCCACCGTTGTTACTTGTGCATTACAACGCGCAATTGATTGGCCCCATATTTTCGGTAACCTATTATTTTTAATCGCTTTTAGTAGCGTTATTGGTATCGTTTCAACACAATTTTCTTCATTACAGCATTTACCACTGGTATGGCGTATTATTATTGACTTCATTGGTATTATATTCATTGCCATGGGGGTTTCCATAACCCAACGTCTGCAGTTTATTTTGCATCCAATGGATGATTTAACTAATCTTACTCGTTTTATGTTTTTCAAGGGTAATGCTGCCATCTCACAAACTTTCAATTTCTCATTTCCAATGGTTATTTCACTGATTGTCTGGTTAGCTTCTGGAGAAATTGTGGCATTAAATATTGGTACCCTCTTTTCATTTTTCTTCCAAGGATTATTTGTTGGCTATGCTGATCGCTTTATTTTTAGTCATTTAGATCATAAATTAACACACATTGGTACAGTTAATTAAATTACACAAAAAAACATCTCACTAAGTCACATTTTGCTCAGTGAGATGTTTTTTCATTATTTTGCCTCATTATGATATCTTAACAAGTACCAAATTAATCCTAGCATACCAATATCAGCAATAATATCTGTAATCCAGCTATCAGGTAACCATGATAACCCATAGCCCAAAATAAAAATCATTAAAATCAGGCCGAATATTTTTGCACGTTGTTGCCATTTATCACCGACAAAACCCATTAACCAATTATTCGTTACAACGGCTAAATTCACAAATAAATATAAAAAGATTAACCCATCAAAAAATTGACCGACATGATACAGCGTAACAGAGGTTAAAACGTCCATAATATTGTCATGATAGTCTGAATTCATCAACCATTCCAATCCTAAAAAGACAATTCCAGTAACCATCATGGCAAACACATTCACAATAAACCGACCGACCAAGTTCCAAATCATTAATTGATCAATACGTGCTGGTAGCAAAACATATTTTGATTTATTCCATGATTTAGAAGATGAAATAAACATACGCACACCCAAAACTAAAACAATTAAAAATGCTAAAAGGCCTTCAAAGACGATAACACGATCTTTAAATGCGGCAATACCGCCACCATCATTTATTAACGTATTATGCGGTACAAAAGGTAATAATTGCCAAATAATAATTAGTATTGCGACCACTGCACCAATTCCAGTAATGAATAGTACATGATTCATTGAATCTTTAGCGAAGATTTTAAAGAGACGTGTATTTTTTAACATTATTCACGCCCTCCATTATCCTCAATATAAAGTTGCGTATAGTATTGTTCTAACGACAAGCCTTCTGTTTGACGAATATTTTCAACAGATTGGTAGGCCAATAAACGGCCATCTTTTAGGATAAGCGCATCATCAACTAAACTTTCAATTTCTTGGATATAATGTGTTGACACCAATACCGTCGCATCTTCTGGAAGCCAGTGTAACAATGACTGCATAATCTTTTTGCGGGCTAATACATCAACACCCCCAAAAGGTTCATCTAACAAATAAACTGAGGTGTCTCGTGAAATAGTCAAGGCAATCAGTAATTTTTCAATCATTCCAGTAGATAATTTAGCAATCCGCCGACTACGATCAATACGCATAAATTTAATCAATTCTTCCATACGGTCTTCATTAAAATCTGGATATCCCATTTTAAAATAAGCCACAACGTCACTGACACGATCATAATTATTAGTCCAACTCAATGTTGAAACATATGACAATTTCGACTTAATCGTTGCACCCATAACACCATCAATCATAATGTCTGAATGTGGATTGGGTTCAATCAAGCCTGCAATTAACCGCATTAACGTTGTTTTTCCAACGCCATTTTCACCCAATAAAGCCACTGTGCGGTTCTCTGGAATAGTAAAGCTTAATCCTCGTAGTATAACATGCCGGCTTTTTGTATAATGTAAATTATTAACCTGTAACATTATGCCTCCCTATGGTTGTGTTTCTTCATATTTAGCGATAGCATGAGCCACTAGTTCAGGTATTTCATTAACTTGCGCAACGTGTATCACATTATCAATATATTGTTTGGTCATATCAATTTTTTTATCTGCTTTTATGATGCTAATTTTCGTTGGATCTTCAGTAACAAAATTACCTTGACCGCGCTTCGTAACAACTAAGCCATTTTCAACTAATTGGTTAATCGCATTTTGCACAGTTCGCGTACTAACAATTAATGTTACAGCTAAATCACGTACCCCTGGTATTTTACGACCAGCTTGATACGTGCCTTCCATAATTTGTTGTTCTAGCCAAGTTGCAACTTGTAAATAAATCGGTTGATTCGAACTAAATTCCATGTTAGCTCCTTTCAGTGTTGCACTGTTATACTACACTAAAACAATATTAACTGTCAACTTGGCAGTATACCAAAAAATACGTTATGATTAAGTCATAAAATTCATGATTAAGGATAGCTGATTTACTATGAAAACTTACGCCATTGTTGGTAATCAATACGAAGGTCTTTACACAAAACCTTGGTCACAAGTCCAAGCTTATACACGCACAAAACCTGCACCAAAATTTAAGGGGTTCGCGACCAAAGCTGAAGCACAAACTTGGTTTGATGCGCAAATAGCTGTTCAAAATGATCAATCACGTCAGTACACAACTGCGTATAATGGTCAGTTTAAAGCCGACCCTCATCAATATTATATTTTCACCGATGGTGGTAGCCGTAATACTGGTAACGTAGCTGGTGGTCATGTCAAAGCTAGTGATAAAGCTGGTTGGGCAATTGCTATTTACCACGGTTCTAACCTAACTGATCCGATTTTCACCGACAGTGGCGCCTATTTTGGACGCACAAATAATGAAATGGAAATTTTAGCCCTGATTAATGCGCTTTTACAGGCAGGTAAAGTTTCAGATCCCATTACGATTGTCAGTGATTCAAAATATGTATTAGATAGTGCCACAAATTGGATGTATAACTGGGCAGATAATAATTGGCGCAAAAGCTCTGGTGAAATTGCTAATCTAGATGCTTGGCAACAGATTTATGCGTTAATACCACCGCTTGCAACACGTTTATCTTTCATTTGGGTAAAAGGTCATGCTACAAGTCACGGTAACATTACTGTTGATCAACTATTAAACGACGCTATGGATAACTTATCATAAACTACCAGCCAGCTAGGCTGGCTTTTTTTATACTTAATTGTGAATTATTTCACTATAAATATCAAGGAAAATTTATCTACATTTTAAAAGGGGAAACAAAATATTAACACATTTAATTTTCAATCGAACTTTTTCTCCAACCACCTCATTACATCGTGTATATTTATACATTTTATGCAATTAAAAAGCCAACCTTGTTTTAACAACAAAGCTGGCTTTTTACAAAATTATTTAAATTAACGTATCAATCGTTTTCAATACACCATCATGATTATTATCATCAACAGCTAACGGATAAAGGGCTTTTAGCGTTTCATCACCATTAATCATTGCAAATGGGCGTGCTGCAGTGGCTAACATTTCGGCATCATTTAAGCCATCACCAAATGCAGCCAAATTTTCATTTAATTTAAACCCATAATGACTAGCTAACACCTGCAAACCATTCGCTTTATTAATCTTAGGGGCTACGATATCAACTGAACCATATCCAGATGTTGTCACATGGCCACGATCGTCCAAAGTTAAGCGCGCTGCATCAATAAATTCTTGCATTTTATTTTCTTCATACGTAATCGTTACTTTTAAAATTGCCTCATTAATTTGATCCACCGAATCAATTAATTTTAAATTCGGATAAAATTTAGCTATTTTAGCTTTGTGTGCTAGATTAATACGTGCTTGTGATTTCAACATATAAGGTTGTGTTATCCCCGTAAAAACTGCGCCATGTATCGGTTGGAAAGGTAGTGCGTTAACAACTTCCATAATGACAGCAACATCTTTTACATGTAGCCCAACCATTTGAATAATTTCTCCAGCAGCCGTTCGGACAACTGCGCCGTTATCGGCAACTAAATCATATTGACCCGCAAAGGACTTAAATATTGGATCCACTGATGCAACATCACGACCACTTGCAACTACAAAATGACCATTTTGTGCCAATAATCGATTTAAAATAGCCGTAAAATGTGTTTTATGATAATGCTTTTTATCATTTAAAAACGTGCTATCTAAGTCTGACGCAATCATTTTAATTTCTGTCATACTTTAAACTCCCATCATTTACATTTTTTTCTTTATTCTAGCCAATAATGACTTCTTCAGTCGGGTATTGGAATTTACGTGGCTTGTCACGAATATTCATGACAGAAAACATAACTGTATACAAACCAACACGACCGATAAACATGACAATCATAATCACAACTTTTCCAAATTCTGTCAGATGAGGAGTTAGCCCCAAAGAAAAACCAGTCGTTGAAAATGCTGAGATTACTTCAAAAACAATGTATTCTAAACCTTGTCCTTTCGGTATTGTTTCAGTAATCGTTAACAACAATGAAACAACTGCCACAAAAACAATTGAGATAACCGCTAACATCATCGCCTTAATCACAATTTTTTGACTAAAACGTCGGCCGCCAAAGTTCACTTGCTCTTGACCACGTAACGCCGCCATTGACTGCATCCATAAGATACCTAGTGTTGTCGTTTTAATACCACCAGATGTCGATCCTGGCGTTCCACCAACAAACATTAAAAAGGTAATAATCATAATTCCCGCAGCAGATAAATTAGATAGCGGTATGACCTCTAATCCAGCGGTTCTTGGTACAACTGCTAAAAACAAACTATCCACGATACGATTACCAAAAGAGGTGGTCGTCATAAGTGGTGCTAAAATTTTTTCAGTAATAAGGAATAGAACAAAACTGATACCTATCAACCAACCAGACACGTGAATGGCAACTTTAGTATGTAAGCTGACGCGTCGTTGTTTGTAAAACAATAACAGATCACGCCAAACTAAGAAACCAAGCGATCCAGCTGTAATCAGCAACATCCAAATAATCAAAATATACGGATCATTTTGTAAGAAAGAGACTGGTTTATCAAAAAATGTAAAACCAGCATTTCCAAATGATGAAATCGATGAAGCCACACTGAGATAAATACCTTTGGTCAGACCAAAGCGTGGTATAAAATCAGGTAGCATCAAAAATGCGCCAATTAATTGAATAATGGCTGACAATGAAAACACATATGATAACACACTTTTAACATCAGCTAAATTTCTAAGATTTAAGGCCTGCTGCGCCATTAAACGGGCTTTCAAATCCAAACGTTGGCCGGTAAGCGCAAATAACAACACTGCAAACGTCATAAATCCTAAAGCACCAATCTCTATCATAATAAGCAAGATAATCTGACCAAATAATGACCAAGTCGTCGCAGTATTAACAACCGTTAATCCCGTTACGGCCGTAGCTGAAACTGCCGTAAATAATGCATTCATAAAGTTAACATGTACACCTGGTTGTTGTGATATCGGCATCCTTAATACAAAAGCACCAACAAATATAATAACCAAAAATCCCAGCGTTAAAATCTGTGGTGGCGTTAATTTGCTAAATATTTTTTTCATAATTAAGTATCTCCCAACATATTTACATTATACAGGAGGAACACAAAAGTTTTTCACAGATTTTTGTGGACAAATGGAGGAAAAGTCCACGTATTCCACCGTCATCTGTGGATAACCTGTTAATAACTTACGTTTTTTCCAAAGAAAACCTTGTTAAATCAACCAATACCTCAATGTGGATAACCTGTTTAAAAGAAGCAAATAAAGCAAAACACTATTAAATTAGGGTTTTAACTTAAAATTAGGTTAAACCTTATTAAATTTTAGGCTTTTAATAAAATTTACCATACTTTTTCAAAAATAATATGTGTTTAAATCGTTTTACTATTATTAAATCAACTAAAAAAGGGGAGATAAATTGCTAAAATCGAATATTTTTCTTTTAAACAAGTTATATATTTTGTTAATAAATCACAAATATGAAATCTAGTCTGTGCATAACTTTTTATAACTATTCTTATATTAGGGAAAATTCATTTAATGTAGCGTTTACAAATACTGTTATGATAACTTTTTAAAAGTTATGCACAGACATAACACACAACTGTGTATAAATAGGTAAAAATGTTAACGTAAACCTTTAAAAGGTCTGATATAATAATGTTTATAGTTGTTTTAAAACCTGTTAGTAACTTGTGGATAACCTTATTTTTAATATGATTTTCGCTATTTATCCACATTTAAACAAATAAATTTTAAAAATCAATTATTTTTTATAGAAAGGCGAACAAACAAATGAACATAAAAATTATTGGCGTTGGTAAGCTAAAAGAAAAATATTTAAAGGATGGCATAGCTGAATATACTAAGAGATTGCATAAATTTGCAAAAGTATCCATTATTGAAGTACCAGATGAAAAAGCACCTGAACAACTTTCGCAAGCGCAAATGGACCAAGTCATGGGTAAAGAAGGCGAACGCATTCTAAGTAAAATTAAAGATAAAGAATATGTGTTTGCACTAGCTATCAAAGGAGCTGAACGTTCTAGTGAAGAACTTGCTGCTGAAATTGAACATTTAACCGTTCAAGGAAAATCAGATTTAACATTTATCATTGGTGGTTCTTTAGGATTATCACCTGAAGTTTTAAAGCGTGCCAATACGCAAATTAGTTTTGGACGTTTTACTTTGCCACATCAATTGATGCGTCTTGTCTTAACTGAACAAATCTATCGAGGATTTATGATTAACGCCCACACACCATATCATAAATAAATCTATGATCCATGCCAGCATACCGATAATTATACCGGTATGCTTTTTTATACTATTTTTCTTCACAATGTTCACAGAATATTTCTTGAATTACGGCATATAACAGCGTAATGTAAGTTCGTCGACGAAGATGTATACCATTACATCTTTTATTTTTATGTTCATAAAATGATGTTATGAGTGAGTACATTACAATTTTAAATACATCAGAAATTCTTTATTAAGCTCGATAACTTTGGAAAAAAGGTTTGTATAATCACGGCATAATCCGGTATGGGCTAGATTTCCCGTCTTTTTTAATTAAATAACTTTTACCAAATAAAGAGCAGCTGTAACATCTACGCAAGTTACAAACTACTATAAAGAATATCTATTATTTAACATGCTATGTTTCTCAATAAACCCTGAAATTCAAAAATTGCTAGAAAAGAGAAAATAACATGGATATACCTCAAACAAGAGATAACACTGTGAAACCACCTGTCGCTGATACCATCCATAAGCAGGAGTCTTCCGTTAAAAAATCACCACTATTTAGCAAAATAGATGCTGCTTTAATGAACAAGGTCGCTTTGTTTCAAACAAGTTATGCACGTTACGCTGCGCGGGCAATGCTGGCAACCTTGTTTTTAACTTTAGGAACGGCTGCCGCATTCGGAACAGCTCTACAAGCTGAAAAGATCTTACCCGGTTCTGGTAAATTTACCTTTGCTTTTATGTTTAGTTGGTCATTGGTTATGATTATCTTCATGGGAGCCGAACTAGGAACATCCGACATGATGTTTGTGACTGTTGGGGTCTACCGTAAAAAAATTAATTTTTCAACCGCCGTTAAGGTTTTAGGAACAACATTATTATTTAATTTAATTGGGGGAATTTTATTTGCTTATCTTATTTCATTGACCGGACCGTTCCAAGATTTACCAACAAATAATTACCTATTTGATGGTATTGCGAGTAAACTAAGTAAACCCTCATTGCAAATTTTTGTCGAAGCCATTTTTGCTAACATTATCGTTAATACAGCCTTATTTATGAACTTACGAATGAAAGATGATGCTGGTAAAGTGATGGCTATTATTTTTATCATCTTCATCTTTGCATTCTTAGGATATGAACATGTTATTGCTAATTTCCCAGCATTCTCACTAGCTTTCTTCGCCTCACATGGCACAATTGCTGGTATGACTCTTGGAAGCGTGCTACACAACTTATTCTTTGCCTTAATTGGTAATTATGTAGGTGGTGCGTTAATCATTGGCATGACTTATGCTTGGATGAACAAGACTAAGACAGATTATGTTGATTAACAAATAAAACAATCGATATTTAAAAGGCAAATAAATGTAATTTTTATATTTTAAAAACGACAGTAAATATTTACTGTCGTTTTTGTATACGTATACCTATTCTTCAAAAAATAAATTGTCATCAATCACGACAATTGTTTTCTCTCGCACACCCATTTGATTGTCGTACAATAAATCCATTAATTCTTCACTGATAATATCATTCGTTGTTCTGATTTCAACCCATACATCCATATACTGTGACACAGTGTAAAAGTTTACAAATAAAACAGAAACAAAATCCCGAATTTACTCCAAAAATATAAAACAGTCCTTTAACTTACAAAAAGTAAGTGATATACTAATCATTGTTCACAAGTTGAACAAATATCAATTAATAAAAACAAAAGAACGATTTTATACCGCTCCGTTTAATGTGAAAAGAGGTATCTATTCATGGCAAATATGACAGCAGGACAAGCATTAGCAAAGGTATTAGAAAAATGGGACGTAGATCACGTCTATGGTATTACGGCTGATTCTGTTAACAATATGGTTGACGGTCTATATCAAGAACGTGAAAACATTAAATATATTCAAGTGCGACACGAAGAAATTGGGGCTTTAGCTGCTTCAGCAGATTCAAAGTTAACAGGTACAATTGGCGTAGCATTTGGATCAGCTGGTCCAGGTTCCGTTCATCTATTGAATGGATTATATGATGCCAAAATGGATCATACGCCCGTATTAGCATTAGTTGGTCAATCTGCTACGGGGGTAATGAACACTAATTTCTTCCAAGAAATGAACCAAGACCCAATCTTTGCTGACGTGGCAACTTTCCATAAGCAAGTTGTCAGTGCAGAACAGATTCCTCAAGTAGTTGATGAAGCAATTCGATCAGCATACGCAACACGTTCAGTTTCAGTTGTTATCTTGCCTGATGATTTATCGGGTCAAAAAATTGACTATACAGAGCGTCAAACCAAGCCTTATAAGCAGCATCAACTAGACTTAGCTATGTCATCTGCAGATGTGAACCAAGTGACTTCGGCTATTAAAAACGCTAAACGTCCTATTATGTGGCTTGGTAAAGGAGCACAAGGGGCTCGTGAGGAAGCAATTGCGGTCGCTGAAAAGTTTGGTCTACCAGTCCTATCAACTGCTCCAGCAACTGGTATTTTCCCAACAGATCATCCTTATTACATGGGGGCTCGTGGTCGTCTTGGGACTAAATCAGCGTTTGAAGTCAGTCAAACAAGTGATTTGATTCTATTCGTCGGAACCAACTATCCATTCGCTCGTTTCATGCCACAAGATAAAACATTTATCCAAGTAAACAACAATTTAGCTGACTTAGGTAAGCAATTTGATGCGAATATCACAGTCCTAGCTGATGCCAAGCGTTTCTTATCTGAATTAGCTAACACTAATTATCAAGCAGAAACGACGCCTTTCTTAGCAGCTGCTAAGCAGGATCGTCACCTTTGGCTAGATTGGTTAGACAAACTAGCTAAAGATGATAAAAACGGTTTACGGGCTGAAGGTGTCTTACAAGCAATTAAAGAGAATGCTTCAGATGACGCTATCTTTGGTCTTGATGTTGGTAATAATACGGAGTGGTCAATTCGTCAATTACCACTTAATAAGGGACAAAAATTTACGATGTCTGCATGGTACGGAACCATGGGATTCGGGCTACCAGCAGGTCTAGCTGGTAAATTAAGTTTCCCAGACAAACAAGTTTGGTCAATTTCAGGAGATGGTGGTTACGCTATGGTTATGCCTGATTTACTAACTGAAGTGAAGTATAATTTGCCTGTTATTAATGTTGTCTTAGAAAATCGTGCCTTTGGTTACATTGCACATGAAAAAATTCAAGCTAACCAAGCACCTTATGGTATTGATTTATTAGGTGCAAATTGGGGTGAGATGGCTAATAACATGGGGGCAATTGGCTTTACTGTTACTAATTTAACTGAATTACACGAAGCGATGACTCAGATTAATGAACTCCAAGCACATGGTAATACCAAACCAATCGTCTTGGATGCTAAAATCCAAAATATTGATCCTATTGATACTAGCTTTATGCCACTTGAAACAAGCACTTTTGGTGAAGACATGGTCAATAATTATCGTGAAACATATGACTTACCAGTTGATGGACAACCCGCATTTAGTGACATTTTAAAAGACTTTGAAGCATAATTATCTATTAATTAAATAAAGCAAGCTGCCAATTAGTGGTAGCTTGCTTCTTTTTTAATATTCCAGATGTTTAACAAACTTAGCAGGGGTGCCTGCAACAACTGTATTAGCTGGTACATCCTTGGCAACCACCGCACCAGCAGCAACGACTGAATTTTCACCAACCGTAACACCGGCTAAAATGGTGGCATTAGAACCAATCCATGTATTATTTGCTAATTTCACAGGTTGTAGATGCAAAGTTCCTCTATGTTTTGGATTTAAATCATGATTAATCGTTGCAATGACAACGTTATGACCAATTAAACTATTGTCACCAATCTCAATTTTACCCTGGTCTTGAAAACGGCAACCTGAGTTAATAAACACATTTTTTCCAACAACAATATTTTTCCCAAAATCTGTTGTAAAAGGTAAAAACAGTGTAAATGCTGAATCAACTGTTTTGCCAATAATCTGAGAAAATTGGTCTCTGATTTCATCATCCGTGTAAACACCTGTATTTAAAGTCATACACAAGCGGCGTGTTTCTGACGACACGTCATTCATTGCACGATTAAGTTCTGAATTTGCAGGTATAACGTGATCTGTGTCCATCTTATTTATTAGTTCTTTTATTTCCATATTATACCCCTAAAATTTCTCAAATTATCTACTAGCGCATCAAATAAAGAAAATTTATTTTAAATTACCTTTAAAGAATGATTCAAATTTATCAAAGGGAATTAATGTCATTTGATCATACAAATCCACATGTGTTGCATTAGGTACAATAACTAATTCCTTAGGTTCGTGCAAGTATTCATATGATTTTTCTGCCATATGGCGAGAATGTGCTTTCTCACCGGTTACAATTAGTGTTGGTCGAGGAGCGATTTCAGAAATTTTCTGCTGCAAGCTAAAATTATAATAACTCCAAGGACTCGTAGCTGCCCAAGCACCATTTGAATTAACTGATCGAGGGTGGAAAGCCCGTTCCTTATAATAGTGGAAAAAGTCGGTAGTTACTGGATCTGCATCTTCATCCAATTTATCTGGCAATATACTTGTCAAATGAATAGGTTGGTCATTCTCATCGAAAGGTAATTCATGTGGTCCGACTTCGTGAGTATTATTTTCAGCATCATGCCAACGTTGTTCTGCTAAATAATCACGTTCAATATCTTGTTGCTTTAGCGTCTTAGAACCATCTATACCTTGCCACATTGATTCACCCATATCGTACATAACACTGGTCGCAACGGCTTTAATACGTTTATCAATTGCAGCCGCAGTAAGCACATGACTACCAAGCCCACAAATACCTAAGGCACCAATTTTTTCACGATTAACATAATCTTGCATACCAATAAAATCAACAGCAGCTGAAAAATCTTCTGTAAAAATATCTGGTGATGCCATGTTACGGACATTTCCTGAACTCTCGCCAGTAGTAGATTGATCAAATGCCAAGGTAACAAAACCGCGTTCTGCTAAAGTTTGTGAATATAAGCCACTTGATTGCTCCTTAACAGCCCCAAAAGGTCCTGATATCACAATTGCTGCATATTTATTTCCCTCTTCGAAATTCAACGGCTTATAAAGGTGACCAGCTAAAACAAAACCGAATCTATTTTGAAATGTCACATCTTGCACATCTATATTTGGATTTACTGCAAATACACGTGTATCATTTAAAATTTTAGTCATCATATTACCTCTTTCATATAATTAAACCGGTTGTTTGATAGGTCGAATAATAATTTCATTAACATCCATGTTGTCAGGCGTATCAATTGCATAAGCAACAGCCGTCGCCACATTTTCAGCAGAAAGTCCAATTTCCTTTTCGTTTTCTAGTTCTGCTTGTTGCGTTGCTTCATCAGTAGATGATTTATATAATTCCGTTGCTACAGCACCAGGTGACACGATTGAAGTACGAATGCCATCATTATGATGTTCCTGGCGCAAACCTTCCATAATTGCTCGTACCGCAAATTTTGACCCATTATAAACTGCTAAATTGGGTACAACGACATGACCAGCTACCGAATCAGTTGCAATAATATGCCCAAATTTTTGCGATTGCATGATTGGTAAAACAGCCGCAATTCCATTAAGAACACCCATAACATTAACATTCAAAATATTTTGCCACTCATTACGAGCACCCTTAATTAAAGGATTAATCGGCATAATACCTGCATTGTTAAATAGGACATCAATTTTTCCAAAATGTTCAATTGCCGTTTTTACTAAATCATTAACTTCATCAAAATTAGTGACATCGACTTTTTGTGTGATGATTTCTGCTTCAGAATATTTTTCCTTTAGCTCATCTAATTTATCTACACGTCGTGCACCAATAACTAACTTTGCATGTTGTTTTGCTAAATTTGCAACTGTTGCAGCACCAATACCACTTGAAGCACCTGTAATAACAATCACCTTATCTTTAATTGACATATATTCGTTTCCCCCTTGGTTACATTATATGATACGATTACTTTAAACCCTAAACCTGACTTTAGGTCAAACAATAAGGAAGGTAGTAATTATGACAACAGTCTACTCGATTGGTGAGGTTGCTAAACAATTCAATCTTTCAATCTCAACTATCCGTTATTATGACAAAGAGCATTTAATCCCAAATTTACAAAAAAATACAGCAGGGACAAGAGTTTTCACACAAGAAAACTTGGACACCATTAATATCATTGAATGTTTAAAGAAATCCAATATGTCGATTAAAGATATTAAGACTTTCATTGAATGGTGTGAGACGGGGGATGAAACACTTCAACAACGCCTTAATATGTTCCAACAACTACAGCAATCAGTTCAAGAGCAAATGGCTGAACTCCAAAAAACACTAGATACCATTAACTATAAATGTCATTACTATACACAAGCAGTTGCCGATGGTACTGAAGAATACGTAAAAACAGGTCACAATGTTTAAATTGCAACCTGCTTTTTTGTATGACTTTTAATTTTCAATTGATACGGACACTTGTGATAGTTCATGCTCATCTGCCGCAATCATAATCGCAGTTGTTGTGTCACCAACGACATTTAAAGTTGTTCTAAAAATACCCGCAAACCAGTCGATACCAGCCAATAAAGCAATGCTTTCAAGTGGTAAACCAAGGGCAGGGACGATAATCGTTAAAGCAACTAAGCCACCACCTGGAACAGCGACAGTGCCTAAACAGGCAACAATTGCTAATAAAACAATTTCTAACATCATCAAAAACGAAAGTGACAAACCATAAAATTGCGTCATCGTAACACAAGCTAAAGCTAAATACATTGCTAATCCATTACTATTTAATGCCATCCCCAACGGCAACACTAATTCGCTAATTTCTTTCCCAACACCCAATCGTTTTTCAGCATCATGCATTTCGACTGGTAATGAAGCAGCAGAAGACGTGGTCGTCATAGCAATCAATATAATATTCGCAAAACCATGTAGGACCGCATGCAAAGACATATGTGCTCGCAGCATAATCATGGTAAATAGGCCCATTAAAAATAGTAGCGTGCCTAACCCAAATATGCCTAAAAATTTGATTAAAGGTATTAACACCTTTAATCCGTTATCAGCTGTCACTGCTGCCATTAAAGCACCGATTCCTAGTGGCGCTAACCGTAAAACAGCTTGAATTAATGACACCAATAATTGATTTAACTGCTACAATCCCGTAAGAATAGCGTCATATTGCTGACTAGTATTTGCCTTACTTAATACCACTCCAAACAACAAAGCAAAGATGATCACTTGAATCGTGTTACCTTGTGTTAAGGCTTCAAAAATATTAGTTGGAAAAAATCCCAATATCATATCAGTTAATGCAACTTTATTTTTAACAATGTCATCAGTCAGAGGTGCATTAAGTGTTAAATGTAGTCCCATACCCGGATGGAACAAACAGCCTAGAATTAAACCAACTAGGGCAGCAATCACGGTTGTAATCGTAAACCATAATACGATTCGCATACCTAAACGGCCTAATTGCTTGATGGGTAATTTACCAATTGCCGCAATAACCGTACAGAAAACCAAAGGGATTACTGCCATTTGAATCAACCTTAAGAAAATATCGCCAATAATTTTAATATCGGCAATCTTAGATCTTAAAACAGCACCCAAGATGATGCCTAATACCGCACCAATAATAATTTGCGTTGTTAGACCTAATTTTATTCTCATTTCATTCACCATTTGCCTGTACAAATAAACTGTTTGCCAGCAACGATACACCCATTAGTAAGTCAGCCGATTTTGTATATTCAGTAGGAGTATGACTAATGCCAGCCTCACTAGGGACAAAAATCATCGTTGTCGGTACAAACGAACTCATAATTTGACTATCATGACCAGCACCAGAAAATAATGTTTGATATGAATAATTCATTTGGGTTGCCAAAGCTGCATTTTGCATACGTAAATCATCTGACAATCGCGTTGCAGATACGCATAGTGTTTCGATAACACTTGTTCGTTTAGACTGTTCAAGCAATTGCAGCATCTGTGTCACAAAAGCCGTTAATTGATCATCAGTATTTGCTCGGCAATCAATGGTAAAGCGGCAACTTTCAGCAACAACATTGCTGACATTGGGTGAGACATGTATTTCACCAATCGTAAACGTTAAATCTTCTGCTGCTTTAGCTGCTAATGCATATAACTTCGCCATTAATGCACTAGCCGTTGCAATCGCATCCTGCCGTTGTATCATTGGTGTTGTACCAGCATGATTGGCTTGCCCATGTACTGTCACTTCATATCGTTTTTGTGCAACGATACCGGTTACTAAACCGATTTTTTTGTGACTTTCTGCCAGACGTGGTCCTTGTTCAATGTGTAATTCGGTAAAAGTTACGGGCAGTGACACGCGCTGGGTTTTAACATGAGGTAGTTGCTGCAATTGTGTAACCGCTAAACGTCTCGCTTCGTCAAACGTTATCCCTTGTTTATCTGATATTACTTCCGTCTGTAATGTACCCGTATAATATTTTGAACCCGTAAAAGTAGCTGGAAAACGGCTACCTTCTTCTTCACTAAATGAAATTAATCGTAGCGGGTGTTTTGGTATACCATGTTGCTCATAAATTTGTTGAATAGCACAAAAGCCACCCAAAACACCGTATAAACCGTCATAACGGCCACCATGTTTTACTGTATCCATATGTGAACCAGTTGCGACAGGCCGGTCATTCATTTGTCCAGGAAAATCTAAGTAAACATTGCCATAATCATCGACCGTTGCCGTTGCACCGTTACGTTGACCTAATAAAATTAATGCTCGTTGATTGGACAACCAGTCTTGGTTATATACAAGTCTATTTTGATTATGTTGATGAGTAAACTGATTCAATAAATCTAACAATTGTGACATTCTAATAACCTAGCTACTTACTAATTCCCAAAATAGGGGATGATGCAGCTGCTTTTTTATCTAAGACACGACCAGGCTGGGCCAAATAACCTTTACGTCCTGCTTCAACAGCTAACTTAAAAGCTTCTGACATCAATGGAATATCACCAGCCGTTGCCATTGCTGTATTTGCCATCACTGCAGCTGCACCCATTTCCATGGCTTCAGCCGCTTGGCTCGGACGACCAATACCAGCATCGACAATAATTGGCACGTCAATTTCATCAATCAAAATTTGAATCAAATCTTTTGTTGCTAATCCTCTATTAGTACCAATTGGTGCACCTAATGGCATTACCGCAGCTGCACCAGCTGCGACTAATTTACGAGCTGCATTTAAGTCAGGTAACATGTATGGCAAAACAATAAATCCTTCATCAGCCAATACCTGTGTTGCCTTAATTGTCTCTTCATTATCTGGTAATAAATATGTCTTATCAGGGACAACTTCTAATTTAATAAAATCACTACCACTCAATTCACGTGCAATTCGGGCCATACGAATTGCTTCTTGAGCATTCGTACTACCAGATGTATTAGGTAAGATAGTAACATCATCAGGAATATAATTTAGAATATTTTCTTCTTGCGTATTCGTACGACGAAGTGCCATCGTAATAATTTGCGCACCGGCATGATGAATTGCTGAATCAATTAATTCATATGAATACTTACCAGAACCCAAAATAAACCGTGAGGAAAAATGGTGTCCACCAAGAATTAGTTCATCATTATTTTCAGTCATTATGTTTCTCCTATTCTGACAATACGGGTTGGTTAGTCAATAAACGTAAAATCGCATTCGCTTCATGTCCGGCACATACCATAACACGTGGTGCCATCAATCCTTCCATGCCTTTGCTATAGCCATCCCCACAAATATAGACATTTGGTAATGGTTGCTTTGTTTGTATTTCATTGGTAAGATGCAACCCAGCCATCCCATTCCCCATAACCAATGGCTTATCAGGATAATGTTTTGTTGCACCTTCCAATAACATTGCCTTTGCTGTTGGATTATCAAATGCCTCACAGATAATATCAGCATCTGCAAATAATTCAGCAATGTTCTCTGATGTTATCTTAGTTTGCACCGTATCTATCTCAATAAATGGATTAAATTCCAATAAATTTTGCTTTAACGCCGTTACTTTTGGTAAACCAATTTGACTAACTTTATACTGTTGCCGGTTAAGATTACTCATTTCAATCGTGTCAAAATCAATAATTGTTAAATGACCAACACCACTACGAGTAAGGGCGATTGCAATATTAGAACCCAATCCGCCAGCACCTGCAATGATTACATGCGCTTGTTGTAATTGCTCAGTTGTACCAGCAACATTACGTTCCTTCATTCCCATAAAGAATTCTTTGACGTCTACGCCTTGAAACTTTGGTATCATTTCATCGTCCTCTTTTCTAACCACCACCTACAAAAGAAATTAATTCAACCTTGTCATTTTCAACCAAGATTTTTGTATCTAATTGATCACGATGAATAATTTCACCATTTAATTCAACAACAACATTTTGCATCATACTTGTCTTAGCTTTTAGTAAATCGGTTAAAGTTTTACCAACCATTTGATCCATTGGTTTACCATTTACATTAATCATTAAAAAATGCCCTCCTTTCTGATC
This sequence comes from Weissella sagaensis, assembly GCF_005405285.1. Classification (GTDB taxonomy): domain Bacteria; phylum Bacillota; class Bacilli; order Lactobacillales; family Lactobacillaceae; genus Weissella; species Weissella sagaensis. The sequence continues at coordinate 41,859 of NZ_BJDT01000001.1, read as the reverse complement.
ATGAAAGAAGGGCATTTGCACATAGTCAAATATCGCTCTTCCTTCGATCGCATTACCGACATCAGGTTCATGGGTATTTCTCAGCCTTACGGCACCCCAGACGATGATTCTTTAGATTTAATTTTTACCAATCGCTCTATACGATCCGAATAAAATAAAAAAGGTAGTCTCTTTGCATACACAAAAAGACTACCCATTAATTTCTATAAATGGACTGTATCTTCCTGCGCAGGTATTAACCAAATCAGGTTCAGTGGGTATATTCTCAGCCATATGTGGCACCCCAGATACGTTAATTAACTTAACTACTTAACAGTAGCACGTTTTTTTTATTAATACAATCCTTTCAAGTAAGCGGTTCCATAATTAAATTGTTGTTGGTTTAACTTTTTGTTCCAGATTTCCCATCCACCAACCAAGCCAAGTTCCCAACGCTAACAAGGCAATTGCAAACAAGTAGTGCCAAATCGTAAATCCGGTATAGTCCAACGGCACAATCATGACGGTAGAAGCCATGACAATTCCAAAAATAGCATGGAATAACTTTGCATAAGCCACTTTGAACACATATGCCATCACTTTTGCAAATACTAAAACGATAACTAATAAGCCAACAATCAGTGGGACCAGTACTGATAAATCACCTGTTTTAATACCATCACTCATTCCTTTATATAATCCTAGGTAAATCAGAAAATTTGATGGACTTAGCCCTGGAACTAATAAACCTAGTCCAATCAAGCCACCTGATAATAACCAAGCACCTGTACTAGGTGTCATGGTCGAAAATAGGGGCTGTCCAAACCATAAGAATAGCAACATTAGCACACCAGTCATAACCATAATACCTAGATCAGCTTTAGAACGACCATGTTTACCAGCTTCTTGCCACAAAGTTGGAATCGTTCCTACAATGGCCCCAATAAAGAACCAACGTGCCACATTTTCTACTTCACCCAACATAAAACTAATCACAAAGGAAAGTAGAAAAATACCAATCACAGCGCCAATACCAACTGGCAGGAAGAATAAGAAATTAGCTTTGAAATTTTTGAATGGATTAGCCATGAATAATATCATACGTTCATATAAACCAAACACAGCAGCTAAAGCACCACCACTGATTCCTGGTAAAATAAATCCCGATCCAATTAATGCGCCTTTAACAGCACGGAAGATAGTATCTCCTGGTCGTTTTTGCATTGATTATAGCCTCATTTCATTTATCATTTTGTTGATATTTATATTATTTCTCTTCATTATATCTGATAAAGGCTTATAATAAGTTAAAAAATAGACTTTTATTAACTTAATGACAAAATTCTTTTTTAAGTTCTTTGCTATAATGAATTACAAAATATTTTTATGGGGGAATATCATATGCCTTTAACTTATACACGTCTAGCTCAACCAGAGGATGTTGATGCTATTTTTAGTATTATTCAACAAGCGGTTGCATATCTAGGTAGTCAAAATTCACCACAATGGCAGGGCACGGCCGAACCAAAACGCGATGAATTCATTCATGATATCCAAAAGGGGAGCGTTTATGTTTTAATTTATAATCATGCTATAGCCGGCATTGGTAAACTAGTACCCGGTCCAGAGCAAGCCTATGAAAATATTGATGGTTCGTGGCTAGGGGATGAAAAACAATATATGACACTACATCGCATTGCCATCGATGCCAACGTTCGGGGGCAAGGATTAGCACATCAACTAATTCATGATTTAGTTTTGCTATCCTTAGATCATGGTTACCGAGATATCCGTATTGATACACATGAAATTAATCAAGGTATGCAAAAAACAGTTAAAAAGGCCGGCTTTGATTATCGTGGTCATGTGTTAATGCCCGTGCCAAATGGTGATCGATTGGCATTTCAACTTTTATTGACTGATTAATATTTTTGAGAAAAAAATAACCGTCTTAGCTTGGTAGAGCTAACGGTTATTTAAACACAATCTAATACCGTTTTAAACGGCTCTACGAAAGAAGTCTTGTGGTAAACAAGGCTTCTTTTATTTATAGGCATATTATTTAAGCGATAGTGCTAGTGTTATGCAAATTATTTAATGTTATTTATACCATCCTGAAAACCAGCTATAAAACTCATAATAAAATTATTAATCACTGGAACGAAATACAAAATCAAAGTAAATATAATAAGCAAACCCACGTAATGTTTTTGAAACCGTCATTTTTGCACCTATTAGTTGCAGTCCTGTCACAACAACCTTTCTATAAAAAAAGGTGGTACAAAATATTTTGTACCACCTTAATATCATCATCTATTTAAGCGCATCATGTTGCTTAGACCACAAACTATAACCACCAACTAACGCAACAAAAAATACAATTGTTGCAACCACTGACCATCTCGTTGACCCATCAATTGTCAGAATAATCAATATAATCAGGAAGAACAAAATAGTAGCATAACTAGTTGCTGGGAACCATGGCATTTTGTATGGATTGTTTTTTGATGCTGCCGATTGCTTATATTTAATATGAGCAATCATAATCAAAATCCAAACAAAAATAAAGCTCATTGTTGCAACACTTGTGATTAGTGTGAAAATTTTTGAAGGGAAGAAGTAATTCAACAAAACAACAACTAAAAAGACAACTGCTGATGCTAACATCCCTGTTATAGGGACCATATTTTTTGATACTTTTGCCAATGATTTTGGCGCTTGCTTATTTTTAGCTAATACATATAAAGTACGTGATGTTGAAAAAATAGCTGAATTGGCTGCTGACAACGCTGCTGTCAACACCACGAAATTAATTAATGTTGCTGCAAATTTAATACCCATCCCTGCAAAAACTTGAACAAAGGGCGATTGTGTCGTGTCAATTTGATTCCAAGGATAAACTGACATGATAATACCAATCGCACCAACATAAAACAAACCAATTCTAATCGGAACTGAGTTAATGGCCTTTGGTAGATCACGCTCTGGCTTTTCAGTTTCACCAGCAGTCAAACCAACCATTTCAATACCAGTAAAGGCGAAGATGACCATTGGAAATGCCATGACAAATCCTTGCCAACCAGTTGCAAAAAAGCCACCGTGTGATACAAGATTTGTAAAACTAGCCGTATTACCACCTGTATGGAAACCAGTTAAAATCAAACCGATACCGACAACAATCAAAGCCAGAATTGCAAAGACCTTAATTGAAGCAAACCATGATTCAAGTTCACCAAACCACTTTACATTAATTAAATTAAAAGCCACCAACACAACAATAACAATCAATGGCGTCACCCATTGTGGTAACGTTGGAAACCAATAACGTAAGTAAATACCACTTGCTGTTAAATCAGCCATCGCTAAACTCGACCAACTTAACCAGTATGCCCAACCAATCGCAAACTCCCATTTATTACCTAAATAAATGCGAACAAAGTCAATAAATGACCGTATTTTGGTGTTAGACAACAATAATTCACCAACTGCTCGCATCATGAAATAGGCAAACAAACCTGTGATTGCATAAGCTAAAATAAGGGCAGGACCAGCTGCTTTAATTGCTGAACCTGAACCTAAAAATAGTCCTGTTCCAATCGCACCACCAATAGCAATCATCTGTACATGGCGTGCTTTAAGTCCACGTGATAGCTCACGCTCCGCATCATTATTCATAATATATACCTCACTGCATGAGGACAAAAAAATGCCCCCATGCCAAATTAAATTTGACATAGGGACGTTTGATAACGCGGTTCCACCCTAATTCTTAGTCACTGACTAAGCCACTTAATTACAGGTAATTTTCATCCCTCCAAAAGCGCCATTACTAGCTTACAATCATTTGCTTTCATCAACCGCAAACTTTCTAAAATCATGTTTATGACTAGTAATCTCTTTTTTCTTCGAGATTGAAATTAGTATGGTTAACTATATGCTGTTTATCATTATTAGTCAAGAAAGCATTATCTAATTTTGGCCACCAACGACTCAAAATGTTTAACATCTTTTGTTGCACCAACTACTGTTAAAACATCCCCAATTTGAATTATTTCATCTGGATCTGGTGTAATAACAACACGATCTTGTGAGCGAATAGAAATAATTGTTAATCCATACTGCTTACGAACATCAAGTTCTGCAATTTCTTTATTCGCAAAACGTAAATTACCAATTTTAATTTCACCTAATGAATGTTTATCTCCCAAGTCAATAAAATTAAGAAGGTTGGGGGTCATCAGTTGTTCAGCTAACCGATGTGCCATTTCACTTTCCGGACGGACAACTTGATCAGCACCAACTTTATCTAACACACGTGCATGTAGATTATTCTCAGCTTTTGCAACTACATGACGAACGCCCAAATCCTTCAATAGAATAGTTGTTAGAATTGATGCTTGTTGATTATGCCCAATCGCGACAACGACATGGTCGAAACTAGCCAAATCCAAATCGCGTAACGCATCTTCATCTTGCGCATCAGCAATGACAGCATGTGTGGCAATATCCATATAACTTTCTACTAAATTTGGATCTTTATCAATGACCAAAACTTCTTGATCAGCATTAATTAACGACTCTAATAACGAACTACCAAAGCGGCCTAAACCAACAATTGCATACGTTTGTTTCATATCCATAACCTCTTAATTTTTCTTCTATTTATTTTATCACTAATCACATTTAAACTGTGATGACAACTGTTGCTTGATAAACCTAAAAATAAGCTTTAAAATGGTCTATGTTCAATTGTGAACATTCTTTGAATTTTCAAAGAAAACTATCTATGTCCCATTTATCGGACAAACATTAAATTTTTTATAAGGAGATCATAGACAATTATGAGTACTTTTTCACGAACTGCAACATTGTTTTCAACAGTTGCTTTGGGAAGTATGCTGACAGCAACCACAGTATCCAGTGTCGATACCGTTATTCACGCTGCCGAAACAACGCAAACTGCTGCTCAAAAGCAAAGTTACAAACTACAAATTTTGCAAGGGGATAAAGATACCCCTTCAACAGCTTCACAATTTTATTTAGATACAATTTCATTAGAAAAGTTAGCTAATGGTGATTACTATGCCTACCTAACATCTAACACCCCAGCTAATCTAGGGGATGAACCGATTGCTAGTACAGATACCCAACACCAAGTGGTAAAAATGGGAACAAAGCAAAATAATGGTTACAATCAGACAGTTTATCGGATGACTTTGTCAGCTAATGAATTAGCGAGCGGCCAACCTATCAAAACGAATATTCACGTGAATATTCCAATGATGAACTATGACCATAACTATACAATTCGTCTAAATATCCAAGGATTTAAACCTGAACCTGTTGCAAGTTCACAAAGCACATCTAGTGCCTCAACTACCAACAGTTCAGCCGTAGCACCAAGTTCCAGTGTTGCTAATAGTGCAACAACTGAATCAAATGTTGCAAATGGTGTTTCACAAAGCACTAAGAACAACCCATCATCAACAACTGATACATCTAAATCAACTGTTGCCAAAACTGACTCATCACAAAATGATTCACAACAAGCAACTAGTGACACAGCCGCTTCAACAGTTAATAATTCACAGACGACTAAAAGTACTGTAGATGCAAAAGCTGATGATCAAATTCCCGCTGGTAAAGAAGTTAAAATGACAGCTGACCAAGGGATGGATAGATTCTTAAAGCCTTCTGCTTATATTAACATTAAAGGGGATTTGACCGACGTTACTTTGAGTCTTAATAGCGATAAAGTGATTAGTATGATTCCTTATATGATTTTTGATGGTCAAAAGAAAGATGTAACAAGTCAAAATATCACTTTCACCATCCCAACTAAGGACTTAGTAGCAGATAAAGATGGTAATGTAACGTTAGCTTCAACGACCCATGTCGATGCTGCAGATCACGTCATGGACTATCCATCAAACTTGACGTTCAATATTAGTCAATTAATGCCTGCACAAAAGACATTCAAAACTGGCGACTACCAAATCGCCGTTAGTCCTGACAGTCAAATGGATCGTTTCTTTGCACCAAAGTTTAACGTTAAAGTTGGTGACGTTACCAGTACTGTAACTGTTACTTATCAAAACCCTAACATGATGGCAATGATTCCAAATGTAACATTTGATGGTCAAACAAAAGATCTAAATGGCAAAACTACGGTTGATTTTACCATTCCAACTAAGGACTTAACACCCAACAAAGATGGCAAAGTTACCATTGCATCATTCACAAGTGTACCAATGAGTCCACATAAAGGTTATGCATCAAACATAACTTTGGATATGAATCCTGCACTAACAAATCCATCAAATGACCAAACTGATTCATCAGCTAGCTCATCATCAGAAACACCAGTAAAACCTGATAAAGACATCTTGCAAGACGGCACTTATTCTATTAATTATAATGTCTACAAGTCAGGTACTACTGATGCTTCAACCATGGCTACTTACATGACTGAATCAGCTAAGGTAACCGTTAAGAAAGGCGAGGCTACCGTTGACTTTGCAACTAAGAATGATGCAATGTCAATGATGAAAGAATTTTCTATTAACGGCGTGAAAGCCCAAGCCAAAGGCGATTCTTGGATTGTCAAGCTACCTGTTAAAGATTTAACTAAGACAGCTAATGCCCAGATGACTATTTTTGTTGCTGCTATCAATTTCACAGAAACACCTAGTGCAGATATTGTCTTTGATATGAAGAGCGTTAAAACATTAGATAATGATGGTGGTGCATCATCAAGTTCTAGTGCTGCTTCTTCAAGCAAACCTAGTCAAAGTTCTTCTAGCGCTACTTCTTCAAGCAAGCCTAGCTCAAGCTCTTCTAGTGCTGCTTCTTCAAGCAAACCTAGCTCAAGCTCTTCTAGTGCCGCTTCTTCAAGCAAGCCAACCACACCAGCTAACCCAACTATTGAAAAAGACGGCAATTATTCTATAAACTACAAAATTTACAAATCAGGTACTACTGATGCTTCAACCATGGCTACTTACATGACTGAATCAGCTAAGGTAACCGTTAAGAAAGGCGAGGCTACCATTGACTTTGCAACTAAGAATGATGCAATGTCAATGATGAAAGAATTTTCTATTAACGGCGTGAAAGCCCAAGCCAAAGGCGATTCTTGGATTGTCAAGCTACCTA
>NZ_BJDT01000001.1:0-34627 GCF_005405285.1 Weissella sagaensis | reverse complement strand
CTTTGCAACTAAGAATGATGCAATGTCAATGATGAAAGAATTTTCTATTAACGGCGTGAAAGCCCAAGCCAAAGGCGATTCTTGGATTGTCAAGCTACCTATTAAAGATTTAACTAAGACAGCTAATGCCCAGATGACTATTTTTGTTGCTGCCATCAATTTCACGGAAACACCTAGTGCAGATATTGTCTTTGATATGAAGAGCCTGAAAGCATTAGATAATGATGGTGGTGCATCATCAAGTTCTAGCGCTACTTCTTCAAGCAAACCTAGCCAAAGTTCTTCTAGCGCTGCTTCTTCAAGCAAACCTAGCCAAAGTTCTTCTAGTGCTGCTTCTTCAAGCAAGCCTAGCTCAAGCTCTTCTAGTGCCTCTTCTTCAAGCAAACCTGAAAATAAGCCTGAGCAAAAACTAACTACTGATTTCAAAGACGGTACTTACAATGTTAATTACCATATTTATAAATCAGGTACTACCAATAACTCAACCATGTCTCAGTACATGACGACATCTGCTAAAGTTGTGATTAAGGACGGTAAAGCTACAATCAGCTTTGCAACTAAAAACAAAGCAATGTCGATGATGAAAGAATTCTCTGTTAATGGCGTTAATGCCAAGGCAAATGGTGATAACTGGACCGTCACAGTTCCTGCTAAGAGCCTTGCTAAGACATTAACTGCTCATATGCATATCGAAGTGCCACAAATTGGTCTAACTGAAGATCCTGATGCTGATATTAAGTTTGATATTGCTAAGGGCACAAAGCCTATCAATCCAGGCAAAGATAATGGTAAGAATGAAACGGATGGACATGGTAACGGCAATACTACTCCAAAGCCTACTAGTACCGAAAATAATAAAAAGCTAAGCCTTAAGAATAATGGTATCTACAGCATCAACTACCGTGTTTACAAAACTGGTACGCATGCAAAATCAACGATGCAACAATACATGACAGCTTCTGCAAACATTCTAGTTAAAGATGGTAATGCTACAATCAAGTTTGCAACTAAGAATGGTGCTATGTCATTGATGAAGGCTTTCTCAATTAATGGGGTTACTGCTCATAAAAATGGCAATGCTTGGCAAGTAACGCTACCTGTATCTTCACTTCGTCAAACAATAAAAGCACATATGACAATCTTTGTGCCATCAATCAATTTCACGGAACATCCTGATGCTGATATTGTCTTTGATTTGAGTAGTCTAAAAAATAGCAATGCTAAAACTACTGATTTTACAAAAACTAAAACAGACAATACAACACCAACTAGTGTAAATGGGGCAGTGTCATTACCAACTGGTCATCAAAATGCCATCAGAAATGCTGTTTTGCATCAACTAACTATTTTGCATGGTAATAACAACAGTACATCTGTTGCTGCGCAATATTTCTTGCCTACTATTCAATTAGTTCACAATGCTAATGGATCATATACTGGATATATTACGACACATACGCCTGTTATGATGGGACGTAACCCGATTTCATTTATGGATGGTAATCACCAAGTACAACTTGTTAATACTATTAAAACTGGTAGTTACTATCAATCAACTTATCGACTATCATTATCAGAAAATGAAATTAAAGCACCGATTGCAACAAGTATCCATGTTAAATTCACAGCACCTTTGAATTATGATCATATCTATACTATTCGTTTAGTTATTGGTCGTATCTTAAATGATGCTAGTGAAGCAACACAACCAACAACTGGTTTACCAGATTCTTCTAATCTCACAACTAGTCCACTAAATTCAGATGTTTCACATGGAACATTTACTACTGATTTTAATAGTAACGCTATTACTGGTACATCATTTACGCCTTTAAATACAACAAATGATGACTCTCAAAATAACGAGAAAAAAGCCAATACTATCAAGCCACATACTAAGAAAAATAGTAATGCAACACAAGTTAATAAAGATGCTCAAGCTGACTCTAAAAGCAACAATACGACACAACGTAATGTCTTAATTGTTGCTGGTGGTATTTTAGCTGCTGCATTAGGTTACATTGGTGTCGCCCTTTTGACTAATTTCTTTAAGATGAGGTAGACAAATGATTAATAATAAATCTCTTCGTTCATTACTTGGACTATTTGCCATGATTTTTTGTATGTTTGGTATGCAAACAGCTGTACATGCGGAATCTTATAATGTTCCCATGCAAGTATTAGAAAATGGCTCATCTAATACTTCTTACGCAGCAGCATACTTTTCGCACGCTGCCACAGTCACACCAAATGGTAATAATACTTATACCGTAACGTCAACTGTTACAACCGGTAAGGATCTTGGTAACTATCCTGTTCAAGTACTAAATATTGACGGCGCTGGCGCAAATGTTTCACGTAGTCAATCTGGCAATTCACAAACCATTACGTACAGTTTCGTCACATCAAACCTAAGTGCTCGTCATAACGCTGCAATTAAGGTTGATGTTAACAGTATTAATTATCACCATAACTACATTGTTGGTTTAGTATTAGATGCTTCTAAAGTACCTGCACCTGCTGCTAGTTCTTCAAGCACTCCTGCATCAACTTCTAGCCAACAAGCAACTAGTTCACAACAAAGTAATTCATCTGTTGCTGTAAGTAGTGCAAGTGAATCGGTACCAAGTTCAACTACGCAAAATGATGCAGATGCAACCAATACGAGTGTTGCAAATAGTAAATCTTCATCTTCTGCCAAAGTAACGTCAAAGTCAAAAACTAAGACGCAAGTTGCTAAAGAGAAACATGAAGATAAAGGGAAGCAATTACCCGTCGTTGCAATCGTTGGCGGTGGTTTAGTTTTAGGTATCATTCTTGGTCTTGTCTTTAATTTGAAGAAAAAGAAGTAAGTTACGATGCGAAAACAACAAAAAATATTATCGATTTTATTAGTCGTTTTATTAATCATTAGTGCCGGCTGGATCTGGTTAATGATGCGTCCGACCCAAAAAAGTGTCACAACAGATCGTATTGTTGCTACGACGAACGCGCAAGTTCAAGTATTTAATAAATTAGATGTGCCTTTAGTTGGTGTTGCAACACCAGGTAATAAGCAAACATTGCCAAAACAGTATCGTAATTTACCAAAGGTTGGTAACCACGTGGCACCTAATCTTGAAAAAATTGGCCAATTAAAGCCTGATTTAGTTTATCTTGATGCTGCAATTGCTGATGACTATCAACAAAAATTAGATAGTGACAACATTAAGCATCAACAATTAGATTTTAATAAATTAGCCGATTTGCAATCAGCTATCACAAAACTTGGTACAACCTATCATAAAGAAGATGCTGCTAAAAAGTTAAATGCACAGTTAGATATGCCAACTAAGCATCCCAAAAATCGACCCAATGTCTTGTTACTGATGGGGATGCCAGGTGGTTCATTCCTCGTTGGTACTCAAAATAGTTACGTTGGTGATTTGATTAATCGTGCTGGAGGTCATGTCATAGGTTCAGGTTCTAGCCCATTTGTTGCAATGAATGCTGAACAAATTGCACAAGCCAAACCCACTGTCATAATTACAATGGCACATGCAATGCCGAAAAATGTTTTTAAAAGCTTTGATAGTTTATTTAAACAATCCAATTGGCAAAGCATCCCCGCTGTTCAAGAAGGACACGTTTATCAGGCCAATGAACCAATCTTTAGCATGACAGCTAATCTCAATGCACCAGCTGCTTACAAACAGATTCAAACTTGGCTGAACAAATAGGAGGGCTAATGCAAAAATATTATCGTTTTATATTAGCTGGTTTAGTTCTTATAAGCGTGGTTATTGCATTACTGGTCGGTAGCACAACAATCAGTCTCGCAGCCGTTTTACATGGACAACCTGACGCTTGGCAATTAATTATTAATTATCGCTTACCGCGTATTTTAGTTGCCGTTATCAGCGGTGCCTTGATTGGTGTCAGTGGTTTGCTAATGCAAGTTGTATTACGCAATCATTTGGTGGATAACTCAATATTAGGGATTATGAACGGTAGCCAATTTTTATTAATGGCAATTCTCGTTATCATCCCCAGCATGCTCGATTTTAATGTCGTCATTGGTGGCATCACTGGTATTTTACTAACAATCGCTTGGTTCTTAGTTTCACCTAAAAATCAAGCACCATTACGTCTAGTTTTATTGGGAATTGCAACGGCTATGACCTTTCAAGCTCTAACAAACATTGCTAGTGAAGGTCTTGGTGTACCGCTACCGACATTAAGCACGGTAGATTGGTCACAAGTTATGCAATTAATCATCATGACCATTTTAGGTTGCTTATTACTCATCATGATTTGGCCAAACTTGAGATATTTTGCTTTACCAACACGTCAGGTAAAATTACTGGGGATTGCGGAACAAAAAACAACCTGGTTTGTTTTACTCGCAGTTGGTCTATGGACAGGTGCCTTAACAAGCTTGATTGGCATTGTTTTCTTCTTAGGTGCTATTTTGCCAGAAATTTCACGCTTCATGAGTCCGAACAAAAAAAGTCAGCATTTAATTTGGCCAACTGCACTATGGGGGAGCCTACTACTGCTAAATGCTGACACAATTGCACGAACGATTCTAGCACCAAAAGAGCTTCCAACTAGTGCAATTCTATTGGTTATTAGTGGCCCATTATTTGCTTTGATGTTAATAAAAGGGGGTTATCATGCTCGACATTAATCACTTGTCATTTAACCGTGATAATCATCAATTATTCCATGATCTATCAGTACAACTACCAGATCATCAAATCACAGCACTTATTGGTCCCAACGGTGTCGGTAAGTCAACATTAATTCAACTATTAACAGGTGAATTATTACCCACTTCAGGAACAATTAAAAACCGTCCTAAGCGGATTGCATTACTTTCCCAGCACAATCAGTTGTTTGAACCATTAACAGTTCGCGAACTGTTAGCATTAGCAAATGACACGTTAGATCCAGCAGTTATGCAAACATTACAACTGGATGCGTTACTTGATAAAGAAATGACTACGTTATCAGGTGGTCAGCAACAGCTTGCTTGGTTAGGCTTTGTTTTACAACAACAACCAGATTTGTTGATTTTAGATGAACCAACAACATTTTTAGATTTACATTTTCAAGAATTATTTCTAAAAACGCTCCAACAATTGCAGCAAGAGCGTCAAACAACGGTACTAATGGTGCTTCATGATTTAAATCAGGCCTTTCGTTATAGTCAAAACATTTGGTTACTACAACAGACAGGTAATTTAATTAGTGCACCAGCCACTCAGATGCATCACCAAGTAGACTTACTTTCTGACGCATTTAAAACGCCTTTACAACTCATTAAATCGGCTGATCAAGTCATTCTTCAGCCTAAGTAAAAAGAATGTGATGCAAGGGGTGTAACGTTGTTTTTGGCTTGCAGACGGTGCGCAGCGACCAAAATGGCGTTACATTAAGACTTCAATCTTGCTGAAAACGTTTAAGGCCCTAAATCCAAATAATGGATTTAGGGCCTTCTTTATTGTCTTATTTTTGTAGTGACAGCAAATAGTCATGACTTGCCAACATTTCTTGACAATGTTGCTGATCTGTCAAATTAATTTCATAAATGTGACTTGCTTGTGGATTTAATTCATCTAAAACACGTCGCCAATCAATTAAACCTTTGCCAAGTGTTAAACTATCATGGTGTTGTCCCATCGAATCTACTAAATGATAGTGCTTAATTTGTGATTTAAGGTGCTGTAAACTCTCTATAAGGGCATCATTATTACCATGTAACGAAATAAATGTATGACTCACATCATAGGCTAAGGGGAGGTTGGCCGCAATAATACGATTTTCAAATTCAACATCCCCATACGCATAAACTGGTGACGTACCATTTTCAAAAACCACATTGTCTGGTGCAATATCTCGCAATTGAGCCATTCTTTCAAAAACCACATCTTGTGCTTTAGCCACTGTTGACCAGTTCGTAACAATTTTAGGCAAATTATTTTTATAAGCGCCATGAATAAGTGCATAACCATCAACATCTTGTGCCAATTTAATTAATTTTATAGAACTCTGCATCACAAAATCATGTAATGCTGGATTAATCGTTGGATTTGTATATAATTCACAACGTTGATCGTGCCATTTCATTGGATGATGAAAAACAAGATGCGGCACTTGATCACTCACATATGACACCATTTTAATAAGATGTTGCCAACCTGTCGTTGTAAAATCCGTGTCTTCCAAATGAAATTCAAAGACATCTGGTTGATATTGTAGACGATCATCAATTTGTGTTTTATTCGTACTTGCCTTTAACCCTAACTGCATCGTTTACCACCCCCTTGTAGCATTAGTATACGCTGTTTAAATTTAACGTTCATTAAAATATATCAAAATGTTAGTGATAAAATCTAAGCGGTTCATAAACTAAAGAAGTAGGATGCAAATAGCCACCATTCATCGTGTACTACGGCATACCAAAACTTGACTTAGCGTTCTTTTTATAACTTCGTGGAAAAAAAATCACAACAATTAACCTAAAATAAAATCATCTATTATTTAGATAATAACAAATTCAAAAATAATCAAGAATACAAAAAATAATATCGACACTACCAATCAACAATGAAACATATTTTAAGTATCTTAGCTAAAAATAAAGAGAAGGCCAGAAAATCATGTCATTTTCTGGCCTTCTCTTTACTTAGCTTAATTTTTAACGTTTCATTTATTTCATTCGTAATTATTCAAAATATGATTTCCAAGCTGAATTAATATTATTCCGCTTTACTTCATTACCCCAGAATGGGACTTTTACAACACCTAAAACTTTATCATCATCAACAAACCCCCAGTAACGAGAATCATTTGAAACACTACGATGATCACCTAACACAAAGTATTTACCAGCAGGGACTTTAATAGTTTTATCACCTTCCCAGCCTTGGCGATTTCCTAATTGTGCCAATGAATTCCAGTTACCAACATCGTTAATCGTATTAGTTGCCTTTTGTTCAGCCTCTGAAATGTACTCTTGGTCAACTGTTTTACCATTAACCTTAATCACGCCATCAACAGCACTTACCGTATCACCAGGCATACCAATAACACGCTTTACATAATCTTTATTTTCTGTCGCTGAAGGATCTTCACCATAAGCATCAAACACAATGACACTACCACGATGAATTTTTGAAGTTTCAATTTTATCAGTTCGAAAAACAAAAACACGTTCATTACTTGTTAAATTAGGTTCCATTGATGAACCATCAACTTTAACCATCGTAAACCAATAAGTCCTTATCCCAACAGCAATCAGTAATCCTACTAAGATAGGAATCACCCAAGACAATATTTCACGAAATGCTTTCATGGGTACGCTCCTTATAAATATTATTAATGACTAATTTTACCATAATTCACAGCATAGAGTTTGGAAATTAAAAAGAGGTTAACATCTTTTTTTGCAATAAAAAAAGAATCAAGATTGTTCATCTTGATTCTAATCCTAAAATTAACGTTTATGATTGCGAATAGCTTTACGAATTGCTCGTTGCTTAGCACGCTCTGCTTCTTTCTTAGATTCTCGCTCACGTCGAATTTCAAATGGATTTTGAATCGTCCAAGTTTGTGCAACTTGGAATGCATTTGAAATAACCCAGTAAAGTGATAGGGCAGATGGAACAGAAATAGCAAAGAAGAAAATCATGATTGGCATAATATATGTCATTGACGTTGTCATACCATTCTTTTCAGGTTGACCCATCATTACCAAATATGAAGAAGCAAATGTAAATAATGCTGCCAGAATTGGCAAAATAAAGTATGAATCACGTTCTCCTAGTTGTACCCAGAAGAAAGTACCAGTTTCCAATACATTAGTCGTCCGAATCGCTGTATACAGTGCAATCAAAATTGGCATTTGCACAATAAGCGGGATAAAACTAGCAAATGGATTTACGCCAGCATCTTTATACAACTTCTTTTGTGCAGCTTGCATCGCTTGCATTGTTTCAGGATCACGACTTGAATATTTTTGTTGTAACTTCTTTAGTTCAGGCGCAATTTCTTGCATCTTACGCATTGAACCCGTTTGATAAACCATCAAAGGTAAAATCAATAAACGAATCAATACCGTAAAGACAATAATCCCAAACCCATAATTATCACCAAACCAGGCTGATACTCCTAAAATGGAACGTGAGAAGTTAGCAATGATAATACCACGCCAAAATCCACTTCCAGATACTTGGCCATCATACATCACGGCCGCTACAATCATAATGATTAATGCGATTAAGGCCGTAATTGCCGAACGCATGGTAAACATTTTTTTAGCAGTCTGCATTCGTTTTCTCCATATATAGTGTATTTTTATTCCGTTTCTTCATCGACAAACACATTTGCCAATTTAAAAACATGTTCTAAATTCTTTTTGATGATCGCCATGTCTTGATCATGTGCTGCTGGCCGCGCAATTACTAAAATATCAATATCCGAACGCATTTTTGGTTTAAATTCCAAAACACTTTGCCGAATTCGACGCTTAACCCACACACGCTCATGACCACGCAAACCCACTTTTTTAGAAATTGAAATTCCTAAGCGGAAGTGGGTTGGTTGTTCACGCGTCATTGTGTAAACAATAAACATTTTATTTGCGACCGAGTGATGCTGCTCAAAAACTAATTGAAAATCAGCTTCTTTTTTTACACGGTAACTCTTACGCATTTGTTTTTGCTCCAAATTTTTTTATGACAAAAGAAAACGCATGAATCAGCCAAAATAGCCGACTCATGCGCGATCATTATCAGTAATCCTAATAAAAGGCCTGACCTAATTAGGCTGACAATACCTTGCGGCCCTTTTGGCGGCGACGTGCTAGCACCTTGCGACCGTTGCTAGTGCTCATGCGCTTACGGAAACCATGCACACGTTCACGGTGACGCTTCTTAGGTTGGTATGTACGCTTCATATGAATACACCTCCCATTCGTAGTTAGATTTGGCCTGCGGTTGGCATGGCCAAACCACAATTCATATTCAATTGTAACATTACCCCCAAATCAAAGCAAGAATATTAACTATTTAAACTGATTTTAATTCATAAGCAATGGACCATCATTTATTACCTTTGCAAAATCTTTACTTTTTATAAACGACAAAATTGTCTGAAAGTTTTCCATAATCTAACAGAGCGTTATGTTAATAAAGGCAGGTAATATAACAGAGCGTTATGTGAGTTTTCCCCACAATCCACAGTTTTTCCACATGTTCCACATATTGGTAAAACTCTTCGCCATTCTCCTTGTGGATATGTGTATAACTCTTATAAACATGAATACACCAAACCTAGATTGTTAACAACTACCTGTAAATTTCTTGTTTTTCCCCCAAGTTATCCACATTTTCCAGAATTCACTCTAAAATTTGTTTCACATCCGGTTGATAACTCATATTTAGATTTCCACAGCATGTTAATATCCCATTTTGTTATCTAAAACAGCTTAAATCGTTGCTATTACTGACATATTCCTTGTGGAAAACTTATCCACATACTGCTAAAATGAAATTTGATGAATTGTGCTACTTATGAAAATGAGCTCAGCAAACGTCCTGTGGAAAACCCACAAAAAGATATCTTAAATCCCTAAAGGAGGTTGCCAAATGGATCCTATCCAACTTTGGAATGCCATCAAACAAGAACTACGCAAGTCAATTTCGCAAGGATTCTCATTTACCAATTACGTGGATACACTTAATCCATTGCAATTAGTAGAAAACGAAAATAATACTGTTACTTTGCAATTGACAACTACATATGAACCAGTTGCATCAGAGTGGTTGGATACAAATAGTTCTTACTACCAAGCTTTTATGCAAGCTGCCATGACGGCAACATTGAATCTAACTGGTAAACCAACATTTATCATTCCTTCTGTCACTTATGTTTCACCAACACCAACGACGCTATTTGATCTACCCGATGATCAGGAAAGTGAAACAACGGAATACCAAAAAAATACCAATTTAGCTTCAGAATTTGTTACCCAATCAATTTTGAATCCTGAATTCCGATTTGAAACATTTGTTTCATCTGATGAAAATCGCGAAGCCTATGCAGTTGCTCAAGCTGTAGCCGATAAACCTGGTACACAATGGAATCCTTTACTAATCTATGGTGGTGTTGGTTTAGGAAAAACCCATTTAATGCAAGCAATCGGCAATAAAGTTTTAGAACGTACGCCAAATGCTAATGTTAAGTTCATTACAACTGAAGATTTTATTAATGATTTTACGGAAGCTTTACGCCGTGGCCAAAAAGAGACCGAAGCTTTTAAACGTGAATACCGTTCAACTGATTTATTGATGGTAGATGATGTTCAATTCTTAGCCGGAAAAGAAAAAATTCAAGAAGAATTCTTTAATACTTTCAATGCTATTACGCGTGAAAATCATCAGATTGTTTTAACATCTGATAAGTTACCCAAAGAAATACCAGGATTAGAAATGCGTTTAGTAACCCGCTTTGGTCAAGGTTATTCAGCTAATATTACCAAGCCTGATCTACCAACACGTGTTGCTATCCTAAGAAATAAATCTGATCTTGAAAATCTAAGTATTCCTAATGATGTCATTGATGAAATTGCTGCAGCAGTTGATACAAATGTCCGTGATTTGGAAGGCGTATTTAATCAAGTGGTTGGAAAAATGCGTTTTTCAAATGTACCCATTACAGTTGAAACTGCTCGTACGATATTAGAAACGATGAATTTCAAACGCCAACGTGCGATTACAATTCCATTAATTCAGGAAGCTGTTGCTAACTTTTTCAATGTTACTGTTCAAGATCTAAATGGTAAAAAACGGAACAAAGAAATTGTTGTGCCACGTCAAATTGCCATGTATATCGCTCGCGAATTAACACAGGATTCATTGCCACAAATTGGTCGTGCATTTGGTGGTAAAGATCACACGACGGTAATGCATTCAACTGAAAAAATTGAAAATGCCATCGAAAATGATAGTATTTTAGCTGAACAAGTTCAAAAAATTCGTGAAGAATTGAGCAATGGATGATAATATCGTTTGTGAATAAACGACAAAATGGTTTGTACTTATCCACAGGGTTGTATACATATACCATTTCTTGGTACATTGGTATATATAAGAGTTATCCACAATATTCACACCCCTTATTATTATTATTATCTTTTTATTTATAATTAAATAAGTCATTACGCACTTCATAATTATGATTTTGTACATTAAGGAGATCTAATGGAATTTACAATTAATCGAGCAGCTTTTATAAAAGCAATGAATAATGTTAATCGTGCTATTTCATCACGAACATCAATGACAATTTTACAAGGAATTAAATTAGTTCTTGATGAAACCGGTCTTGTTTTAACTGGATCAAATACAGATATCTCAATTGAAATATTAATTCCAGTTAATGATGATGAAGCTAATTTACAAATTGTTGAATCTGGTGCGATTGTTTTACCAGCCAATTTCTTTTCAAATATTGTTAAACGATTACCTGGTGAAACATTTAAATTAACAAATACGTCAGGGCTACAAACAAAAATTCAATCTGAAAATGCAGAATTTGATATTAATGGGCAAGATGCTAGTGCTTACCCACATTTACCAGAAATTGAAGTTAGAAATAATTTAACTTTAGCTGCAGACACTTTGAATGAAATTATTGGTCAAACCGTAATTGCGGTTTCTAAGCAATTGAGCCAACCTATTTTAACAGGGGTTCATTTTATTTTAGCTAGTGGTAATTTAACGGCCGTTGCGACTGATCGTCACCGATTAGCACAACGTTCTGTCGGTTTTGATGATTCAGATGTTAATGCTGATATCATCGTACCTGGTGCTTCATTGTCACAACTACAAGCAATGTTGGATGATGTTGAAAAAGTTGATGTGCGCGTTGCTGAAAACCAAGTTATTTTCCAATTAGGTGAAAATACAACTTTCTATTCACGACTATTAGAAGGAAATTATCCTGATGCGTCACGTTTAATTCCAACTGAAAAGCGAACAACCCTAACAATTAATGCCCATGATTTGTTACAAACAATCGAGCGTGCTGCTTTGCTTAGTCATGAAGGTCGTTCAAATGTTATTCAATTTGCCATTACAAGTGAAAAGTCTTTGATTTCATCAAATTCACCTGAAATTGGACGTGTTGAAGAGCAAATATTTGCTGCTGAAACTGCAGGAGATGATTTGACGATTTCATTTAATCCAGACTATATGCGTGAAGCACTTCGTTCATTTGGTGATGAGCAAATTCAAATTGGTTTTAAGACCGCTTTGGATCCATTTACATTGGTACCAACAAATAATGAAACAAACTTTATTCAACTGATTACACCAGTTCGAACTTACTAAAAATATAAAAAAGCCGAAAAATGCTATTTTACGAAGAAAAAGCATTTTTCGGCTTTTTTATTTAAAAGTTATCAAACAACCTGAGAAGGGCTGTAGTGCCTTTTTGAGATTGTGGAAAGTTGAAAAAAAGCGTATAATATATTTAATATGAAATCGTGCAAATGTCGTTATTTTTAGCGATAGAAAGGACTAAACATTGGCAACAGAAGTGCAAATTCAAGCCCCATTTATTACATTAGGGCAATTATTAAAAGAAGAGAGCGTTATTGCAACTGGCGGTCAAGCAAAATGGTATTTGCGAGAAAATACAGTCTTGGTAAATGAGGAACCAGACGATCGCCGTGGTCGTAAGTTATATCCAGGAGATGTTGTTGCAATTCCATCAGGAGATCGTTTTGTAATTAATGGAACAGGTGCTAGTACAAACTAATGGAATTAATGTCGTTAGAACTAAACAATTTTCGAAATTATGATACTTTAAATGTCAATTTTTCGTCTGGTGTAAATGTCTTTTTAGGACCAAATGCACAGGGTAAAACCAATTTATTGGAAGCCATTTATGTTTTAGCTTTAACTCGTTCACATCGTACGTCATCCGATAAAGAATTAATTGGTTGGCAAGCAAAAGAAGCGCGGGTTGCCGGAACGGTAGCACGACAATATAGTGATGTGCCATTGTCATTAAAACTTACTAGTAAGGGTAAAAAAGCACGAATCAACCATTTAGATCAAGCTAAATTAGCTAATTATATCGGTCAATTAAATGTTATTTTATTTGCACCAGAAGATTTAGATTTAGTTAAAGGGGCGCCTACAATCAGGCGTCAATTTATTGATCGTGAGTTTAGTCAAATGAGTGCTAAATATTTGTATATTGCAAACCAATATAAAAGTGTTTTAAAACAACGAAATCGTTACTTAAAGCAATTACAAAGTAAGCAAGCAACTGATAAATTATATTTAGATGTTCTAACAGAACAATTAGTCAATTTTGGTAGTGAATTGGTTATGCGACGGAAAAATTTAATTGTTAAATTAAATGATGCTGCACAACCAATTCAAGCTGCCATTACACAAGATAATGAAAAATTACAAGTCCATTATGTTTCACAGCTTGATGTTAATCATTTACAAGATGTGACACTAATTAAACAAGAAATGTTAACGCGATTTGAACAATTGCGTGAACGTGAAATTATTATGGGGACAACCTTGTTAGGCCCACATCGTGATGATTTGCGTTTTGAAGTTAATCAGCATGATGTGGCTAGTTTTGGCTCACAAGGCCAACAAAGAACGACAGCATTAGCCATTAAATTAGCCGAAATTGATTTGATGAAAGAAGAGACAGGTGAATATCCAGTATTATTATTGGATGATGTTCTTTCTGAATTAGATACTAATCGGCAAACTCATTTACTAGCTGCTATGCAAGATAAGGTACAGACGTTTATTACGACGCCCTCATTAAGTGATGTAGCGCGACAATTAATTCATGAACCAAAAGTATTTCATGTTGATTCAGGACATTTAGTAGAAGCTGAAGATAGTGTTAGTAAAGATAACTAGTTGTTAAGTTTAAGGAGGGAATCATGGCTGAAGAAGATGTTTCACAAATGCATACACAAGCAGACGCCTATGACGCCAGTCAAATTCAAGTTTTAGAAGGATTAGAAGCGGTTCGTAAGCGCCCAGGTATGTATATTGGTTCGACATCAAGTCAAGGACTACACCATCTTGTATGGGAAATTGTCGATAATGGTATTGATGAGGCTTTGGCAGGATTTGCGGATCATATTACAGTAACTATTGAAAAAGATAATTCAATTACAGTTATTGATAACGGTCGTGGTATCCCAGTAGATGTACAAGCAAAAACTGGTAAATCAGCGCTTGAAACAGTATTTACAATTTTACATGCGGGTGGAAAATTCGGCGGTGGCGGTTATAAAGTTTCTGGAGGACTTCACGGTGTGGGGGCTTCAGTTGTTAATGCGCTATCAACAAGTTTAGATGTATTAGTTGTTCGTGATGGTAAAGGTTATGCGATGGACTTTGAGCGTGGTCATGTTAAAACAAGCATGCACGAAGTTTCCGTGGCGGATGCGCCTGTTTCACGTGGAACAATTGTTCACTTTGCGCCCGATCCAGATATATTCCGAGAAACAATAGTTTTTGATTACAAAACATTGATGAATCGTGTTCGTGAGTTGGCCTTTTTAAATAAAGGATTACGTATTTCGATTACGGATATGCGTTTAAGCGAACCAGTTGTTGAGTCATTCC
Organism: Weissella sagaensis; assembly: GCF_005405285.1. Classification (GTDB taxonomy): domain Bacteria; phylum Bacillota; class Bacilli; order Lactobacillales; family Lactobacillaceae; genus Weissella; species Weissella sagaensis. The sequence continues at coordinate 19,964 of NZ_BJDT01000001.1, read as the reverse complement.
ACTATGAAGGTGGAATTAAAGAATATGTTAATTTCTTAAACGTCAATAAGGATGTCATTTTTAATGAGCCTATTTATGTTGAAGGAATGGAAAATGATATTGCTGTTGAAGTGTCCTTACAATATACGGATGACTTCCACAGTAATTTACTATCATTTACTAATAATATCCACACGTATGAAGGTGGAACGCACGAAACAGGATTTAAATCAGCTTTGACACGTGTCATCAATGACTATGCACGTAAGAATAAGATTCTAAAGGAAAACGATGACGCGCTTTCTGGAGATGATGTTCGTGAAGGATTAACTGCAATTGTTTCTGTTAAACATCCTGATCCACAATTCGAAGGACAAACAAAGACTAAGTTAGGGAATTCCGATGCGCGTACAGCAGTTGATCGTATGTTTTCAGATACCTTTGCCCGCTTTATGATGGAAAATCCCAAAATTGCTAAGCAAGTTGTCGAAAAGGGGATTCTTGCGGGTAAGGCGCGTATGGCAGCTAAGCGTGCACGTGAAGCAACGCGTAAGAAGTCAGGTCTAGAAATTGCGAACTTACCTGGTAAATTAGCTGATAATACGTCAAAAGATCCTGAAATTTCTGAATTGTTTATTGTCGAGGGTGATTCTGCTGGTGGTTCTGCTAAGCAGGGTCGTGAACGATTAACACAAGCTATTTTGCCTATTCGTGGAAAAATTTTGAATGTTGAAAAAGCATCAATGGAAAAGATTTTAGCCAACGAAGAAATCCGCTCATTATTTACGGCAATGGGCACTGGTTTTGGTGGCGAATTTGATGTGACAAAGGCTAAGTATCATAAATTAATTATTATGACTGATGCCGATGTCGATGGCGCGCACATCCGTACGTTGTTACTAACTCTGATTTATCGCTATATGCGACCATTGTTAGAATCAGGCTATATTTATATTGCGCAACCACCACTATATCAAGTGCGCCAAGGTAAGTTTATTCAGTATTTGGATGCTGATGAAGAACTTGAAGCATTGTTACCAACGTTACCAGCATCACCAAAGCCAGTTATACAACGATACAAGGGACTTGGTGAAATGGACGCTAGCCAATTATGGGAAACAACTATGGATCCATCTGTACGTCGTTTGTTACGTGTTGAAATGGATGATGCGATTGAGGCAGATCAAGTGTTCTCAATGCTTATGGGTGATAAGGTTGAGCCTCGTCGCAAGTTTATTGAAGAAAATGCACAATACGCTGAATTAGACGTTTAGGTTCATTACTGTGTAAACATTTAAAGTAAGAGAAAGGAAATCAAATGGCTGAAGAAGAACAAAAAAACAGCCGCATTAAACCCGCCAAACTTGGCGAGCAAATGCGAACATCTTTCTTGGATTACGCCATGTCAGTTATCGTGGCACGTGCGTTACCTGATGTGCGTGATGGGTTAAAACCAGTTCATCGTCGTATTTTATACGGGATGAATGAATTGGGAGTTACGCCTGATAAGCAACACAAAAAGTCGGCACGTATTGTTGGGGATGTTATGGGAAAGTACCACCCCCATGGAGACTCAGCAATTTATGATTCAATGGTTCGTATGGCACAAGACTTTTCATATCGTTATATGTTAGTCGATGGTCATGGAAATTTTGGATCAGTCGATGGTGATCCAGCTGCCGCTATGCGTTATACTGAGGCACGTTTGAGTAAAATTTCTACTGAAATGTTGCGTGATATCAACAAAGATACGATTGATTTCCAAGATAATTATGATGGTACTGATCGTGAACCGGTTGTTTTGCCAGCACGTTTCCCTAATTTGCTAGTCAATGGGGCCAACGGAATTGCCGTTGGAATGGCAACTAATATTCCACCGCACAATTTAGGTGAAGTCATTTCAGGTCTTCATATGTTGATGAAGAACCCTGACATTACAATTGCTGAATTGATGGAAGCAATTCCGGGACCAGATTTCCCAACTGGCGCAATTGTGATGGGTAAGTCTGGTATTCGTAAGGCTTACGAAACTGGAAAAGGTGTTGTCACCGTTCGTGCAAAAACGGAAATTGAGACTGAAAAATCTGGAAAAGAACGTATTATCGTCAATGAGTTGCCATATATGGTTAACAAGGCCAAATTAATTGAGCGTATTGCTGAGTTAGGTCGTGATAAGCGTATTGAGGGTATTACTGGTGTTAATGACGAGTCTGACCAAGAGGGAACACGAATTGCTATCGAGATTCGTCGTGATGTCTCAGCTTCAGTTGTACTAAATAATTTGTACAAAAACACTTTGATGCAAACTGGCTTTAGCTTTAATATGCTAGCTGTTGAAGATGGTCGACCAAAGTTATTAAGTCTAAAAGAAATGTTAGTCGCATATCTTGCTCACCAACAAAAAGTGGTGCGTCGTCGTACGGAATTCGATTTGCGTAAGGCTCAAGCACGTGCACATATTTTGGAAGGGTTACGAATTGCGCTTGATCATATCGATGCAATTATTGCAATTATTCGACAATCACAAACATCAGAAATTGCTAAGCAAAAGTTGATGTCAGATTATGCTTTGTCAGATAAACAATCACAAGCCATCTTGGATATGCGTTTGGTTCGTTTGACTGGTTTGGAACGCGATAAGATTGAAAAAGAATATCAAGGTTTGTTGGCTTCAATTTCTGATTTTGAAGATATTTTAGCTAAGCCTGAAAGAATTGATGAAATCATTTATACTGAATTACTTGAAGTTCAAGATAAATTTGGGGATGATCGTCGTACTGAGTTACAAATCGGTGACGTGACAAGCATTGAAGATGAAGATTTGATTGAAGAAGAAGATATTATCGTATCGCTAACACATGCTGGTTACATTAAACGAATGCCACAAGCTGATTTCCGTGCACAAAACCGTGGTGGTCGTGGTATTCAAGGTATGGGTGTGAACAACGATGATTTCATCGATGAATTAATTGGCACATCAACGCATGACACGCTATTGTTCTTTACTAATTCAGGTAAAGTTTACAAGATGAAGGGATATGAGATACCTGAGTACGGTCGTACTGCTAAGGGAATCCCTGTCGTCAACTTGTTAGGCATTGAAAGTGGTGAGAGTATTCAAGCCATCATTAATGTTCGTGGTGATGCAGCTGAAAGTGAAGATTACTTATTCTTTACGACGCGTGAGGGTGTCGTAAAGCGAACACCAGTAAATGAATTTGGTAATATTCGTACGCATGGATTGAAGGCCATTAACCTTCATGATGGGGATGAATTGATTAACGTTTTGATTACTGATAGTTCACAAGATATCATTATCGGTACCCATGGTGGATACGCTGTTTCATTTAATAGCGAAGCAGTTCGTTCAATGGGACGTTCAGCCGCAGGAGTTCGCGGTATTACATTACGTCCAGGTGATTATGTAATTGGTGCGCAAGTACTAGTTGAGAATGGTCATGTTTTGATTATTACGAAGAACGGTTATGGTAAGCAAACACCTGTAGATCAATATCCAATTAAGGGTCGTGGTGGTAAAGGAATCAAGACCGCTCAGGTTACTGAAAAGAACGGTCCATTAGCTGGTTTGAAGGTTGTTGATGGTAGTGAAGACATTATGCTAACCACTAATAAAGGGGTTATGATTCGATTTACTGTTGATTCAATTTCTGAAACTGGCCGTGCAACGCAAGGTGTACGTGTTATCCGCTTGGATGATGATTCTTCAGTATCAACTTTTGCTAAAGTTGAACATGTTATTCCTGAAGAGGAGACAGCACAAACAGTAAATCCAGACGAAACAGTGTCTGATGATTTACCAACGGTGCCTGAAGATGGGGAACAACCAAGTGAAGTTGCTGAACTATTACAACGTGCAGAAGATGATGAAGATAAGTAAATAACTGATAAGCAATATTGTATGAATTTAAATTGTTTATTGTAAAAGGAGGTTGGAACGTGTTGTTCCAGTCTCCTTTTTTAGATATTTATGATATTAATGTATATGTGTTTATGAATGCCGATGTAAGCTTCCTAAAGCTGCACTTAATAATCCTATAATAAATAAAGAAAGAGTTTGCCAACTAAAAATAGTTTCGCTAAATTTAATTTGGTAAGCAACTAAAAAAAGGATAAGGTAAAAAGTCTGCCAGAGTAATTCCTGCCACCAAGCAATTGTTGGTTTATTTTTCAGTGGTTTATATTTATTAAGCGCCATGTTATTAATAAAGCTGGTCCGAAAATAATTAAAAGTAACCAAAAGAGATGGTCAGTTATAAACATACCAACTATAAACATAATGAGAGCAATAATTAAAATCAAATTATCGCGAAATTGCTTTGTCATAAATAAAAGCCCCCTCTCTATATAGTTAGCCTAACAAAAATTAAGCAACTGCGCAGTGTTGACAGTTCATAAAAATGAGTATAAAATTCACGTTATATTAAAAACAAATTAAAAAGCGATGAAGAGATGAGTAGCCTAGTGATATTATCAGAGAATTTGCGGGTGGTGTGAGCAAATATTGAAGCTAGTTGAAGATGGTCTTGGAGCAAAAGATTGGTGAGCATGTGCAAACCATCAGTGGTTGACTACCAATATCAAGTTCGTTATGCAATTATGAGTCATGATGGTTGACATAACAAGCTGGTTTTGACCAGGAATTAAGGTGGTACCGCGGATAAACGCCCTTGAGAAATTAATTTCTTGAGGGTGTTTTTTGATGCTTACCAAGTATTTTTTAATTTAAAAACTAAAATGATATGATTCGGAAAGTAATGGCAAAAATGTTTACAGAAAAACGACAGTTGATGAGAGTCGTAACAAAGATTGTACATGAAAAATGGCCGATGATCACATAGCGTGAACAATATTGTAAGCGTTAGGCGGTTTGTCACCGTTATTAGACTAACCCAAAATTTTGGGTAATGAGGTTTGTTAGAGTAATCGGCAAACAAATCAGAATGGTATCGCGATGTCCTCGCTTCTGTTTTTAACAGAGGTGGGGCTTTTTTTTGAATAATTACAGAACATAGGGGAAAAAACATGGGACAAACAGCAATTATTACTGGTGCAGGACAAGGTATTGGAGAAGCAGCTGCACATCGATTAGCAAAAGATGGTTTTAACATTGCCTTGGCTGATATTAATAAACAGACAGTGACACAAGTTGCGCATGATTTACGTGAGCAAGGATTTGAAGCAAAAGCTTATATTCTAGACGTGGCTGATCGTGAAGCAGTTTTTCAATTAGTTACAGATGTGACTGCTGATTTAGGTGAATTAGCAGTATTTGTTAATAATGCTGGTGTCGCATTTATTGATTCAGTGATTGATTCTACTCCGGATAAAATTTCACGTTTATTTGATGTCAATTTGAAAGGAACTTTTTGGGGCATTCAAGCAGCTGCAACAAAGTTTAAAGAACAAGGACATGGGGGTCGTATTATTAACGCTGCATCTTTAGCTAGTGTAGAAGCATCTGCGCTTCAAAGTGCGTATTCAGCATCAAAATTTGGTATCCGTGGTTTAACACAATCGGCTGCCAAAGAATTAGCAGGTGATCAAATTACCGTTAACTCATATAGTCCTGGTATTGTACGAACACCTTTACGTGACAGTATTGATGCTAGAACGGCTGAAATTAAAGGCCTTTCAGTACCAGAACAGCAAGCTAATTGTTTAACAGAGATTGGTTTGGGACGTGAAGGAACACCAGCTGATGTTGCTGAGGTTATTGCTTGGTTTGCATCACCCAAGGCCGCTTATATTACTGGTCAAACATTGCTGGTTGATGGGGGGATGCACTTCAGCTAAGGCAGTAATTGTTCAAAAAGGAAGGAGAACTAGTAAATGAGCGCACCTAATATCGCGATTGATTTACAACAAATAAACGTGACGTTTAAACGCAATAATGAAAATTTAGTTGCACTAGATAATGTGTCATTGCAGGTTGAAAAAGGCAGTATTTACGGCATTATTGGTTATTCAGGTGCCGGTAAAAGTACTTTAGTTCGTATCATCAATTTATTACAGCGACCTGATGCAGGCTCTGTTAATATTTTGGGACAAGATTTATTGTCTTTACGTGATAAAGAATTACGTGGTGTGCGTAAAAAAATAGGGATGATTTTTCAACATTTTAATTTATTACGGTCACGTACGGTTTTAAATAATGTTGCGTATCCTTTATTAAATCAGAAGATGTCACGCACAAAACGGCATGCTAAGGCATTAGCATTATTAAAATTAGTTGGTTTGGCTGAATACGCTCAGGCATATCCTGATGAATTATCAGGTGGCCAAAAGCAGCGTGTTGCAATTGCTAGAGCATTGGCCAATGATCCTGATGTATTAATCAGTGATGAAGCCACTAGTGCATTAGATCCACAAACAACGGAAGATATCTTGCAATTATTGAAGCAGTTGAATGAAAGCTTGGGACTAACGATTGTTTTGATTACGCATGAAATGCAAGTTATTAAGTCAATTTGTCAAAATGTTGCAGTGATGGAAAACGGCCAAATTATTGAACAAGGATCTGTTGGTGAATTATTTACAAATCCTAAAAAAGCATTAACACAAAAATTTGTGGAATCAGCAGCTAATGTGACAGAAATGCGCCAACAAATTAGCGATGACCAATTAATTGAAAAATTACAACGTAATGAACGGCTACTCTATTTACGATTTTCTAGTGAAGTTACTAGTGAGGCGGTTATTTCAGCTTTAGCAATTAAATATGGTGTGTCAGCTAGTATTTTATTTGCAAATGTTCAAAAAGTTGCGCAATTATCATTAGGCTACATGTTAATTGTACTAACTGCATCAAACGAACATTTTGAAACAATCTTGCATTATTTAATCAGTGTTGGGGTTATTGTAACTGATTTTACTACAGGAGAGGAGCGCGTCTATGCTAGCTAATTGGTTTCCAAATATTGTCACAATTTGGCCACAATTTTTACAAGCAACGTGGGAAACGGTGTATATGACATTTTGGTCGGCTCTAATTGCGGGCGTCCTGGGTCTGGGTACTGGTATTTTTCTAGTCGTGACACAACCAGATGGTATTAATGCTGACCCACCATTTTATAATTTTTTAGATAAACTGGTTAATTTACTACGTTCAGTACCGTTTATTATATTATTAGCAGTTATGGCACCGATAACAAAGTATATTGTTGGAACCACCGTTGGTACGCCAGCAGCGTTAGTACCATTGATTGTCGGTATTTTCCCATTTTATGCACGTCAAATTCAAAACGCACTCTTAAGCATTGAACCATCAGTAATTGAAGCTGCACAAGCGATGGGCTCAAGTACTAGTGAAATTATTTATCATATTTATTTACGTGAATGTTTACCAGATATTATTCGTGTTTCGGTTGTGACAATTATTAGTTTATTAGGATTAACAACGATGGCGGGTGCAATTGGTTCAGGTGGGTTAGGTGACATTGCAATTAGTGTTGGATATGCCCGTTTTGAAAATGATGTCACGATTGCAGCATTGTTAATTATTTTAGTAATGGTGTTTATTGTCCAAGTACTTGGTGATTGGATTGCAAAAAAAGTTGTGCGATTTTAAAATTAGCCAATTATAAATACAGGAGGCTGGGCTGTGAAAGTTAAAAATTGGCTGATATTTATCAGTAGTTTGGTGGTTCTTGGTGTTCTATCAGTTGGTCTGCATACTTATAATACGTACAAAATAGCTCATGCGCCGGAACAGATTACGATTGGTTCAATGGGGAGTGATTATGAAGTTTGGCAACATATTGCCAAAAGTAAAGAAGCAAAAAAACTTAATTTAAAGATAACAGTTAAGCAAATTAACGACGGTGTCCAATTAAATAATGCAACAGCAGAACATAATGTTAATGTGAATGCTTTTCAGTCTTATTCATATTTGAAGTCATATAATCATGAGAATCCAAAACATAAATTAATCAATTTAGGCACAACTTATTTAGAACCAATGGGGATCTATTCAGATAAATATCAAACAATTAAAGCGATACCGACTGGTGCAACAATTGCGATAGCTGATAATCCAGCAAATACTTCACGTGGTTTATTATTATTGCAAGATGCCGGTTTGATTAAATTAAAAGCTGGCTTTGATTCTCTGGGAAATACAGATGATGTTGTTGCAAATCCACGTAATTTGAAGTTTAAAAAGATAGATGATACAACTGGACCACGAATTTTAAATAGTGTTGATGCAGCGTTGATTTCAAATACAATCGCTTTAGAAGGAAATCTAAATGTTTTGAAAGACTCGTTATATCATGAAAAAATTAATCAGAGTACACGACAAAATATTAATATTTTAGCGACAGCTGCTGATATTAGTAATCAGGATAAAAAAGATTATCAAAAATTAGTCACGCTATATCATGAGCCTGCTATTCAAAAATACATTAAGGATATGTATGATGGTACAAAGATTGAAGTGAAAAAGCCCGCTAGCTATTTGAAATAGTAGTTATTAAATAGCAGGTTTTTAATGAGTAACAAAATAAGTCACATTAGACGACGCATATAAACTGAACCCCATAAGTTGGCGGTATTTCCAAAACTTACGGGGTTCAGTTTATTTAAAAAAGGTTTGATAATATTTAGCAAATAACTTATTGAAAGACTAAAAAGCCAATCAGTTATAACTAGTCTGCCACACAAAATGCCTCTAAAAAGAGATGGCTAATATGGAGAGGCATATCAAGATTCAGTATTCTAATAGAATAAATTAATCCACGTCAGGAAAGCGATTTGTTTGATAAATTTTATCCAACTCTCGATAATCTCGAATCAAATCGTAATAACTATTATGAAAATCATTCCATAGCAAAATTCCTGCAATTTTACCAATAAACCAAAAAATTTGGTCATTATTTTGGGCATTAACAATTAGTTTTAAGAAACAATTTTGGATAATTAAGTTAAAATCATGATCATCTTGTTGGTAATGCATGATCTTTTCAAACGATGCGATAAATAAATCATGTATATTTTTGAAGGGTTGTGTTTCAAAATCGCTAAAATCAATAGGAAAATTTTGAACTTCGTACTCAATATATTTATTTAGTAAATCATATTTATCGGTAAAGTGGTGGTAAACGGTATTTCTATGAATAAGCGCTTGGTTAGCAATCATGGTAATACTAATATCTGAAAACTTATTTTCTAGTAATAATTCTTTGAAACTTGTGAAAATGATTTTATTCATTCGTTTTTGTCTTAAATTATTCATATAAATCCTTTCCGATGACTAAAACGTGTGCACTTCACATTTATTGTACATGGACACCATTACCAAAATCAATTAAGTTATAAAGTAATAGTTTAATATGGAGGAGAAGAATAGATGAATAATTTTTTAGCCAGGTTTGGTAAATGGACTTATAATAATAAATTTAAAGTCCTACTTTCTTGGGTGGTAATATTAATTGTTTTTATTGGTAGTTTGGTTGCCATGGGATCTCATTTTAATACAAACTTGAAGATTTCAGGTGTGCCATCAACGGATGTGCAAAGTGTTCTTAAGAAAGAATTTAATCAATCGGTTGATGCCGGTACAATGAATATTGTTGTGCAAAATAAGCAAGATGATAGTATTCAATCACAGGCTGATAAGAAGCGAATTAATGCAGCTGTTAAACAGATTAAAGCTGATTATCAAGACAACATTAAGACCATTACCAGCCCTTATGATTCACAAATAATTAGTGAAGATAAGACAACCGGGATTATCAGTATTACATTCAAAAAAGAAGCTAGCAATGTTTCAAAGAGTGTTGTAAATGATATTCAAAAAATCACGAATGACAAGGTAAAGTCAAACAACCTGAAAGTTGCTTATTCAGGAAATGTTATGCAAGATTATGACATTGGTGGTACATCAGAAGTTATTGGAATTTTGATCGCTTTTGTTCTATTGATCGTATTATTTAAGTCATTTATAACGGCTGGTTTGCCAATTATTACGGCAATCGTTGGCCTAGTAAGTGGATTAATTGTGGTAATGCTAGGAACAAATATCTTTTCAATTGCCAGTGTTGCCCAAACATTATCAATCATGATTAGTTTGGCAGTTGGTATTGATTATGCGTTGTTTATTTTGCATCGTTTTATTGGTGAGTTAAAAACAAGTCGACAAAATGAATTACATAAAACCGGTAAGGTAATATCAGAAGATGAGGCAATGGCAGTTACGCTATCAAGTGCTGGAAGTTCAGTCTTGTTTGCTGGTATTACAGTTATTATCGCACTTGTTGGATTGTCATTAGTTGGTATTGATTTCCTAACACAGATGGGAATCGCTGCTGCTGTTGGTGTTGTCTTTGCAGTATTATCAGCTGTGACACTATTACCAGCGCTAATTTCATTGTTGCATAAGTTTGTTAAGCCATCTGATAAAGTTGTTAAGTCAACGAAGACTAAAAAAGATGGCTTTATGACTAAATCAATTGTTAATCATCCCATTATTATGGTTATTTTGGGTGTGATTGTGCTGGGTGCCTTTATGATTCCAGTGTCACACATGCGTTTGGGAATGCCTTTTGATGGTGCATTACCTAAAAATACAACACAACGTCAAGCGTACGAAATGACAGCAGATAAATTTGGTGATGGTTACAACGCAACATTGGTTGGTGTTGTGAAATTAGATACGTCAAATTCTGATGCCCAAAATAAGAAAATTCTAACGAAGACTACTGATCACATTGCTAAGATGGATAATGTGAAAATGTTAGCGCCGGTTGTTGATGAAGCAGCTGTTGCAAAGTATAAATCACCAGCAATGCAAGATAAGATTAAGGCTGATGGTCAAAAATATGTACAAGCTAAGATGATGGACTTAATGAAGTCTAATCCAACTGCTGGTCAAGCGGAGCAACAACAAGTAATTCAAAAAGCAACGCAAGAATATCAAGCTAAGGCTACGGCAGAAGCTAAAAAAGCTGCCATATCAGATGTGCCAGCACAAATTAGCAAGGATAAAAAGTATGCGTTAGTTATTGTGATGCCTAAGACAAATACAGCATCAGCTAAAACTGAAAAGCTAGCCCAAAAGATTAACGGCTATTCGGATTCATTGCAAAAGAGTGATAATACGAAGATAACGTTGACGGGAACAAATGCCGTTAATATCGATATTTCGGAAAAGTTAAATAACGCTATTCCAATGTTTACGGGAATTGTTATGATTTTGGCATTTGTCCTATTAATGTTCATGTTTAAATCATTTATCATTCCGCTTATGGCGATTATCGGCTTTGGTTTGTCATTGTTTGCTTCATTAGGATTAACAACTATGATTATGCAGGATGGTCTTTTCAATATTAGTGAAAAAGCCCCAATCTTAGCATTCTTACCAGTTATTGTTATCGGTATTATCTTTGGTCTAGCAATGGATTATGAGGTATTTATGGTATCTAGAATTCGTGAAGTTTACATTACAACTGGTGATAATAAGCGTGCAGTGAAGGCCGGGTTACAAGAGAGTGGTCCTGTTATTATCACAGCTGCATTAATTATGATTGCTGTGTTTGGTAGTTTCGCATTGGTTCAAGACCCAACTATCAAGGCAATCGGAATTTCATTAGCAAGTGGTATCTTATTTGATGCTTTCTTTGTTCGGTTGATAATTATTCCAGCAACAATTAAAATATTTGGTAAAGCAAATTGGTATTTCCCAGGTGCTAATTATCATAATAGATTTAAAGATTAAATTGCATCATTAATGAGTTGAAAACGTTTAGGTTATTGAAAAGTAATCTAAACGTTTTTTATATGTCACTAATCTAGTAAAAATAATTAATATAAAATCTATAAATTTTTTAGTAGAGTACTTAATTAGCTGTATAATGATAATTATAAGAAATACGTTGTGGGAGATAATTATTAATGGAAAAAAATCGTGTGCCTGCCGAAGCCGTTCGGAATGCCTTAATACATTTTATTAAAAAACGTAATATTTCTATTCCAAGAATTTTAGAATCTGTTGATATCTCAAGATCACGTTTGTATGATTATCTAAAGGGAAATGGTCGTGTTAGTGCAACGACTTTTGTAAATTTATTGACGACAATTGATGTGTCATATGATGAATTATTATTACATATTTATCTGACACAACCGGAATTAATAGATGATACGATTAAAGAGTTAGGATTGGACTTACAATCTTATACCACAACACCGAATGAAGATATGGTTTATCAAGTACTTGCTTTATTTGAAGAAACGCATAATACGCGTTTATTACTAAATGTTGTGCGTGCGATTAATTCGCAAGTCGTAGATTTTGGCCAAAGATATCGGTTGGTTGAAATTGCACGACCAACTATCGTTAAGTTCCTAAAAAAACGTGAGCTATACTCATCTACTGATATGTTATTATTTGCAAATATTATTCGCCATGTGCCATATGATTCTGTCAAAAAAATGGTTGGTGAAATGACAAATCAGGTTGAAAAAATTATCTCGTTAGAAGGCTATGGTTTAGTTGAAATGGATCATTTTGCACCAGCAGCAGTTTGGAATGTTGGTCTGTTAAATTTTCAAATGTTGTTGTTAGCATTAGAAAATGGGGATACAGAAAATGTTACGCTAACAATGCGTTATATTGAAGAAAATAAGTTCCCTGACTATGGTAGTTATTTTATATTTGTTAAAAAACTATCAGAAGTGCTTAAATTAACGTTAAATGGGCAAGAGGAGAAAGCAAGAAAATTATGGGAAGCAACCGTAAAAGCTTTGAACTTCATGGTTGATGATCGCTTTTGGCCAACCTTTACTTACCTGTCACAACGATCGTATCAAGAATTTATCAAACCAGTAATTGACTATCAAAATGTCACACAAGCAAATTCATAGATACAAAAAAAGTAGCACATTTTGAGATGTGCTACTTTTTTATGATATAGAGGTAAATTAATCATTGAGTGAAATTATGAGGTAAAATCAGTTTTGAAAATCATGCGACGGTGATCAATATTTGCTTCTTGGAAAACAGGTCCTGTGGCCGTGAACCCAAGTTTTTCATAAAAACCCATGGCTTGGACTTGAGCACCTAAGTCAAGACTTTGTATGTTAGCTTGTTGTGCGTCAGTAATAATTTTCTTTAGCAATTTACCAGCATAACCATTACCTCGTGCTTCTTTAACTGTTGCAACACGTTGTACATGCCAGTTAGTGTGTGCCTCATTTTCAGCAATTCGGGCAGTAACGACGGGCGTTTCATTCAAAAAGCCAACATAATGGGTGGTTTGACTATCTAAATCATCTATTTCAATATCTAGTGGTACACCTTGTTCGGTGACAAAAACTTGTTTACGAATCATTAGTGCTGCATCATTAATTGCACCACTGCCATAGGCATGTTTTATGTTAAAGTTTACTTCGTTCATTTGCTTTCTCCTAGGGTAATAGATTGTTATTATTTTATCGCAATTTAGTTATTTTATGAAAGAAGTAAGGTGTCACAAAATGATTTGCGATATAATTGACAAGATACTAATTTTAAAAATTAATCAAACAACTTTTAGAAAGAAGAGAAAAAACAACTATGGCGCATAAGAGTCGTTTTTCTTGGATAAATACACGTTTTGGCTTTTTTGTCTTATTAGTTGTATTGGTCTGGGGAAAAACACAATTAGCAAATATAATGGATTTTCATCTGTATTCAGGAGCTTCCATTGTTCAATTGATAACTTTACTATTAAATCCGATACCATTAGCAATGTTGCTGATTGGAATTGCTTTTTATTTTAAAAAATCAAAGTTATTTTATCCTATTGCGATTATTATGTACATCATAAATACACTGTTAGTGCATTTAAATGTCATTTATTATCGTGAATTTACAGATTTTATGTCAGTTGCCACCATGCTAGGGTACGATAAAGTTAATCAAGGACTAGGGGCTTCTGGATTTGCCTTAACGAATATTCATGACTTATTGTATTGGATTGATATTCCGATTTTTATCATTTTCTTTTTATTTAAAAAGATGCGTTTTGATAAGACAGCAACTTCGAAGTTTTTGGGCTTTTCAGTATCAACTTTAGCTATATTTGGTTTTATGACGACTTTAGTATTAGGTGAAGCGGATCGTCCCCAATTAATCACACGTCAATTTGATAGTAAGATGTTGGTTAAATATTTGGGTATTGATGCGTATACGATATTTGATGGGGTTAAAACGCGTGGTGTTACTGAGATGCGCAAATCCGCTAAGAAGTCAGATATTGATAATGTATTAGATTATGTTAATAAAAACTACGCTGATGCAAATGCTAAATATGCTGGTGTGGCTAAAGGAAAAAATGTTTTTACGATTCATTTGGAATCATTTCAACAATTTTCGCTTGATTTAAAAGTTAATGATCAAGAAGTAACGCCAAATCTAAATCGTATTTATCATTCTGATTCGACAATTGCGTTTGATAATTTCTTCCATCAAGTTGGTCAAGGAAAAACATCTGATGCTGAAAATATGTTAGAAACCTCGATATTTGGGTTACCACAAGGTTCACTATTTGCAACACAGGGAAATGATCAAACATTCCAAGCAATGCCATCAATTTTGAAACAAAATGGTGGTTATTCGTCGGCTGTCTTCCATGGAAATAATGCGAGTTTTTGGAATCGTAATAACGTTTATAAGAATATGGGATACCAGTATTTCTTTGATGCTAGTTATTATGATACATCAGGTGATAAAGCGATGGGCTATGGATTAAAGGATAAATTATTGTTCTATGATTCAGTGCCTTATTTAGAAAAAATGCAACAACCATTTTATGCAAAATATATAACAGTGACAAATCATTTCCCTTATAGCTTAGATGATGAAGATAAAGATCCTAATTTTGTGACAACGGATACTGATTCTGATGTTGTTAATGGTTATTTTGAGACAAACCATTATCTTGATCAATCAATTGGTGAATTTTACAATTATCTAAAAAAATCAGGACTATATGACAATTCAATTATTGTTTTGTATGGTGACCATTATGGTATTTCAAATTCAGAGAATAAAGAACTAGCATCTGTATTAGGGAAGGATCCTAATGAATGGACTGATTATGATAATGCACAATTACAACGTGTACCATTTATGATAAACATTCCAGGTTGGCATGGTGGTGGTATTAATCATACTTATGGTGGTGAAATCGATGTAATGCCTACTTTATTGCACTTGTTGGGTGTTGACTCTAAAAAATATGTGCAATTAGGTCAAGATTTATTGAGTCCAAAGCGTAGTCAAGTGGTCGCCTTCCGCGATAAAGATTTTGTTACACCAGAATATACGTATACTAACCATGAATTATATGATAATAAAACGGGTGAGGTGATTACAAACCCATCTAAGGAAGTCCAAGATAAGATTGATAAGTACAAAAAAGAAGTTCGTGAGAAACTAAAAGTCTCCGATAATCTTAATCAAAAAGATTTGCTACGTTTTTATAAGCCAAAGGGATATCAGTCTGTTGATGCTTCTAAGTATAATTATGCAAATGGCTTAGCTAAGCTAAAGACATTAGATGAACAAAGAGGTGATGAATCAACATCATTATGGCATCAGCGTCATGATAAGAAATCACAATCATTATATGAAACAGATGCGCCTGAGAAGGATAAACCTAAATCAGATACATCACGTATTCAACAAGTTAACCCGGATGGTGGTGATGATACTGATGGTGGTGATGATACGCCAAATCCATAATAAGGTTGACAAATTTGTTAAATAACCTGACAATTAATACGATTATAATTGGTTGAAGGAGAAAAAGTATGGCATTTTCAGGAGAGCATTCATACCGAATGAAGGCCCTGGAATCAGAGTTATTTCAATTTCGGATTGGTGAGTTAGCAACAATGACAGGAGCTTCAACCCGACAATTGCGCTATTGGGAAAGTAAAGGAATCATCTCTTCCCTAATTCGAGAGGGTGAACAAGAAGCACGTGTTTATAATTATAAGGCTTATGTAACGGTTGCTTCTATTAAGCAGTTTTTAGATGAGGGTTATACCTTGCAAGGTGCTGTTAAAAAAACGAAGGAACATCAAGAAAATTGGCATGTTCTACATGAGGTTATTCGGCATAGTGTGCAGGGGATGACAGTATTAAACAATGCGCCAGCTGTTGATTTAGGTTTCTTCGATGAAGATAAAACACAGCGCTTGTACGCTCAGATTGATGAAAATAATAAAGTAAAATATACTGTTCAACCATGGGACGCTGATTCAGCCCCTATTGAGTAGGTGATACTGTTTAATATCTCGACATCATTGGCTGATTATTGGGCTGATGATGTCGAGATATTTTTGTATAAAATTTAAATACAGTACCGCAAAAAAGCATGAATAACTGTTAAACTAATAAAAGATTGAATAAAGAGGAATATGGTGATGGCAAATTGGCAGCAATTTTATAAACGTTCTTGGTCAGAGAGAGTTAATATCTTGGCCGCTAATCAAAAATTAACAAGTGCAGAGCAAAATTTAATTAAAGAAAATTATAATCATATTGGTGAACAGCAAGTTGAAAATTATATTACGAACTTTGGTGTGCCAATGGGATTGTTATTAAAATTACCAGTTAACGGACAAGAAGTGAATGTGCCAATGGCAACTGAAGAACCAAGTGTGATTGCGGCTGCTAATAATGGTGCACGTATCATGCGCCAAGGTGTTGGCGTTCAAACTGAGTTTTCACAGCATTTAATGCGTGGTCAAATTTTATTAGTTAATGTGCAAGATATTTCAGCATTATCAGAGTATGTTCAAAAAAATGAACAATTACTATTAAAGTGGGCGAATGATGCGCATCCATCAATGGCTGCTCGTGGTGGTGGTGCGCAAAGTATTTTAGTTGAAATATTGGCAGAAAAAACGGTTGCTGTTAATGTGATGGTTGATACCAAAGAAGCAATGGGTGCAAATACGGTTAATACGATGGCCGAAGCTGTTGCAGATAAGTTGCGACAACAAGGATACCAAGTGTTAATGGCGATTTTATCAAATTATGGTACTGAGTCATTAATTACGGCAAAGGTTGCAATTCCAACAGCTGCATTAGCAACTAAGCAAGGGTTGTCCGGCACTGAAGTTGCACAAAAAATTGCATTAGCTAGTCATATGGAAACATTATCACCACATCGAGCAGTAACGGCTAATAAGGGTATTTTAAATGGTATTGAAGCTGTTGTATTGGCCAGTGGTAATGATACGCGAGCTGTTAATGCTGCTTTACATGCTTATGCAGCGCATAATGGTCAGTATCAAGGATTAGTTTCATGGCAGGTTATTGATGATGAATTGATTGGAACAACGACAATGCCCTTGTCAGTAGGGGTTGTTGGTGGTTCTATTGGCATTGTGCCTGCAGTTAAATTAAATCATCATATTATGGGCCAACCAACAGCCAAAGAATTGGCAAGCATTATTGTAGCAACTGGTTTAGCACAAAATTTATCAGCGCTTAGAGCTTTAGTTTCAACTGGTATTCAAGCTGGACATATGGCACTACAAGCAAAGTCTTTAGCAGTTCAAGTTGGTGCACATGCAGATGAAATTGCACCATTAGTGGCTAAGTTAAATGAAGCCCCTAAAATAAATGCCACATTGGCAAGCGAATTACTGCAACAATTACGCCAAGAAAAAACAAATTAAAGATAGGAAAATAAGATGAAATTTACAAAAGACACGTTAGCATTATTAGATCAAGTCAATGCAGTATATCCTGGGTCAGTTATTTTACGTGGTACTGATACAGCAACTGGTGTGATTACACATGACCAAGTTTCAACAGATATGCTTGGAACACGATTAATGGTTGAAGTAACAGATGGTACGGCACCTGATTTTTTAGCAACCGCTGAGTTATTGACAATGTTATTGACGTTGAATGGTTATCCTCAAATATATTTTCAACTTAAAGGACAAGATATTAATTTAACCGATCAATTGATGGTCATGTCAACTCATTTATATCAGCCAGCATTGCGAGCAATTATTTATCGTGAGCAAGCATCACATGGCATGTTGACTCAGGCAGTTGTTCAGGGGATGGTCAGTGGTGTACAACAAACATTAACGCCAGAAACAACTGATAATAACAGTGAAAATGCTTTGCGTTTGTTAACGTTATTAGATTTACAGGTATTTTTGCATAGTGTACCACAAGAAACTAATGATATTATGGCAACCATGGCACAACAATACCCACAATCATGGACAGCTGCACAAAAAATATTTGATGCTATGAAGGTTGATGATATTAAAAATGCCTTTGGTGTCCACCGGGCTGTTGTAACAGCTTTTAAAATGTTTGATGAACAAATGATTACTTGGGGATTGCCTGAGATTCATGCTGATGAATTTGCAACGTTGACGCCAGTATTATCGGAACGTCAACTACGATTGCCTTTAGCACAAGTATTTGATATTAAACATTTGACTATGCAAGATCGTCATACTGACAAAGAAGCTTATGCTGGGTTATTGAAGGCATCTGGCCAAAATAGTTTTGTCTTGTCGGTGCCAGATGATAACTTAGCTAAATTCTTTAAAGAGCTCTATCAAACACCTGTTAAGGAAGTTTTGGTTAAAATTGGGCAACCATTTGCAATACGTTAAGGAGGGGGAAATGACATTAGTAACGTCAGAAACACAAAAATTATTTGATAATGCTAAAAACATTGTCTTTTTAACAGGTGCAGGTGTTTCGACAGCATCGGGTATTCCAGATTATCGTTCTAAGGGTGGTATCTATGATGGTGTTTCGTTATCACCTGAATATCTTTTAAGTACGGAAGCATTGGCTAAAGAACCAGATAAAATGTATCAATTTATGAAGGACAATATGTACTTTTTAGATGCTCAACCTAATGTTATTCATCAAAAGATGGCTGCATTAACTAATGAAAATCGTGCCCGTATTATCACGCAAAATGTTGATGGGTTACATTTAAAAGCTGGTGCTAAGAATATTATTGAGTTTCATGGCTCTCTATATAATATTTATGCACCAATTGATGGTAAACCAGATAGTGTTGTTTCATATCTAAAGTCACAATACCGGTCAGATGGTGCTTTATTACG
Organism: Weissella sagaensis; assembly: GCF_005405285.1. Lineage (GTDB taxonomy): Bacteria > Bacillota > Bacilli > Lactobacillales > Lactobacillaceae > Weissella > Weissella sagaensis. Next base: position 860 of record NZ_BJDT01000001.1, on the reverse strand, counting down.
ACCAGCAATTACTTTATATGGTGAAATTCCATTTAAGGTAGATCAAGCTGCTCAGTGGGTGATGCAAGCAGATTTGATTGTAATTGTTGGTACTAGTTTTGTTGTTTATCCATTCGCAGGACTATTGCAATATGCTAAACCAACAGCCCCAGTGTTAGCAGTTAATTTAGAAAAAATTCCAGCACCGGCTAATGTACAACAAATCGTGGGTGATGCACGTGAATTTTTTGAAGCGTTACAAGTCTAATTGATAGAAAAACTGGTATTTAGATACCAGTTTTTTTCTATAATTAAATTGCTATGTATAATTAAACAATGTTCGTTAAAAATTAACGATAATAACCTGTTGACGAACGTTAAGATTCCTGTTATTATTATTGAGTTGGCAAATGAGTCAGCAATATTACAAGTAATCATTCATTCAAAAATAATTAATTCATAATTAAATGAAATTAGTTATTGACAGACGATTGATTATCCTGTAATATAAATTAAGTTGTCAGCGAGACAACGACGTAGGTCATTGAAAACTGAATATCGTTTCGATAGAACAAATGTGTAGGGTCTTCAAGCATTATGCTTGAAACAAAAACATTTGCGAAGTCAATTCGCTAGTAAATTCGTTTAACTTCTGTTAAACAAAACAAATTAATGAGTTATACTCAAGCTTTTAAAATGAGAGTTTGATCCTGGCTCAGGATGAACGCTGGCGGCGTGCCTAATACATGCAAGTCGAACGCTTTGTGCTTAATTGATATGATGAGCTTGCTCTGATTTGATTTTTTGATTTCAAAGAGTGGCGAACGGGTGAGTAACACGTGGGTAACCTACCTCTTAGCAGGGGATAACATTTGGAAACA